>JBFMAB010000053.1:0-13169 GCA_040755835.1 Myxococcota bacterium
CGGACCTCATGCCGTCTGACCATGGTGTGCATCCCCTCGTTTTGCGCCTACCGCCGCGCGTTGGCCTACTGCTTCGACCGGCCAGAATTTCCGGAACGAGGGCGGCCAGAATTTCCGGAACTCACAAAGGCGCCACCCGTGCGCAAAGGATGCTCCCCGTGATGACGTTCCTGCCCGCGCTCGCCCGCCTCACCACCCGGCTCGCCCTCTGGCGCGTGGCCGAGGTGGGCGACGGCGTGCAGCTGCGCGGCCACGTCTACATCCATGGCGGCGGCCACATCTCGCTGGGCCGCGGCGTCGTCCTGAATGGCCGCGCCATGCCCATCGAGCTGCACGTCGCGCCTGGCGCCGTCCTCGCCATCGGCGACGACACCGTGCTCGAGCCCGGTACCTCCATCGAGGCCCAGGAGCGCGTCGACATCGGCACGCGCAGCCACCTCCGCCGCCTTGCGAAGGTCATGGACAACCACTTTCACCCCGTCGGCGGCGACCGGCACCGACGCCCGCGCTCGAAGCCCGTCGTGCTGGAGGCCGGCCGCCACGTCGGGCACCGCAAGCGCAGTCCGCGCACCAGGCCGCCGAGGCCCATCACCAGCAGCGTGACGACGCCCGCGGCGCCGTGGCCCTCGGTCCCGTGAAACAGGAGGTGCAGCGCGCGGTGGACCAGCTCGCGCAGCGCCGTGCTCGCGGCCCCAGCCCAGCATGGACAACAGCGCCACCAGCAGCGCGAGGCGCGCGATGTTCTCCCGCGAGTCGTGGAGCGCCCGGCCTTCGTCGTCGAGCCGCTTGAAGTGCGTCTGCGCCATGCGGAAGGCCGCTGCGCCGGAGCGGGCGCGCGGCGCAAGCGTGGAGGGCGGTGACAACGACGCGGGGTTGCGGGGCGTGGTCCGGGCTCGTCTACCCGCGGCCCAGCGCCAGCCGCAGCATCTCCTCGTGCAGCGCGAACGCCAGCTTCACCGGCTCGCGCACCACGCGGCGCTCGGCAATCTCCGGCCCGGCGACGAAGGGCGGCAGGTCCGCCTCTCGCAGCCAGGGCCCGCGGCCGAACACCAGCAAGAACCCGTCGGGCGCGCTGCGCACGCCGAGGCTCTCTACCGTCTCGGCCGCGATGCGAATGCCCGTCTCCTCGTACAGCTCCCGCGCGCAGGCCTCTTGCCACGTTTCGCCGAGGTCGATGAAGCCGCCGGGCAGCGCGAGCTCGCCTTTGCCGGCGCCCTCGTTTCGGCGAATCACCAGCACGCCGTCGTCCACCGGCAGCACCAACACCGCCACCGGCAGCGGGTTGAGCCACGTCGTGCGGCGGCAGTGCGTGCACGTCCGCGGGAAGGGGCCGTCGGGGAAGGCGGCGCCACACCACGAGCAGTGCGCGTGCTTGCGGAAGTTCACCGCCGCGAGTCTGACGCGTCGACGCCGGGAAGTCCCACGCAATCGCCGCGCGCGGTGGACCAAAGGCATCCTGTCGCGCGAGCCCACCACCCGCACCTACTCGCTGCCGCAGTCGCAGGAGGACTTCTCTTTCTCGGTGCACTCCTCGAAGCTGGACCTCATTCTCTGGGCGAAGAATCACGCCGTCGCGCCGGCCGAGGTGGCGCAGGTGCTGGGCTTCACCGCCGGGCAGGTGCAGCGCGTGTACGCCGACATCGACCAGAAGCGCGCGACGACGGCGCATCTCCACGCGGCGCCGCTGCTGCTCGAGCGGGTGCCGGAGCTCGAGCCGTACACGCTGAAGGAGCCCCGCCGGGCGTCACCCGTGCTGGGACGCCTCGGCGTCGCCGTCTTCGGCGGCGCGCGGCGGCAACGGGTGCTCGCTGCGGTACAGCTGAGCGCCGAGCAGTCCGCCCAGCACGCCCATGCCGATGGTGATGGGCGGGTAGCACAGCACTCGGCACGCCCCGCCCATGCTGGACAGCCAGCGCACCAACCACGCGAAGCCGACGCCGAAGACGACGGCGAAGAGGTGCGGCCGGAAGTAGAGCGCGAGGCGTCGCAGCATGACGTCGGGTACGCGGGAAGCGGTGGCCCGGTTACAGCGTGGTGCCGAACCAGGGCTCGATGGCCTTGGGCACCAGCAGCGTCACGCCGCCCGAGCCGTCCGCCGCCTTCGAGTACACGCTGTCGTTGCCGCCGGAGTCCGACGAGAAGGCGATGGTGTTGAGGTCCACCCAGCACGGGAAGCTGTCGTTGGCCGTCGGGTCCGCCGGGTAGTCGTGGACTTTCGTCACCGCGGCCGTGGAGAGGTTCATCACGAACAGCCGGCTGACGCCGGACGACACGCGGCCGTCGAACAGCGCCTTCGTCCCGTCGGGGCTCAGCACCAGGCGGCCGACGACGCCCAGCGCCTCGTTGCCGAGGTTGCCGGCGAGGTTCCGCGGCATGCCGGTGGCGACGTCGATGCGCTCCACCATCGTCAGCGCGAGGCCCACGTTGCCCGCCGCGGCCACCACCGAGGCGCCGTCCGGCGCCCACGACGGCGAGGCGTACGCCAGCGCGCTGCCGCCGATGAGCTTCGCGAAGCCGGTGCCGTCCGCGTTGACGAGCCCCAGGCTGGTGGAGGTGCCGTCGTCGTACGAGAAGGCGATGCGCGTACCGTCGGGCGAGAAGACGGGCGTCTTGAAGTTCGACGCCTGCGCCGTCGACGCCAGCACCGTGCTGACCGCGCCGCCGGACGACGCGACCACCGCAATCTCCGCCGTCATGCCCGAGCCGCGCACGAAGACGATGCGCTTGCCGTCCTTCGACAAGGACGGCGTGCGCACGTTCGCCGACTGCGTCAGCACCGCCACCGTCGAGTAGTCCGACTCGTCAGCGACGTAGACGTTGCGGTCGTCCTTGCGCACGAAGGTGAAGCCCGTCTTGAAGTCGAGGCCGCCGCCGCCGCCGCCCGCGCCACCGCCGGTGCCGCCGCCACCGCCGCCGAGCAGCTCACAGCCCGACAGCGCCACCACCACCGCCGCCACTCCGAGGACTCGCTTCATCGCTTCGTTTCCTTGTTTCGCCGGCCGCCTGCGACTGCGTGAGACGCAGTGCAACACTCATGCTTCACGGCTTCAACCCCGCACGCGGCCTGGGAAATTTCGCTACACGCGGCGCAGCTTCACCAGCTCGTTGCGGCAGTTGTTGCACAGCTGCAGCTGGCGGCGCTCGGCGTCGGTGATGGTGGTGGCGAGGAACATCGCGCAGCGGGCGTCCTCGCAGTACGAGAGGCCGATGAGGTGCCCCGCCTGGTGCACCGCCTCGACGAAGGTGCGGCGCTTCCACGCGTCGCCGTCGGCCTTCAGCCGGTGCAGCGACATGATGGCCACGTGCGACTCGCGGTCCGCCTCGCCGTAGACGAAGGAAGAGTCCGGCACGAAGAGGTCCACGTCGGTGACGCCCATGATGAGCGGCGTGCCGGTGTCCTTGAGCGTCAGCAAACGCCGCATGATGGCGGTGGTGTGGAACTGGTGCCGGTCCTTGTTGAAGGCGAAGCCCGGCGTCGGCATCAGCGACTTGCCCAGGTACGACTGGACGCCCAACACCTGGTGAATGGGCGCTTCGAGTTCACGGAGAAACGAGGCCTGGACGTCGCCCACCACCACGAGCTCCAGCTCCCGCATCGTCATGGCTCGAGGCCCCCACGGCTCATGCGACGAATTGTAGCGCCGACCTGCGTGTGCGTGTCACTCCAACTGGGGCGCGTGGATTCGAACCACGATACTCAGAGTCAAAGTCTGATGTCCTACCCTTAGACGACGCCCCAACGACTTCGCGTCAACGACGCGAGATTACGGTCTTTCATGACAGTCGCCACGGGGGAAATGTAGGTGCCGGGGCTGATCATCCCGGCACCAGCCCGGTGCCGACCTCGACGCGCCATGCCTTCCCGCACCCACAGCGCACCGGGTGGTTCGGCTCGCGTGGCAGCCGCTTCCCGCAGTCGCACACCCAGCCGCGCTGCCGGGCCGGGTTGCCCACCACCAGCGCGCGCGCGGGCACGTCGCGCGTCACCACGCTGCCGGCGCCGACGAAGCAGCCTTCGCCCAGGGTGACGCCGCAGACGATGGTGGCGTTGGCGCCGACGGTGGCGCCGCGGCGGACGCGCGTGGGCCGGAAGTCCGAAGGCGGCTTCTTGTAGGCCGCGCGCGGGTCGAGGTCGTTGGTGAAGACGACGTGCGGCCCGAGGAAGACGTCGTCCTCCACGGTGACGCGGTCCCACAACAGCACGCCGTTCTTCACCGTCACCCGGTCGCCCACCACCGCGCCCGCCTCGACGTAGGCGTGGTCGCCGATGTTGCAGTCGCGGCCCACCTTCGCGCCGGCCAGCACGTGCGCGAAGGCCCAGACGCGGGTGCCTTCGCCGACGTCGTCGGACTCGCACAGCGCGCTCGGGTGCACGAGGGGCTTCGTCACGGGCGGCGCTCCAGGCCGACGCGCACCAGCGGCTCCAGCATGCGCCACCAGCCGGTGATGGGCGGCATCTTGGTGAAGGGCTCGCCGCGCGGCGGGTAGCGCTTCGTCACGGGCACCTCGACGGTGCGGAAGCCCTGCTGCACCGCGCGCAGGTACAGCGTCGGCTCCAGCCCGTAGCCGTCGAGCCATGCGTCGGAGACATCGACCGCCTCCAGCACCCGGCGGTGCACGGCGCGGAAGCCGTTGGTGGACTCGGTGACGAAGCGGCCCGCCACCGCCGAGAAGAGCCACGGGTGCGCGCGCGTGGCGAGGCGCCGGTACGCGGGCATGCCGCCCCGCTCCGCGTCGCGCGAGAGGTAGCGGCTGCCTTGCACCAGGTCCGCGAGTCCGTCAGCGATGGGCTCGACGAGGCGCGGCAGCTCCCGCGGGTCGTCCTTGCCGTTGGCCGCCAGCACCACCGCGACGTCGAAGCCCTCGTCCAGCGCCTGCTGGTAGCCCGCGCGAATCGCCGCGCCTACGCCGCGGCGCGGCTGCTCCAACACCCGGGCGCCGTGCGCGCGCGCGACGGCCGCGGAGGCGTCGGTGCAGCCGTCGGCCACCACCAGCACCTCGTCGCCGGGCGAGAAGCGCTCGAGGACGGCGGGCAGCCGCCGGGCCTCGTCGAAGCAGGGGAGGATGGCGAGGACGCGCAGGCCTGTCGCCACGGCGCCGTCAGTTCTCGCCGAGGACCTTCTTCACCACCGCGAGCACGTCCTCGGCGCGGGGCGGCTTGACGATGAAGTCGGCGGCGCCGGCCTCGATGGCTTCCATCACCATCGTCTCCTGGCCGAGCGCGCTGCACATCACCACCAGCGCCTTCGCGTCGTTGCGCAGGATTTCGCGCGTCGCGTCGATGCCGTTCCGGTACGGCATCACCAGGTCCATGGTGACGAGGTCCGGCTTGAGCTCCTTGTACTTCTCCACGGCCTCGACACCGTTGCCGGCCTCGCCCACGACGGAAAAGCCGCCGGCCGCGAAGATGTCCTTGATGATGTCGCGCATGAAGACGCTGTCGTCGACGACCAGCACCCGCTTTGTCATGGCCATGTCCTGTGCGGACCTTAGCGAGTTGTGAACGCCCGGGCCACCGCGCTGTCGAGGCCGTCGGGATCAAGCACGGTGATGGCCAGGGCCCCGACGCGGGCCAGCCCGCGCACCGCCGGGGACGCGCGGGCGCCGGCCACCTTCTCGATGGACTCGATGCCGTCCACCTCGGTGACGAGGAGCCCCAGCTCGCGCCGGCCGCGGTCCAGCAGCACCACCTTGCTCGCCGGCAGGCTGGTGGGCGTCGCCACGCCGAGCAACGACTTCAAGTCCACCACCGGCACCACCCGGCCGCGCAGGTTCATCACGCCCTTCACCGACGGCGGGGCGCGCGGCACGCGGGTGTACTGCTCTGGCGCCACCACCACCTCGCGAATGGCCGCGAGCGGCAGGGCGTAGCGGTCTCGCTCGAGGCGGAACACGACGTGGCGCACCGGAAAAGGACTCTAGCGCGCCCGGGCTACCCGTCAGCGCTTCGCCTCGGCCTTCGCCGCCGGCGCCTTCTTCGCGCCCTTCGCGCCGGCGCCCAGCACCAACTCGTCGTCCAGCAGGCGCACCATGTCGTCCAGCTTTGCGCGGTACTGCTGGTACTCGTTCGGGGTGATGCGCTCGCAGGTGGTGCGGTACGTCTGAGTGGACGTCACCACCTGGCCCGCCTGCGTGGTGGTGCGCGAGAGCGTGAGGCACGGCAGCGCCACGGTGCCGTCGGCCGGCAGCTTCTTCACCGAGAAGCCGTCAGGCAATGTCAGCTCGACGTGCATCGTCGACTGCTGCGGTGTGCCCAGCACCAGCGGGTGCCGGCGCTGCGCCAGCGAGAAGGTGCCGCGCGGGTTGGCGTCGGTGGGCAGCTTGAGGCGCAAGGTGTCGCCCTCGGTGCGCGCGAGCGAGCCGGTGGACACCTCCATCGCCACCACCGCGGGCTTGCGCAGGTCCTCCACCTCCACGGCCTTCGGGGTCGAGCTGCTGGCGTTGGGCAACAGGTGCGAGGCGATGCGCTGCGTCACCTGCGCGAAGACCTCGGCGTTGCGCGTGGTGCGGCGGAGCGCGCTGCCGCCGCGGCCCACGGCCTCCAGCGTCAGCGTGCCGGCGCCGCCGCCCTTTGCGTCGAGCACCAGCTTCAGCGTCGTCGTCTCGCGGTTGGCCTCGGGCGCCTGGTACGGGATGTCGCGCCAGGTGTGCACGCCGGACGTCGGGTCGAATACCAGCGAGCGCGTGCCGACGTCGTCGCTGCGCACCGCGTCGAGGTCGAGCAGCTCGGCCGTCGGGTCGAAGAAGCGGCCTTCACTCAGGCCGTCCTGCGCGGGGACGTAGACGATGGCGTGGTTGAACTGCTGCATCGGCACGTCCTGCTCGACGGGGCCCGCGTCGCGCGTGCGCACGAGAGCGAAATGCGCGTCGACGCCCAGCTTCTTCGCCAATTCGATGAAGAGGACCGCCTTGTCCTTGCAGTCGCCGTAGCGGCGCTCCAGCACCATCGGCGCCGGGTGCGGCTTCACGCCCGCGATGAAGGACTCGTAGTCCTGCTGGTAGCGGATTTCCTCCATCACGTAGGCGTGCACGCGCTTCAGCTTCTCCTCGGTGGTGCTGGCGCCGTCGCCCAGCTTCTTCGCCACCGCGTCCAATTCGGGGCTGTCGCGGAAGGCGCCTTCCAATAGCGCCTGCTCCCACGACAGCCACGTCGTCCAGTCGGGCACCGTGGAGAGGCGGATGTTGACGGCCAACTCGTTCACCGTGGGCATGGCGGGCTCGGCCACCAGGGGCGGCG
Source organism: Myxococcota bacterium (assembly GCA_040755835.1). Classification (GTDB taxonomy): domain Bacteria; phylum Myxococcota; class Myxococcia; order Myxococcales; family Myxococcaceae; genus JADLDB01. The sequence goes on from JBFMAB010000053.1 coordinate 7,238, forward strand.
TGTCCTTCGCCTGCCAGACGATGCGCAGCTGGTCGCCGCGGCGCTCCTGCGTGCGCTCGAGTTCCCCCACGCGGCGCTCGTGCAGCTTCGCGGTGAGCGGCGCCCAGAGGATGAAGGTGGACTCGCTGCGCTGGTTGTCGACGCCCTGGAAACTCCACGTCTCGGTCCAGTAGCGGGACAGGTAGCCCCTGGGCGGCACGTCGAGGCGGTACTGCAGCACCAACGTCGAGCCCGGCTGCAGGCCGCGGAAGAAGATGCTGCGGTTGCGCTCGCTGGACGCCTCGAGGCGCTGGCCCTTCTCGTCCACCGCGTAGGCGTGCAGCACGCGCAAGCGGCCGACGCCGACCGACTGGCGGATGATGCGGTCGCGGCCCTGCGCGTTGAAGGCGTGCGCCACCAGCGTGACGACGTTCGACGTGCTGCCGTCGGTGTTCAACAGCGTCACCTCGTGGTCGAGGAGGTACGCGTAGTCGGCCCCCTTCTGCTGCACGAGGGACTCGCGCGAGCGCACCAGCTCGGCGAGCCGCGCCTCGTCGGGGATGTCGGCCATCCACGGGCCGCGCGCCTCGGGCGAGAGAAAGTCGATGCGGTTGGCGAGCGCCTCGTCCTCGGGGTGGAGTTCGACGGCCTTCTTCCACTCGGCGACGGCGGCGGCGGTGTCGCCGGCCTGGTACGCGAGGTCGCCCTTGCGGCTGTGCGGCAGCGCGGCCTCGGGCGAGAGCGCGATGGCGCGGTCGAGCGCGGCCTCGGCGGCGGCGCGGTCACCCTGGCGGCGGCGGACCTCGGCGAGCGACAGCCAGGTGGAGAAGTCCACCGGCCAGGATTCGAGGCGGCGCTCCATCAGCCTCGCGGCCTCGGCCAACCGGCCCTCGGCCTGCCGGTGTTCGGCGAGGTAGCGCAGGGCCTCCGCGTCGCCCGGCAGCCGGTCCAGCACGTCCTCCGCCACCGCGAGCGCGGCGTCTCGGCGGCCGAGGCGCATCAGCGAGCGGGCGCGCGTCATCTGGTCGTCGGGCGTCTCGCCGAAGCGGGCCTTCAGCTCCTCGAGCGCCTTCAGCTCGTCCTCCGTCCAGCCCTCGCTGCGCCACAGGCCGGCGAGCTCGTCCCACGCGTCGCGCAGCCACGGCTTGTCCTTCGTGAGCTGCACCAGGCGCTCGCGGGCCTTCAGCTTGAAGCCCTGCTGGAAGTTGAAGCGCGAGAGGCGCAGGCGCACGAAGGGCAGCGCGTCGCCGACGTCGCTGTCGAGCGCCGAGAGGAGGTCCGCGGTGCGGCCGCGCTCCTGGTTGAACCACAGCGCGTCCACCTGCCAGAGGCGCGCGACGACGGACTTCGGGAAGGCGGCGTGGAAGGCGTCGGCGCTCCGCACGGTGACGGTGCCGCCCGCGCCGAGGTGCGCCCACAGCGTGCGCTGCGCGTGTTGCCGCGCGCTGCCCGCGGGGAGGTGTCGCACGCGCCACGCCAGAATGCCTTCCACCGTGCGCGCGGCGGGCCCTTCCCCCTCGAGCGGCACGAAGCGCGCCTGCAGGTTCCACGCGCCCTCGCGGTGCGCGCTCTTGATGAGCAGCGTGTGCTTCCCCTGCTTCAGCGAAAGCGGCAGCACGAGGTGGTCGAAGACGCTGCGCGCGAGCTGCGCGTCGGAAAACACTTCCCGGCCGTCGACGGACACGCGGAGCGGGTCGGTGCTGGTGAGGAGCAGCAGGTAGTCGCCGTCCTTCTCGGCGACGAGGGTGCCCTGGCCGAAGGCGGCGCTCCACCGCGTCGGCGTCATGAGCTGCAGGAGGTCGTACCGGCCACGTGGATCGACGGGGACGTCGGTGCGCCAGGTGAGCGGCCCCACGCGGCCCTCGTACGTCTGGTCGAGGCCGGGCCGGTCCTCGGGGCCCAGCTTCAGGTCGAAGCCCTTGCCCTGGTCGTTGTCCCAGGTGCCGACCCAGGCGAGGCGCACCTGGCCGGGGACGGCGGCGATGCGCGCGTCGCGCTCCTCCAGCGCGCCGTCCTCGGTGAGGAGGTTGGCGAGGAGGTTGGCGGCGGTGGCGCGCACCAGCGGGTCGGGGTGGTGCTCGTTCAGCGCGCGGTACGTCGCCTCGACGCGCGGGCGCTCGGCCCAGGTGGGCGTGAGGTTGGCGACCTGGTGCAGGTGCAAGAGCGCAGCGTCGTCGCCGGTGTCGGCGAGCGCGGCGAGGAGGTGGCTGAGAGCATCGGCCTCGCGGCCCTCGAGAATGGCCAGGTGCGCGGCGATTTCGTGGAAGCGCGCGGTGGAGGGGCCGGCCTGCTCGGCGGCGGCGACCGCGGCCCTGAGCTGCTCGGGCGTCTCGGCCCGGTAGTACGCCTCGACGGCCTGGGACAGCGCGGCGTCGTCGGCGGGCTCGGCCTTCGAGAGGACGGGGCGGGGGACGGTGGCGCACGCGGCGAACAGCGCGAGCAGGAGGAGGAGCGCGGGGAGGCGACGCATGGGGATGGGTCTTTCTAGCGCCTCAGCGCGCAGGGAGGCATCCGACGCGTTCGGGCGGGTGGGGAACAACGGCGAGGCGGGGGTCTTCCCCGGCGGCTGGCCTCGAGGGCGGTGAGGGCGCGGGGCTCGGTCGCCGTGCCTGAACCACTCAGCCCCTCGGCGCGACGCGAAGGGGCGCACGAGGCCAGGTGGAAGAGGTTTGGGCCGTGGGGACGTCCCAAAGCTCTTCCAGGAACGACCTTCACGTCGTTCACGGACGCCGCCGCCAATCCAGCCGCCTCGGCCTCGCGTTGACGCCTGCGAGGAAGCCAAGGAGCGTCAGCGTGAGCGAGCCCACGAGGAACCGGGGAACGAGCAAAATTCGAGGCCAGCGGTCGCCCGGGTGTCCCCTTCCGTCGCCACCCCAAGCTCGGATGCTTCGGCGCGCTCGAGCCAGTCGCCGCCGCGCGGCCGCGCCATCAGGGCGCCATTCGGGCGGGTCGGCCTGGCGCGCCGAGTTCCACGGGAAGACTCTGGTCAGCACGGTGGATTCGACTCGTTTCGTAGCGAGTCACGCGCACAGCACCTTCAATCGACGGGTGGATGTCCAGCTGACTGGGTGGTGCAAGAATGCACGGCCCACCGAGCAAATCCGCACCACAAAGGGGGCCGACGCACGCGCGCCGCTTTCGTGGGCGCCGAGGGGCTGAGCGGGACGAGCAGGGCCGCGTGACGCACCTTCGCCGCTGCTTTCCCTGGGCCAGCGGCCTCAGCGCTCGACGTTCGCCGCCAATCCGCGCACGAACGCCCGTGCCTCCTCCACCGCCAACGCCGCGACGTCCTCCCCGCGCGCCACCACCGCCGACAGGTCCACCATCCGGTGCGGCGGCCGCTCGTGAGCCCACCGCGCCATCTCGATGTTGAAGAAGAAGGCCAGTGTGGGACTCCCCGCCGCCACGGCGAGGTGCATCGGCCCGGTGTTGTTGCAGACGGTGCCCACCGCCCCGCGCATCAACGCCGCGAGCTGCGTCAGCGTCGTCGGCGGCGCGCGCACCGCCTTCGGGCACGCAGCGCACACCGCGTCCACCAGCGCTTCCTCGCCCGGGCCCCAGGTGACGAGCGGCGTCACGCCTTTGGCCGCCAATGCGTCGGCCACGCGCGCGAACAGGTCCGGCGGCAGCCGGCGCTCGCCGAGGCGCCCGCCGGGGTTCACCACGACGTACGGCGTCGTGAGGCCCTCCACTGCGAACGGCGGCGTCGGCGGAAACGACATGACGAGCGGCCCGTCACCGACGAGCGGCGAGACGAGGTGCGCGCGCTGGGCCGCTTCGTTGCGCGTGTCGGGCAAGGGCGCCACCGGCACGTCGGCGAGCCAGCCCGCCGGGAAGTGCGCCGGCCCCAGCACCACCGACGGCCCACCGGCGAGGCGCGCGACGATGGCGCTCGTCACCGACTCGGTGTCCCAGTTGCCGCAGTCCACCACCGCGTCGAAGCGCTGCCCGCGCAGCGCCGACAGGCACGCCCACGACTTCGTGAAGGCCCACTGCCTCGTCAGCTTCGGGTGCCCGTCCAGCACGCGCAGCATCTTCGGGTGCGCCAGCAGGTGCACCTCGTAGCCCGCGTCAGCGAGGCGCTCGATGACGGGCGTGGTGAGAAGCACCTCGCCGACGCGGTGGTCGACGCGCACCAGCAGCACGCGCTTCACCGAGGAGAGACGAGCGCGCGCCCGCGCGCGGCGGCCGGGGCGAAAGCAGACGAGCGCCACCAGCACCGCCAGGGCGTTCTTCGCCAGCCACTCGAGCCACTTCACCGCCGCCTTCACGTGCGCGGCACCCTCGCCCAGGCCGCGCGGAAGCTCAAGCTGGGGGGGTGCGGCGTTAGAGTCGGCGAATGCCGAGCGGGACCCGCCTCGACGCCGCCACCACCGACGCGCTCGCGCGGGCCGATGTCTTCAGCGCCCTTCCGCAGGACGCGCTCTCCGCCGTCGTCCGCCTCGCGCGGCAGGTGACGCTCAAGCGGGGACAGGCGCTCTTTCTCCAGGGTGACGCCGCCGACGCCGTGTACCTGGTGACGCGTGGGCGGCTCAAGGTGACGGAAGAGAGCGCCGACGGACACTCGGTGGTGCTGCGGCTCGAGCGGGAAGGCGCGCTGCTGGGCCTCATCGCCGCGCTGGACGGCGGCGTCTACCCGGTGACGGTGCGCGCGCTGGAGGCGTGCACGGTGGCGCGCTGGTCCGACGCCGACTGGCGCGCGCTGCTCGACGCGCACCCGAGGGTGGCGCTGGCGCTGCTGCCCATGGTGCTGTCGCGGCTCCGCGCCATCCAGGACCAGTACCGCGAGCTCGCCACCGAGCGCGTGGAGCAGCGCGTGGCCCGCGCGGTGCTGCGCCTCGCGCGCGTGGGCGGCCGGCGCACCGCGGAAGGCGTGCTGGTGGACGCGCAGGTGACGCGGCAGGAGCTGGCGGAGATGGCGGGCACCACCCTCTACACGGCGAGCCGCATCCTGAGCGCATGGGCCGCACGGGGGCTTGTGTCTCCGCGAGGCCGGCGCCTCCTCATCCGCGCGCCGCACGCGCTCGTCGCCATCGCCGAGGACTTGCCCGGCCGCATCCGCTGACGGACCTTGCGCCAGCGCAACGACGGGGCGGGCGCGCGGGCGCACACTGCCTCCATGTTTCGCACAAGGCGTGGACGCGACGACCTGAAGCAGCCGCTCCCCGACGCCCTCGCGCGTCTTTCCTTGAGCCAAGCCTGCGCGCTGGGCCTCGGGCCGTGTCTGGGCTGCGCCATCGCGCCCTTCGAGACGCTGGGCGAAGCCGTCAGTCTGCTGGGCCTCGACGGGGCACGGGTGCTGGCCGGCGTGCGCGGCACCCGTCGCCGGAGGCCGCGGTGATGGACGCGGAGGTGCTGCGCGCGCTGCGCGTGGTGGTGGACCCGGAGCTGGGCGTGGACGTCGTGTCGTTGGGCCTTGTGTACGCGGCCGAGCGCGACGGGCCGCGCGCCCGCGTGGTGATGACCATGACGAGCCCCGCCTGTCCGCTGGGCGAAGTCATCACCGCGGACGCCCGCGCCGCGGTGGAGAGCCTCGTGCCCGGTGTGCGCGAGGTGGACGTCGAGCTCGTCTTCGAGCCGCCCTGGAGCCCCGAGCGCATGTCCGACGAGGCCCGCGCGCAGCTGGGCCTTTCGCCCGCTCCCGCTTCCCCGAAGTCCCCTTGAAGGCCATGGAGCGCCCGGCCGACGGCGAAGGCGTCACGTGGCGGCGGCTGCCGCTGCTGGCGTTTGGGGCGGTCGCGCTGGTGGCGGGGCTGGCGAGCGGCCTGTCGCGCCTGGGCGCGCTGCCGCCGTTGGCGCCGCTGGCGCACGGCCCGTTGATGGTGAGCGGCTTCCTCGGGACCGTCATCGCGCTCGAGCGCGCGGTGGCGGCGCGGGCGGCGTGGGCCTTCGTCGCGCCCGCGGCCTGCGGCGCCGGAGGGGCGCTCTTCCTCGCCGGCCAGGCCGGGGCGGG
>JBFMAB010000054.1:0-92193 GCA_040755835.1 Myxococcota bacterium
GGCTGCAGTTGAACATCCACTTCGCGGGCCGCTTGCCCACTGCCTGATGAATGTGTCAGAGACGCCCAACGACGAACGGCATCAACCCGCCGCTCCGGCCGATACACCGAATTCCTGACACCCTCGCTTTGTGCACCTTCGGGGCCTGGTGCGACAGCCGACGCCGGGAAGCGGACAGATTTTCATCTTGCCCGTCGGCTACCGGCCAACTGCATCAGTCCAGTTCCCGACTCGCTGTGGCAACGACACCATGTGCCATCTCCTCATCCACAACACGGGGAGCGTCGAGGCGGGCGTTCCAAGCGGCGCTTCGGCGACCGGTTCGATCACTCTCGATGGCATCCACTTCGACACGCGCTGAGAAGTGGCCAGTCGTAGGCGCCGCAGCAGTCGTCGTCCTGGCAAGCCTGGTCGCGCTGGGACGAAGCTACCAGAGCCTCGCTGACCTCAACCGCGTTCAGAACGCCGACCTCCTCTACCTTCCTGCACTGCTCAGCGACCTGTTTGGTGGAGGGTCGTTGCGCGACTGGATACTCACGCCTTCGCCCTACTTTTTCCCCGACCTCGCGACCCAGGCGCTGCTGCAGCCGTTCTCCAGTTATCCTCAAGTTTCGACTGCCGCCGTCATGGTGTTGCAGCCACTCGCGGGCGTCGTGCTGGTCGCGGGGCTCTTCCGGTCGGTCTCGGCACCGGGTGTTGGGTGGTTCGGGCTCCTCCTGGCGTGCCTGATCTTGGGTTTCGCAAACCGGTGGTCTGACGTCGCGCAGCCATTTCTCGTATTGAGCTACCACGGCGGCCAAGCAGTCCTTGGGATGGGCTGCCTCTGGCTTGCCCTCAGTACCAGGCGTCGGGCCTTCGCGTGGCTCTGCGGGTTCTCGCTCCTTGGTGCGCTGTCCGATCCGATCTTCGTCGTCAGTTGGGCCGCTCCGTCGCTCATCCTCATCTTCGGGACACGACCTTCGTGGAGCGCTCGGGCCTCACATGCCGCAGCCCTGTGCCTGGCGAATGGGCTGGGGTTGGTTGCGCGCTCGTGGTTGCCGCTGTCGCCACAGCTTGGTGGGCTCATCAACCTGGAGCGCACGAGGTCCGCCTGGGCCATCTACTCCCAGAGCATCAGCTCGACCGCGAGCCTGATCATGATCGGCGCGTGGGCCGCATCGTTCTTCGCCTTGTTTCTCGTCTGGAAGAACGCTCGACAGCGACTCCTCGTCCTGGCGCTGCTGGCGTCCATCGTTGCAACACTTCTGGGACTGCTGATGATCGGCGCGCCGACACGCTTGCCAGACGCTCGCTACCTCTCTGGTCACACGCTCGCCTTGCTCTCGGCCACCGCGCTGGCCCTTGGATCGACCACATCGAGAAGCCTTGTGGTGTTTCTGGGAACCCTCTTCACTCTGTTTGCGGGGATTGGAGCTTGGCGCGCGCTGGGGACTGCCGACTTCCGACTTCGGCCCGCTCCGGTCGCGTGCATCGATGCCGCCCGCGAAAGGCTCAAGTTCGACCGCTGTGTCGCGGGCTACTGGGCGTCGAAGCCGCTGATGACCCTTGCGAATCCTCCGTTGGTCGCGATGCAGGTCAAACCAGACGGAACGCCAGACTGGTTCATCAGCACCCGTCGGCACTTTCCCGTTCCGGTCGATGTTGACTGCGCCGTCTTCCCGGATGGCGAGGTCGCCAGGTTCATCTCTCTCTACGGCGCAGGCTCCTTCCAGGAGCGCTGCGATGGTTTCACCTTGCTGGTGTATCAAGGCGACCAGAAGGCGGCGCTCAACGCGGCGCTGCGGCCGCGGCTGGACCAGCCGGCGATTCCGTCACCTTTCTTCTGAGGTCTCCGCGGCCCTCAGTCGCAGTCGTTCACCAGCTCTGCCGGCGTCAGGTCCGGCGCGGCCTTGCCGTGCTCGTATTGCAAGAGCCCCAGCTCGGCGTACTTCGGCCGGATCCGCTCGGAGAGCAGGCCGATCCGCTTCAGGTTGGGGATCACCCGCTTGAACATCGTCCGGCGGAACATGGCCATCATCTCGGACTCGAGGACGAGCTTGTCCCACTCGGCGCGGCTCATCGCGTGCCCGTAGAACTCGTCGTAGAACTCGTGGGCGAAGAAGCGGTTGCGCAGGAACAGCGACACCTCGAACGCCCAGTCCTCGCGCTCGCGACGCTCCTTCTCGGACAGCTGCGCCAGGTACTCCTGCAGCGCCAGCACGCCGTAGTGCACGTGCCGCGCCTCGTCGGTGATGACGTAGGTGAGCATCTTCTTCAGCAGTGGCTCCTGCGTCTTCTGCTGGATCATCCCGAAGGCGCCGAGCGCGAGGCCTTCGATCATGATCTGCATGCCGAGGAACTTCATGTCCCATCGGCTGTCGGTCATCAGCGCGTCGATGACGACGTAGAGGTTGTCGTTGATCTCGTACTTCTTCTCGAGCTTCCGCGTGAGGTACGTGTGGAAGACCTCGACGTGGCGCCCCTCGTCCATCACCTGCGTCGATCCGTACAGCTTCCCGTCGAGCCACGGCACGGCCTCGGTGACCTGACATGCGGCGAACAGCGCGCCCTGCTCGCCGTGGAGGAACTGCGACAGCAGCCACGCGGTGATGCCGCGCAGCTCCTCCGCCTGCTGGTCGCGCGTGGCGGTGCGGTAGCGATCGAGCTTCGCCACCGGCAGGAAGGCCTCGGGCAGCAGCGGCGTCTCGAGCGAGAGGGGATCGACCTGCGTCGACCAGTCGAGATCGCGCTGCGGGTGCCACTGCGAGTCCTTGGCGGCGTCGAACAGGCGCGCCAGCTGCGGCCGGTTGCGCAGGTAATTCCAGTCGAACTGCGCGTCGTAGTTCACCGGCATGTGCGTGACCGGCTCCGCCTTGCCGCGCTGCTGCACCATGCCGCGCCACGCGGGCCCGAGCAGCGACTTGAGCACCTGCAGGTTGCCCGACGCGGTGGCGTCCTTCACCAGCGGCAGCGTGTGCACGACGTTGGTGAGCGTGCTGGACAGCGTCATGTCAGTCCTCCTCCGGCGATGGCGACGTCATCAACGCCGTGAAGATCGAGTCGAGGTCGGCCGGGCGCGCGTCCTCGCGCATCAGGCCGAACGCCAGGTACGTCCAGAACGCGTCGGCGACCTGCGCGGGCGTGCGGCCCGACTCCGGGCGGTACCAGGTGGCCACCCAATTGATCGCGCCCATCCCGAACTGCCGCACGAGCTCGACGTCCAGCACCGAGCGGCTGCGGCCCGTACCCCACGCCTCGTACAGCATGCCGTCCCAGAAGGCCTCGTAGCGGCCGCGGCTCTTCTCGACGCCCTCCTTCGCGGCGGGCGGCAGGGAGCGAAAGTCGTAGAGCAGCACGTACAGTGAGTCGTCGCCCCGGCAGAGCAACTCGAGGTGCGCGCGCAGGCCGAGCCGCAGCCGCTCGATCGGATCCCGCGTCACGGCGATCGCCTCCGTCACCGCGGCGATCGCCCGCTTCACGCCGCGCTCCATCAGCGCCACCAGCACGTCGTCCTTCGAGGCGTAGCGATAGTGCAGGCTGCCCGGCAGCATCCCCGCCGCCTGGGCAATCTCCCGCACCGTCGTCGCCGCGAAGCCCTTCTCCCGAAACAACCGCCCCGCCGCGAGCAGGATCCGCTCGTCGGCCGGATCCACCTCCGCGGCCTGGGGCTGGCTGGGCTGGGAATGGGCGTTGGTCAATCGACCAAGAACGCTGCCACAACCGCCTGACCGAACACAAGAGGGCTCTTGGTCTTTTGGCCAAGAGCCCTCGTTTCCTCGGCGTGGCGCCGCGTTACCAGACGCTGCAGCGGTCGGCGCCCGTGCGGATCATCTTCGCGTCGTCCGCGCACTGGAAGGCCTGCTTGAAGGTGTCGGAGTTGCCGAGCGGGCCGTTGACGCGCCAGTACGGCGGGCTGTGCGGATCGGTGGTGACGCGCAGCCGCGCCTGCTCCGGGCGCACCTTGGTGCACCAGGACTGCGCGAAGCCGAGGAAGAACTGCTGCGACGGCGAGTAGCGCGACTCGGCCGCCTGCGCGCCCTGCTTCGCGTACCAGTCGAGCATCGCCGCGTGCGCCAACTTGAGGCCGCCCTGGTCGGCGACGTTCTCGCCCAGCGTCAGCTTGCCCTTGAGCTTCAGGTCATCGATCGCGGTGTAGCCGTCGTACTGCTTCTCGACGCACGCCACGCGCTGCTCGAAGGCCTTGCCGGACGCTTCGGTCCACCAGTCCTTCAGGTTGCCGTCGACGTCGAACTTCCGGCCCTCGTCGTCGAAGCCGTGGGTGATCTCGTGGCCGACGACCATGCCCATCGAGCCGAAGTTGACCGCGTCGGTCGCGTCCTTGTTGAAGAACGGCGGCTGGAGGATGCCGGCGGGGAAGACGATCTCGTTCTTCTGCGGATCGTAATAGGCGTTCACCGTGGGGGCGCTCATCAGCCACTCCTTGCGGTCGACCGGCTTGCCAATCTTCGCGAGCTGGCGTGCGGACTCGAAGCGCGCCGCGGCGAGGGCGTTGTTGAAGAACGTGCTGCGGTCCGTCTTCAGCGCCGAGTAGTCACGCCACGCGTCGGGGTAGCCGATCTTGTTGTTGCCGACCATGCGGCCGACCTTCTCGAGCGCGGCCTTCCGGGTGGGCTCGTCCATCCACGGCAGCGTCGCCAGGTTCTTCTCGAAGGCCGCCTGCAGCGCGGCGACCATGGCGCTGGTGCGCTGCTTGGAGTCCTCGGGGAAGTAGCGGCGGGCGAACTCGCGGCCGAGCGCCTCGCCGAGCGCGCCGTCGGCGTACGCGACGCACTTCTTCCAGCGCGGGCGGTCCTCCTTCGCGCCGGTGAAGTTCTTCGACGAGAAGGCGAACGCCTCGTCCTGGAACACCCTGGGCAGCGCGCGCACCGAGCCGCGCAGGACGACCCAGGTCAGGTACGTCTTGAAGACGTCCGGCCTGGTGTCGCTGGCCATCTTCGAGATCTCCTCGAAGTACGGCACCGAGTTCACGTTGATGGTGGTGAGGTCCTTCGCGCCCAGCGCCGTGAAGAATGCGTCCCACTGGAAGGCGCCGGCCTTCTCCTTGAGGCCCGCGCGCTCGACGCGGTTGTACAGCTTCGTCGGGTCGCGCCGCTCGGTGCGGGTCTGCGACACCTTCGCGAGGCGCGTCTCGAGGTCCATCACCGTCTGCGCGGCCTGCTTCGCCGCCTCGGGCTTCTCGCCGTACAGCGTGAACATCTTCTCCACGAAGGCCACGTACGCCTCGCGGATGCCCTTCATCCGCTCGTCGTCCTCGACGTAGTAGTCGCGGTCCGGCAGGCCGAGGCCCCCCTGGTCGAGGCCGGCGATCACCTGCGTGGAGTCCTTGAGATCCTGCATCGCGTCGACGCCGAAGAGCGGTGAGAAGCCGGCGAGGTGCAGCGCGGCGACTTGCCTGGCGAGGTCCGTCGCGTTCTTCACCATTGTCACCTGCGCGACGTACTTCTTCACTTCGGGGAGCGCCTTCTCGAGCTTCGCCTCGTCGATGCAGGTGCCGTAGTAGTCACCGAGCTGCTTCGCGAACGGGGTGCCCTTGGGCAGCTTGTTCGCGGCCGCCTCCTCGAGGATCGTCCTCAGCGACTGCTCGTTGCGATCGCTGATCGCCACGAAGCCGCGCGAGTACAGCGGGCGGTCGGCGGGGATCTCGGTCTTCGCCATCCAGCCGCCGCAGGCGTACTGGTAGAAGTCCGTGCAGGGATCGGCGGTGAGATCCATCGCCGCCTCGTCGAGGCCGGCCGGCATGGGCTTCGAGGTGTCGGCGACGAAGGGCCTGGGCCTGGGCGGCTCCACGGGCGCGACCGGTGCGACGGAGGCCGTCTCGATCTTCGTGGCGGCCTCCTGCGTCGCGCACGACGCGAGGACGAGCAGGGACAACAGGCGAACGCGCATGTTCAGGACTCCACGGTGAGAGGGGACGCCTGCCTATACCGTCCGCGGCGCAAATCGCTGCCCAAAAAATCACTGCGACCACCCGGACGCACAGGGCGCCTTCGGATCGATCGCGGGTGAAGCGGCTGGTTGGTGCCGGCCTACTTCCCGCCCAGCATGCCCTTCTTCAGATCGTCGTCGACCGGCGCCTTGCCCAGCCACACCGAGAACATCGCGTCGGCGAAGTCCTTGCCCTCGGCGGTGTACGTCTTGTCGCCGGCGCCCGACAGCGTGGTGCCCTTGCCGGGGGCGTAGGTGATGACGAGCGTCTGGCCGCTCTTGAGGTCCGGGATCGCGTCGCACAGCTTGTCGAGGCGCTCCTGCAGGCTGGCCAGCTTGTCGCCGGAGTTCTTCTTGAAGCCTTCCTTGATCGCGTCGGCGATCTTCGCCTTGTCGAGGTCGCGCAGCATCGTCAACTTCACCTGGCGAATGGAGTCGGCGCCGAGGATCGCGCCCGGGTCCGACGCCTTCTTTTCGAGGTACAGCGACGCGACGTAGACCTTGACGAGGAACTTCTTGCGCAGGCCCTGCCCGTTGAGGACGAGCGATTTGCCTTCGACCGTCGCGGTGTCCGGCGCGTTGACGCCTTCCAGCTCGGCGGCGAACGCGGGCACGGCGAGGACCAACGACACGATCAGCGCGAGACGCTTCATCATTGCTCTCCTCCTCAACCGTTGGACTTCGCGAAGGACTCCATGAAGGACACCAATGCCCCGATGTCCGCTTCGGACACCGCGTTGTAGGCGGACACGCGAATGCCGCCCGCGCTGCGGTGCCCCTTCAGGCCCACCATGCCCGCCTTCGCCGCCTCGGACACGAACTTCTCGTCGAGGCCGTCGGACGGCGTGCGGAAGACGATGTTCATGACGCTTCGCGACGCCTTCTCGACGGGCGCCACGTAGAAGCCCGAGAGCCGGTCCAACGCGCCGTAGAGCGCCTCGGCTTTGGCGCGGTTGCGCCGCTCCATGCCGGCCAGCCCGCCCTGCCCTTCAATCCACTCCAGGACGTTGCGGACCAGGTAGATCGCGAGCGTCGGGGGCGTGTTGTACAGCGAGTTCTCCTTCGCGTGCGTCTGGTAGCGGAGGATCTTCGGGATGTCGGTTCGGCCCTTCGCCAGGAAGTCCTTCTTCGCGACCGCGACCACCACCCCCGAGGGCCCCAGGTTCTTCTGCGCGCCGGCGTAGACGAAGTCGAAGCGCGACACGTCGATCGGCCGCGACAGGAAGTCCGAGCTCATGTCGCAGACGTGCGGGACCGGGCCGGTGTCCGGCAGCGAGTGGAACTGCGTGCCGTAGATGGTGTTGTTCGACGTGGTGTGGACGTAGGCCGCGTTGGGATCGACCGTAAGCTCGGCCTGCGCGGGCACGCGGACGTAGCGGCCGTCCTCGCCCTTCGTGGTGCACGCGACGCGGGCGGCGCCGACGAGCTTCGCCTCGTCGAAGGCCTTCTCGCTCCAGGCGCCGGTCAGCACGTAGTCGGCGCTCCTGCCGGCCGGCAGGAAGTTGAGCGGCACCTGCGCGAACTGCATCGACGCGCCGCCGGTGAGGAATAGCACCTGGTGCGAATCGGGGACGCCGAGCAGCCGCGTGAGGCGGGCGATCGCGTCCTGGTGCACGGCGTCGTACGCCTTGCCCCGATGCGAGTGCTCCATGATCGACATGCCGGTGCCCTGGTAGTCGAGCAGCTCGTCGCGGGCCTTCTCGAGGGCGGGTAGCGGGAGACCGGCGGGGCCGGCGTTGAAGTTGATGACGCGCATGGCAGGGCGGACTGTACGCCCGCCGCCGGCCGGGCGCAGCACGGAGTCCACCTCCAGCGCCCTCCATCTCCTCACGCGCTGCGCCGTGGACCGGTGCAGCCGCGCGTGGACCTCGCGATCCTCGTTGTTCCGGTTGTCACCGTCCTTCGAGTACGCCTCGAAGGCCTGCCGCTTCTCGACGATCTGCGCGAGGTGATTGGGGCACTCGCACGATGGAGCGCTCGCGGAGCTGGCCCACGAAGCGCGCACCAGGGGCAGCGAGTTTCAGCATGCCCGTGGCCAATCGGCGCCTCGCAGGCCCGCGATGTGGGGAGATCGAAGCTACACGGCCTTGTGCACCGACTCCTTGAGGAGCGGCGCGACGTGGTCGGCGTCGTTGAGGCGCACCACCTGCAGCTTCGCCACCGAGGGCCCGGCGAGCACGTTCAGCGTGGCCGGCGCCTGGCGGAACGCCCACACGCGCTCCATGGGCAGCCCCAGCACCCGGCAGAGGATGACGCGGTTGACGGCGTCGTGCGCCACGAGGAGCAGCGTGTCGTCGGCGCCGAGGCCGGCACAGGCGCGCTCGAGCGCTCCCCAGGCGCGGTCGAGCACCTGCTGGAGCGACTCGGCGTTCGGGCCGGCGGGCAGCGTCGCGGGCGGGCCTTCCTTCCACTGCTTGAGCAGCTTGGGGTGCGACTGCTCGATCTCGGTGACGAGCTTCCCTTCCCAGCCGCCGTGGGAGATCTCCCGGAGGTCGGGGTCGAGCGACAGCATCTCGGCGCGGTCGCCGAGGATCAGCTGGGCCGTCCGGCGGGCGCGGGAGAGCGGCGAGGCGACGGCACGGTGGATCTTCACCTCCGCCAGGCGCTGCCCGAGCGCCCTCGCCTGCTCTTCGCCGACCTCGGACAGGGAGATGTCGGTGTGGCCCTGGTAGCGGCCTTCCTTGTTCCAGGGCGTCTCTCCGTGCCGGGCGAGGAGGATGTTCATGGCGCCGTCATCGTCTACACGGTTTTGGACTCGGCTTTGAGCAACATCGGTTAAACCGTCGGGGCGTGTCGCTCCTCTCGCTGGTCCAGCGTCGGCTCATCATCGTCACCGGGAAGGGCGGCGTCGGGAAGTCGACGCTGACCGCGGCGATGGGGCGCGCGCTGGCCGCAAAGGGCAAGCGCGTCCTGCTCTCGGAGATCGTCCCCTTCACCGACACGCCCTCGCAGCTCGCCGCGGCGCTCGGCGGCAAGCGGCCGGGCGAAGAGCCGTTGCTGATGGGCGAGAACCTGTGGGTCGCGCTGCTCACGCCCACCGTGGGGCACCTGCGCTTCCTGCAGGACACGCTGCCGATCCGCATGCTGGCCGACGCGGCGATGCGCTCGCAGGGTCTGCGGAAGTTTCTGTCCGCGGCGCCGGGCTTCTCGGACATGGGCGTGATGTACCGGATGCTCGATCTCATGCGCCGCGAGCACCCGTCGGGCGGACCGATGTTCGAGGTGTGCATCGTCGACTCACCGGCGACGGGCCACGCACTCGCTCTGGCGCAGATCCCCGAATTCCTCACGCGCGTCATCCCCGGCGGGCCCATCTTCCGCGCGGCGCAGGAAGGCGTGCGGATCCTCACCGACCCGAACACCACCGGGACGATCATCGTCACGCTGCCCGAGACGCTGCCGGTGACCGAGGCGATGGAGCTCGAGAAGGGCCTCGGCAGGCACAAGCTGCCGGTGAGCGCGATCGTGGTAAACCGCGTTCCGAAGGATCCATTCTCCGCCGAGGAGCGGAAGGCGCTCGACGAGGTCTTGAGGAGCGGCGACTCGACGGTGTTCGGCGCGCGGGAGCTCCGGCGCATCGAGCGCGCCGAGGCGGCGCTGGCGCTGCTCCGCGAGAAGCACCCGGAGCGCACGGTCGTCTTGAGCGAGGTCGACGGCGTGGGGGCGGAGGCGTCGAAGAACCTCGTCGCGCAGCTCTGACGCCGGCTACGCCGCGCGCGACGCCGCCTCGAGCCTCAGGAGCTCCTCGCTCAGACAGGTCGGTCCCCGATTGACGCATCGCAACCCCGAGCCGGTCCCGTTAACATCTCTTCACGCATGAAGCCGGCCGACCTCCCCAGCCTGGTTCGAGAGAAGAAGGTGATCGTCTGCTGCGGCGCCGGCGGCGTCGGCAAGACGACCACCTCGGCCGCCCTGGGCCTCGCCGCCGCGCGCCAGGGCCGGCGCGTGCTGGTGCTCACCATCGATCCCGCGCGGCGGCTGGCGCAGGCGATGGGCCTGTCCGAGCACATGCGCGAGCCGCACGCCGTCCCGAGGGAGCGCCTGGCCGAGGCCGGCGTCACCACCGGTACCCTCGACGCGTGGATGCTGAACCCCGACGTCGTCTTCGAGAGCCTCGTCAACCGCATGGCCAGCTCCCCCGACCAGGCGAAGCGGATCCTCGAGAGCCGCCTGTTCCGCCACCTGTCCGAGCTGGTCGCCGGCATGCAGGAGTACACCGCGGCCGAGGCGCTCTACGAGCTGTCCACCAGCGGCAAGTACGATCTCGTCGTGCTGGACACGCCGCCCGCCCGCAACGCGCTCGATTTCCTCGAGGCGCCCGGGAAGCTGGCCCGCTTCCTCGACGAGCGGATCCTCAACCTCTTCCTGCCGTCCAAGCAGCGCGGGATCTTCAAGAAGGCGACTGAGCTGATCGGCAGCGTCTTCACCAGGGTGTTCGGCGCCGAGTTCTTCGCCGAGATCCAGGAGTTCCTCGCGGCCTTCGGAGGCATGTTCGGGCCGATGCGCGCGCACGCCGAAGGGGTCCGTGCGCTGCTGTCGTCGCAGGAGGCCTCCTTTCTCCTGGTGACCAGCCCCGACCAGGCCGCGCTGGAGGACGCCCGCTACTTCCGCGATCGCATCCTCTCCATGAAGCTGCCGTTCGCCGGCTTCGTGCTGAACCGCAGCTGGGTGCGAACCGACGGTTTCGTCGAGCCGTCCTCGCTCAAGCTGACCGCCGAGCTCGAGACGCCGCACGCGAAGAGCGGCCTCGAGAAGCTGGCCGCGCTGGCCCGGGTCGAACTCGAGCGTGTGCAGCGCGATCGCGATCTCCTCGCGCAGCTGGCGAAGGAGGTGCCCGCGACGGCCTTCGCGGTGGCCGCGCCGTACATCGGCGAGGCGATCGAGGACTTGAAGGGGCTCGCCCAGCTGGCGCACGGCATCGCCGAGGCACCGGCCCCGGCCTGACCCCGACTGCAAATCCCGCCGCGCGCCGAGCCGTTGTCGTCTACGCTGCTGCGCGTTCCACCCGCATCTTCTCGAGAAGGAAGCCCCATGTCCCTGCAGATCGAAGACCTGAAGGTCGGCACCGGCCCCGAGGCGAAGGCCGGCCAGAACGTGTCGGTGCACTACGTCGGCACGTTGACCAACGGCAACCAGTTCGACTCCAGCCGCGATCGCGGCCACGCGTTCCAGTTCCGGCTGGGCGCCGGCCAGGTGATCCGGGGCTGGGACCAGGGCGTCGCCGGCATGAAGGTGGGCGGGCTGCGCAAGCTGACGATTCCCCCGGAGATGGGCTACGGCGCGCGGGGCTTCCCGCCCGTCATCCCCGGCAACTCCACGCTGATCTTCGAGGTCGAGCTGCTCGGCGTCAGCTGACGCGGAAGGCCTTCGGGGGCGCCCATGGCGGTGAACGAGCAGGTCCTCAACGCCAACGTCGGCCACCGGCTGCGGGCGCTCCGCCTGTCGCGCAACGTGAAGCAGGCCGACGCCGCGAAGGAGCTCGGCGTCAGCCCCGCGTACCTGAACCTGATCGAGAAGGGGAAGCGCGTCACCCCCTTCCCGCTCTTGTGGAAGGCGCTGCGCTTCTTCGAGGTCGATCCCGAGACCTTCATGAGCCAGCTGGGCGAGGGCCGCGTCGACCAGGCCCTGGCCGCGCTGCTCGACGAGCCGTTGCTCAAGTCGCTCGACCTCGACCAGGACGCGCTGCACTCGCTGTCGGCCGAGCCCAAGCTGGCGGGCACCGTCGCGGCGCTCTTCAACCTGTACAAGAACACCCGCAGCCAGCTCGAGAACGTCATGGCGCAGCTCTCGAGCGAGCAGCGCACGCACGCGACGGGCGCCGAGGGACGGCTCGACTACTCGCCCTTCGACGAGGTGTCCGACTTCCTCCAGGGCCAATCGAACTACTTCCCGGAGCTCGAGGAGGAAGCCGAGCGGCTGCGGCGCGATCTCGGCGGCGAGCGGATCCTTTTGTCCAGCCAGCTGGTGAAGACGCTCGAGAGTCGCTTCGGCATGAAGGTGGAATTCGTCGAGTCGCCGCCGGGCAGCTCGGTGGTCCGCCGGCTCGACGTCGAGCGCCGGGTGCTGACGCTGTCCCCCTCGCTGACGGAGCAGCCGCTCAAGTTCCAGCTCGCCGCCAGCATCGGCCTCGAGGTGCTCGATCGCACGCGCCTCGTCGAGCGCATGGTGGGCGCGAAGACGAAGCACGCCGAGACGCCGCGGCTCATCAAGGTGAACCTGGCGAACTACTTCGCCGGCGCGCTGATGCTGCCGTACGGCGACTTCTTCAAGGAAGTGCAGCGCACGCGGTACGAGCTGGACCTCTTGTCGAACATCTTCGGCGTCACCTGGGAGACGACGGCGCACCGGCTGTGCAACCTCGCCGATCCCAAGCGCCGCGGGCTGCCGTTCCACTTCATCCGCACGGACATCGCCGGCAACATCTCCAAGCGCTACTCGGGCACGGGGCTCAAGTTCGCGTCGACGGGCAGCTGCGGGAAGTGGGCGGTGCACCTCGCCTTCCTGACGCCGTCGCAGCTTGCCCGGCAGTACTCGCAGATGCCCGACGGCGCGACGTACTTCGACTTCGCGCGCGTGCAGGTGCAGCCGCACGAGGGCTCGATCGTCCGCGGCACCGCGTACAGCATCGGGCTGGGCACGCACGCGGAGAACGCGAAGCACCTGGCGTATGGGCTGCCCACCACGGATCTCAAGCGCGACGCGATCCCCATCGGCGTGAGCTGCCGCTTCTGCGAGCGCACCGACTGCAACCAGCGCGCGGCCGCCAGCTACCGCTTCGCCTTCAGCTTCGACGAGTACACGAAGAAGGACTGTTTCTTCTCGCCGCTGGTGTCCGGCGATCAGCCGGACCGGGAGAAGAAGAAGAAGTGAGGCGCGCCCTGCCCTTTGCCGCGGTGCTCGCCGCGGGCTGCGCGCTGCAGAGCTTCACGGTGGCGCAGCCCTCCTTCCGCACCATGGAGATCCACGACGCGTACGGCCGCGCGGTGAGGGCGGTCACCGAGCACTGCGGGCCCATCTCCGCGGAGAACCCGGACGCGAACGTCGTCGTCGGCGCCTGGAAGGCCTGGCCGACGCCCGACGGCGTGACGCTGACCCAATGCATCGTCACCGTGCTGCCCGACGACCCGTACTCGGGGAACGTGCGCATCACCTTCGCCGCCCGGGAGTGCCCGCTGTCGGACCTCGCCGATCTCGACGCGCTGGCGCCCACCTGCGAGCGGACGGACAGCGTGCGGCAGCTCGTCAACACCGGCCTCACCGAGACCGCGCGGAAGCTCGAGGCCGACATTCGCCGGTGATTGACTTCCGCTGGCGGGGAGCGCCGAATGCGCGGCCATGCGTCGCCTCGCGCTCCTGTTGCCCGTCGCCCTGTCGCTGTCGTGCGGTCCCGGCCCCGGCGCCTTCGTGCCGGTGCCCAACGCGGAGCTGCCGCCGCCCGAGACGAAGGTGGAGCCGCCGCCCGGGCCGTTCAACGGCACGGTGACGCTGACGTTCAAGACCGACCGCGCCGCCACCATCTACGTCAGCGTCGACGGGAAGGATCCGCGCACCACGTCGACCGGGCGCATCTCGGGCCCGTCGCCGCTCACCGTGACGCTCGAGGCGACGACGACGGTGAGGTACTTCGCGTCCGAGGGCGGCAAGGACGAGGAGCTGCACGAGGACACCTGGATCCGCGCCGGCGGGCCCGCCGGGACGATCCGCGGCGTCGTGGTGGTGGGCGGCTTCGCCACCGGGAAGAAGGCCGGCCTCTTCCGCAACCTGGACCTCAGGGATCTCGGCACGCCCGAGACGCCGACGGAGATCCCGTTCTTCTACGAGGGGCTGCAGTCGGGCCAGCACCGGCTCACGGCGATCTCCGATCGCAACGGCGACGGCAACCTGATCCCCTTCCTCGACTTCCAGTCGGACACCACCACCATCACGCTGGACCTCGCCGACCCCTTCAAGGCGAGCGCCGAGGACGTGCGCATCTACCTCGGCGCGTCGGGCTCGGGGCTGGGCACGCTCAGGGGCGTCATTCACCTGCCGAAGCCGCCGGCCTTCCAGAACCTGCAGATCAGCGTGCTGTCGCCGGACATGCTGGGCGCCAACCTCGATCCGACGGCGCTGTTGCAGCTGCTGCAGGGCGGCTACCGGATCCTCACCAACCAGACGGACACCGACTACCCGTACGTGATCACCAACCTCGAGCCGGGAAACTACGTGCCGGTGCCGTCGCTGCTCGGCTTCGGGAATGGCGGCGTCGCGATCAACCTGCTGGCGCACCCGCTGCAGCCCGTACGCATCGAGGCGGACCAGGAGACGACGAAGAACTTCGCGTTCGGCCCGGTGACCATCTCCGGCGAGGTGACGGTGTCGGCGGCGTCGGCGCCGCAGGGCTTCGCGTACGGCATCGTCGCGGCGAAGACGGCCTCTCTCTCCGACGGCATGCAGGCGGTGCTGATGCCGGTGCTGTTCACCGCGGACCCGCTGACGGGCGACCTGAGAGGCAACTACGCGGGCTCCGCCTTCCGTGGGAGCTCGAGCGTGGCGATCCGCGTCTTCACCAACGCGAACATGGGCAACCCGATCGCCGAGGCGCTGCCGTGGGTGCTGAACCCGTTCGCCGCGCAGCCGCCGCACGCGACCGTGATGACGGGCACCACCGACGTGGTGCGAGACATTCTGGTGCCCTGACGGTGCGCCGGCTGGACGCGCCGGAGGGCCGTCGAGGTGCGCCCCGGCCGCTGACGTCAGGCCGCCCGGCTGCGCATCACTTCCGCCGGCGAGCCTTCCGGGCAGAGCTCCAGCAGCTTGCTGCGCGAGCGCGAGGTGAAGCTGTTGCGGCGGATCATGCTCCCGAGCGCCACCAGCACCTCACGGGCGTGCTCGAGTCCCTGATCGACCGCCTGGAACACGTCCACGCCGGGGCCGCGGTACAGCTCCTTCGCCGACAGGTGCTGCCCGGGCAGCGCCTTCAGCTTCCCGAGCGGGCTGCCGATCGCCATCGAGAACAGAGAGACGCCGCGCATCCAGCCGTCCACCTCGAGCTTCGAGGGCGCCTCGCCGAAAGCGTCCTGCGAGGACACGCGCACCAGCTCGTAGAAACCGCGGCCGATGCCCTTGAAGGTGGATCCCTTGCGCAGCTGCAGCTTCCCGCGCACCGCCGGCGTGCCCACCAGCGGGCTGCCGTGCAGGTCCTGCATGAAAAAGAGCGACTGCGTCCACTCGATGCGGTTGCGCGCCGTGGCCGGCGTCTCGCCGTGGCGTTGGTGCGTCACCACCAGGGACTGGACGAGCGGCTCGAGGGCGCGCGACACCGCCAGCTGCGTCACGTACCCCGCCAGGAAGGCCAGCCCCGCCTCCACGCCCACCAGCGCGCCGTTCGACACCAGCTCGGCCGCCTTGAGCCCAAAGGCGACCGGCGCCTTCGTCGCGAGCAGCCGCGACCAGTGCGGCGGCGTACCGCGGCCCAGCCACGCGTCCAGCCCCATCGACACCCCGCCGAACCACGGCAGCTCGGGCAACGACGCGCCGAACCGCGCGTACTCGAGGTCCTCTCCCAGCGCCTTGGTGAACTCCGCCGGGAGCGTGTTGACGTGAGCGGCCAGGCGCTCGACGGCCGTCACGTACGTGAAGAGAGCTGGCATCTGGTTTTGAGGCGCACTGTACCTTTCCTGTGGCCCTTCCCAAGCGCTTGGCTACAGTCGCCCACCCGATTTTTCTTCATCAGGAGCAGTCCCCCATGAACTTCACCCTGGTTGCCGCGGACGCCACGAAGGCGCGCGCGGACGTCCTCGTACTCCCGGTCTTCGACAGCGATCTCGGCGGCAAGAAGTCGACCGCGCAGGCGCTGTTGCGCGCCGACAAGAAGCTCAAGGGCCTCTTGCTGAAGACGGCCGCGCAGGAAGGCTTCAAGGGCAAGGCCGAGCAGACCTTCGTGTTCCAGACGCAGGGCAAGCTGCCGGCCGGGCGCGTCGTCCTCGTGGGCCTCGGCGCCCGCGCGCGCTTCACGCACGAGACGCTGCGCCTGGCGGCCGGCCGCGCGGTGCGCACCGCGGGCAAGGTGAAGGCGAAGACGGCGGTGGTGCAGCTGCCGGAGGTGCGCGAGGTCGAAGCGGCCTTGCGCGCCGTCGTCGAGGGCTTCGGCCTGGGCGCGTACCGGTACGATCGCTGGCGCACCCAGAACCCGGACAACGGCGCTGCCAGGACGGACAAGGTGCAGCTGGTGCTGCCCGACGGCGTGAAGAAGGAGAAGTCGCAGGACGAGGCGATCGCCCTGGGCAGGGAGATCGTCGCGGCGACCAACTGGGCGCGCGACCTGGTCAACGAGCCCGCCGGCACGATGACGCCGACGCGGCTCGCCGACGAGGCGAAGAAGATGGCCAGGGAGGTCGGCCTCCACATCGCGATCGGCGACCGGAAGAAGATCGAGGAGCTCAAGATGGGCATGTTCCTCGGCGTCGCCCGCGGCAGCGTCGAGGAGCCGCGCCTGGTGCACCTGTCGTGGGTGCCGAAGGATCCCGAGGCCGCGAAGCAGCCGCCGGTGTGCATCGTGGGCAAGGCGATCACCTTCGACTCCGGCGGCCTGTCGCTCAAGCCGTCGGACGCGATGATGGACATGAAGACGGACATGGCCGGATCGGCGGCGATGCTGGGCGCCATGCGCGTCATCGCGCACCTCAAGCCCCCGTTCCCCGTGCACGGCTTCTTCGGCGCCTGCGAGAACATGCCGTCGGGCCACGCCTACCGGCTGGGCGACGTGCTGACCTCGCGACTGGGCAAGACGGTGGAGATCACCAACACCGACGCGGAGGGCCGCCTGGTGCTGGGCGACGTCCTCGCGTGGGCCAACGAGCAGAAGCCGGCCGCGCTCATCGATCTCGCGACGCTGACCGGCGCCTGCATCATCGCGCTGGGCAACTACATCACCGGCGCCTTCGGCGACGACGACCAGCTGATGTTCGAGGTGCTGGAGTCGGGCCGCGCCGCCGGCGAGGAGCTGTGGCGCCTGCCGGTCAGCGAGCTGCAGAAGGACGCGCTCAAGAGCGAGATCGCCGACCTCAAGAACGCCGGCGAGCGCGCGGGCGGCGCGATCAACGCCGCGCTGTTCCTCAAGGAGTTCGTCGGTGACACGCCGTGGGTCCACCTCGACATCGCGGGCCCGTCGCAGTCGCCCAAGGAGCGCGGCTACTTCAGCAAGGGCGCCACCGGTGTCGGCGTGCGCACGCTGGTCGAGCTGATCCGCCGGCGCGCGGCGCACCTCGACGCGCACCAGGCCGGCTGACCCACCGATCCCCTCTCCCCCATCGGGGGAGAGAGAACAGTCGTCACTTCGCCGACTCGATCCGCTTCTTGGTCAGCGCGAGGTACTCGCTGTTCATGTCGATGCCGACGAAGCGCCGGCCTTTCGACACGGCCGCGACGCCCGTCGTCCCGCTGCCGCAGAACGGGTCGAGCACCACCGCGTCGTCCTCGGTGCACGCCTCGACGATGCGGTCGAGCAGCGCGATCGGCTTCTGCGTCGGGTGCTTGCCGTGGGTCTTCTCGCCCGGCTTCGGCGTGGTCATCGTCCAGATGCGGCCGCGCTCGTCCGGCGCCAGCTCCTCGTCGCCCGGCCTGGGCAGCGCCCACACGTCACGCATCTGCTTGCCGCCGTTCTCCTGCTTCATCGCGGCGTAGTTGAACGTGTGCTTGAGCTTCCCCTTCCCACCCGGCGAGGCCCAGATCAGGATCTCGGTGGAGTGCGTGAAGTACCGGCACGCCAGGTTCGGCGAGGCGTTCGGCTTGTACCAGCTGACCGTGTTGAGCAGCTTGTAGCCGAGCTGCTGCATCGCGAAGCCGACCGAGAAGATCACGTGCTGCGTGCCCGACACCCAGATCGTGCCCGACGGCTTCAGCACCCGCTGGCAGGCTTTCAGCCACGCCGAGGTGAAGGCGTGATCGTCCTCCACGCCCTTCGAGGCGTCCCAGTCGCCCTTCTTCACCGGCGCGCGCTTGCCCGACTGGCAGGTGAAGCCGCCGTTCGACAGGAAGTACGGCGGGTCCGCGAAGATCAGGTCGAAGGTGTGCTCGTCGAACGACTCGAGCAGCGCCAGGGAGTCGCCCTGATACAGCACGTAGTCCTTGCTGCGGGCGTAGACGTGAGACGACAACTCCGGCGTCGCGCGCGGGCGCGCGATCGAAGACAAGGCGGACATCAACCCTCCGTTGAGCGTGAAGACCGGTGCAACAGGTCTGATCGAGACGCTACGTGAGCCGGACGAGCTGTCGAGTTTCTGACTCGCCTACGCCGCCGCCTCCTCGAACGTCGCGTACAGCGTGACGCCCTCGGCGGACTTCGGGCGCCCCTCTTCCCGCGCGAGCGCGCGGTCGAGCGACAAGAGGGCGATCTCCTGCTGCGCGTCGGTGGGCTCTCTGGTGGTGATGTTCTGCAGCCAGATGCCCGGGCGGGTGAGGCCCTTGATGAACGCCGGGCAGCTGTCCTTCGCGCTCCAGCGCTGCAGCTCGTAGGCGATGCCGGCGATCGGGAAGGCCATGGGGATCTTGATCAGCACCATGAGCAGCTGGTTGACGAAGTCGTTCTCGTGGAGCCGCGGGACGAAGGGCAAGAGCGCCACGTGCAGCAGCACCGCCACGCCCACCACGATGAACAAGAAGCTCGTCCCGCAGCGCGGGTGCCTGGTGGTGAAGGGCCTCGCCTCGGGCACCACCAGCGGCTTGAAGGCCTCATAGGTCCAAATCGCCTTGTGCTCGGCCCCGTGGTACTCGAACAGCCGCGCCGCGTCCTTCGTCCTGGACAGCACCCAGACGTAGCCGACGAGGATCAGCACGCGGAAGACGCCGTCGACGAGGTGAAACACGAAGCCCTGCGTGTCCAGCCCGCCCGGAAAAAGCCGCCCGACGAGCCAGGTGAGCGCGTGCGGCAGGCCGATGAAGAACGCCACCATCACCACCGTGGCGAGCGCCAGCAGCAGATCGTTGCCGGTGGTGGGCGCGTCAGGCTTCTGCCCCGATGGCGGCGGGCTCGACGGCTCCGCGTCCGCGCCGGCGACGAGGCCCGCGAACAGCGTCGCGAGGAAGGCCGACGCCGACACGCCCGGCCTCTTGCCCTTCCCCTGCTCCTCCGGCGGCAGCCCGTGGTCGCCCGAGAACTTGAGCGCCGAGAAGCCGTTGTGCAGTGACTCCGCCAGCACCACCGCCCCGCGGAAGACGGGCCAGCGAAGAAACGTCAGCTTGGGCAGCAGCACGTGCCACGCCTGCTCGCGGATCGCGATGCCGCCGTCGTACCGGCGCACGGCCACCACGAAGGACTTCGGGCTGCGCATCATCACGCCTTCGATGACGGCCTGTCCGCCGATGTAGGGCTGGCGGGGACCCGCAGGTCTGCTCACAGACGACGTCCATAGCGGCTCGGCGGGCACCTGGCCACCGGGAGGTGGGGCCGGCCTGACCGCGCGGATCGCGATGACCTCGGGCGCGGCGCCCCCGCTTCGCGTGGGCGGCCGTTGCATGAGCATTGCAGCGCGGCCCCGCATGGTCTCTCCAGCGCGGCTGAATCCTTCGTACGGGCGCGGTACCTACACGATGGAGGAGCAGGAAGACGACGGCGAGGCCGAGCAGCTGCGGAGCTGGCTCGAGCGCTTCCTCGACACGCCCGCCCTCGTGCTGCCGAGGCCGCCGACGGTCGCCCTGGAGATCTACGAGCTGTCGCGGCGCAGCGACACCGACATCGGGAAGATCGCCCAGCTGCTGGGCCGGGAGCCGATGCTGGCCGCCAGCGTGTTGAAGTTGGCCAACTCCCCGCTGTACCGGGGCGACTCACCATCGGCGACGCTCAAGCACGCGCTGACCCGGGTGGGGCTCGCCGCAGCGCGCGACATCGTCATGGAGGCGGCGATGCGCATGACGATCCTCCGCGCGGAGGGCATGAGCCAGACGCTCGAGCGGATCCGGCGCCACAGCACGGGCGTGGCCTGGCTCTCGCGCGCCGTCGCCCGCAACACCCCGCTGGAGGCGGAGCACGCCTTCCTCGTCGGCCTGCTCCACCACATCGGCCTCGCCGTCGGCCTCGTCGGCACCGCCGAGTACCTGCGGCAACGCCGCCTGCCCGTGCAGCTCACCGCGAGCCGGTGGCTCACCGTCGATCAGCTGCACCCGGCCCTTGGCCAGAGGGTGCTGGAGTCGTGGGGCGTCGGCGCGCCGCTCGCCTTCACCGTCGGCCACCACCACACGTTGATGATCGAAGCGCACCCGCACCCGGGCGTCGCGGTGCTCCTCGTGGCGCAATCGCTGGCCGCCGACCACGGCTGGCACGTGTCACCCGTCACCGAGGAGGACGATCCGCTGGGGGAGTGCGTGGGGCCCGCGACGGGCGATCCCTTCGACACGGAGCGCGCGCTGCAGGCGCTCAACCTCACGCAGCGCCACTACGAGCTGCTCCGGAAGGACGCCGGGCCCATGCTCGAAACGCTGGACACGCACTTCAGAGCCTGACGCCGATTGGAAACGACGAGGCGCCCGCGGGGCGGTCCCCACGAGCGCCGTCCGTCCACCACCGCGCCGCCTCAGCTCTTCGCCGCGCCACCCTTCTTCGCCTCGTACTTCTTCTTGAAGCGGTCGATGCGGCCCTGGGTGTCGACGAGCTTGTACTTGCCGGTGAAGAACGGGTGGCAGTTCGAGCAGATCTCGACGTGGAACGAGCCCCGCGTGCTGCGGGTCTCGATCGTGTTGCCGCACGCGCAGATGATGCGGGCGGGCGGGTACTCGGGGTGGATGTCCGGCTTCATGGTGGCTTCGACCTTTCAGGCCGCCTTGCCCCAGGAAGAAGTTCCCGGAGGAGTGGCGGGCCGACGGCATAAACCACGAACGGACCGCCCGCGCAACCACCCGCCTCTCCGGGGGCGCTCGCTACGTTTCGGACAGGGCCGCCAGCCGGTACTGCGCCGCCTGGGCGATCGCCTCGTTCGATCGCGGCAGGTCCGGGAAGTGGCCGATGAGATCGTGGTGCGGCGCGCGGCGCTGCTGCACGGCGTTCCGGTAGGCGCGGCGGGCGGCCTCGGGCTCGTTGCGGCGCTCGTGCACCTGCCCCAGCAGGTAGTACCCGATGGCCAGCGTGGGCTCGAGGAAAAGCGCGCGGGTCAGCTCGGCGCGCGCCTCGTCGAGCTGCTTCGCCTGCATCGCCGCGAGCGCCAGGTACAGCCGCGCCTCGACACACAAGGGCTCGCGCGCCAGCGCCGCGTTGTACGCCTCGCGCGCCTCGTCGACGTTCCCCATCAGCGCCTGCACGTTCCCCAGCGTCAGCCGCGCGGCGAGATCGTCCGGCTCGTCGTCGGTGAGGCGGCGCGCCATGCGCAGCGCGCGCGGGAAGTCCCCCGACTCGATGGAGGCAATCACCGCGGCGAGCCGCTCCACCGGCGTCAGGTGCCGCTCCACGCCCGCGTCCGTCGAGGTGGGCACGGGCGGGCGCGGCGGCGGCGCGGACGGGCGCGGCGGCGGCGCCGGCGGCCTCGGCGGCGGCGCGGTGGCCCTCGCCCGCTCCTGTTCCCGGCGGAGCTCGCGCAGCACCGTCTCCACGTCCGTCGGGGAGCGATGCGCGTCCGGCGGCGCGAGCGTGCGCACGAGGAAGCCACCCGGACGCACCCGGCCTTCGCGAGTCGGCCGTTGGTAGGCGAAGGTGCCGCCGACCTCGACCATCTCGAAGCGGGTGCTGATCTTGAAGAGGCTCTCCGAGTAGCCGAGGAAGAGCCAGCCGCCGGGTCGCAGCGCCTCGTAGAAGCGCTCCATCACCCCGACGATGGTCGGCTGGTCGAAGTAGATGATGACGTTGCGGCAGAAGATCACGTCCAGCGAGCCGGCGTGCACCTGGGGCCACACCGGCGCCGCGAGGTTGTGCGGCTCGAAGCGCACCAGCTTCCGCACCAGCGGCACCACCTCATAGCGACCGTGTGCCTCGAAGAAGAAGCGCTGGACCCGCTCCTCGGACACGCCGACCAGGCGCCGCGCCGGGTACACGCCCTGCGACGCCGTCTCCGCGGCCACCGGGTTGAGGTCCGTCGCCCAGATGTCCACGGTCTCCTCGGTGGCGCCCTTCTCCACCGCGACCATCGCGAGGCTGTACGGTTCCTCGCCCGTCGCGCAGCCGGCAGACCACAGCCTCACCTTCCGGCCCTCGGCGAGCCCCGCCTCCAGCACCCTCGGGAAGACCTGCTTCTGGAAGGCCTCGAACTGCCGCGAGTCGCGGAAGAACTCCGTCTTGCCGACCGTGACGAGCGGCAACAGCGCGCGCAGCTCCGCCTCGCCGGCCAGCTGCTTGAGGCGCCGCACGTAGTCGGTCGCGTCGGACAGCCCGAGCGCCGGCATGCGCGCCTGCAGCGCCAGCCGCAACCCGTAGTAGCCGTCGGGGGTGATCTTGAGCCCCGCGCGCTCGAGCAGCAGCGCGGCCAGCGCCTCCAGCGCCGGGCGCTCGATGTTGAGGGGCTCGCCGCTCACCCGACCCACCTCACCAGCTGCGGGGCGATCTGCGCCAGCGGCAACACCTTCTCCACGCCGCCGGCGGCGATCGCTTCCTTCGGCATGCCGAACACCACGCAGCTCGCCTCGTCCTGGGCGACCGTGTGGCCGCCGCGCGCGCGGATCTCCTTGAGCCCCTTCGCGCCGTCCCTGCCCATGCCCGTCAGCACCACGCCGATGGCGCGCGGGCCGAAGGCCTGGCCCACGCTCCTGAGCAGCACGTCGCAGGCGGGCTTGAAGCCGCCTACCGCGGGCCCGTCGTCCAGCTTCAGCGCGCCGCCCGGCGTGACGTGCATGTGCAGGTGCGCCGGCGCGATGAACACCTCGCCCTTCACCAGCGGCTGGCCGTCGGCCCCCTCGTGCACGCGCAGCCCCGTCTCCGCGGCGAGCCACCTCGCGAGGTCGTCGCTGAACCCGGGGGTGATGTGTTGGCACACCACGATGGGCGCGCCGAAGCCCTGCGGCACCGCGGCCAGCAACTCCGCGAGCGCGCGCGGCCCACCGAGCGACGCCGCCACCGCCACCACGGGGTACGCCGGCCTCAGCGCCGGCAGCCGCGTCGAGGTGCGCCGGCGCCGGCCGCGTGGGTGCTTCACCACCGTCACCTGCGCGAGGAGCACGATCTGCTTGCGCAGGGCGGACAGCGCCGCTGCGTCGAGCCGCTGCGGCAGTTGCATCACGTCCAGCGCGCCCACCCCGAGCATCGAGAACGCGGTCTGCCGCTGCGCCGCGCTGTGCACCACCA
This sequence comes from Myxococcota bacterium, assembly GCA_040755835.1. Classification (GTDB taxonomy): domain Bacteria; phylum Myxococcota; class Myxococcia; order Myxococcales; family Myxococcaceae; genus JADLDB01. The sequence continues at coordinate 23,165 of JBFMAB010000054.1, forward strand.
GCAGCACGGGCACCGGCGCCTCGGCCATCACCTGCTCGATCGCCTTCTGTACGTCGGCGGGCGGCCCGGCGAGCTCCACCAGCACCAAGTCGGGCTCGAGCTTGCGCACCGTCTCGAGCAGCTGCTGCGGGCGCACCGCGGGCCCCGCGCTCACCAACTGCGCGTCGAAGAGCTCCGGCAGGCGCGTCGACAGCGCCCCCGTCACCTCCGACAGCAGCACCTGAAGGCTCATGTGAGACGGTCGATGGTCAGCGCCAGGCTCTCGACGCCCAGCTCTCCCTTGATCAGGTAGGCGTCCGCGCCGGCGTCGAGGCCGCGTCGCTTGTCCTCGGGCGACGCCAGCGAAGAGAGGATCACCACGGGGATCCGCGCCAGCTCGGGCGTCTGCTTGATGCGCCGGGTCAGCGCGAAGCCGTCGAGCCGCGGCATCTGTATGTCGGTGAGGATGAGATCGTACGTGGCGCCCTGCAGGTGCGCCCAGCCGTCCTCGCCGTCGTTGGCCTCCTCGACGGTGTGGCCCAGCGCGCGCACCAGGGCGCTCTCGGTGGCGCGGGCGATCGGCGAGTCGTCGACCAGGAGCACGCGGAGGCGTTTGGTGGCCTGCGCCTCGGTGACGGGCCGCGACATCTTGCGCACCTCGGCCATGATGTCGGGGACGTGCAGCAGCACCGCCATGCGCCCGTCCTCGAGCGCCGCCGAGCCCGCCACGAAGGGCGCGCCCTTGAGAAAGTCGCCGCCCACCGGCTTCACCGCCACCTCGCGCTCGTCGACGAAGCCGTCCACCACCAACGCGGCGCGGTCCTCGCCGTGGCGCACCACGACACAGGGCGGGCGATCGAAGCGCGGGCCGCCGTTGAGGCCGAGCAGCGGGCCCAGCGCCGCCATCGTGACGGGGCGGCCGCGGTGCATCACCGCCAGCGTGCCCATCACCTCGAGGCGATCCTCGGGGCGGAAGCGCGCCACCGCCTCCACGTCGGCCGCCGGCATGCCGTAGACGTCGTCGCCCAGGCGCACGAGCAGCACGCGCATCAGCGCCAGCGACTGCGGCAGCCGCAGCGAGATGGTGGTGCTCCGGCCGATGCGGCTCGTCACCGCCACCGAGCCGCCCAGCGCTTCTACCTTCTTCCGCACGACGTCCATGCCGACGCCGCGGCCCGACACCTCGCTCACCTCTTCCTTGGTGGAGAAGCCGGCCTTGAAGATGAGCTCCATCGCCTCGCGCTCGCTGAGCGCGGCCGCCTGTGCCTCGGTCAACACGCGGCGCTCTACGGCGACCTGCTTGAGCCGCTCGGGGTCGATGCCGCGCCCGTCGTCCTCCACCTGCACCGCGAGGAGATCGCCGTCGGACCGCGCCCGGAGGTGAATGTGCCCCTGCTCGCTCTTCCCCAGCGTCGAGCGCGCCTCAGGCGACTCGATGCCGTGATCGACGGCGTTGCGGATCAGGTGCACCAGCGCGTCGCGTACGTCCGACACCATGCTGCGGTCGACGCCGGCGTTGGTGTTCTCGACGATCAGCTCGATCCGCTTGCCCTGCGCGTTCGCCAGCTCGCGCACCGCGCGGGGGAACGCCTCGAAGACGCTGGACAGCGGAACCAGGCGAGCCTCGGCGACGTGGTCCGCCAGCTGCGTGAGGTTGTTGTGCAGCGTGTTGAGGCCGTCCGAGTGGCCGCGCACGAAGCGGAAGGCGTCGTCACGCAGCAGGTGGAGATCGCTCTCGGCGCGGTTGAGCAGCCGCCGGTTCTCGGGATCGAGGTGGCTCGCGTCGGCCAGCCGCAGCAGGCCGTCGCCGAGGCGCGAGAAGCGCTCGAAGAGGCCCTGGAGATCTTCGCCGCGCAGCTGGGCGCGGGCGCTCTCGACGAGCAGGTCGCCGGCCAACAGGCCCAGCGCGTCCAGCGTCTCGACGTTGACGCGGATGCTGCGGTCCACCTGCACGCCGCGGTCGGCGCGCTCGGGCTCGGGGGCGCTGGGCGCCGACGGGCGCGGGCCCGAGGGCGCGCTGGTGACGGGCGCGGGCACCGGAGGCGCGGACGCGCCCGGCCCGGCAGGCGAAAGCGGCGGCTTGCGCCGAGGCGTGGCGCCGCCGGCGTGCTTCGCGGCCCCGGGGCGCAGGGGCGGCAGGGCCACGCCCGATGCCTGCGAGAGGCGCTGCGCCATCTCCAGCGAAGCGTCGTTGCCGTCCTTCGCCGCGTCGAGATCGTCGAGGAGATCGGCGATCGCGTCGCAGGCGTGCAGCAGGTGATCGGTCGCCGCCCGGACGTCCACCTTCCCGTCGCGCTGCGCCTTCAGCAGGTCCTCGGCGGCGTGCGCCAGCTGGCCGATCGCCGCCAGCCCCAGCATGCGCGCCTCGCCCTTCATCGTGTGCAGATCGCGCGCGACCTCCTCCGCGGCCTTGTCCGAGCCCGGCTTCTCGAGCTCGAGAATGCCCAGCTGGATGGCCTGGAGCCGGTCCTGCGTCACCTCCACGAACTTCGAGAGGAGGGACTTCTTGAGCGCCTCGGTATCCACTTCCGCGTCAGTCGGCCTTGAATCGCTTGATCAGCTCGGACAGGCGGCCGGCGAGCTGCGTGAGCTCGGCGGCGGCGCTGGTGGCCTGCTTGCTGGCCTGCGTCGTCTGGCGCGTGACGTCCTCGATCTCCGCCATCGACGCCACGACCTGCTCGGTCGCCGTGCGCTGCTGCTGCGTGGCGAGGTTGATCACGCGCGCGGCGTCGCTGGTTTCCTGTACGCCCGCGAGGATGCCTTCGACCGCGCTCGCGGCCACGCTGCCCAGCCGCTCGCCGGACTCGGTCGCGGCGCGCGAGGCGTCGGCGGCCGTCGCGGCGGCGGCGGTGGCCTCACGGATCTCGGTGATCAGGTTCTTGATCTCCTTGGTCGAGTCCAGGACGTTCTCCGCGAGCCGCCGCATCTCGGCGGCGACGATGGAGAAGCCCTTGCCCGCCTCGCCCGCGCGGCTGCCTTCGAGCGCGGCGTTCAGCGCCAGCAGATCCGAGCGGTCGGCGATCTCGTCGATCACCTCGACCACCGTGCCGATGCGCTCGACGCGGCGGAGCAGCTTCGTGATGGACTCGGACACCGCGAGCCCGTCGGCGCGAATCTGCTGCATCGCCTGAATGAACTCGCCGATCGCCCCGCGGCCCGAGCGCGCGGAGTTCAAGGTCTCCTCGGCCACGCGTGCCACCGCGCCCGCGTTCTCGGCGATCTGCGCCGACGCGTGCTTGAGCTCCTCCATCGTCGCGGTCGTCTCGTGGATCGCGGCGGCCTGATCGGTGGACGACGACTCGTGCTGCGTGGAGGCGGCCAGCACCTCGTTGGCCGACGACGACAAGCGCAGCGCCGCCTCGTTGATCTCCCGCACGAAGGTGCGCAGCGTCTCGATCACCTTCGAGAAGCCGTCGAGCAGCGGGTCGAGCACCGGGTCGTCGATCGGCGACCACGCGAAGCTGGTCAGGTCGCCCCGCGTCACCAGCGCCGACAGCGCCGCCTGGGCCGTCTCGAGGAGGTGGCGCAGCTCGTCGCCGCGGGCGGTGGACTGCTGCTGTTCGGCGGCGGCGCGCGCGAGCACCTTGTTCATCGCGCGCACCAGGTCCTTCACCTCGCCGGCGTAACCGTTCGCGTCCAGCTTCACGCTGAAGTCGCCCGCCGCCGCGCGCTCGAGGCCCGCGATCAACCCCGCGAGGCCTGCGCCGTTCCCGTTTCCGTCCTTCGCCGCCGGCTTCTTCTTCTTGCCCGCTGCGTCCGCGTTCTCAGTGGCCATGGTCTTCCTGCGCTCCCGACTTCCGGGTGAAAGGATTCATCGCGAAGAGGTCGACGAGCAGCACCGCGTCGTCGCCGTCGAGCCACGCGCCGAGCGACATCGGCGGCGCGGCGACCGCCCGCGGCAGGCGCCGCAGCTCGGTCACGGGGATCTTCCGGACGCCCAGCACGGCGTCGATCGCGAGGCGGCACTCCGGGCCGTCCTCGGGCTGGAACACCAGCGCGCGGCGCCCGTCGCGCGGGCGGCCGAGCGGGTAGCCGACGCTCTCGGTCGGCTCGTCGAGGTCGACCCGGCGCACCTGCGCGAGGTCGGCGCCGAACCGCACGCCGGCGATCTCGAAGAGCACCACGTCGACGGCCTCGTCGCTCACCGGGCCACCGCCTTCTGCCGCGCGGTGTGCACCACGCGCTGGAGGTTCAGGAGGCTCAACGTACCGAACTCCCGCGACTGCACCACGCCCTCGAGGAACTCCGCCGTGGCGCCCATGCCGGCCGGCGCCGGCAGCTTGTCGGCCACGAAGATGCGGCGCAGGCCGATCACCTGGTCCGCGAGGAAGCCGACCACGAAGTCGCCCTGCTCGCTGATGAAGAGCCGGCTGCGCGTCGCCACCTTCGACTCGCCCTGCCCGAGGAAACGCAAGAGGTCGACCAGCGGCACCACCTCGCCGCGGTGGCCCACCACGCCCAGGAGAAAGGACGGCGCCCGCGGGAGCGGCGTCAGCGGACCCATGCGCGTCACCTCTCGCACCAGATCCGAGCGCACGCCGACGTTCAGCTCGCCCACGCGGAAGACGAAGAACTCCTCGTCGGGCTGAACGGTCCGTTCGACCGAACGCTCGGGGGCGCCCGCGAGCGCGCGCTGGAGAGGACTCTGTTCCAAGGGAGGCGAAAGTATCGAAACCCGCGCCCGGGACGGTCAAGAAAGACGCGCTTCCCCGCGTGTCGGTTTCGAGCCCACGGGTGAGTCTTCTGCTAGAAGCGCTCCCCATGGCCGCGCGCGTCCTCGTCATCGACGACAGCCCGATGACCGTCCAGCTCATCACCTCGGCCCTCGCGCAGGCGGGGATCGCATCCGACTCCGCGTCTGACCTCGCCAGCCTCGACGCGAAGCTCGCGGACGGAAAGTTCGAGGTCGTGCTGGTCGACGTGAACATGCCGGAGATGTACGGCGACGACGTCGTCGAGTTCCTCCGCGTCCAGCGCAAGCTGACGGCCAAGCTGCTCCTCTACTCGGACATCAGCGAGGAAGAGCTCGCCGCCAAAGCGAAGAACGCGGGCGCCGACGGCTACATCGCCAAGTCGAGCGGCCTCGAGGCCGCGGTCGCCGCGATCCAGGCTGCGCTGGGCGCCGGAGCCGTCGAAGGCGGCAAGGGGAAGCGCCGCGTGCTGGTGGTGGACGACAGCGAGGCCACCGCGCGCCTGCTCCAGGTCGAGCTCGCCGCGCAGGGTCACGAGGTGATGACCGCCAACAGCGCCGACGCGGCCACCAGGATCATCTTGAAGAAGAAGACCCGCCCAGACCTCGTGCTGCTCGACGTGCGCATGCCCGGCGTCAACGGCGAGGAGTTCTGCCGCTTCATCAAGGGCAACTCGCTGTTCGCGGGCATCCAGGTGCTGCTGTGCTCCGCCGAAGCGGAAGGCGAACTCCAGAAGATCGTCGAGCGCGCGGGCGCGGACGGCTACATCCGCAAGGACTCGCTGATCGCGAAAGAGATCCTCGAGTTGCTCCAGCAGTAGCTCCCGCGAGGAGCGCAGGCGTGAAGGCCAGTGTCCTGCCTTCGAACACTCACGCCAACCAATTGAAACTCCTCCTGATTTGCTCAGCTCGTGGTGCACCCACGCGCCGGCAGTCAAAATTCCATACATTTTGTTTCTTGGAATTCCAATGAGTTGGCCTGTGCCCTGCGCTGGCCCGATCCTTGGAAACGAGGATGTGGCATGACGGCTGTCCGCCTCTCACCCCGCCTCGGCACCCCGTCGGTGCAGAGGACGGCCATGCCCGAGCGGGCCGCGCCGCGTCCGGCGGCTTTGGATGGCTTCGAGGCCCCCAGGCGGCCGACGGTGGCGACGCTGCACCGGGGCTCGACGGGTCCGGCCGTGCGCGCGCTGCAGGATCGCCTCGTCAAGGCGGGCGCGCTGACCCCCGCCGACGTGGCGACGGGCCCGGGCGTCTACGGGCCGCGGACCGAGGCGGGCGTCCGGCGTTTCCAGGCGTCGGTGGGCCTGCCGGTCACCGGCATCGCAGGCCCCGAGACGCAGGCCGCGCTGGCCAGCGCCAGCCGCTTCCAGGCCGATCGCAAGGCCGGTCGGCCCGTCGAGGACGTGCCCACCCAACCGACTTTGACGGCGCAGGTGCATGCGCGCCTGTCCGACACGTTCGCTGAAGAGGTGACCGCGCCCGTGGGCGTGGGGCTGTAGGCCTCTCGACAACCAGGTGAGGAGGTCGGCATGGGGCTGACCTCGAGCGGGACTCCGGCTTTCCCCCTTTGGCCGGAGTCCCGTTTATTTTTCAGCGCCTTCTCAGGCGACGCGGCGCTCGCCGAGGCCGCGCGCGAAGTTCCCGATGACGAGCCACGGCGCCGCGCGCTTGAGCTCCGCCAGCATCCTGGCGACGCCGATCGCCTCCCCGCCGGCGCCCTTGCCGCGGGCCACCTCGACGTACTGCAGCGGATCGATGGCCAGCGGCCGCGTCTGGATCTGATCGACGCGGTACTTCTTCACCAGGCGCTTGAGCGCGTCCACCTCGCCGCGGCGATCGCTGACGCCCGGGAAGAGCAGCAGGTTGAGCGCCAGGTACGCGCCGCGATCGCGTGACAGGGCGATCGACGCCTCGACGTCCTCCCAGCCGTACTTGTCCGGCTGGTAATACGCCTCGTAGAGTTCCTTCACCGCCGAGTTGAGCGACACGCGGATCGCGTCGAGGCCCGCGTCGTAGAGCGCCGCGAGGCCCTTGGTCAGCGAGGCGTTGGTGTTGATGTTGATGCTGCCCTTCCGCGTGCGCGCGCGGATGAGGCGGATCGACTCGGCGATCACCTTCCAGCGGGTGAGCGGCTCCCCTTCGCATCCCTGCCCGAAGGACACCATGGTGCGGCCCGGCGCGTGCTCGAGGTGCCAGACGGCCACGTCGGCGATCTCCTGCGCGCTGGGCCCGTCCTTCTGGCGCGCGTGGGACGCCGGCGGCCCGTCCTCGGGCTGGTCGCTGATGCAGCCCACGCACTGCGCGTTGCACATGGTGGACACGGGCAGCGCGCCCTCGTCCCGCACGTAGAAGACGTTCTGGCTGGTGAAGCAGCGGTACACCAGGGCGCACGTCTTGAGCTGCTCCAGCACGCGGTTGCCCGGAAAGCGGTGGAGGTGCGCCTTCACCAGGCCCTTCACCTCGGGCGTCGAGAAGCGCGCGGGCGTCCAGTGCTTGCGGCGATCGGTGTGCAGCGCCCACACGACGGGCCCGCTCGGCCCCCACGCGGCGGCGGTGTAGGCCCACTGCGGCAGCACCGGGCCGCCGGCCTTCACCTCGCCGGGCAGGTACGTGCGCGTGAAGCCGGGCGGCATCACCGCGCCGACGGCGTGCGGGGTGACGCGCCTGCCGTCGAGCTCCAGCTGCTTCACCAGCACCAGCTCGCCCGTCTCCGGATCGACGCCCACAGGCAGGCGCCCCGGCAGGTGCACCAGCTTCGCGCCCTCCGGCAGCGGAATCGGCCGGCCGTGCGCGGGGAGAATGGACTCGTCGCTGCGCAGGGTGGCGAGGAGGTACGGGTGCTCCACCACCCTCCCCTTCGGATCCGCGAGCAGCAGCTTCCAGGACGCCATGGCGGGGCGTGTACGCGAGCCGCCGCACGAACTCAAACTGCGCTGGAACGAGGTCGGGGGCCCACGCGTTCGGGCATCTGGTGACGACCGCCTTCCTCGTGGCCCTGGTGCTGTCCGCCGCGCCCGGCGTGGAGCTGCGCGCCTCCATCGACGGCCAGAAGCCCGCCCCCGGGTGGGCCTACGCCCGGCGCGGACAGGCGGTGACGCTGCACGCGGTGGTGAAGGGCGGCCCGGCGAAGGAGGTGCGCTGGTTCAAGGTCGAACCCACCGTGGGCGCGATCGACAACACCACCCCGTCCTTCCATTTCGAGCCCGTCACCTACCGCGAGACGCCGGTGCCCGCGTGCGACGATCGCCTCGAGTGCCCGGGCGACGTGACGCCGTCGGTATTGCCCGCCGTGGCCGCGCTAGAGGGCGTGGGGACGATGGCGTTCAAGGTGCGCGTGACGTTGGCCGACGGCCGCACCGTGGAGACGCCCGGCCTCGAGTCCACCAGGTGGGGCGGCCTGACGAAGGACGTCTTCCGCGTGGTGGTGCGCCGCGACGAGTCGCTGATCGGCTACGCGAGCGAACTGCTCAACACGCCGTACATCTTCGGCAGCGCCGGGCCGGACGGGCGGAACCAGAGCGATCTCCTCATCGGCTCCGACTGCGCGGACCTCGTCATCTACGGCCGGCGCCGCAGCGGCAAGAAGGCCGAGTACACCTCGTCGTACGGCATCGACCAGCAAGCGAAGCCACTCGCGGCGGGCGCGAGGATCCGCGCGGGCGACGTGATCCACTTCCCCAACACGCGGCACGTCGCGTTGCTCTACGAGGACAGGGCGCCCCTCGGCGTGCTGAACGCCGAGGACCTGATCCTCCACACCTGCTGGGCGCCGCCGACGGTGCAGCCCCTCGGCGAGACGGGCTGCGCCAGCGAGCCGATGCGCGTCCTGCGCTTCCCGGATTGACGAGGGCCCGCCGGCTGCCCCACCTTCCGGCCGATGACCTCGCTCCTCGTGCTCGTCCTGGCCGCCGCGCCTGACGCCCGGCTGCTCGACCGCGTCGCCGAGCGGACGAAGGCGATCGAGGCCTTCACGCGGAACGCCTCCCTGACGCTCAAGGTCGCCTCGGACGAGCTGGACTCCGACGGCAGGTCCGAGAAGCACACCGAGCTCGTCTTCAAGGTGAGCCGCAAGGACGGCAAGGTGACCCGCGAGCTGCGCTCCGCCACGGAGGACGGGAAGGACATTTCCGAGAAGACGCGGAAGGACCTCGACGAGGCCCAGGAGAAGAACGGGGACGGCAACGGCAAGGTCCAGGCGTCCCCGTTCCACCCCGACGAGCGCGCGAAGTACGCGTTCGCGCTGCTGCCGCCGTCGGACAAGGCGCCGGGCCTGGTGCGCATCGCCTTCCAACCCGCCGGCGAGAAGAGCGACAAGGTGATGATCGGCGACGCGGCGATCGATCCCGAGACGGGCGACGTGGTGCGCATGTCGATGCGGCCGTCGAAGAACCCGCGCTTCGTCGACCACCTGTACCTCGAGCTCGAGTTCGACGCGCAGACGCCGGCGGGGCGCGCGCTGTCGAAGCTGTCGACGCGCGGCGCCGGCGGGCTGCTCTTCGTGAAGAAGCGCTTCGCGGTGGTGACCACGTTCTCGGACTACGCGGCGCGCGAGTAGAACCACGCCGTCGCGGCGTAGCGATCGGCGTGGCTCACGAGCACCTCGTGCTCGAGCCGCTCGGACAGGAAGACGACCAGCCGATCGGCCACCGGATCGACGTCGATCGGCTCGGGCGCGAAGAGGCGAAGCCGGCCGCCGTGCTCGGGCCGCCAGTCCGGGTTCAAATAGACGATCGCCGTCACCCGCCGGTTGTCGTCGCCCGGGAAGGCGTCGCGGTGCCGGTCGTAGTGGGCGCCCGGCGCGTAGTGGGCGAGCTGCAGGTCGAAGCGGCGCAGCCCCATCCACGCCGCCTGGTTGACGGCGTCCATGAGCGCGTCGAAGCGGCCCCAGACGTCTCCCAGTGGGCCTCGCACGTCCCCTTCGGAGATCCAGGTGATGCGATCGCCGCGGATCGCCGCGTCCAGGCGGTGCGCGCCGCCCCGCCGGATGCCCGCGGGCTTGAGCACGCCGGCCTCGCCCCACTCGACCGCCTTCGCGCGCGTCGCCGCCGCCAGCCCTGCGCCGAGGAAACCGTCGCGCACGAAGTAGCCGCGGGCGCCCAGCGCTTCGACCTCCGCGTCCGAGAGCGGCGTCATGCGGCGGGCGCCTCCTCGCCGGCGATCGTCCTGCGGAAGCGCGACGTCAGCGCGCTCATCACCCCCGCGAGCGCGAGTCCGGCCAGCACATCCACCACGTAGTGGTAGCGCAGGTAGACGCAGGCGAACGGCATGGACACCACGATGGGGAGGATCGCCCAGAAGAGCCGCCGCACGTGCCGCCACGCGAGCCAGCCCATCAGCACCGTGCAGCACGTGTGCATGCTGGGGAAGCAGTCCCAGGTGATGCGCGTCGCGTCCATCATCGCCTCCTTCACCGGGCCGATGAGGTAGTAGTCCAGCGAGACGTCGAAGGTGCGCGTGAGCAGCGGACCCTTCACCGGCACCAGCGAGTACGAGACGTAGCCGATGAGCAGCGCCACCCCGAGCGCGAAGGCCGACTCGCGCAGCGCCAGCTTTCCTCCGAACATGAAGATCGCCCCCAGCACGAGCGGGTACAGCACGGCGTAGAAGGAATACGCGAACGCGAGCCACTCGGAGAGCGGGGTGGAGATGAGCCGCTGCAGCAGCTCGAGCGGATCGACGCCGCCGAACATCGCGCGGTCGATCGCCGCCATCAGCGCGTCCTGCTCGGGCGCGAGGCGCCCCTGCACCACCGCGTCCATCCACGCGTAGGCGGACAGCACCAGCGCCAGCGGCGCCCACTCGCGCAAGAGGCTCCCCAGGCCACGCGCGGTGTCCCTCGCGTAGAGCCGGACGTCGAGCGCGCCGTTCCTCTTCAGGTGCAGCGACAGCGACGCCCACAGCGCCAGCGTCGGAAGCCCAAAGCCCACCACGCGCAGGAGCACCGTCGCCAGCATGGGGATCGCCTGCGCCGCCCGCGCCGACGCCACGCCGTCGCGCAGCGTCGGGTTGACGAGCGCCGCGAACGCCGCGCCCCCCAGGGGCACCAGCGCCACCGGGAAGAGGACGGCCTGGAACCGCCGCGGCCCCGTCGCGCCGGCAGGCCACGGCGTCGCACGCAGGCGCCGCGCGAGGTCGATGAAGCCCACCAGCGCGAGCGCGAAGAAGACCGTCACGGTGCGCAGCCCTGCCAGCTCGCGCCACTCGAGGAAGACGCGCGGACCGACCCGCACCAGGACGAACAGCCCGAAGGCGATCAGCGCCCACTCCAACGGCCGAATCGCGCGCGCCCACCGCACCACGCGCACCGTAGCCGACCTGCGCGAGGTTCGCGCAGGGCTCGCGTTTCCCGCGGCGGGGCCGGGCTCTGGCGTACACTGCCGGCCGCATGCGGCGGGCCGTGCTGGCGATGTTCGTGGTGTCGGGCGCGGCGGCGCTCGTCTTCGAGGTGGCGCTGCAGCGCTCGATCACGCGCGCCTTCGGCGTGTCGGCCTTCGCCACGTCCACCGTGCTGGCCGCGTGGATGGCAGGGCTCGCGCTGGGCGCGGTCGCCTTCGGGCGCGCGGCCGATCGCAGCCGCTCCCCGCTGCGCCTGTACGCGGGCCTCGAGCTGGGCATCGCGGCGTGGGCGCTGCTGACGCCGGCGCTGGTGCCCGCCACCGTCGCCGCCTTCTCGCGCCTCGCGCAGGACCTGCCGTCCGACGCGCCCGCCGTGCTGCTCGGCCGCCTGGGACTGGCCTTCGGCGTGTCGCTCGTCCCCACGGTGCTGATGGGCGGCACCCTGCCCGCCGTGGCGCGCGCGCTGGCCGGCGCCGGGCTGGGCGCCGATCGCGAGGTGGCGCGGCTGTATACCGCCAACATCCTCGGCGCGGCGTCCGGCGCGGCGCTGGCCTCGTACGCCCTGCTGCCCGCGTTGGGGCTGTCCCGCGCGATGTGGCTCGGCGCGGCGCTCAACGTCGCGGCGGCCGCGCTGGCGCTCTCCCTCGCGCGGCGCCTGGGGCCCGCCGAGCCCGCGCCGGCGAGCCTCGAGTCGGGCCGCGCCCGCTGGACGCTGCTCGGCGCCTCGGCCTGGTCCGGCTTCGCCACGTTCCTCGCCGAGGTGACGTGGTTCCAGCTGCTCGCCGTCGTCATCGGCACCTCCGCGTACGCCTTCGGCCTCATGCTGGCGGTCTTCCTGCTCGGGCTGACGCTGGGCTCGGCGTGGCTCGCGCGGCGCGCCGAGGCGGAGGTCGGCTGGCGCCTCTTCGGCCTCGTGCAGCTGGCGATCGCGGCCGCGCTGACCATCACCCTGCCCCTGTGGGATCGCGTGCCGTCGCTCTTCGTCATCGCCGGACGCGCGGTGCGCAGCTTCGCGGGGCAGGAGGCCGTGCGCGCGCTGGCGTGCGTGGAGCTGCTGCTGATCCCCTCGGCGCTGCTGGGCGCGGTGTACCCGCTGGCGCTGCGGCTCGCGGCGCGCGAGGCCGCGGTGGGCCGCTCCATCGGCGGGCTGTCGGCCGCCAACACCGTGGGCGCGGTGACGGGCGCGCTGCTGACGGGCTTCGTGCTGCTGCCCCGGCTCGGCAGCCGCGGCGGGCTGCTGGTGCTCATCGCCGGGAGCGGGCTGGCGGCGGTGCTGGCGCTCGAGGGCCGCTGGCGCCTCGCGCCGGTCGCCGCCGTGGCCCTCGCGTTCGTGCTGCCGCCGTGGAACCTCGCCCGCCTCGCGTCCGGAGAGAACGTCTACTTCCGCCCCACCAGCTACGGCGAAGCCGAGGTGCTCTGGGCCCATGAGTCCGTGGAAGGCGGGTTGACCAGCGTGGTGAAGCACCCCGCCACCGGCACCACCACGCTGCTCACCAACGGCAAGTTCCAGGGCAACGACACCGGCGAGGTGGCGGCTCAGCGCGCCTTCACGCAGCTGCCGATGCTGCTCCAGCGCCGGTGGGGCCGCGCGCTCCTCATCGGCGTGGGCACCGGCTGCAGCCTGGGCACGCTCGCGGCGCAGCCCTTCACACAGGTCGAGGCCGCCGAGCTGTCCCGGGACGTCATCTCCGCGTCGCGCACCCACTTCGCCCACGTCAACGACGCCGTCCTCTCCAACCCGCGCGTGACGATCCACCTCGCGGACGGCCGGAACCACCTGCTGCTGCACCCGCAGCCGTACGATCTCATCTCCATCGAGCTCTCGTCGATCTGGTTCGCGGGCGCGGCGGATCTGTACAACCGCGAATTCAACGCGCTGGTGCGCCAGCGGTTGAATCCGGGCGGCGTGCTGCAGCAGTGGGTGCAGCTCCACCACCTGACGCGGCGCGACCTCGCCGTCATCCTCCAGTCGATCCGCGCGGAGCTGCCGCACGTGGCCCTCTTCTTCTCGGGCGGCCAGGGCATCGCGCTGGCGTCCGACGTGCCGCTGACCCTGGACTACGCGGCGCTGACCGGCTTGTCCGCGGCGCTCCGCGGCTCGCCCGCCACCGCCGGCATCCCCGCGGGCGACCTCCTCACCCTCTCGGGGAAGCTGGTGCTCGACGAGGCCGGCGTCGCCGCCCTCATCGCCGAGGAGGCCGCGAAGGAGGGCGTGCCGCCCGTGGCCCTCGCGTCCACCGACGACTCGCTGCGCCTCGAGTACTCCACGCCGCGCGCGAACGCCGACGACTCGCTGGACCAGGAGACGCTGCTCGAGTCCCTCGGGCACCTGTCGCACGAGCCGCTGCCCGCCCGCGGGGCCGACACCCCGGCGAAGCGCGCCCACGCGAGGGCCGCATGGCTCGTGGGCCGGGGCGAGCTGGACGCGGCGCGGGCGTTGTTCGAAGACCCGAGCGTCAGGGCCGCCGAGTCGGAACCCTTGCGCGCGTGGCTGTCGGCGCAGCCCAAAAGCGGCCCCCCCGGGAGCCCCAGCGAGTAGCATCCGGCTCGCGGAGGGAACGGAGTGCCCCGCGTGCGACGTTTCAACACGTCACCGAACTGGAGGTCCCATGCCCATCTCCCTCCTGGGAGCCCTGGCGCTCGCGGCGGCCGTCGACGCGCCCGTCACCGAGGTCACCGTCTTCACCGACCAGGCCCGCGTCGTGCGCACCGCGAAGGTGTCCGTCGCCGGCGGGGCCGGCGTGGAGTTCCCGCCGCTGCGCGATCCGATCGATCCCTCCACCGTCCAGGTCGAGGCCCACGGCGCCGAGGTGCGCCGCGTCGACGTCGAGCGCATCGAGCCCGAGAAGCTGCGCACCGCGGAGGCGAAGGCGCTGCTCGCGGAGATCGACCAACTCGACCTCGAACTGACTCGCCTGTCGCTCGAACAGTCCGCGCTGCAGACCCAGCGCGACCACCTGCAGCGGGTCAGCCCTACGATGCCCCCGAACGATCCGCTCAAGCCCGCGCCGAAGCTGAACGCCGCCGGGTGGGCCGCGGGTGCGCAGTTCGTCGGCGATCAGCTGGGCAAGGTGCTGCCGCGAATCCGCGCCAACGAGCAGCACCTCAAGAAGCTGAACGAGCAGCGTCGGGTGCTGCTCGAGAAGGCCGAGAAGCTGGGCAACCCGGAGACGACCGCCGGCTGGAAGGTGGTCGCGCAGCTCGCCGGCAACGGCGCCGCGACGCTGACCATGACGTACCTCGTGCGCAACGCGCAGTGGGCGCCCGCGTGGGATCTCCAGCTCGCGCCCGAGTCCAACCAGGTGAACCTGTCACTGGCTGGCGTGGTGTCGCAGGCGACCGGCGAGGACTGGAACAACGCGAGCCTCATCCTCTCCACGGCCATCCCCAACGCCGCGGTCGAGGTGCCGAAGCTGCACACGTGGAAGATCGGCGTCACCGACCGCTTCATCCCCACGCCCACGCCCCGCTACGACGTGCTGCAGCCGCCGCCGCGCCTCCCCGCGGTGCAGCGCGCCCGGACCGAGGAGGATCTGGTGCGCGCGCGGCTCGCGCAGCTCGGCGTGTTGGGGGGCGAGGGCGGCGTGGTGGGCGGCGTCATCGGCGACCGCACCCGCACGATGGAGTTCAGCAGCGGCGACGCGGACGGCGAGCTGGTGCGGCCCGACGCGGACTACCGCAAGAAGGACCGACCCGGGCGGAACTACCCTGCCGCCCCGCCGCCGCCTCCTCCGCCGAAGCCGGCGCCGCGGTACGCCCCAGGCGCGCCGGCCATGGCGCCCCCAATGCCCGAGGAAGCCGAGGCGATGGACGAGCCCGCGCCGGTCGTGGCGACGGCGGAGAGCACGCGAGGCGTCCGCCTCTCGGAGTCGAAGCCGATGCAGCCCGTCTCCACCTTCAGCCTCGCGCCGCCGCCGGCGTGGCAACCGCCCCGCTACGACGCCGACTCGCCCGTGACGCTCGCCGGCGGGTACGATCTCGCCTTCACCTCGCTGCAGAACGAGACGATCCCCAGCGGGAAGGGCGCCCGCCGCGTCGCGCTCTGGAGCGCGCAGTGGCCGGTGACGGTGGAGCGCAAGCTGTTCCCGGCGCTCACGAAGGACGCCTTCCTCGTAGCCGAGCTGAAGAACCCGTCCACGCAGGTGCTGCCGGGCGGCAGGGCGCAGCTGTACGTCGGCGCGGATCCCGCCGGCACCGCGCGCCTCAAGCTGGTGTCCCCCGGCGAGGCCTTCACGTTGCCGCTGGGCATCGATCGCGCGCTTCGGCCCGTGCGCAACGTGCAGCTCGTCGAGGCCACCGAGGGCGTCTTCTCGAAGGAGGAGGTGGGCACGTACGCCGTCTCCATCGAGCTGGCGAACCCCTACCCCGCTCCCATCGCGGTGCGGATCTACGACCAGTGGCCGGTGAGCGACCAGAAGGAGGTCGTCACGAAGCTGCTCGAGTCGAAGCCCACCGCCACGCAGACCGCGAACTCCGGCGGCCTCGAGTGGCGGGTGACGCTGAAGCCCAAGGAGAAGGCGACGTTCTCCTTCAAGTACGAGCTGCGCCGGCCGAAGGGCTGGAAGCTCTCGCAGCAGGAGGTGCGGCCGTGACGACGACGCTGATCCTCGCCGTGCTTTCGTCCACCGCCGCGCCCGACCGCGTGGTGGTCTTCCCCGATCGCGCCCAGGTGACGCGCGCCACACAGGTCGCGTGCGGCGCCCGCGTGCCGATCGTCTTCGAAGGCATTCCGCCCGCCGCCGCGCAGGACTCGTTCCGCGCCCGGTTGACCGGCGGCACCGTCGACGGGCTGCGCGCGGAGCTGGTGACGCAGGAGAAGCTGTTCAGCCCGAAGGCCGAGGCGCTCACCAGGCAGCTCGAGGCGCTGCAGCTCGAGCGGCAGGCCCTCAACGACGATCTCCTGCGCGCCCGGACGCAGCAGTCGGCCGGCCAGCGCTACGGCGACCTCGCCACGCAGCTCGTGTCCCGCGACATGGTCGAGCGGGCCGATCCGAAGAGCTGGCAGGCGGCCTTCGAGGCCTCGCTGGCCGCCGGGCTGTCGTCGGCGAAGGCGCAGGCCGAACTGGGCGCGAAGCTGAAGGACGTGGACCGCCGCGAAGAGGAGGTGCGCCTCAAGCTCGAGCAGGTGCAGGTCTCCGCGCGCAAGCAGGCGTGGACCGTCGAGGTCCTCGCGTCGTGCCCGGCGGGCGGATCCGCGACGCTGGAGCTCGTGTACCTGGTAGGCGGCGCGTCGTGGACGCCGGTATACGACGCGCGCGCGCTCGAGAGCGCCCACGCGGTCGACTTCTCCACCTGGGCCACCCTCAGCCAGGACACCGGCGAGGATTGGAGCCAGGTCGATCTGGTGTTGTCCACTGCCGTGCCGTCGCAGAACGCCACGCCGCCCGAGCTGATGAAGCTGAAGGTGACGGCGCACGAGCGGGCGCCCGAAAAGAAGGTGCTGGTCCGCCGCGAGGAGTACGTTGAGCGCGCGCAGACCGGGAAGGACACCGGCGGCGCCGAGGCCGACCAGCCGCTGGCCGTGCGGAGCCAGGGCCTCTCGGTGCAGCTCGAGGTGCCCGAGAAAGCGAAGGTGCCCGGCGACGGGAGCCCGGTGCGGCTCTTCGTGGGCAAGACGCGCATGAAAGCGTCCTTCGAGCTCCGGGCGATGCCCCGCCTCTACCCCGTGGCGTTCCGCGTGGCCGAGCTGACCAACCAGGCGCCGTGGCCGCTGTTGCCCGGCCGCGTCGACGCCTTCCGCGCCACGGGCCTCGTCGGCCGCTACCAGCTCGAGCGCGTCGCCCAGGGCGCGGCCTTCACCCTCACCTTCGGCCTCGAGGACTCGGTGCGCCTCAAGCGGACGACGCTGGAGGAGCTCAAGCGCGACGTGGGCCTCTTCAACGACAAGAGGCGCTTCAGCTACGCCTACCGCTTCGAGGTGGCGAACCATGGCAAGGCGCCCGTGGAGGTCGCGCTGTCCGAGTCGATCCCCGTGTCCGAGTTGGACGACATCATCGTCGTGGTGACGGAGAAGACGACCGCGGGCTACACGCTGGGGAAAGACGACGGCGTCGCGAGGTGGAAGGTGCCGCTGCGCCCCGGCGAGAAGAAGAGCGTCGACCTCTCGTACAAGGTTGAGGTGCCGTCGAGCTACGATACCGGCGGGCTGTGACACCTCGGAACGATCCGCTCGCGTCCACGCGCATCCGCCTCGAGGGCCGGCTCGAGCACCTCGAGGCGGCGCCGGAGGCCTACGAGGCGCACGCGCAGCGGCCGACCGCTCGCTGGACGCGCGAGGACGTCGAGGCGCTGGCGGCGCTGGAGGAGCGAACCCGCCACGCCGCGGCCGCGCTGCGCCACCTCTTTCCGGGTGCCCCGCTGCCCGCCGAGGAGGGCGCGGTCCTCTACCGCCTCGACCGCGCTCGCCGCCACTTCGTCCGCGCGGCCTGGGCGCGGCTCACAGGCGAGGACGAGCCGCCGGACGATCCACGGGCGCTCTTCGATCTCCTCGACGCGCTGCACCTCGCTGCTTGCGACGTCCGTCCGCTCTACGAGCGCGTTGAAGTCCCCCGCTACTCGTGGGAAGGCGAGGCGCGGATCGCGTGCCGCCTGTCAAAGGCCGGGCTCATCGTCGGGGAGCGCTTCGTGCCGGCGCACCGGCTGCTCGAGGTGGGCGTCCGGCTCGAGCCGGGCGGCCCCGAGGGTCTCCCGGACCGTTCCTTCGTCGACGCGCTGGAGCTGCCATACCGCGACCAGGTGCCGGTCCGGACCGCCGTGGCCGTGCTGCGGGACGTCGCGCGCGCGAATGACGCCGGGCCGACGTCCTGGGTCCTCGGCGGCACCGAGCTGGCCGGCGCGTGGGTCTTCTTCTGCACTGCCGGCGCCTTCGTCTGCCCCGATCGTCATCGCTGGCCGGAGCTGGCGGTGGAGGGCGTGGCGCGCGCGCTCGACGGGGCGGCCGCGGTGGCGATCGCGCGGCACCTGCGGGAGGCTGGCGCGTGGCTCGTGCCCATCGACGACGTGCAGAGCGGGCTTAAGGTCGTGCCCGGCGATCGCGTGCGCCTCCTGGCGCGAGAGCCGGTGTTGGAGATCGCCCTGGGGCGCGGTGACGCCGAGCGGCTGGCCGCGCTGGTCCGCCGGTGACTACTTCCGGCGGCTCTTCTTCTTGTTCGCCTTCTCCCTCTTCCGGCGCTCCTTGATGGCCTTGCGCTCGGCGTCCGACATGCCGCCCTTCGCCGGCCCCATCGCGTAGCCCTGCATGCGCGCCTTCGCGAGCTGCGCCTGGTTCATCGGCGGCGTGTAGCCCGCGGGCATGCCCGGCACCTGCATCGGCATGCCCCTGCCGCCCGGGCCCCCCATGCCGAGCGCCTGCGCCATCAGCGGGTCCTTCCCGAAGAGGTCGCCGAGGTTCAGGTTCTTCAGCTGGTTCAACTGGCCGAGCTGCTTGAAGAACGGGATCCGGCCGAGCAGGCCCGGGTCCTGGCCGATGGCGCCCATCACCTGCTGCATGGCGCCGAACTTCTGCATCAGCTCCTGGACCTCTTCGGGCTTTCTGCCCGAGCCCTTCGCGATGCGCTCGGCCCGGGACTTGTTCATCCGGTGCGGCTCGAGACGCTCCTGCTCGGTCATCGAGTTGTAGATCGCGTCGATCTTGTCGAGCTCCTTCTCGTCGGGGTTCAGCTGCTCCGTCATGTCCCCGAGGAAAGGCATCTTCTCGAGCAGATCCCGCAGCGAGCCCATTTTCCGGACCGTGCGGATCTGCTCCATGAAGTCCTTCATGTTGAAGCGGCCCGACAGGAGCTTCCTGGCGTCCTCCTCCGCCTTCTCCTGATCGACGACCTGCTCGAAGTCCTTCATCAGGCCGACGACGTCGCCGAAGCCGAGGATCCGGCTGGCGAGCCCGTCGGGGCGGAACTCCTCGAGCTTGTCGAGGCTCTCGCCCATGCCGAGGAACTTGATCGGCTTGCCGGTGACTTCCTTGATCGACAGCGCCGCGCCGCCGCGCGCGTCACCGTCCAGCTTGGTGAGGATGAAGCCGTCGATCTCCAGGCGCCGGTTGAACTCGGCGGCGGTCTTCACCGCGTCCTGACCGATCATCGCGTCGGTGACGAAGATGATGTTCTCGGGCTTCACGTTCGCCTTGATCGCCTCGAGCTCCTCCATGAGGGGCTCGTCGATCGCCAGGCGGCCAGCGGTGTCGATGATGACGGTGTCCAGCTTCTCGGCGCGCGCCTTCTCGTAGGCCTTCGCGGCGAGCTCCGGGGGCTGGAGGCCCGGCTCCGAGAAGACGGGCACCTCGAGCTTCTCGCCGAGCACCTTCAGCTGGTCGACGGCGGCGGGGCGGTAGACGTCGGCGGCCACCAACAACACGTTCCGGCCTTCTTTTTTCAGCTTGTAGGCCAGCTTGCCGACGGTGGTCGTCTTACCGGAGCCCTGGAGGCCCACCATCATGATGCCGGAGACCTGCCCCTTCGGCTTCAGCTTGAGCGACGTGTCCACGGGGCCCATCAGCGCCTCGAGCTCGTCGTGGCAGATCTTCACGAAGTGGTCGCCCGCCGACACCTTCACCTTGCGGCCGGACTTGTCGGTGACGCTGGTCTGCACCGTCTCGCCGGTGGCCTTCTCCCGGACGCGCGCGACGAACTTCTTCACCACGTCGAAGGCGACGTCGGCCTCGAGCAGCGACACACGGATGTCGCGCAAGGATTCGTCGATGAGCTCCGGCGTGAGCTCGGCCTTGCCGAGCAGGCGATTCTTTGCGGCGCGGAAGCCCCTGGTGACGGTTTCGAGCATGGCGGGGGGCGTCTATAACGCAATCGTCACTGGCGCGAGTGGCGGAACTGGCAGACGCAGCGGACTTAAAATCCGCGGGCCCTTCGGTGGGCCGTATGGGTTCGATCCCCGTCTCGCGCATCCCCCGGGCCTGACGGTGGACTCAAGGAGCGTCGCCGCGCTTGCCGCGCTTCCTGGGCACCACGAGGCCGGACGACAGGCGCTTCAAGACGACGGCGCGCTGCCGGGCCTTGTAGGCCTCGTGGTTGTTCTCGCCGCGCTCATTCTCGATGGCCGTCTTCTCGTCGGCGATCTGGAACTCGCAGGTGGCGAGCGTGATGCGACCTTTGCGCGGGCGGTCGTCGTCTTCGGGCGGCGGCAGGAAGGCGTCGAGGCGAATGGGGACGTCGGCGACGAAGTTGAGGATCTTGTACGTCTCGCCCGAGAAGGTGTTCCGCGAGCCCATCTCCCGCTCCTCGTAGTCGAGATCGAGGTGCAGCTGCCGCGCGTAGCGCTTGAAGTTGGGGAACTGCTTCACCAGATCCTTGAAGCGGATCAGGGTGTTCTCGGTCTGGGACGGGACGATGAAGTTGAAAGGCAACAGCCGCTGGGTGAGGAAGTAGAGCGTGGGGATGATGTCGTCCCGCTCCTTCACGATCACCCGGAAGCGCGTGCGGTCGTAGACGACGGCGGCGGTCGAGTCGCGCTTGGCGATCAGCTTGGTGATGGTCGACTCGCGCGTCTTGATCGAGTCCGAGAACTCGACGATCGGCAGGCCCTTCTCGCGGCCCTCTTCCATCACCTTCAGCACGCGGTCCGTGACCATCTGCGACAGCTCGGCCTCGGACACCGCGATCCGGAACAGCAGGTCGCGCGCCTCGATGTGCTGGATGACGTGCATCACCTTCAGCACGATGCAGGCGATCTTCCGGTACTTCTTGTCGATCTGCCCCGAGGCCAGCAGGAACAGGTCGTGGATCATGTTCGGGTTCGCCACCGCCTCGGCCACCCGATAGTCGAACGTCTTGCGCAGGTACTCGACCGCGTCGGCCAGCACCGTGCGCACCCACTCCTCGTCGTGGGGGCGGGTAGGATCGATCTGCAACAGCCGCAGGAAGCGGTCGACCTCGTCCCACGTCGTGTAGTGCAGCCGCCGCCACTCGATCACCGAGCCGCCGCGCAGGATGAGGCGGATGCGCTCCAGTTCCTTGAGCCCCATCTCCGCCACGGGGCGGATCGGGAGATCGGGCATGGCGGGCTGGTGCGGGAGCGACTTGGACACGGCCACCGAATTTCCCCCGCCGCCCCACGCCCCGACAACCAAAAGCAGCCCGGAACAAGACGACGGCCGGCCTCCCGCGGGGAAGCCGGCCGCCTTCGAGAGCGAAGCTCGGGGTCCGATTACTTCTGGACCGGGCGATCGTCCTTGTACTCGGTGATCGTCGCCACGCCGTTCAGGAAGGTCTTCTGCGGGCCCTGGCGCATGCCCTTCACCCAGTTCTCCTCGCTCTTCAGCGAGCCGTCCGGGTTGAAGAAGACGCGGCGGCCGTTGAAGTCGCCCTTGAGGAACTCGGTCTCGCCGGCCTTGATGCCCTGCTCGTCGAAGAAAACCCACTTCCCAGTGCGGAAGCCCTCGTCGGCCTGGCCGATCGCCTCGACCTTGCCCGAGGCGTAGAACGAGATCATCGGGCCGTGGAACTGCCGCTGGCCCTCCGGGCCCAACTTCATGCAGCCCAGCATCTGCAGGTTCGACTTCGGCCCGCCCACCTGCCGGGTGCCCGACGGGCAGGCCAGCTTGTGGTCAGCGCGGATGATCGGCGCCTTCTCGACGACGGCAGTCTGAGCGAAGGCGACGGCGGCGGCGACGACGGACAGCAACGCGTATCGGTTCATGTGTGTGTCTCCAGAAATGCTTGATGCGACTCGTGGTTTCGGGCACCCCAGGCGCCGTCACCGCGTTCGGACGGTGACGGCCCCCGGGTTGTTCATCAGCGCGTCAGCATGGCGCAGTAGCCATTGCCATTCGTGAAGCCGAAGCCCGCGACGATCGAGGTGGTGGAGGTCGAGCACAGCGTGAACTTCGCGCCCATGACCGTGTTGCCGTACAGGGTGTAGTTCGACTGCTGCAGCAGGTTGCTCGGGATGTCCACGGCGGTACCGTTGGTCGTGTAATAGAAGAAGCCGGGCAGGTTCGACTTCATCGCCGGGAAGGTCGAGCCCGGGCCTGCGTACGCGTACACGGTGACGGTGAAGGCGTTGTCCTGGGTGCACTTCGTCTGGTCATCGGCCTCGTCGACGACGTTGAAGATCACCGGGCCCGTCGACGCGCTGGTCCACGCCGGACGCCCGCTGTTCTGGATGTTCGGGCAGCTCCTGTCGTCGACGATGGCCTCGCAGGTGTTCGACGCGGTACACACGCTGCCATAGCCGCAGACGTCCGGCTGCGCGTTGTTCGAGTTGCAGGTCACGCCGGCGTCCATGCCGGCGTCCATGCCGCCGTCGCTGCCACCGTCGCTGCCGCCGCCCCTGCATTGGCCCGAAGCCGTGTCGCAGGTGAAACCGCTCGGGCAGCTCGAGTTCGAGGTGCACTTGTTCTCGCAGCGCTTGGTGGCCGCGCTGCAGACGAGCTCGCCTGTCGACCCGCCGTTGCACAGCTGGTCCGTCGAGCACTGGCAGAAGCCCGGCGCGCTCGCCGAGCCCGCGGTCCCGTCATAGCGCGCGCACGTCTTCGCGGTGGAAGGGCAGTCCGTCGAGCTCGTACACGACAGGACGCACTCCTTCAGGATCGGGTGACACACCTTGCCGGTGCCGCAGTTCGCGTCCGTCGAGCAGGCATTCGATCCACCATCCGTACCGCCCAGCTCTCCACAGCCCATGGCGAACAGCGTCGCGACCGCGGCCGTCAGCCACAGTCCCCTCATTCCGGTCGTCATTTTTTTTCGTTGCTCCGTTTTCTGCGGGTCAAGGTTCCACACCACTGCTGCGGGCCGGCGTACCATAGCGACGACCCCCTGCGAGTCAACGACAGTGACCGCCGTTGACCGCCCCCACCGACGCAAGCCCCGCGCCGGGCTTCACACACGAGTGTCGCGGCGTTGCGGAAGTGGAGCGTGCGCACCCCGTTCACGGACTGACACGCGCGTCAGAGGGGTGCGCGGGCGCCAGAGGGACGATGGCCCCCGCGAGGTCGCAGTGGTGGGCCCCAGGGGCCGACACCTCATCAGAACTTGAAGGGGAAGGTGACCGGCTCGCCCTGCTGCTTGTGCTTGGGGAACTGCCAGCTCTTGATGAGCCCGCCCACGCACGACGCCATGTACGTGCCCTTGAATTCTTCGGACACGACGCCCACGTTCGATGTGCGGCCTGACGTCTGGATCGTCCAGCGCATGACGAGCTTGCCGCTCGTACCCGGGTCCTTCTGGCGCTGCGTCTCGGCGCACTTCGTCAAGGCCGCCTTGTTCGCGAGCACGACCTCCATGATGTCGGAGGACCCGAGCGACTCCTTCACGTTCGTCGCGCCCGGGGCCGGAGGAATGTAGACGTCCTTCTTCGAACTGCCCGGCTCCGTCTTCGCCGTCCTCTTCGGCTCCGGATCCTTGGGCACGCCGAAGGCCGCGGCGAAGTCGTCGTCGCCCCCTCCCGACGGCTTCGGAGACTCCTTCGGCTCCTTCGCGGGCTTCGGCTCGGGCGGATCGCTCTTCGCTGTGCGCGGCGGAGTGGTGCGCGGCGACTTCGGGGTCGGATCCTTCTTCGCGACCTCCGCGGGTGGATTGGGCTGCGCGGGCGGCGGCTGCGTCGGCGGGGCCGGAGGCTGCGCGACCGCGGTGGGCGGCGGCTGCGTCGGCTGGGCCGGAGGCTGCGCAACCGCGGTGGGTGGCGGCTGCGTCGGCTGGGCGGGCTGCGCTGGCGGCTGCGCCACGGCGACGGGCTGGCTGGGCGGCTGCGCCACGGCGATGGGCTGGCTGGGCGGCTGCGGCGTGGGCGCGACGACGACCTGCGGCGTGCGCGTGGCCAGCCAAATCACCAAGCCGATCAGAATGAGGAGGATGAGCCCGCCGCCCGCGCTGATCGCCAGGATCAGGTTGCGGTTCGACGGCGGGCGGTACTGCGTCACCGCGGGCGCGCTGAAGGTGGCGCCCGGGTTCGCAAGGTACGGGTTGACCGGAAGCGGCGCGTGCGCCGGCGCCGGGCGGACCTGCTCGGGCGCGGCGGCGGGCTTCTCTTCGGCCATGGGCAGATCCAACAGCCCACGCGTCATCGGCACCTCGTCGGCGACCGGCGGAGGCGGAGCCTTCGGCGCCGGCTTCGACAGCGCGTCCAGTTCGGCGTTCACCAAGGACGCCAGCGCGGACGCGGCGGTCGGCCTCCAGGTGCTGGTGTCCTCGCCATCGGCGCTCGCCGCGGCCAGGCCCAGGGGCACCTGGACCTCGGACTGCACGGTCTGCATCACGCCGCCGGCCGAGAAGGCACTCTGCACCGGCACGCTGACCACCGAGGCCGCCGCCATCGGCGCGGGCGCGACGACGATCGGCTTGGGCGGCTGCGGCGCCAGCACCGACGCCAGCATCTTCGCCTCGGACACCGGGATCCAGTCGTCAAAGCCCGCGCGCCAGCACAGCGAGTCGGGGCCGATCTCGCCCTTGTCCCAGTGCTCCTTGACCTTCTCGAGCGTCAACGGGCCGGTCTGCTTCTCGTCGATCGCGACGTACCAGTCCGTCTCGGGCACAGCCTCGACCTTCTTCTCGACCGTCTCGACGTCGTCCGACCTGCCGGAGGACTGCTCGGCGAGCTTCTTCACCATGTCGGCGTCGATGACGCGTGTCGACTGGCGATCGTCGTCGCTCTTCTCCGGCAACCCTTCCTTCGGAAGCGCCGTCGGGCCCGTCCTCAGCACCTGGTCGAAGACGGCGCCGATCTCGTCATCGTCGGCGCCGAGGAAGCTGTCCTTCACCGCCGCGCGGGCGCCCTTGTCCTCGACCTGCTCGAGCGACGGGCCGGACGTCTGCGTGCGCTCCTCGGAGGGCAAGTCCGCCTCGCCGGGGTTGGTGGCGTCGTTGGACAGCGTCGTCCCGGGCCCTCCGAGCGGCGTCTGCATGACCTGCGTGGCCATGGCGTCGTCCGGATCGTTGGACATGACCACCGGCCCGTTTCCACCCTTCGCCGCGTCCGGACGCTTGACGAGAATGACGTAGCCGCACTTGCGGCATCGGACCTTGACGCCCTTCGGTCCGACCTTCTCGTCATTGATCATGTACTGCGCGCGGCAGCTCTCACAGACAAAGCGCATGTCCGTCCCGAATTCGACGTCCTAAATAGTGAAGGAGATTAGGTTTCCTGCGCCTTGTGGGCAAGAGAACGGACGCCCTGCGCTCCCGACGGGTTCCCCCTTCGACCGGGCCGTTGATAACCGTCAATGATCCCGTCTACTTGCGGAGCTGCACCTCGACGCTGGTGCCGACCGCCACGCGGAGCGCGTGGAGATCCTCGCCCAGCGCGAAGACCATCAGGTCGCGAATTTTCGAGCGGGGCTGCACGCGGAACTGGCCCCCCGACTCCGCCATCACCATGCGCTTGACCGGCTCGATTTCCCCGGCGGCGAAGGCGCCGGCGCGGGTCGCGGACAGCTCGGCGCCCTCGAGGTAGTTCCGCAGATCGTTCGGTGTGGCCACCTTCACGTACGCGCGGGTGACCCGGGCGAGCGCGTCGCGGGCCTGCTGGGTGAGGTGCTTCTCGAGCAGCTTGCGCTCGGTGTCGATGGCGCGGAGATCGGCCGTGAAGCGGAAGCGATCGACCGACAGGCTGATCGCCGCCTGCAGCACCGCCTCGAGCCGCTCCGCGGACAGCCGCTGGGTGAGCGCCAATTCGGGCCGCAACAGCGCCATCGTGCGGCCGAGGAGGTAGTACACCTCCTTCTGGCCCGTCTCGCTGAAGAACTTCCCGCCCACCTTCAGGCTGACCGGCTCGGTGTGGCAGATCTCCACCGACACCATCGGGTCCGGCGCCACCTCGGTGCTGCGCTTGGCCATGCGCTCGCGCGTGGCCACGAGAAACGGCGAGAAGAGCGCCACCTGCTCCATGCCGAACAACCGCGAGATGTAGCGGTAGTGGTGGATCTGGTACTCGGGCGCGTTCGCGACGTCGATGAGGTGCCGCTTCGGGTTGACCCCGTAGCGGGAAAACTCCTCCTTGTAGAGCGCCCCCGCCTGCTCGAAGAGGATCGCCATCAGCTCGGCGAGCGGGCCGCGCACCTTCGGGTGGAAGACGTGCTCCGTCCACAGGCGGTCGGTGAGGTGCCGCTGCGCCACCTCGCGCTTCTTCGCGTAGGGCGTCAGCTTGGCGAGGATCTCCTTCTCCCCCGCCCCGGCCTCGCCGATGAGCCCGGCCACTACCTGCGCCGCGAGCCAGGCCGAGTCGTAGTCCTTCCGGCGCGCCGCGAGCTCGGCCAGCGCCGACGCGGCCTTGCCCGGCGCCGTGGTGGCCGGCAGCGCCCGGCGCCAGGCGTCGACCGCCTCCTGCTCCTTGCCCGGCTGCGTCTGCGCGAGGCCCGCGTACAGCTCCTGGATCTCCACGTTGTCCGGCAGGCCGGTGGCCACCACCTTGTAGACCTCGACGGCCGCGTCCGGCGCCTTCATGACATTCAGGTAGAGGTCGCCCAGCGCCTTCCAGATCGTCATGCGCGCGACGTGCGTCTCCTCCGTCTTCGGGAAGCGGGCGAGCATGCGCTTGTAGTTGTCGTCGAGCGTCTTCCACTTCTTGTTGCGGCCGAGCATCGCCTCGAGCGCGCTGAAGGCCTCGATGAAGCGCCAGTCGAGATCGAGCGCGGCGTTGAAGCACTCCACCGCCTTCTCCACGTCCTGCAGCTCGTCGCGGCTGATCTCGCCGAGCGCGAACCACACCCGCTTGGCCCGCTGCGCGTCCTCCTTGAGCGACGGCACCTGCAGCATCTTCTCGAGCATCTCGGCGGCCTTCGCGCCCTGCCGCGTCTCGCGGTACAGCACGTACAGCGCGTCGAGCACGTCGAGCGCGTCCGGCCGCACCCGGTGCGCGGCGAGGTACGCGTCGATCGCCATGTACGGATCGCTCAGCTTGTCGCGGGCGAGCGCGCCCAGGGCCACGCCGGTCTCGAACTTCGCGTCGCCTTCCAGCACCTGCAACAGCTTCTGGCGGTACTCGCCGGCTCTGTCCCACTTTCCCTGCGACTCGGTGAGCGACACCATCGAGCGCAGCGACGGCTCGTGGCCGGAGTCGATCGCCAGCGCCTTTTCGAAGTGGTTCTCGGCGCGGTCGAGCTGCCTGTTCTGCAGGTGGATGTCGCCGAGCGTCCAGTAGATCTCCGCGACCTCGAGGTCGGTGAGATCGCCGCGGTGGTGGACCAGGATTGACTGGTACACCTTCGCCGCTTCATCGAAGCGCCTCGCCTGCACCAGCAGGTTGCCATAGCCCTCGAGCACCGGCAGGTACGTCGCGTCGAGCTGGTACGCCTTCTCGTACGCGCCCAGCGCCTTGTCGCGCCGGCCGTTCTTCTCGCAGACGTAGCCCAGCCGGTAGAAGCGCCGGCACAGCTCGCGCGCGAGCTCCGCGTCGTCGGGCGCCATGGCGTAGTCGTGCGCCATGCGGTGGGTGACGATGTCGAGCATCTGCTCGCAGCGCTCCCAGTTCTCGGTCGAGAGGTAGATGTCCGCGAGGGGGCGGGCCGCGTCGGCGAGATCGGGCTGCAGCTTGAGCGCCTCCTCGTACTGCACCGCGGCCTCGTCCCTGCGCTCCTGGCTCTCGTAGTAGCGGCCGACCTCGACGAACGCCTTCGCGCGGGCCTGCGGATCCTCGGTCTGCCGGGCCTCCTCGACGAGCGCCTTCTCGTAGTTCTCGAAGTCGCGCTCGAGCTCGTAGATCCCCTTGAGGCTGCGGATCGCCGGGAGGTACGCCGCGTCGATGCGCAGCGCCTCGAGGTAGCAGCGCTTGGCGCTGCTGGCGTCGATCAACATGTCCTCGTTGATCTTCCCCATGCGGTACCACAGCTCGACGGCCTCGCCCGTCGAGCCGAGCACCTGCGCCTCGCGCTCGAGCATGTCGAGCGCGAACGGCCAGTTGCCGCTTCGCTCGTACAGGGTGCCCAGCGCGTGCATCGCGGAGCGGCACTTCGGGTCGAGCTCGAGCGCCTGGTGGTAGGCGGTGACCGCGCGGTCGACCGCCTTGAGTTGCTGATGGAAGATGTCGCCCATCTCCACGCACAGCTCGGCCTTCTCTTCCGGGCTGGTGAGGAGCTGGATGTGGCGATCGACGACGCCGATCAGCTCGTCCCAGCGGCCCTGCGCCTTGCGCAGCCTTTCGAGCGCCTTGATCGCCTGCAGGTTCTGCGGGTCGACCTGCAGCGCCGCCTCGATGCAGGCGTCGGCGTTGACCAGGTTCTGGTAACGCTCTTCCCAGATCGCCGCGCTCGCGAAGAGGATCTTCACGCGCTGCCGGTAGTCGGAGGTCAGCTCCAGCTGCCGCTCGTACACGGCGAGCAGCTCGGCCGGGCGATCGAGCTTGGTGTACAGCTTCTCGAGCGCGTCGAGCGCGGTGATGTTCGCCGGGTCGAACTCCAGCGCCTGCCGGTAGCCCTCGATCGCCGCCTCGTCGTCGTTGAGATCGCGCTCGTACACCTGCGCCACCTCGACCTGCAGGCGGCTGCGCTCCTCGGGCGTGGGGGCGATGTCGCGCATGCGCATCAGCGTCGAGGCGACGGCGGCGTGGTTCTGCTGCCGGCGCTGCAGCGCGACGAGGATGCTCAAGGTCTCCTGGTCGGGGTCGAGCTCGAGGGCGCGGACCAGCGCATTCTCCGCGTCCTCGGGGCTGCCCATCTGCTCGTCGTAGACGCGGGCGATCTCGCGGAGGATCTCCTTGCGCTTCTCGAGGCTGCCCGCGGCCTCGAGCTTCTGCTCGAGGCTGACGATGTACTCCTTGTTCTGGCCGCGCCGCGCGAACATCGAGGCGAGGCGCTCGAGCGCCGCCTCGTTCGTCGGGTCGAACTCCAGCACCTTGCGCAGGCTGGCCTCGGCGGCGGCGGCGTCGTCGAGCTCCTTGTCCTGCACGCGGGCGAGCGTCAGGTAGAGCCGCTCGGCCAGCGGGCCGCGGGGCACCGCGTCGGCGATCTCCTCGTACACCGCCGCGAGCTCCTCGTAGCTGCCCGTCTCCTCCGCGAGGCGCTCGACCTGCTCGCGCGTCGCGTCGTCGGACGGCACCAGCTGCATCGCCCGACAGTACTGAAGGAAGGCCACGTGCTTCGCGCCCAGCCGCGACTCCTGCACGCGGGCCAGCTCGCGCAGCGCCTGCACCTTCTCCTCTTCGGTGACGAAGTGCGGCAGGAACCGGTCCATCACCTGCGCGTAGGCGCGCCAATCGCCCAGCTGCGAGTAGAGCGCCAGCGCCTGCTCGTAGGCCTGGCGGTTCGAAGGCATGATCTCCAGCACGCGCTCGAGCGCCCCGCCGGCCTGCTCCAGCTTGTTCGCCGGACCGCGCCAGATGTCCGCGATCTGGAACATCGTCTGCACCGCGGCCTCGCGCTCCTCCTGCTGCAGCTCGACCTGGCTCTTCGCCTCCAGCGTTCGCACCGCGTCGGGCCACGCCTTCAGGTGGCTGAAGACCGCGAACAACCGCTCGAGCTCGGGGATCGAGTGGGGCTCGACCTCCAGCGCGCGCCGCGCCGCGTCCAGCGCCTCCTCGCGCCGCGCCGTCTGCGCGATGATCTCCGCGAGCCTGATGCGGATCTGCTTCACCCCGCTCGCGTCCTCCTGCAGCGGGATCAGCCGCCGCAGGACGATCACCAGGTCCTCGCGCCTGCCGGTGCGTTCGAAGATGTCGCGCAGCGCCTCCATCGCGCCGCGGTGCCGCGCGTCGCGCTCGAGCGCCGCCTTGAAGTAGGGGATCGCCTCCTCGGGCTTCTCGAGCCGCTCGAAGAGCACGCGGCCCAGCCGCTCGTTGAGGCGCACCAGCTCGCGCGGATCGACGGTGAACTGCAGCTTCCACGCGAGCAGCTCGCGCAGCTCCTCGGCGCGGTCGGCGCGGTCGAGCAGCCCGGTCAGCGCCTCGAACGCCTGGTCGTTGCGCGGGTTCTTCTCGAGCAGCTCGCGGTACAGCTTGATCGAGTTCTCGACGTTGCCCAGGCCCTCGCCGGACACCGTGGCCATCTTGCTCAGCACGCGCTCGCGCTCGGGCCCCTGGACGAGGTCGCGCTGCACCTCGAGCACACGGAACAGCTTCTCGCTCGACTTCGCCTGCTCGTAGAGGATCTCCAGCGAGCGGAGGCTGGGCAGGTGCTTCGGATCGGTCTGGAGGACGCGCTCGAAGGCGCCGGCGGCGCGATCGGGATCGTCGAGCGACTCCATGGCCAGCTGGCCGAGGCGGAAGAACAACGCCACCCGGTCGGTCGGGTCCGTCTCAATGTCGGCGAGCGCCTCGAGCGCGTCGGCCTGCTTGGCGGAGTCGCCCAGCTCGCCGTACAGCCGGTCGAGCGCGGCCAGGCAGCGCGGCGCCACCTCGGGCGAGGCCTCGCGCGCCTTCTCGTACCAGGCGACCGCGTCCTCCTTCTCGCCGAGGCGCTGGTCGAGGATCTGCGCCAGCGTCAGGCACACCTCGGCCACGTCCGCCGGCTCCGCGATGCGCGGCAGGCCTTCCTCGAGCGCGTGGGCGAGCTCGTCCCACGAGCCCGCCGCGGTGCCCGACGCCACCAGCCGCTGCCGGAGCGCCGCGTCGTTCGGCTCCTCCTTGAAGGCGCGGTAGTACGCCAGGTACGCGAGTTCGGGCTCGCTCTGCGCCTCGCGCAGCGCCGCCAGCTCCGAGAGCAGCGTCTTGCGTTCGACGACGTCCGGCGACACGGCGACGCGCGCCTCGATGAGCTGCGCCAGCTTGTTCGGGTCTCCGCCGGCGCGGTACGCCGTCGCCAGCACCTCGACCGCGTGCTGGTTCTGCGGCTCGCGCTGCACCATGCCTTCCATGCGGGCGAGCGCGCCCGAGTGGTTCGGGTTCTGCTTGAGCAGCTCTTCGTAGAGATCGATCGCGCCGGCCTTGTCGAGCAGCCGCGTCTCGCGCACCACGCCCAGGCGGTAGGCCACCTCCGGGCGCTCCTCGGCCGTCACCAGCTTGAGGCGCCGGGCCAGCACGTCGGCCAGCTCGGGCCAGCGGCTCTGCGCCTCGCACAGCCGCTCCATGCGGGCGAGCGCGCCCACGTCCTCGGGCTTGAGCTCGAGCAGCCGGCGGAAGGTGGCGATCGCCGTGGCGGGATCCTTGAGCTGCTCCTCCTGCAGCGCGCCGACCTGGAACAACAGCGCCACGCGGCGCTCGGTGTCCTCTTCGACGGTGAGCTGCCGCTTGAGCACGTCGAGCAGCTCGTGGACGCGGCCCTGGCGGGCGAGCAGCGTGCCGATCTGCTGCATCGCCTCCGGGTCGGTGGGGGCGATCTCCATCACCCGCTTCCACGCCTCGACCGCCGCCTCCTCCTCGTCGGCCATCGCCTGCAGCCGCGCGAGCGCGCGGTACAGGTTGGCGCGCGCCGCGTCCTCCGAGGCGCGCGGCGCCACCTCGGACAACAGCGCGATCATCTCGTCCTCGGCGTCGGCGGCCTTGTAGTACCTCTGCGCCAGCTCGAGGTTCTGCGCCTCGTCGGGCAGCTCGCGCAGCGCGCGCGCCGCGGCCACGAAGGCCATCTCGGCGTTGTCCATCTGCTGCGCGTACACCTCGGCCATCTTCCGCAAGAGCGCCGCGCGCTCGCCGGCCTGCGGCTCGGCGGCGACGCGGGCCTCCAGCATCTGCACCAGCTTCAGGTGCTCGCCTTCGTTGGCGAACACGGGCTCCAGCGTGGAGGCGGCCTCACCCTTCAGTGGATTGTCGGATCGCGCCATCTCTTCGAGTGCGCCGACCGCGCCCGCGTGGGCGGGTTTGCGGCGCAACACCTCCTGGAAGGTCGTGAGCGCCCCCTTCGGGTCGCCCAGACGCGTGAGCTTGAGCCGGCCGAGGCGCACCATCAACTCCAGCGCCTCCTCTTCGCGGCCGTGTCCTTCCGCGAGCTGCACCTCGCGGCCGAGCAGCGTCGCCAGCTCGGGCCAGCGCTCGGTCTGCGCGAGGATGCGCGCGAGGAACTTGTGCGCGTTCGGGTCCTCGGGCTTCTTCTCGAGGATCGCCTGGTAGCACTGCGCGGCCATGCCCTTGTCCGAGAGC
Source organism: Myxococcota bacterium (assembly GCA_040755835.1). Taxonomy (GTDB): domain Bacteria; phylum Myxococcota; class Myxococcia; order Myxococcales; family Myxococcaceae; genus JADLDB01. The sequence goes on from JBFMAB010000054.1 coordinate 55,116, forward strand.
GTCTCCTCGGCGAGGTTGGCCAGCTCGAACAGCAGGTTCACCTGGACGGTGGCGTTCGTCTCCAGCGCGAGCTGCCGCCGCATGACGATCGCCAGCTCCCGGAACTGGCTGGTGCGCCGGTAGATGCGGCCGAGCGCGTCCAGCACGGCCATGTCCTTCGGCGTGCGCGCCAGCACCTCGTTCCACGCGCGGGCCGAGAGATCGAGCCGCTGCAGCCGGTCGCCGTAGATCGCCGCGAGGCGCCGCCAGAGCTCTCCGGCCAGCGGCTCGGGCAGGCCGCGTTCGAGCGCGTCCTCGTACGCGGCCGCCAGCTCCTCGAAGGTGCCGAGGTCGGCGCACAGCCGCTCGAGCTCCTCGCGCACCTCGGCGTCGTCGGGCGCCTCGGTGAAGGCGCGGATCCGCGCGGTCAGGGCCAACTTCTTCTGGCCCACCGCCTCGCGCAGCGTGGCGATCTCCAGCAGGAGCGGCACGCGCCGGCCGGGCTCGACGGCGCCCAGTTTGATGTCGAGGACCTCGACCAGCTTCTTCAGGTCCGACAGCTCGCGGTACACGGGCTCGAGCAGCCGCGCCGCCTCCACGCGCACCGGCTCCTGAGCCAGCAGGCGCTCGAGGCCCGCCACCGCCTGCGGCTCGTTTCGCTTGAGGCCGAGCGCCGCCCCCCACGCGCGGATCGCCTCGACCACCTGCCCTTCCTTTTCGAGCAGGTGCGCGCGCTTCACCAGGTAGCCCAGCTTGTCGTGCGGCTCGACGGCGGCGTCGGCGAGTTGGTCGAGCGCGTCAGCCTGCTCGGCGAAGCGGCGTGTGCGGCCGAAGAGGCGCTCGAGGGCCTGCAGCACCCCGGGCGCCTTCTTGATCGCCAGCGCCAGCTTCAGCGACTCGATCGTCCGCTCGTCGTCACCGGCGGACTCGAAGGCCTCGGCGGCCTTCATCAGCAGCTCGAAGCGCTCGCCAGGGTCCTGCGCAAGCTGCGCCTGCCGCGCGTACACGTCAGACAGGCTCTTCGCGTTCTGGGACTTCTCGTAGAGCTTCGACAGGCTGTCGAGCGCCTGCCGGTCCTGCGGCGAGTGCTCGAGGAGCAACTTCCAGACGCGCGTGGCGTCCTCCGTCTCGCCCAGCTGCTCGCGGAGCTCGGCGGCGCGCCGCAGGAGCGGCACCCGGTGCTCGTCGCCCTCCGCCAGCTCCTCGGCGGTGGCCTCGTAGATCTCCGCGAGCTCTTCGAAGGAGCCCGTCTCTCGCGCCAGGCGCTCGAGCTCGGGCTGGATCGCGTCGCGGTCGAGGCCGTCGGTGAACGCCTTGAGCGCGTTCATGAACGCCGCCTCGGGCTGGCCGAGATCGCGCTCGAGGATCGCGCGGATCTCGAAGGCGAGGCGCGCGCGCTCGGTCATCGTGCTGGCGTGCGCCATGCGCGCCTCGCGGATCGCGATGCGCTTCTGGTGATCGCCGGTGAGCGCGAGCACCGGGTCGAGCATCTCCGCGGCGGCGGCGCTCTCGGGCTCGCTGGAGCGAGCCCAGCTCTCCATGGCCTCCCGCGCTCCGGCGTGCTCGGGATCCTCGCCGAGGATCTGCCGGTACACCTCGAGCGCACCGCGGGCGTCGTCGAGCCGGTTCTGACGGAGCGCGGCGAGGCGGAAGGCGATCTCCCGGCCCTGAGGGCTCTGCCCTTCCTGGTTGCGGCGCAGCTCGAGCGCGAAGGCGAGCTCCTGCGGGCGATCGAGCTCGGTGTAGAGCCGGTCGAGCGCCGCGGCGGCCTCGCGGTGCAGCACGTCGCGGGCCGCGATCTGCCGCCAGTTCGTCGCGGCGCGCTCGAGATCCCCCAGGCGCTGCTCGGACAAGAGCGCGGCCTCGCGGTCGAGCTCAGTGCGCGCGGCAGCCTCGCCTTCGAGGCCGGCGAGCCGCTCGATGACGGACACCAGCTCCGCCCACTCCTCGCGGGCGCGGTGGAGCCGCTGCAGCGCCCTGAGCGCGTCGACGTGCTTCGCGTCGATCGCCAGCACGGCCCGCAGGTGCTTCACCGCGGCGTCCTGCTCGTCGAGCTTCTTCTCGTAGACGTCGGCCAGCTCGCGGTGGAGCGCGAGCGCCGTGGGCCCGGCACCGGCCTCGAGGATCTCTTCGAGCACCTCGGCGTAGCTGTCGAGCGCGTCCGCGTCGTCCGCGGCGGCGCGGGCGGCTTCGCGGATCGCCGCGTCGTCCGGCGCGATCCGCATGGCCTGCGCCAGCGAGGCGAAGGCCTGCTCGGGCTGGCGGAGGTGCTGGGTGTGCAGCTCGGCGGCGCGCTTGAGCGCGTTGATCCGCTCCAGCGAGTCCTTCGCGGCGTCGGCGATGACGGCCAGCGCGGCGACCTGCTTGCGGTGATCGGTGGACGCCTCGTAGGCCGGCAGCAGCGCGCGCGCGGCGGCCTCGCGGTGATCGGGATCGCCCAGCAGGTTCTCCAGCGCGGCGATGGCGTCGGGATCGGTGCGCTTCTGCGCCAGCACCTCGGCGTAGCGGCGGATCGCCTCGGCCTTGTCGCCGAGCGCCGTCTCCAGCACGCGGGCGCGCGCCACCCTGAGCGCGGACGCCTTCTCCCTGTCGCCCGCCGCCTCGTACGCGGCGATGAGGCGCTGTTGCACCTCGGTCAGTTCCCTCAGCTGGCCGCCGGCCTCGAGCAGCTGCGAGAGGCGCGGCAGGTGTTCGAGCTCCGGGGCGCCGGCCTTGATCGCCTCCTGCAGGGCGACGGCCGCCTCCCGGGGGCGGTTCAGCTCGGCGCTGACGTCGGCGAGCTGGAGCGCCAGGGCGATCTTCTCCTCGCCCTGGGCCTGCGCGACGCGGCGCCGCAACACCTGGTCGCAGTCCGCCCAGCGGCGGGCCCGCGAGTACACGTCGGTGAGGCGCGCCAGGAGCGCGGCGTTCTCCGCGCTGCGTGCGAGGCCTGCCTTCAGCGCGGCGGCGGCGTCGTCGATCGCCTGGACCTCCTCGGCGAGCTCCGCGGCCTCGAGCGCGAGGGACACGGCCAGCGCGGGCTCCTCGGCCTTCGCGACGAGCTCGGTGAAGACGCGGGCCACTTCCTGCTGGGCCTTCTGGACGCGCGACAGCCGCACCGCCTCGGCGCGGGACGCGGAGTCGGCGGGATCCAGCTTCAGGCCCCGCAGGCGCAGATCGAGCGCGCCGCGCACGTCGGCGAGGTGCTTCTCGGTCGTCTCGGCCAGGAGGTTGAGCAGGCTCTTCTGCTCGTCCCTGTCCTGCACGCTGTTGAGCTGCACCAGCAGCGACGCCGCCTGCCGCTGGTAGTCGCCGGCGCGCGCGTACAGCGGCGCGAGCGCGCGGCTGATGTCGGCCTGGCGCACGCCCTGCGACGCGAGGCGCTCGAGGCCGCCCACCACCGTGGCGCTCTCGTTCCCCTCGGAGAGGAGCGTCAGGAAGATGCGCGCGGCCTCATCCTTCCGGCCGAGGCGCTCGGCGAACAGCTGCGCGAGGCGGCCGCGCCACTCCTGCCGCTCGGCGGGCGAATCGGCCAGGGCCATCAGGCGCTCGGCGACGGTGGCCACCTCGTCCCAGTGCGAGAGCGTGGCGGCGGCCGCGCCCAGCTTCTTCAGCGTGGGAACCGAGTCGGGATCGAGTTCGAGGATCTTGCGGTAGACCGCGGCGGACGCCGCGGGATCGGCGGCCGACGCCTCCAGCCTGCGCGCCTCGGCCTCCAGCTTCGAGCGCGGATCCTGCGGCTCCTCGGCGAGCGCCTTCTTGATCGTCACCAGCGCCTGCGCGGCCTCGGCGTCGTCGCCGTGGCGGCGCTGCACCTCGAGCCACGCCTCCTGCGCCTCGGCGGGGCGGCCGAGCCCCTGGAGGATCTGGCCGAGCGCGCGCCAGAGGCCTAACTGCGCCTCGGGCGGCGCCACCTGCGCCGCGCGGCGGAGCGCCTGCGCCAGCTGCCCTTCCTCGTCGGCCTTCTTCGCGGCGTCCTTGAGCGAGGTGAGCAGCGAGGCCTTCGCGGGCTCGAGCGGCAGCGCGAGCGAGAGCGCCTTGAACGCGCGCTTCGGATCGCCCGCGTCCTCGCACATCATGGCGGCGAGCTCGCACAGCCCCACGCGCTCAGCGATGGGCCGCGGCGCGGACACCGCGAGCTCGAGCACAGGCCACAGCGCCTCGAGGTTGCCGTCGTCGGAGTAGAGCGACGCGAGCCGCCAGGCGACCTGCGCGTTGTTGGGGTCGAGCTTGAAGGCCTCCTCGGCGTGGCCGCGGGCGCCCGCGGCGTCCCCGAGCAGCCGCTGGCAGAGATCGGACAACGTCATCCGAAGCGCCACCTGCGCGTGCTTGTCCTTCAGCGCGCCGAGGTGGCGCTCCAGCACGCCGACCGCTTCTTCCTTCCTGCCCAGCTCGATGAGCAGCTCGCTGGCGAGCTCCGCTGCGTCGGGCCGCGACGGGTCGGCCTTGCTGGCGTTGTCGAAGGCGGCGGCGGCGTCCTCGCGCTCGTTCAGCTTCGACAGCAGCACCTGGCCGATGCGCAGGTACAGATCGCACTTCGCCTGTTTGTCGCGCGAGTCGCCGGCCAGCTTCGAGAAGACGGTCAGCGCGACGCGCACGTCGCCGGCCTTCTCGGCGGTGTGCTCGAGCAGGTCGAGCGCGTCGGGCATCGCCGGCCAGAGCGCGAAGCAGCGGTCGATCGCCTCCTTCACCTTGTCGACGGCGCCGGGCTCGTAGAAGGCGAACAGGCGGGCGATCTGCAGCGACATGCGCGCGGCGGTGCGGCGGTCGCGCTCCTCGAGCGCCTGCGCCTTGAGCTGCTTCACGCGGTCGCGCCAGGTGTACTCGAGCCTGGACAGCTGCTTCTGCGCGGCCTGGGCGCGCGCGTTCTTCCCGTCGATGGCCAGCGCGCGCACCAACGCCCTGGTGGCCAGGGCGTGCTCCTGCGGCACGAGCAACAGCGACTCCGCGAAGGACACGTAGTCCTCGAGCAGCTCGCGGTCGCCCAGCGCCGCACGCTCGCGCTCGATGCTGTCGAAGGCCGCGGCGTAGCGACCGTCGGCGAGCAGCAGCTTGCGGGCCTTCTGGTAGGCCTGGCGTTCCTGCGGCGCGGCGCGCGAGGCGAGCTGGTAGTCCACCACCGCGCGGTCGCGGCGGGAGAGCTTCGTCTCGGCCAACTCGCCCGCCCGCAGGTACAGCGCGGCGGCGTCGGGCCCGGAGGAGATGAGCGCCAGCTTCTCGAGCACCTCGACGAGCGCAGCGCTGTCGTTGCGGCCCTCGGCGATCGCCTTGAGGCCTTCGAGGGCCTCGCGGGCGTTGGGCGCGTACACCAGCGCACGGCGAAGCAGCTCCTCCGCGCGCACGGGGTTGCGCAGGCGCTCGCGCGCGAGATCGGCGGCGCGGCACAGCAGGTGCGCGGCCTCTTCGGCCTTCGGCACCTCGCGGGAGCGCGACTCGTACAAGCGGATCAGCTCGTCGACGCGCCCGGTCTTCTCGAGGCTGGCCTCGACCTCGCCAAACGGCTTCTCGGCAGAATTCGACATGAGGGGCGGGTGGACTCTACCCCGCCCCATCCGAAAACGATCCCGACATTCAGGCGTTTTCGCGCTCGATCAGGCCGTTGCGCCGGGGGCGCGGGGGCCCTCGTTGCCGCGGTCGGAGGGTGGCGGCATCGCGGTGCCGCCCTCGCCCTCCGCGGCGGGCTGGGCCTTCGCCGGCTTCGGCTTCGGCTCGGGGCGCGCCAGGGCCTTCACACGCTCGGCGTTGGCGGTGTCGCCCAGCTTCTCGAAGAGCGCCTGGGCCTTGTCCAGCTGCCCGGCGGCCTCGAGGAGCTGCGCGGCCCGCGGGAGATCGCCGAGCTGCTCGAAGACGGAGGCGGCCTTGTCCTTGCGCTCGGCGGCGAGCCACGTCGCGGCGGCGCCCTGGAGATCGCCCAGAAGCTCGAGCCAGCGGGCCTTCTGTGGGGCGTTGTTCTCCGCCTCGGCCTTCCGGAGCTCGGCCTGGGCGTAGGCCTTCGCCTCGTCCTTCAGCTTCAGCTTCTCCATGAAGTGGTAGGCCTTGGGGCCGGGCAGCGTCTTGAGCAGCTCGAGCGCGTCGGCGGTGCGGCCGGCGCCGACGAGCAGCGTGGCCGCGCCCAGCTTGTCGCCGCGCTCGGCCAGCTTCGTCACCTCGAGATCGCGCACGCGCGTCGCGCTGGCGGTGTCCTTCGCGCGCTCGTACGCCTTGCGGGCGAGCGACAACTTGCCGGCGCGCTCCCAGGCGAGGCCCGCCTGGTCGAACTGCCGCGCGCGCTCGTACAGCCGCGCGATGGCGTCGAAGTCGCTGCGGGCGACGTGGAACTCCATCAGCTTGTCCCAGGCCTGGGCGCGCTGGAGCACCTCCACCACCTCGTCCGGCTTCACCTTCGCCGACAGCGCGGTGAACAGCTCGTCCACCTTGCCGAGGACGGCGTTGCGGAGCGCGGCCTTCAGGTCGCCGCCGAGCTCGAACAGGCGCGCAGCGGCGGCGTACGACTGGTGCTTCTCGTGGATCCGCCCGGCGTCGCGGGTGCGGCCCATCTCCTCGAGGCGCTGTGCGTCGGCCTGCCAGTCACCCGACGAGGTGAAGGGCGACCGGGCCTCCCGGCGCTCGCCACGCTCGGGGCGCTCACCGCGCGGGCCCTTCTCGCGCGGACCACGACCCGGACGCTCGCTGCGCTCGGGGCGATCGGCGCGCTGCGGGGGCGCCGCCAGGTCGGCCTCCGTCGGCTGACGGCCGGCGGCGTCGAAGGCGGTCTGCGCGCGGTCGACGTCGTTCACCGCGCGCCAGATGAGGCCGACGGTGAAGAGGGCCTCGGCCCACGCGGCGATCGCGGGATCGACGGCGGGCTTCGCGGGCGCGACAGGCGCGGCCTCCGCGGGAGCAGTCTCCGCCGGCGTCTCCGTCGGAGCGGCCTCCGCGCCCCCGGCGGGCGCGGAATCGGCGGGCGCGGAATCGGCGGGCGCGGAATCGGCGGGCGCAGCCTCGGCCGGCGCGGCCTCCGCGGGCATCGCCGCCGGCGCGGCCTCGCCACCCTCGGCCGGCTTCGGCTTCGGCGCGCGGACCACGCGCATGAGCGAGGTGATCAGCTTGCCGCGGGTGTTGAGATCGAGGTCCTCGAGGGACTTCAGGTGCAGGGGCTTCAACGCGCGGAGGATCTCCCCGAGCGGCGCCTGCATCGACGCGAAATCCAGCTTCGTCAGCGCCTTCTCGACGGACGACAACTCGGTGACGATGCGGAACGACGCACCACCGCCGGCGCCACCGCGCCGATCCCGGCCGCCGCGCCCGTCCCGGCCGTCGCGCCCGCCGCGGCCCTCCTTCCTGTCGCCAAACGAAAAGCCTTCGCGGCGTCCCCGGCCGCCCTGCCCGGGGCCCTTCCCCTGCTGCGTGTCCTGAGTGGTCATGGGCTGCCCATGGCCTCAAAGGGCCCGGTCCGTCAAGGGGCAGCGGCGGAAAGCGACGGCCTGGGCCGTCAGAACGCGTACTTGACGGTCGGCAGCACCGACACGCCGAGCGCCTGCGTGAGCGCCATGAAGTTGAAGTTGGCCTCGATGCCGATGCTGAAGTGGCGCAGCCGCGTGAAGTACTCCACACCGGCGCCGGCGCTGATGAGCACGTCGATGGTCGGCAGGAGGCTGTACGGGCTGTAGAAGACGACGCCCGCGCCGCCGCGCGCGTAGATCCACGTGCGCTTCACGTCCTGCGAGTCCTCGAAGCCGACGATGCGGAACTTCACCTGCGCGCCCGGGGCGAGGGTGCTGTAGTCGCCCGACGCGGTGCCGTTCGCCGAGAGGCCCGTATAATCAGCCTTCGTGGGGTTGGTGGCCGCGAGGAGGAAGAGGCTCGGCGAGACGCGCTCCCCGACGTCGTAGCCGACGTCCAGCTGCATCGCGAGGCCCGGCGAGAACGGCCGCGTCGAGCCGTTCGACGGCGGGTTGAAGATCGACCAGAAGCCGCCGCGGGCCTCGAAGAAGAAGCCGCGCTCGATCTCGTTGAACGTGACGGCCTTCTTGTCCTCGAGCGGCTTCGCCTGCGCGAGCGCGAGAGACGACGCCAGACAGCCGATCACCAGGATGGAGCGTGCGATGCGCGTCATGCGAACGCGAACCCTAGCCCACGGCGTGGGCGGAGACGAGAACATCGCACAGGCCGGCGGCCCCGCCTCGCGCGAGGAGGACGGGGCCGCGAAGACCTTCGACCGGCCGACGCGCCTACTGGCCCGACTGCTTGAAGATGAACGGGTACGTGACGATCACGACGCCGCCGCCCTTCGGCTTGGGGAAGATCCACGTCCGGACACGGCCGGCCACACAGGTCTCGAGCTCCGGGTTGCCGACGGTGGACTGTGCCACCGACGACGACGCCACGCTGCCCGACGGGGAGATGACGAACTTGACCGCCACCTTGCCTTCCAGCTTCGGGAAGCGGTTCAGCTGGCTCTCGTAGCAGAACCGGATCTGCCCGCGGTTGGCGTGAATGACCTTGCGGATGAGCTCCTTGTCCAGCGAGCCCATGACCGTCGGCTCGGAGGAGGTGATGCCGATGTCGACGCCCTTCTTGCCGCCGAGCACCCCGACGCCGGAGCCGTAGCCGCCGGTGCCGCCGCCGCGGCCCTTGGTGCCGATGCCGCCGATGCCGATGGTGTCACCCACGCCGCCGCCGCCCGAGCCGGAGCCGCGCAACCCCAGGCCGCCGAAGCCCTGCGCGTCGCCCGGGGCCGCGCCGAACATGTTGCCCATGGCGCTCTTCAGCTCACCGCCGAGGCCCTGGTGGCCGAAGATGGTGGAGATGCCGCCGCCCGAGCCGCCGAAGATCTTCTGCGCGAGCAGGCGGGCCTGGTCCTTGTTGTTCGGGTCGCCCTTGGGCGCCGCGTGGGCCGACCGCTTGGGTGCGTCCTTCTTGCCCATCTGGCCTTCGTCGCCCTTGTGCTTCTGCGCGATCTCGCCCGAGTCCTTCTTCTGCTTCTCGAACTTCTGGAGGATCGGGTTCTTCTCGGGCGGCTTGATGAGCAGTTTGGCGATGCGCGCCTGGTTCGAGTTGAGCTCGTCGTCGAAGGCCTCGCCTTCGGCGTCCCGGTTGGCGGCGCTGATGACGAAGAGCGCGCCGAGGAAGAAACAGACCAGGAAGATGTTGAGGACGGTGAAGTCGACGGCCTCGGAGAACGGGACCAGCACCGGCTTGGGCGCGGGCTGAAAGAAGACCTCGACCACCACCCCGCCGAGGTCGACCCAGGCGAAGTCGTCGTTGGAGAGCGTGATCGCGTAGCCGTCGCCCTCGGACTGGGCCACGCCGCGCTTCTTCGCCTCGTCCAGCGTCATCGTCTCGTCGCCGAACTTGCGCTGCAGCTCGCCCTTCATCTTCGAGGTGAAGCGGAGCTGCGCGCCGCTCTTCCCGAAGCGCACGAGCTCGAAGGACGGTCCGCCGAGGAGTTGGTCGCCCATCTCGAAGTCGACGCCCTTCACGCTTCCGACCTTGAAGGCGCGCTCGACGCCCGGGTGGAGGAAGAACTCGCCCACCATCTGGTCGCCCCAGAGGAAGCGCAGCTCGAGGCCGAGCGGGCCCGTGCCCCTGCGGCGGCGCGGGCGCGCGCGGACGACCTCGCCCGACGCCTCGTCCTGCACGGGCGGGGGCGGCGGCACGGCGGCAGGCACCTCGATGGGCAGCGGGGCTGGCGTGGCGGCGGCGATGGCCGCCTGGACGGGTGCGGGCGCGGCCACGGGCGCGGGAGACGAAATGCTCACCGGCGCCGGCGACGGGCTCCCTGGCGAGGCCTCGGCCGCCGCGGGCGCGGCGACCTGCAGCGTCGCGCCCCCCACCGGCGCGATGGCGGGCGCGGCGCCGGCCTTGTCCACCTTGATGGTGGTGTTGCCGATCTTGATCTCGTCGCCGAACTGCAGCGCGCCCTTGTTGACGCGCTTGCCGTTCACGAAGGTGCCTTCCACGCTGCCCATGTCGATGATCGACAGGCCGCCATCGGGCGCGACCTCGATCACCGAGTGGATGCGCGAGACCTTCTCGTCGTCGAGGCACAGGTGCGCGGAGGACAGCCGACCGATCTTGATGATGTCGCGGTCGTAGTCCTTCTCGGCGACCAGCTGCTCGCCCTTGAAGACCTTGAGTGTCAACGGAACAGCCACGATCTGCCTCCTGGGGTCGGGGTACGGGCCTCCGGCGGTTACGACACCAGCTGGCTCGCCGGGTTCCGCCGGTCGCTTCGCCTACAGCTCGCCCACCGACTGCATCACCTTGTCTTTGAACTCTTCGCGAATCTTGATCAGGTTCGAGTGCTTCACCTTCTTGCGCGCCTCGACGTACTCGCCGTCGGGCTTGGTGAGGTCGCCCTCGATGGTGTCGTCCTCGAAGCTGTACTCGGTCGTCTTCTTGTAGGTCACGTTCCCGCCGCCCTTGTCCTGGGCGAGCGCGGGCTGCGCGAACGACGCGACGATGATCGACAACCACAGCCACTTGCTCATGCAGCCTCCGCGGGGAACACCCCTTGGCCCGGACTGATGGACGGGCGGGCACATGCTACCACTCCGCACTCTTCCGCAAATCCCAAGCCTCGTTGTGCCCTTCTTACAATGTGCGACAGGTGACACCTGCAGTGCACAGGTGAGTGGCTGGACGACGGGGGCCTCGCCACGGTTCCATGGTTAGCGGCACGCCGGTTGGGCGCCCCCCGCGCAGCCGAAGAGGAGCGTGTCGACGGCGCAGATGCCTTCGTTGATGACGCCGTTCTTCACGAGGTCCGCGGCGACAGGCAGCGCGAGCTGCGCGTTGGAGCGCGCCTCTCCGGGGACGATGGCGTTGGAGAACAGCGTGCTGCAGACGATCGCCGCCGAGTCGATCGCCGTCTCGTCGCTGCGCACGGCGCCGGCGAGCGTTCCAGCGAGGTAGATGAGCGAGCCGCGCTGGTCGACGTCCTGCACGCCCTTGAGCGCCGAAGTGAGGCGGGTCAGCCCGAACTCCGGACAGCCTTCCTCGAGCGCGAGGCGGTAGACCATTCGCACGAGGTCGAGGTTCTGGTCCTTGCCCTCGTAGCAGACGAGCGCCCGCTTCACCGGCGTCATCAGGTCCGGACGGGCGAGCACCTTCTTGAGGTCCTCGATCACCGGCGCGAGATCCGCGCGCACCTCCGGCGGGATGAACGGCAGGTCGAAGGCGGCGTCGAGCGAGGCGGCGTCCGCGTTGCGGATCACGGGGAGCAGCCCGCGAACGAGGGCCACGGTGTCCGACTCGGTGAGGCTGCTGGGGTTGAGCAGGCCGAGGACCGAGCTCTTCGTGGCCAGCTCGTTGAGGTGAGCGATCAGCGCCTTCCCGTCGGCGGTGCGCGCGTAGGCGGTGAAGGCGATCACCAGGTCCAGCCCGTTCGAGAGCTGGCAGCTCACCGTGGGCTGGCACATGGACGAGAACAGTGCCGCGATCTCGTAGTGCGGCGTGCGCGCGCCGCCGTTGCACCTGTTGCCTTCGCCGGTGATGTACGCGAGCGCCGTCTCGAGCTGCGGCTCGATGAGGTTGATGGCGTCGATGCCCTTGCCCTGGTGCACCAGCACGTCCATCGCGCGGCGCATCTCGCACAGCTCGTTCGACGCCTCGAGCGGCGGCGGCGAGCCGGCGGGCGCGCAGAAGTCGGCGCCCTGAGCGCCGGCCTCGGGCGGCTTGCGGGCGAAGGCGTCCAACGTGCGGAAGATCGCGCGCAGCACGTCGTTGATGGGGGGAGAATCCCCTTCGCGCAGCGGGGTGAGCAGCTGCGTCTCGACGAGGTGCTTCAGGTTCTCGGTGCGGCCCGAGCTGATCGCCTGCACGAAGTGGGGCATGAGCTGGTCGAGGCCGCGGCACCGCATCAGGTCCGCCCGCTGCTCGGCCGGAGGCGCCTCGAGGCGCTCCGCGCCGCACGACAGCGCGACCAGCGCGACCGCGAAGCCGAGGACCACCAGTCGGACGTGCATGCGAGCGGCGACTCTAGCTCAGCCCGTGCTCGCGGAGGATCTCCTCCGTGTGCTCGCCCAACGCGGGCGGCGGGCGGAGCGGCACCTCGCCCAGCTTCAGCGGCGTGCGCAGCCACATCACCCCACCCGCCTCCGCGAAGAGACCGCGGGCCTTGAGCTGCGGATCCTCGAGCACCTCGTCCCCTTCTGACACGGGCTCGATGCACAGGTCCTTCCCGCGGAAGAGCGTCACCCAGTGCTCGAGCGGCTGCGCGGCGAAGACGGCCTCGAGTGCCTTGCGCGTGCGGGCGCCCTCTTCGCCGGTGTCGTAGCCGCCGGGCACGAGCTCGGGCCGGCCGATCGCCTCGCACAGCCCCTGGAAGAACTTGGGCTCGAGCGAGCCGACCGCGAGCCAGCGATCGTCCTGCGTGCGGTACAGGCCGTAGCACGCGAACCCGCCGTTGAGCGCCTCGCGCCCGCGCGCGAGCGGCGTGCCTTCCTTTCCCATCACCAGCCGCCCGGCGAGGTGCATGTGCAAGAAGGCGAGCGCGCCGTCGGTCATCGACACATCGACGAAGCGGCCCTGGCCGGTGCGCTGCCGCTCGTGCAGCGCCGCGAGGATCCCCACGAGCGCGAAGAGGCTGCCGCCGCCGATGTCGGCGATCTGCACGCCGGGCATCGCGGGCGCCCCGCCCGCCTGACCGCCGTAGGCCAGCGCTCCGGCGCGCGCGAGGTAGTTGATGTCGTGGCCCGCGCGCAGGCGATCGGGCCCGGTGTTCCCGTAGCCGGAGATCGCGCAGTAGACGAGGCGCGGGTTCTCCTTCGACAGCGCGTCCCAGCCCAGGCCCAGCTTGTCCATGACGCCGGGGCGGAAGCTCTCGACCAGCACGTCGTACCGCTTCGCGAGGGCCCTGAGCTTCGCCGCGCCTTCGGCGGACTTGAGATCGAGCGCGATGGAGCGCTTGTTGCGGTTCAACCCGAGGAAGAGCGCCGAGGTGTCTCCCTTCATCGGCGGCGAGTGGCGGGTGTAGTCGCCCACGCCGGGCTCCTCCACCTTGTCCACCTGCGCGCCGAGGTCCGCGAGCACCAGCGTGGCGTACGGGCCCGGCAGCAGGCGCGAGAGATCGAGCACCTTCAGGCCTTCGAGCGGCAGGGACATGCGGCAAGGCTCCTCGGGAAAGAAAACGCGGCGGCGCCCTGCGTGAAGGAGCGCGCGCCGCGTCGAAAAGCGAAGCGGAGATGGGTCGGTCAGCTGAGCAGCTTGCCCAGCTTCATCGCGAGGCCCATGTCCATCGGCTTGAACTTCAGCTTGCCCTGCATGGCCGCCATCTGCGCGTTCATCTGCTTGGTGGCGATCTTCTCGAAGTCCGCCGCGCTCGCGATGATCGTCATCTTCGACTCGCCGTTCTTCCCGGCCGAAACCCAGCTGTCCGCCCTGGTGCAGTCCAGCGTCCACTGGCCGCCGCCGTCGCCAGTGAGATCGAAGTGGATGACGGCGTTGATGTCCTTCGCGAGCTCGGGCTTCGCCGCGATGCGCTTGGGGATCTCGGTCTCCAGAATGTCCTTCACGGCCATGGTGTTCACCTCGTCTTGGGTTGGTGCTGCGCTGATTCCCGAATCAACGGCGGGGGACCGTAGGCACGGCGCGCCGCGTCGTCAACCGCCAAACCGGCCCGGTGTCAGGGAGGCGTGGCTTCCTTCGTGAGCAGTTCGATGAACTGCTCGAGCGGCATCGTCTTCAGGTCCTCGCCGCCGTAGCGGCGCGGGGCGACGGCCTTCTGCTCGACCTCGCGGTCACCGATGACGAGGGTGAAAGGCGTCTTCTGGACCATCGACTCGGCGATCTTCTTCTGCATCGACAGGCCGCGGTCGTCGACCTCCACGCGAAAGCCCTTCGCCGACAGCGTCTCGGCGACCTGGCGCGCGTAGTCGAGCTGCCGGTCGGCGACGTAGACGATGCGGGCCTGCAGCGGCGCGAGCCACGCGGGGAAGGCGCCGGCGAAGTGCTCGATGAGGATCGCGATGAAGCGCTCGAAGCTGCCGTAGATCGCGCGGTGCAGCACGACCGGGCGGTGCTCCTTGTTGTCCTCGCCGATGTACGTGAGGTCGAAGCGCTCGGGCGCGTTGTAGTCGAGCTGGATCGTCCCGAGCTGCCACTTGCGGCCGATGGAGTCGGACACGTCGAAGTCGATCTTCGGGCCATAGAAGGCGCCGTCGCCCGGCTTGAGCTCGTAGTCGAGCTGGATCGACTCGAGCGCCTGCTTGAGCGCGGCCTCGGCGCGATCCCACAGCTCGTCCGTGCCGATGCGCTGCTTGGGGCGCGTCGACAGCTTCGCCTGGTACTTGAGGCCGACCGCCTCGTAGACCTTGTCGAGCAGCTTCACGAAGCGCGCGACCTCGTCGGCGATCTGATCCTCGCGGCAGTAGATGTGCGCGTCATCCTGCGCGAACTGGCGCACGCGCGTCAGCCCGCCGAGCGCGCCGGCCGCCTCGTTGCGGTGCAGCACGTCCTGCGTGTGGAAGCGCAGCGGCAGATCCCGGTACGAGTGCTTCTTGAAGCCGTAGTACAGGTGGTGCGACGGGCAGTTCATCGGCTTCAAGGAGAAGTCGTGCTCCTGCGTCTCGGAGTCGAGCACGAGGAACATGTTCTCCTTGTACTTGCCCCAGTGTCCGCTGATCTCCCAGAGGCCCTTGTTGTACAGCAGCGGCGTCTTGATCTCGACGTAGCCGTTCTCGAGCGCCAGCTTCCGCATGTAGCCCGCGAGCACCGTGTAGAGCGCCGTGCCCCTCGGCGTCCAGAACGCGGCGCCGGGCGAGAAGTGGTGGAAGTGGAAGAGATCGAGCTCCTTGCCGAGGCGCCGGTGATCGCGCCTGGCCGCCTCCTCGCGCTGCTTCACCCAGGCGTCGAGCGCCTTCTTGTCGAAGAAAGCGGTGCCGTAGACGCGCTGGAGCATCGGGTTGCGGTGATCGCCGCGCCAGTAGGCGCCCGAGGACGAGAGGATCTTGATGACGCCGACCTTCCCCGTCGACGGCCCGTGAGGCCCGAGGCAGAAGTCGACCCAGTCGCCGTGCCTGTAGAGCGTCAGCGTCTTCGCGCCCTTCGCGACGATGTCGTTGACGATCTCGACCTTGAACTTCTCGCCCAGGCCGTCGAACAGCTTGATCGCCTCGTCGGCGGAGATCTCCGTGCGCACGAAGGGCAGGTCGGCCTGGACGATCTCGTTCGCCTTCTTCTCGATCTGCTCGAGCTCCTCGGGGGTGAACGGCTTCTCGCGGAAGAAGTCGTAATAAAAGCCATCTTCGATCGACGGGCCGATCGTCACCTGCGTGCCCGGGAACAGGCGCTGCACCGCGTCGGCGACGATGTGCGCGGCGTCGTGGCGGATCACCTCGAGCGCCTCGGCGTTCTTGTTCGTGAAGATCTGCAGCGACGAGTCCTCGTCGATGGACCGGGACAGATCGACGTCGTGCCCGTTCAGCTTCGCGAAGACCGCGGCCCTGGCGAGGCCCGGGCCGATGGAGCTCTTGACGAACTCGCTGATGGAGATGCCCTTCGGCGCGTCCTTCTTCGACCCGTCGGGGAGCGTAATCGTGACGTTGGCAGCCATGAGGCGCCTCTCTAGCGTTTGAGGTGTGGAAGGGGAACGGGAACCGCGAAAACACGTCAGCCGGAGCGAGGCGTCGATGCGCTCACTCCGGCCGTCGAGTGCTTCCGCCGCTGCGAGTGGGTCCTAGTGGTTTCGAACCACTGACCCCTACCGTGTCAAGGTAGTGCTCTACCACTGAGCTAAGGACCCGTACTGAAAAGCGCGGCGCTTGTAGCGGTCGCTGTTCAGGACTGTCAAGGACGCAGTACACGTCGATCGCCGACGCCTCATGAGTCTGCTGCCTGACAACGCCACCTTCCACGAGAAGGTCCAGGAGTGCTTCGTCGCGTACCGTGGCCGCGGGGTGTCGCTGTCGGGCGCCGACCTCGAGGTGCTCGACGCCTGGGCGCGGGCCGGTGTGCCGGTGGAGGTGGTGGCCCGCGGCATCCGCAAGGCCGCCGAGGCCGCGCTGTGGGACGCCCCGGAGGGCGACGGGCAGCTGCGCTCGCTGCGCGCGTGCAAGCGCCAGGTGGACGCCGAGATCGCCAAGTACCTCAAGCGCGCGGCCGGGAAGACGGCGGCGGCGGACGAGGCGAAGCCCCCGCTCCCGTTCCACCTCGCGCGCCACCGGAAGCTGCGCGCGGCGCTCAAGAAGCTGGTCAAGACGCACGAGGCCATCGCGCCCACCGTGCATCAGTTCCTTTCAACGCTGGCGGAACCGCAGGATCTCGACGCCGCGAATCGGCAGGAAGAACTCGCGCTCGCGGTCTTGACACGTGCGCTTCCGTTCGAAGAGCGCCTCACGCTCTTGCGCGAAGCGGCCCGGCTGGTGGAGAAGGCACAGGCGGCGTCGCGAAGGGCACGCCGTGAGTCGCTGCGCTTTCATCGGGCAGCTCTGGTGCGGCACCGCCTCGGGGTGCCGGCGTTCTGGTGAGTGGGGCAAGGAGTCGCATGACGGCGATCGGGAAGGGGATCGACACCGCGGGGTACGTCTTCGAGCGCGCGGGCGACTTCGCCCGCGCGAGGGCCCGCCTCGCGGTGGCAGACTGCCCGGACTGCCGGGGCTCGGGCCTCGCGCGAGGCGTCGTCGAGGACAACGGCCGGACGTACTCGGTGGTGAAGCCGTGCGCCTGCACCAAGCTGGCGCGGCGCGCTGAGCTGTTCAACGACGCGCGGGTCCCCGCGGTGCACGGGCAGGCCAGCTTCGACGGCTACCGCCCGTCCAACGCCGAGCAGGCGCGCGCGCTGCAGGCGGCGAAGGACTTCGCGCTGCGCTGGCCGCAGCCGCGCGGCTTCATCCTGAGCGGGCCCGTCGGTACCGGGAAGACGCACCTCCTGTCCGCGACGATCAAGCACCTCACGCTCGAGCTGGGCGTTCAGGCCGCGTACGTGGAGATCAGCCTGCTCTACGCGCAGATCCGCCGCGGCTTCCAGGACGGGAAGTCGGGCGGGGAGATCATCCAGCCGCTGTCGCGCGTCGAGGTGCTGGCGATCGACGAGTTGGGCAAGGGCCGCGGCAGCCAGTTCGAGCTCGAGACGCTCGACGAGCTGATCGCCCGCCGGTACAACTCGGGCCAGGTGACGCTGTTCGCCACCAACTACTCGCTGAAGGCCCCCGAGGAGCGCAACCAGCGCGGCTACTACGACACCGCGGCGGCGCTGGAGGCCGGCAAGGAGTCGAAGCTGCTCAGCGATCGCGTGGGCGACCGCATCTACAGCCGGCTCTGCGAGATGTGCGAGTTCGTCGAGTTGCCGGCGTCGACGCCCGATGCGCGCCGTGCGCGGGCC
The DNA here is from genome assembly GCA_040755835.1 of Myxococcota bacterium. Classification (GTDB taxonomy): domain Bacteria; phylum Myxococcota; class Myxococcia; order Myxococcales; family Myxococcaceae; genus JADLDB01. The sequence continues at coordinate 72,376 of JBFMAB010000054.1, forward strand.
GCCAACACCGCGCCGCCGGCGATGCGCCGGCGGGCCTGAGGCCGCTCCTTCAGCCGGGCGCTACCGGGCGCCGCCGCTGCAGATCCAGTCCTTGAGCAGCTTCTTCTGCTCGGCGGTCAAGACGGTGCCGTCGTTCGGCATCGCGCCCAGCGTTTTCTCGCCGTTGGGGCCCTTGCGGTTCGCCGCGTCGCCGCCGAGCACCTTGAGCCACAGCGAGCTGTTCGCGAGGCTCCTGGCGTTGCCGTCGACGACCTTCAGCTTCGCGGCGGGGCCCGCGAGGTAGGACACCTTGTTCGTGGTGGCGGCGAACGTGCGGTCCGCGTCCGAGTAGTCGCCGTAGGTGTAGCCCGAGCCGTGGCACGACTTGCACTTGGCGTCGAATACCGCCTGGACGCCGCCGGTCAGGGTGACGGCCGGGGCGCTGGTGTCGCAGGTGAGCTCGGGATCCATCGGCGTGGTGCCGCCGCAGCCGAGGGTGACGAGAGAGACGAGGACGGGGAGAAGGACGACGACGGCAGGACGAGCGTACTTGGTCATGGCGGGCGCGCACTGTAACCACAACCATCCGGCTCTGCCATGCGATGGATCCTGCTCGCCGGGGTGCTGGGCGTCGTGCTGGTCGCGGTGATCGTCTTCGCGGGGAGAAGCTGCCGGAGCTGCGCGACGGCTACGACGCGCGGCTCGAGGCCGCTCCGGGCCTCGCCGGTCGCCTCAAGGTGTCCTTCACCATCGGGGAGGATCCGGAGATGAACCTCGGCCACGTCACGGAGAGCGGCGTGACGGACGGCGGGCCCGAAAGACGAACGCCCTGCCCCCAATGAAGGGGACAGGGCGCGTGGTGCGGGAGCGCTCCCCCGTCACATGTCCATGTCTTCGCCGCCGCCGTAGTCGGGCGCGCTGCCGCCCTTGGCCTTCTTCTTGGGCTTCTCCGCCACCATCGCCTCGGTGGTCAGCAGCAGCGAGGCGACCGACGCGGCGTTCTGCAGCGCCGTGCGGGACACCTTCGCGGGATCGATGACGCCGGTGGACAGCAGGTCCTCGTACTTCTCGGTGCGGGCGTTGAACCCGAAGCCGCCCTGGCCCTCGCGCACCTTGTTGATCACCACCGCGCCCTCATGGCCGGCGTTGGAGGCGATCTTCCACAGCGGCATGGTGATCGCCTTCTTGACGATCTCCACGCCGAAGTCCTGCTCACCGCCCAGCTTCAAGCCGTCGAGCGCCTTGAGCGCGCGGATGAAGGCGACGCCGCCGCCGGGGACGATGCCCTCCTCGACGGCCGCGCGGGTCGCGTGCATCGCGTCCTCCACGCGCGCCTTCTTCTCCTTCATCTCGGTCTCGGTCGCGGCGCCGACGTTGATCACCGCCACGCCGCCGACCAGCTTGGCGAGCCGCTCCTGCAGCTTCTCACGGTCGTAGTCGCTGGTCGTCTCCTCGATCTGCACGCGGATCTGCTTGATGCGCGCGTCGATGTCCGCCTTCTTGCCGGCGCCATCGACGATCGTCGTGTTGTCCTTGTCGATGGTGACCTTCTTCGCGCGGCCGAGGTCCGACAGCGTGAGGTTCTCGAACTTGATGCCGAGGTCCTCGCTGACCACCGTGCCGCCGGTGAGCACCGCGATGTCCCTCAGCATCTCCTTGCGGCGATCGCCGAAGCCCGGCGCCTTCACCGCGGCCACGTTCAGCACGCCGCGCAGCTTGTTGACGACCAGCGTCGCCAGGGCCTCGCCCTCGACCTCCTCGGCCACGATGAGCAGCGCCTTGCCCGAGCGCGCGACCTGCTCCAGCACGGGGATCAGGTCCGCCATCGCCGAGATCTTCTTCTCGGTCAGGAGGATGTACGGGTCGTCGAGCTCCACCAGCATGCGCTCGCGGTTGGTGACGAAGTACGGCGAAATGTAGCCGCGGTCGAACTGCATGCCCTCGACCACGTCCAGCTCCGTCGCGAGGCCCTTCGCCTCCTCGACGGTGATCACGCCTTCCTTGCCGACCTTCTCCATCGCCTCGGCGATGATGTTGCCGATCGTCTCGTCCCCGTTGGCCGAGATGGTGCCGACCTGGGCGATGTCCTTCTTGCCGGCGACCGGCTTCGACAGCTTCTTCAGCTCGCCGACGACGACCTCGACGGCCTTGTCGATGCCGCGCTTCAAGTCCATCGGGTTGTGCCCGGCGGCCACCAGCTTGAGGCCCTCCTCGTAGATCGAGCGGGCCAGCACCGTCGCGGTGGTGGTGCCGTCACCGGCGGTGTCGGAGGTCTTCGACGCGACCTCCTTCACCATCTGCGCGCCCATGTTCTCGAACTTGTTCTCGAGCTCGATCTCCTTGGCGACCGTGACGCCGTCCTTGGTGACCGTGGGAGAGCCAAACGACTTCTCGATGACCACGTTGCGGCCCTTGGGCCCCAGCGTCACCGACACCGCGTCCGACAGCAGGCGAACGCCGCGGAGGATCGCCTCGCGGGCCCCCTGGTGGAAGAAGATCTCCTTCGCTGCCATGTTCACAACCTCCGGAAGTTGCTGATGTTTTGACGAGCAGGGCGTTAGCACTCGCCCAGTGCGAGCGCCAAATTAAGGAGCCGCGCCGGTTTGTCAATGGATGTCCGTAGGGAATGTCCGCAAGGGGCGGCAGAGGCGGTCAGTCCGACTCGGGCTTCTGCTCGTCGCGCCGGGGCGGAGGATCGGCGGTGGCGAAGCCGACCAGGTCGAGCAGCTTCGACAGTTCCAGCGGCTTGGCCAGCGTCATCGCGACGCCGCGGCGCATGCCCTTGTCGGACAGGTCGTCGCTGCCGAAAGCGGTGATCATGATCACCGGCACGTCGCGGTGCCTCGGAATCTGGTGGACCTGCTGCGTGAAGGAGATGCCATCGACGTGCGGCATCATGAGGTCGGTGATCACCAGGCGCACGTCCTCGTGCTGCAACAGCTCGAGCGCCTTCACCGGGTTGGTCGCGGTGATGACGCGGTAGCCGTTGCGACGGAGGAACGTGCCCAGGAGGTTGAGCGTCGCCTCGTCGTCGTCGACGACCATCACGCTGATGACGGGTCTGCCCTGGTCCGCCAGGCTCATGGGGCCGTCGGCGTAGCACGCGGCGTTGACTTTCGCGAGCGCCGCCCTGAAACAGGGGCCCATGGCGTTGACGGCCGACGAGGCGCTGTTGCGCGGCGAGGAGGCGTGGTCCGACGGCGACGCCGAGGAGGCGCTCGCCTGGGCCGAGCGCGCGCTGTCGCTCGAGCCAAGGCACGCGGGCGCGCTCGATCTCAAGGCCACCGCGCTCGCGGAGCTCGGCGAGTGGGACGAGGCGATGGCGCTCTTCGATCACCTGGCCGGGCTCGAGCCGAAGAACCCGCTGCACCTGCTCGCCGCCGCCGACGTGCGGATCCGCGCGGCCGACGACGATCGCGAGCTGCTCGAAGAGGCGCTCGAGCTGCTCGAGCGGGCCCGCGCGCTGGCGAAGGGAGATCCCGAGGTCGCGGCGGAGCTGGCGCTCTTGCGGGGCATCGTGTTGAACCAGCTCGGGGACAGCGAGGCGGCGCTGCGGGAGCTCGACCGCGTGCTGGCCGGGGATCCCGAGCACCCGGAGGCGCGCCTCGAGCGGGCGCTGGCGCTGTTCGAGCTCGGCCGCTTCGACGAGGCGGCCGGGGCGCTCGAGGCGATCACACGCGATCACCCCGACGAGCCGTGGGCCTTCCACTACCTGGGCCTCATCGCCGAGCGCCGCGGGAAGGATCCGCAGCCGCTGTTCGCGAAGGCGCGCGCGCTCGACCCCGAAGGCTTCCCGCCGCCGGTGCAGCTCACGCCCGAGGCCTTCGACGCGGCCGTCGCCGAGGCGATCGACTCGCTGCCCGAGCACGCGCGGCCCGCGCTGGACAACGCCGTGATCGCCGTCGAGCCGATCCCCTCGGACGACGACGTGAAGGAAGGCCTGTCGCCGACGAGCCTCGGCGTGTTCCAGGGCACCCCGCTCGACGAGCGCAGCCCCGTCGAGGCCGCGCACCACCAGACCGCGCGCATCGCGCTGTTTCAGAAGAACCTCGAGCGCTTCGCGCGCACCCGCGAGGAGCTCGTCGAGGAGATCCGCGTCACCGTCCTCCACGAGGTCGGCCACCTCCTCGGCCTCGACGAGGACGAGCTCTTCGAGCGCGGCCTCGACTGACCGCCGTCCTCCCTGCTAGGCACGCGCGCGGCGGGGCGGCCGCGTCTGGTGACCGGCCTGGTCTTCAAAACCAGTGAGCTGGCGCGCGAGCGCCGGCTGGTGGGTTCGATTCCCATGCCCCGCCGACCCTTGCCCACCTTCTCCTGCCACGCCAAAATTCACTTGTTGTTTCATCGACTTAGGCAGATTTCGATGGCGGAGTCGGCGTGAAGCCGCTAGGTTGCGCGGCGTGACGAAAGAGCGGTTCCAGTCGATCGAGGACAAGACCAGACAACTTCGAGAGTACCTGTCGCAGAAGCGGCCCGAGGTGCAGGACTTCCTCGATCGCTTCGAGATGGCGTGGGTGCACCACGACTGTGCGCTCGAGGGCTCGATCTACAGCCCGCAGGAGCTGACGGCGGCGCTGCACCCGGGCGCGGTGGTGGCCGAGGCGTCGCTGCTGCCGATCGTGTGGGAGATCCGCAACCACAAGGCGGCGGTCGACTTCATCCGCGAGGAGTCGAAGACGGCGAAGAAGAACGCCCCTCTGACGATGACCTTCGTGCGGCGCGTGCACGATCTCTTGTCGGGCAACACGCCCGAGGCGCAGGCGGCGCGCGCGGTGGCGGAGCGCCGCGAGCGCACCGAGAAGGAGCTCGCCAAGGAGCGCGAGAAGGCCGGCTTCCGGAAGGACATTCCGCTCCACAAGACGTACCTGCACGAGATCGCGCAGCCCGCGAAGGTGCAGCCGATGCTCGAGAAGCTGCTCGACTGGACGGCGTCGGCGGAGTTCCGCGAACTGCACCCGATCCTCCAGGCGGGCCGGGTGCAGCACCAGTTCATCCAGATCTTCCCGTTCACCGACACGAGCGGGAAGGTCGGCCGCATGCTGTCGAACTACCTGCTCATGCGGAACGGGTTTTGGCCAGCGGTGATCGTCTCGGTCGACCGCGCGAAGTACTTCGAGTCGTTCCGCTCCAGCTTCAGCAGCTTCTCGAACCTGCTGATGGACGCGATGGACAACTCGTTGGACAACGGCCTCAAGTACTTCCGGGACCTGTCCCGCTTCTACCGCTGACGGACGGAGACGCCCGTGCCCTCCTCCACCCAGAGCCTTCCGTCCGTCGCCACGCTGACGGCCCGGGCCAAGGTGGAGCGGCTCTCGAGGCAGTTCAAGGGCCGCACGCGCGCGCTGGTGCTGCCCCACGACAACCCGGATCCCGACTCGCTGGCCTCGGCCTGGGCCCTGACCACCGTGCTGGAGCAGCGCGTCGGCGTGGAGGCGCACATCGCCTACGGCGGCATCATCGGGCGCGCGGAGAACCTCGCCTTCGTCAAGCAGCTCGGCGTGCCGGTTCAGCCGTTCTCGCAGGTCGCCCTCGACGACTTCGACCTGTTCGCGCTGGTGGACACGCAGCAGGGCGTGAAGAACCACGCGCTCTTCGACCAGCGCATCGCCGACATCGTCATCGATCACCACCCGCTGCGCGAGGGCGTGGTGCGCAACGCGTTCGCGGATCTCGGCGGCGTGTACGGCGCGACGTCGACGATGCTGACGGAGTACCTGCGGGCCGCGCAGCTCGAGCCGTCGCCCGAGCTGGCCACCGCGCTGTACTACGGCATCAAGGCCGACACGCGGGACCTCGAGCGCCAGACGCAGGCACACGACGTCGACTGCTACCTGTGGCTCTTCCCGCGCATCGATCGCCAGCGCCTCGCGGCGATCGAGCACCCCGAGCTGCCGCAGCGCTACTTCCGCCTCTTCCACCAGGCCATCGAGCAGGCGCGCGTCTACTCCGGCGGGGTGATCACCGATCTCGGCGAGGTGTACACGCCCGACATCGTCCCCGAGGTGTCCGAGCGGCTGTCCTTCCTCGAGGGCGTGTCCTGGTCGCTCGCGCTCGGCAGTTTCCGCAGCCAGCTGTACGTCAGCGTGAGGGTGCGCGACCGGCGGAGGAACGCGGGCCGGTTGATGCGCGAGGCCTGCGCGGACTTCGGGGGCTCGGCCGGCGGCCACGGCTCCATGGCCGGCGCGCGGCTGCCCCTCACCGGCCGGAAGGCCACGCGCGAGGCGTTCCGCCGCAAGGTGGTGAAGCGCCTCAAGGAAGCCTTCGACGTCGAGGGCGAGCGCGGCGCGTCGCTGCTCTCCGTCGAGTCGTGATCTACTGGGACTACAACGCCGGCGCGCCGCTCCTGCCGGAGGTGCAGGCGCTGCTCGCCACCGCCTTCGCCGAGACGGCGGGCAACCCGTCCAGCGTCCACCAGGTGGGCCGCCGCGCCCGCAAGCGCCTCGACGCAGCGCGGGAAGCGGTGGCGCAGCGCCTGGGCGCCCTTCCCCGGGAAATCGTCTTCACCGGCTCTGGCAGCGAGGCCGCGGCGCTGGCGGTGCTGGGGGCCTTCCGCGCGCGCAAGGATTCCTCGCGCCGCAAGGTGGTGACGACCGGCATCGAGCACCCGTGCGTCCTGGGCGCCGCCACCCGCCTCGAGCAGGACGGGGCGACGGTGGTGCGCGTGCCGTGCGGCCCCGACGGCGTGGTGCGGCTCGACGACGTGCTGGCCGAGCTCACGCCCGACACCGCGCTGTGCAGCGTGATGTGGGTGAACAACGAGACGGGCTGCATCCAGCCCGCGCCGGACGTCGCGCGCGCGTGCATGAAGCGCGGCATCGTCTTCCACTGCGACGCGGTGCAGGCCGTGGGCAAGCTGCCGGCGACGCTCCGCGAGTGCCCGGCCGATCTCCTCAGCTTCTCCGCCCACAAGCTGGGCGGGCCCGCCGGCGTCGGCGTACTGGTGAACCGCCGCGGCGTGCCGGTGGCGGCGCTCTCCCCGGGCCACCAGGAGGACGGGCGACGCGGCGGCACGCCCAGCACGGCGCTCGCCGAGGCGCTCGCCCTGGCGCTCGGTCACGCCTTCGACGCGCGCGAGGCGACGGTCGCCCGCGTGGGCGCCCTGCGCGACCGCTTCGAGCGCGAGGTGCTCGCGGCCCTGCCGGGCACCGTCGTCAACGGCGCGGGCGCGCCCCGCGTGGCCAACACCTCGAACCTGCGCTTTACGGGCGTCGATGGTGAGGCGCTGCTCATCGCGCTCGATCTCCGGGGGATCTGCGTCTCGTCCGGGGCGGCCTGTGCGTCGGGCTCGCTGTCGCCCTCGCACGTGCTCAAGGCGATGGGCCTCGACTCCGCCCAGGCGCAGGCCTCGCTGCGCTTTTCGCTGGGCGAAGGCTCGACGGACGACGAGGTGACGCGCGTGGTGGCGGCGCTGGTCGAAGCCGTGCCCGCGGCGCGCGACGCCTGAGCCGATCAGTCGGCGGCGCCGAACAGCCCGCGCACCACGGCGGACACGGCCAGCGCGGTGCCGACGCGCTCGTCGAAGAGCGGCAACAGGCCCTCGACGAACTCCTCGGCGGTGCGGAAACGCAGCTCCGGATCCACGTCGAAGGCGCGCGCCACGAGGCCCTCGATCACCCGCGGCACCTCCGGCCGCAGGTGGCGGATCGGCACGTACTCCGAGCGACGGATCGCCGCGAACACCTCTTCGGGCGTCTTGCCCTGAAAGGGCCGCTGCAGCGTGAGCAACTCGTACAACGTCACCGCCACGGCCCACAGGTCGGCGCCCGGCGACAGGTGCCCTTCCAGCGCCTCGGGCGACAGGTAGTACGGCTTGCCCATGACCTGGTCGGCGCCGCCGATGATCAGCGAGCGCGCCACGCCGAAGTCGCCCAGCTTCAGCTCTCCGGTGCGCGACACGAAGAAGTTCGACGGGGACACGTCGCAGTGGATGACGCCCAGCGGCCGCCCTTCGGGGTCCTTCGCCTCGTGCGCGTAGCCGAGCGCGTCGAGCAGCACGCGCGTCAGGTACACCGCGAAGTCGATGGGCCACTGCACCTTCCGCTGCCGGCAGCGCTTGACGATCTGCCCGACGTCGCGGCCGTCGATCAGCTCCATCACCATGAAGATCGAGCCGCCCTCGCGGCCGACGTCGACGACCTCGACGATGTTGGGGTGGTGCAGGTGCCGCGACAGCTCGGCCTCGGCGGTGAACAGCCTGACGGCCTCGGCGTCCTCCTGGAGCGCGGGCAACAGCCGCTTGAGCGCGAACTCGGCGCCGGCGAAGGGGCCCTCGGCGGCGCGCACCCGGAAGACCTCGGCCATGCCGCCCTTGCCGAGCGGCCGGACGACGTCGTACCGGCCGATCCGCGCAGGCGTCACTTCTTGCCCCTGGGCTTGCTGGCGAGCCGCACGCGCGCGGTCAGCGCCTGGAACTCGCGGTCCCGGCGGATCGGCGCGAGGTCCGGGTTCTTCAGGAGGTCGTCCAGCGAGAAGCCGCTCTCGCCGGCGTAGTCGAAGCCGGTCGACAGCGCCTCGATCGCCTCCGTGCTGCGCTTCTCCTGTGCGAGCGCGCAGGCGAGGTTGAAGTGGATTTCCCCGACCAGGCGCGGCGTCAGCTTGCGGGCGCGCGCGAGCGAGGCGGCGCGGCGGAACGACTCGACCGCCGCCTTCGGTTGCTTGAGGGACGCGTGGGCGACACCGGTCAGGTACAGCACCGAGACGTTGTCGGGATCCTCGGCCTGCGCAGCGCGCAGGATCGCCAGCGCCTCGGTGTACTTCCCGTCCTTCACCAGCGCGGTGCTCTCGGCGATCGCGCTCTCCACCGAGCGCGCGCCGGGCTCCTTCTTCGCGACGTTGGCCGCCGAGCCGCCCTTGTCGCCGAGCAGCCTCTGCCGATCCTCTGCCGTCGCCGAGGAGATCTGCAGCGAGCCCGCGTCGATCGCCACCGACGTGCAGCCCGGATCCAGCTTGATCGAGCCGACGAGCTGCTCCTCCACCGAGAAGCCGAGAAACGGGTAGCTCTTCTGCGGCACGCACGACGGCCCCGCCTGGCAAACCGTCACCGCGCCCACGAAGAGGTTGCCTTCGAAGGCGCCCGACAGCACCGGGCTGTCGAGCGCGATCTCATGGCACTCCTCGGCGGCCTTGAGCCGGCCGACGACCTGGCCGTCGACCACCGAGACGTCGATGAGCCCGACGCCGCCGAGGCGGTACAGTCCGGGCGCGAGCGCGGGCGCCGCCGCGAAGACCGGGACCGCTGCGCACGCAAACGTCAAGGCCACCGCGATTGCGACGTTCCGGCACGACCGACCCATGGATGACGCGCAGGTTAGCACCTTGAAACGAACGATCGCCTCGTTAAGATCGGCAGCGAAAGGAACACGCCAGGTTGTTCCCTGCGGAGTGCGTGATGTTCGGCCAACGCTCGAACCGATATGACACACAAGGGGGTTGTTCTGCGTCTCCGGGTGCATGCCCTCCTTCGAGAGGGACGCCGAAGGCGGCGCGGCCAAAATGACTCCCACCTGAACCTCTTGGTTCAGTGAAGGTTGAACACACGGCTCAATCGTGGGGAACGCTTCTCAACGGGGCGGCGGGGTCGAAGCGGCCTCGCCGCCCTGGTCGTTCGTGGCGTCGTCAGCCGCGCGCGGCGAAGACCCAGGTGTAGAGGCCTTCGCCCGGGCCGCCGGGGAAGCGCAGGCCGCGCAGCACGTCGGCGAGGCAGCGGTCGAGCAGGAAGTCGGCGGCCGCGGGCCCGTCGCTCAGGTTGCCCTGCACCCAGACCGCGAGCACCTTGCCGGCGTCGTCCGTCTGGAAGCGGAAGGTGCGGCCGCCGCCGAGGCCCGCGCGGCGCGACAGCGCGGCGTCCCAGCAGGCGCTCACCTTCGGGCCGGCTTCGCGGATCGTCTCGCGCACCGCCTGCGGATCGAGCAGCGCACCCTGCCCCGCCGGCGGCGAGAAGTAGTGCGCCACATCGCCCGCCGGGTCCGGCGCGCCCGACAGCGTGGAGAACTCGAAGAAGATCTCGCGGGTGGAAGGCCACGCGGTGCTGCCCAGCACGGCCTCGACGCAGCGCGCGGCCTCGGTGGACGCGAAGCCGGTCTTCACCCTGGCGCCGGACACCGAGAAGCGCAGCGTGGGTCCGGGCCCACCGCCGCGGTCGATGCAGGCACGCACCAGCGGGGCCGGATCGGTGAGCCCCTTCTCGGGGCCGTAGCGCGACGATGACAGCAGCTTCACCCAGGCGAGCGCGCCCCAGCCGTCGATGGGCTGCTCCGGCGGGCCGGCGGTGATCGGCGAGCGCGGCGCGCCGGTCCACGGCCAGGTGGCGGCGATCTCCCGCAGGCAGCGGCCCGAGGAGTTCGACGCGCCCCCGGTCGCCTCGAAGACGTAGTCGCCGTCGAGGAAGGTCAGGGTGATCCGCTGCGCCTTGAGCGCGTCGAGTGGCCAGCAGACGGCGAAGAGCGACTCGAGCGGCACCGTCGGCGCGGCCATGGCCACCTGGCGGAAGCCCGCCCCGCCCGGCCCGGTCACCTCGGCCGTGCGGCAGGCCGCGGCGGTCAGCGAGAGCGCGACGAGGGCGAGCCAGAGCCTCAAGGTCAGAGCACCAGGCGCAGCGGGTGCTCGAGGAGGCCCTTGAGCTCCTGCAGGAACTGGGCGCCCACGGCGCCGTCGATGACGCGGTGATCGCCCGACAGCGTGATGCTCATCATCTGGCGGATCACCATCTGCCCGTCGCGCACCACCACCTTCGGCTCCACCTTGCCCACCGCGAGGATCGCGGCCTGCGGCGGGTTCAGCACGGCGATGAAGCTGTCGATGCCGAACATGCCGAGGTTGGAGACGGTGATGGAGCCGCCCGAGTACTCCTCGGGCTTGAGGCGCTTGGACTTCGCGCGCTCGGCCAGCTCCCGCACCTCGGCGCCGATCTCCGCGAGGCCCTTCTGGTCCGCGTCGCGGACGATGGGCGTGATGAGCCCGTCCTCGATGGCAACGGCCACGCCGACGTCGACGTTCCCGAGCTGATGGATGACGTCGCCCGCGAACACCTGGTTGATGCGCGGGAAGCGGCGCACGGCGATCGCCGTCGCCTTCACGATGATGTCGTTCACCGACACCTTGAGCTGCTGCGCCTTCGCCTCGTCGCGCAGCTTCAGCGCCTGGTCCATCTCGACGTCGACGTTCAGGTAGAAGTGCGGCACGCCCGGCTTCACCTCGGTGAGGCGCTGGGCGATCACCTTGCGCATCTGGGTGACGGGCAGGTGCCGCGGCGCCACGCGCACGCCGGGCGCGCTGCGGGCGATCGCCGCGGCCGTCGACGGCCCCCGGACGAGCGCGTCCTCGACGTCTCTCTTCACGATGCGGCCAGCGGGTCCAGTGCCCTGGATCGTGGCGAGGTCCACGCCCTGGCTCGCGGCGATCTTCTTCGCGAGCGGCGAAGCGCGGAGGCGCCCGTTGGAGCCGGGGGCCGGGGCCGGCGCAGCGGCCTTCCCAGGCGCGGGCGGCGGTGCGAGCGACACGCTGGGCGCGGGAGCCGGCGCAGGCGCGGCAGGCGCGGCAGGCGCGGCAGGCGCAGGCGCGGCGGGCTTCGCGGCGGGCGCGGCGTCGGGGATCGCCTCGCCCGGCTTGCCGATCCAGGCGATGGTGGAGCCGACGGGCGCGGAGGCGCCGGCGGGCACGAGAATCTTGAGCAGCGTGCCGTCATCGTACGCCTCGATCTCGAGGTTCGACTTGTCCGTCTCACACTCGGCGATGGCGGTGCCGCTGGAGATGGCGTCGCCTTCCTTCTTGAGCCAGCGGGTGATCTTCCCCTCGCTCATGGTGGGCGACAACGCGGGCAACTGAATGGCGATGGCCATGGTGTGTGTTCCGTCCTTCGGCGAAAGGTGGCGAGAACGCTTACCGGTACAGCACCTGCTGCACGGCCTGGGTGATGCGCTCGACCGACGGCTGGGTGGCGCGCTCGAGGTTGGCGGCGTACGCCATGTTCACGTCCAGGCCGTGCACCCGCAGCACCGGCGCGTCGAGGTCGTCGAACAGCTCGCGCTGGATGAAGTCCGCGAGGTGGGCGCCGACGCCGGCGAAGCCCCAGCCCTCTTCGACGATCACCACGCGGTTGGTCTTCCTCACCGAGGCGGCGATCGCCTCCTGGTCGAACGGCTTGAGGCTGCGCAGGTCGACCACCTCGGCGTCGATGCCCTGCGCCGCGAGCGCCTCGGCCGCGGGCAGCACGCACGCGGTCAGCATGCGCGACCAGGTGATGATCGTGACGTCACCGCCGCGCCGCTTCACGTCGGCCAGCCCGATCGGCACCAGGTGCTCGCCGGCGGGCACCTCGCCGCGCGTGCCGTACAGGAGCTCGGCCTCGATGAAGATGACCGGGTTCTCGTCGCGGATCGCCGACTTGAGCAGGCCCTTGGCGTCGGCCGGCGTGCCGGGCGCGAGCACCTTGAGGCCGGGGAAGTGCACGTAGTTCTGCTCGAGCGCCTGCGAGTGCTGGCTCGACAGCCGTCCGCCGGCGCCGCCGGGCCCGCGGAAGACGATCGGACAGCGCAGCTGGCCGCCCGACATGTGGCGCAGCTTGGCGGCGTTGTTCACGATCTGATCCATCGCGAGGATCGCGAAGTTCCACGTCATCATCTCGATGACGGGCCGCAGGCCCACCATCGCCGCGCCCACGCCGAGGCCGGCGAAGCCCAGCTCGGAGATGGGCGCGTCGACGACGCGCGCGCTGCCGAAGCGATCGAGCAGCCCCTGGGACACCTTGTAGGCGCCGTTGTAGCGGGCGACCTCTTCGCCCATGAGGAAGACGCGGGGATCGCGCGCCATCTCCTCGGCGAGCGCCTGGTTCAACGCTTCACGGTAGGCGATCTCGGGCATGGCTCAGGCCGCTCCCTTCTTCTGGTGCGCGGGAGCGTCGTGGCGCGGCTCGAGCTCCCAGGTGACCTCGAACTCCGTGGGGAAAGACGGCCACTTCACGTCGGTGGCGCCGCGGACGCGGGCGCGGGGCTTCTCGTCCTCCTCGCCCTCCCCGACCAGGTGGTGCGTGTAGACGTCTTCCAGCGGCGGCTCGGGGGACTGGTCGGCGAAGGCCAGCGCCTCCTCGACGATCGCCCTCACGTCCTCGTCGATCGCGTCCAGCTGCGCCTCGGTGGCGGCCTTGTGCTTCAGGAGGTGCGCGCGCAGGGTGAGGATCGGGTCGCGCTGCTTCTCCTGCTCCACCTCGTCCTTGGTGCGGTAGGTGGCCGCGTCGGACATCGAGTGGCCGCGGAAGCGGTACGTGTACGCCTCGAGCAGCACCGGCCCGTTGCCGGCGCGGATCCACTCGATGAGCGACTTCGCGGTGTCGTAGACCTTCAAGACGTCCATGCCGTCGACGCCTTCCCCGCGCATGCGCCAGGCGCTGGCCCGCTTGTGAATGTCGGGCTCGGCGGACACGCGCGCGATGTCGGTGCCCATGCCGTACTTGTTGTTCTCGACGACGTAGAGGACCGGCAGCTTCCACTTCGCCGCCATGTTGAAGGTCTCGTGCATCACGCCCTGGTTGGCGGCGGCGTCGCCGAAGCTGCACACGGTGACGCGGTCCTCGCCGCGGTACTTCGACGCGAAGGCCATGCCGGCGGCCAGGGGGATCTGCCCGCCGACGATGCCGTAGCCTCCGTAGAAGCCGTGCTCGACGTCGAAGAAGTGCATCGAGCCGCCCTTCCCCTTGGAGTACCCGGTGTCCTTGCCGTACAGCTCGGCCATGAGCATGCCGGCGTCGGCGCCGCGGATGAGCGGGTGCACGTGGTCGCGGTAGCCCGTCATCACCCAGTCGGTGGGCCTCAAGGCCTCATTCACGCCGACGGCGACGGCTTCCTGGCCGATGTAGAGGTGGCAGAAGCCCTGGATCTTCTTCTGGCCGTACGCCTGGCCGGCCTTCTCTTCGAAGCGCCTGGCGAGGACCATCTTCCGGTACATCGTGATGAGCAGTTCGGGTGAGTGCATGGCGTATGGGCGGGGTTCCGGCCGAGGTGTCACGACCAGCGGGCCGGGATGCAACTAGTACGCGAAGTGCGGCACCGAGATGACGCGCTCCTTGAGCTTCACCGGGCGGCCCGAGTGGTCGGTGGCCAGGTGGACGGCGACCGCGTCAACGAAGCGGTCGGCGTAGTCGTTGACGTGGGTCGGCTCGTTGTCGAAGGCGGCCAGCACGGTGCCCAGCTCGGCCAACAGCTGGTGCGCGGTGCGCTTGTAGTCGTCGTCGTCCGCCGCCTCGGCGGGCTTCATGAGCAGCTGGGCGCCTTCGCCGGGCAGCACCATGCGGCACTTCTTCATCGAGGCGACCGTGCCCTCGCGCATGCCCTCGTGGCGGCCGGTGACGTACAGGATCCGCGCCTTCGTCTTCACCACCTCGTGCAGGTACCGCGGCGCGCCGACGATCTCGACGTCGTCCCTGCAGTACTCGCTGGTGAAGAAGCGCGCGCCCCAGAACTTCTTGAGCTCGCGGTGGAGCCCGTCGGCCTCGGCCTTCGGCAACCCGCAGGCCACCAGCGCGCCGGTCAAATCCCAGCCGCTGACGAAGTGGAACGACTGGCAGGACTCGAGCGGGGCGATGCCCTTCTCCCGGCCGAACTCGCGGACGATGCGGGCCTGGCGCGGGCGGTTGTCGAAGATGGTGGAGTCGAGATCGAACACCACCAGCCCCTTCGGCCCCGCGGCGGCGGCGCGGGCCAGCACGTCCTCCAGGGTCCGGTGCCAGTCGACGGCGACCCGTTCAGCGAACTCGATCATGAGGGCGCGGGCGTGTACCAGAAAACCACCCGCCTCACAGGCTCCATTCTCGTGGCGTCTGACTCAACGCGTCAGGCGGCGATGGGCGCGGGCGCCGTGGCGCGGCCCTTCTCGGCGACGACGGTCTCGGGCACGAGATCCGTCATGCGCTTGATGCCGTTGCGATCGAGCACCAGGCGCACGACCCGGACGGTGGTGCGCTGGTGCACGCCGTCGTCCACCGAGCAGCGGAAGGCGACGTCGACGCGGTAGCTCTTGGCGAGGCGGACCTTCTCGACCGAGAAGTCGTCGAGGTCGACGTACTCGAGCTCGAACTCCGGGTCGTCCATGTCGTGCAGGATCGTGTCGACGTTGATGCGGATGATGTCGGTGATGCCCGAGACGATGCCGTCGGCGATCTTCGGGAGCTGGTCCGAGTCGAGGACGATCTTCTTCCTGTAGCGGATGACGCTCTCGCCGAGCTCGCCCTGGGCGGCGGTGAGGAGATCGTCGCGGTGGCGCAGCCGGACGACGTCGGCGGGCACCTCCACCGCGTGGCCGTAGTCGACCTTCTCGTGGCAGACGCCGACCTCGTCCTGCGTCACGGGGTCGATGATGCGGGTGGCGCGCTCGTAGAGGAAGCGGCCGGCGTGGGCCGAGAAGAAGCGGCGCAAGCCTTCCTTGATCCGGTCCTTCAGCATGTAGCCGAGGACGGCGATGACGAAGAAGTTGAAGGACGCCTGCGGGTAACGCGACTGCGCGAAGAGGCCGACGCCGAGCGCGAAGGCCATGGCGCCGCCGGCGGCGATCGAGAAGAGCACCTCCTCCCAGGCCTTGCGGGGCGAGCTGCGCTGCACCTTCAGGAAGAGGATGTTCTGGCAGAACTTCTTCAGGAAGCTGATCCGGTGGCTGTACTCCTCGTTGTCGGTGCCCGGCGCCAGCACCGACGGCAGCTGGTGCAGCTTGCGGTAGCTCTCGTCGGCCAGCACCACGTCCATCAGCTCCCGGCGCAGCTCGACGAACACGCCGTCCTTCGGCATCGACTCCATGTGGACGACGACGCGGCGGAAGTACTGCTCGACCTGCAGGGACAGGTACTCGTCGACCAGCCGGAGCGAGGTGCGGGTGTGCGGCGCCAATCCGTACTTGTCGATCAGCGCCGCGCAGGCGCTGCGGTAGCGGCGCAGCACTTCCTGGGTGGAGTGGATCGACGTGCGCGCGGTGGCGCGCAGCTGCTCGAGCGCCGGGCTGGCCGGATCATCGTCAATCGTCGCGCAGCGCTCCTTCATCGCCCGGGCGAAGCGGCGCAGCGCCCCGCGGAAGACGCACGCCGCCATCTTGGCGTCCCACACCAGCTCGGCCTCGGTGCCCATGAGCCCCAGCAGAAGGCGCTCCTCGAGCTGCACCAGCGGAGAATGCCGGCCGCTGAGGATCTCTTCGAAGGACAGCACCGGCGTCTTCAGGCGCACGTAGTTGTGGAGGTCGGCGTAGAAGCGCTCGCGCGGCCAGGTGTCCTGGTTGACGTTGAGGCTGTGCGGGATGAACAGGATCGTCTCGACCAGGTACTCGGACTCGTCGTCGGTGCCGCTCGGCTGGTACTCGAGCTTCAGCTCGAACTGCCGGCGGTCGTGAACGTCGACCTTGCTGTCGAGGAGCTCGATGCGCTCCGGGTGTCCTGCCACGGGGTCAACTGTACGTCACAGCGAGGTCACACGCGAGCCCCGTCCCTCTGATTCCCGGGGGTTGTGGGGCCGAAGACGCGCGTTGACGACCTCGGCGGCATGTGCGACTCGCGCGTCTCCTGACGGAGGGGAGTCGCACCATGCCAGAGTGGGTCTCGAGCCTCACGTCGCTGGGGCTGTTGCTGGCGACGATCGCCGTGGTGCTGTGGCGGCTGCCCAGGGTGGACCTGGGGCACTCGGCCGCGTTCAAGCGGCGGCGCTTCTTCAACTGGTTCCCGCTGGGCCTGACGTACGCGTTCCTCTACTTCGCGCGGTACAACCTCTCGGCGGTGCAGCCCGAGTTGGACAAGCTGGGGCTCCTGTCGAAGAAGGACTTCGGCGATCTCGACGCGATCGGCGCGGTCGTCTACGGCGTCTCGTTCCTGCTGAACGGGCCGCTCACGGACAAGTACGGCGGGCGGGTCACGATCCTCATCGCGGCGGCGGGCTCGGCGGCCTGCAACGTCTTCATGGGCCTGCAGTTTGAGAACGCGCTCGAAGGCGGGATGACCAGGGAGAGCCTGCACTCGATGCTCATCTTCGCCAACGCGGCGAACATGTACTTCCAGAGCTTCGGGGCGGTGTCGATCGTCAAGGTGAACGCGCCGTGGTTCCACACCCGCGAGCGCGGCGTGCTGGGCGGCGTCTTCGGGATCCTGATCTCCCTGGGCCTCTACTTCGCCTACGACTGGACGCCCGCGCTGTTCCGCGCGATCGGCTCGGTGCCGGCGCTCTTCTTCATCCCTTCGGCGGTGCTGGGCGTCTTCTTCATCATCGACTTCGCGCTGATCCGCGACGCGCCGGGCCACGCGGGCCACCCGGACTTCGACACCGGCGACGCCAGCTACGACGACTCGGCGGCGCCGTCGCTGACGACGATCGCCAGGCGCATGTTCTCGCAGAAGGTGATCTGGATCATCGTGGCCATCGAGTTCTGCTCCGGCTTCCTGCGGCAGGCGGTGATGAAGTGGGGCCGCGCGTACGCGAAGGACGTGGGGGCGATGAGCGACTTCGTCTTCTCGCACTGGGGCCTCACCACCTGCATCGCGGGCATCCTCGGCGGCGTGTTCGCCGGCTTCATCTCGGATCACGTGTTCGGCAGCCGGCGCGGGCCGGTGGTGTCGGTGCTGTACGGCGGCATGCTGGTGGGCGGGCTGACGGCGCTGACGGCGCTGGGCGGGCCCGCGATCGGCTGGGCGGTGGCGTTCATGTCGCTGTGTGTGATCGGCGTGCACGGCATGCTGTCGGGCACGGCGTCGGCCGACTTCGGCGGCAAGAGGGGCGCCGGCATGGCGACCGGCATCATCGACGGCTTCGTGTACCTGGGCACCGCGACGCAGGCCTTCGTGTACGGGCGCATCCTGCCGAAGGGAGAGCTGGCGAAGGATCCCGCGAACTGGATGGCGTGGCCGATGGCGATGATTCCCGTGGCGCTGGTGGGCCTCATTCTCGCGACGCGCGTGTGGAATGCCCGGCCGCAGAAGAGCGGCGCGGCAGGGCACTGATGCGCTTTCCACACGGGCCTGAAGCGCGCGGGGGCGCGCGCCTCCGGCGAGGGGTGTGCAGCACGGAGCCCCGGGTTGGTACGACCCGTCGGCGCAGGTTCATCTGAGGCATCGAGGCCGTCAACGATGCCGGGCGCGGCGGAGGCTGTCGTGGATGCAGTTGGGCAACGCGCCTGGCGTGCCAGGGGGGTGCCCAAGCAGCCTCGGCATGACTCACGAGATGCGCGGGTGCGGTTGCGATGCGCTCACGGACACGCTTCGGAAGGATGTTGACGCCTCCGGGCGCTGCCTGCGGAGGCGCTCGCGTACCTTCGGCCGCTGCATTCGTCGCAATCCGCCCGTTTCGGCTTTTGGGCGATGTCGATCGCGTCGCGCGCGGATGTCTCAGGCGCGACCGGCCGGACGCCGGCGCCGCGCTGCCAGCCACAGTCCGAGGACTGCCACCGACAGCAGGGAGGAGGTGGAGGTGCTTGCGGTGCAGCCGCAGCCACCGGCTGGCGCTGAGCCGCCACCCGTACCTCCGCCCGTACCTCCGCCCGTACCTCCGCCCGTACCTCCGCCCGTACCTCCGCCCGTGCCTCCGCCCGTGCCTCCGCCAGTGCCTCCGCCAGTGCCTCCGCCAGTACCTCCGCCAGTACCTCCGCCAGTACCGCAGGAGCCGGCACTGCAAGCACCTGGGTTACACGCCTCCGTCACCTCGGGAGGGCAAGCAGGAGACGAGCCCGGACAGAAGGCTTCCTTGATGGCCGTGTCACCAACACAGGCAGCCGCACGGCATACCGTCGTTGCCGGGGCGAAGCCGTCGGCGGGGCAGTCGGCGCTGGTGCCGGTGCAGGACTCGGCGACGTCGCAGACGCCCGCGGAGGCGCGGCACACGGTTGTCGCCGGGGCGAAGCCGTCGGCGGGGCAGGCGGCGCTGCTGCCGGTGCAGGACTCGGCGACGTCGCAGACGCCCGCGGAGGCGCGGCACTCCGTCGTTGCCGGGGCGAAGCCGTCGGCGGGGCAGGCGGCGCTGCTGCCGGTGCAGGACTCGGCGACGTCGCAGGCGCCGGCGGAGGCACGGCATACCGTCGTTGCCGGGGCGAAGCCGTCGGCGGGGCAGGCGGCGCTGCTGCCGGTGCAGGACTCGGCGACGTCGCAGACGCCCGCGGAGGGGCGACAGACGACGGTTGTCGGCAGCAACGCGCAGACACCGTCGACGCTCGCACCTGCCGCAATGCTGCAGGCCTGGCAGTCATTGGCGTTGTTTCCGCCGCATGCGGACGTGCAACACACACCATCGACGCAGAATCCAGAGGCACACTGGGCATCGACAGCGCACGGGCCGCCGTCCACCACAGGATTCACCCAGTGCCACGTGTCGGAGAGACGGCCGCTGGCGCCGTAACCGCCAGACAGCACCACCTTCGCGCCCAGCGTCGCCATCGCGTGGCCGGTGCGCGCCGGCGGACTCGTCCCAGGGCTGCGCTGTGTCCAGTTGGCCCCGTCCCACTCCCACGTGTCGGAGAGACGGTTGTAGCTGGCGTCTTCACCGCCAAACAGCACCACCTTCGTGCCCAGCGTCGCCATAGCGTGCCAATAGCGCGCCGGCGGACTCGTCCCGGGGCTGCGCTGTGTCCAATTGGCCCCGTCCCACTCCCACGTGTCGGAGAGACGGCCGCTGGCGCCGTCACCGCCAAACAGCACCACCTTCGTGCCCAGTGTCGCCATCGCGTGGTTGGTGCGCGCTGGAGGACTCGTCGCGGAGCTGCGCTGTGTCCAATTCGTCCCGTCCCACTCCCACGTGTCGGAGAGGAGGCCGCTGGTTCGCAAACCGCCAAACAGCACCACCTTGGTCCCCAGTATCGTCATCGCGTGCCTCTCACGCGCCGGAGGACTCGTCG
>JBFMAB010000055.1:0-16193 GCA_040755835.1 Myxococcota bacterium
AGGACCGCCGGCGGGCCGTGCTGGGGGCGGCGGGCCTCCTGGCCGCTGCGGTGCTGCTGGTGGTCGCCGTCCCGTCGCTGCGGCTGCGCTTCGCGTCGTCCCTGTCCGCCGAGGGCAGCGGCGAGCGCGGCGCCATCACCGCCGCGGGGATCGCGGCGATCCGCACCGCGCCGTTGACCGGCGTCGGCCTCGATCGCTTCCGGCCCGGCCTCTACACGCCGCCGGATGCACCCGCCCAGGCGCGCGAGCACCGGGGCAAGGCGCACAACCAGTTCGTCACGCTCGCGGCCGAGGCTGGCATTCCCGCGGCGCTGGTGCTGCTCGTCGCCCTCATCGCCTGGGCCCGGCGAGGCCTCAAGGCCCTGCCCGGCGGCGCGTTGGCGGTGGGCGGCGTGGCGCTCTTCCTCCTGCTGGGCGTGCTGCACGATCCGCTCTTCCACCCCGAGGCGTCGCTGGCGCTCACGCTCCTTCTCGGCGCGGGGCTGGGGGCGATGAGCCGCGCAGAGGCGCCCGCGGCCGACGCGCGAAGTTGAGGTGGACCCGATGCCGCCGCTTCGCCAAACTCGGGTGCCAGGAGACCCCACCGTGCGTTCCGCGCTCGTCACCAGCCTCGCTCTGTCCCTCGCAGCCAGCGGTTGCGCGTCGCTCACCGGCACGCGAACCGAGCCGTACATGATCTACTCCACGCCGCAGGGCGCGACGGTGATGGTGAACGGCGTGCCGATCGGCACGACGCCCGTCACGGTGATGGTGGACAAGCAGCGCGCGCCGCAGGTGGCGCTGTCGATGCCCGGGTACCCGCCGCAGAGCTGCTACCCGCGCCTCTCGCCCGGCACCGGCTACGTCGTGGCCGACTCGCTGCTCTGCCTGTTCCTGTTCCCCATCGGCTGCATCGCCTTCATCGACGCCGGCGGCGCGTGGAACGAGCTCGAGGTGAACAGCTGCAGCGTCTACTTCCAGCCGCAGCAGGGCGCGCCGTACGAGGCGCCGCCGCCGCCGCCCGCGTACCCGCCGCCGCCCGGAGGCGCCGACGCGCCGCCGCCGCCGCCCCCGCCCGCGCCGCTCTAGAGCGAAGTCCGCCTCAGCCCGCCTGCTTCACCGGCGCGAGCTGCTTGCGCTCGAAGGCCTTGAGCGTCTCTTCGATCTCTGCGTTGACCGCGCGCAGCAGGTCCTGCTTCTCGCGGAACGGCAGGAACGCGCTCTTGAAGCCCGACACCATCACGGTGGTGATGTCCTCGAGCGACAGCCCGAGCTGCTGGTGGGCGATCCAGTACTCGTTGGTCACCGTGGTGTTGGTGATGAGCCGGTTGTCGGTGTTGATCGTCACGCGCAGGCCGTAGTCGAAATAGAACTTCAGCGGGTGCGCCTTCATCTCGCTCACCGCGCGCGTCTGGACGTTCGACGACGGGCAGCACTCGATGGGGATGCGGTGGTCGTTGACGTAGTTGAGGAGATCGCCGTCCTCCCGCAGCCGCACGCCATGGCCGATGCGGTGGGCCCCGAGGTAGTGCAGCGCCTGGCTGATCGACTCCGGGCCGTACGCCTCGCCAGCGTGCGCCGTGCAGTTGACGTTGTTCTTGAGGATCAGCTGGAAGGCCTGCCGGTGCTCCTTGGCGGGGAAGTTCGCCTCGGCGCCGGCGAGATCGAAGCCCACCACGCCGCGGTTCTTGTACGCCACGCACAGCTCCGCGAGCCGCACGCTGATCTGCGGCTCCATGTGGCGGATCCCGCAGAGGATCACCCCGTACTTGATGCGCGTCTCGTGCTTGGCGGTGCGCAGCCCTTCCAGCACCGAGTCGACGATGGTGGTCAGCTTGAGCCCGCGCGCCTGGTGCAGCACCGGCGCGTAGCGCACCTCGAGGTACTTCACGTTCTCCGCCGCCGCGTCGATCGCCAGCTCGTACGCCGCCCGGTACAGCGCCTCCTCCGTCTGCAGCACCGCGCAGGTGACGTCGAAGGCCACCAGGTAGTCCTCGAGGCTCTCGCACTGCTCGCCCAGGTGGATCGCCTTGCCCAGCCCCTCCTCGGTATCCGCGGGCAGCTTCACGCCCTGCTCCTCGGCCAGCTCGAGGATCGTCTTGAGCCGCATCGAGCCGTCGAGGTGGCAGTGGAGATCCGTCTTCGGCAGCGCCTTGAGCAACTCCCGCGTCACCTCCAGCTTCGGCACCGTGATCTGCGGCGGCGGCGGCGGGTGCCACGCCGTGGAGGAGATGCCAGCCGAGGGCGGTTCTTCGTCGTGGAACGAGCTCATGCCTCATCGTACAGAGGCCCACCCGTCACGCACAATTTCCTGAGGGATGACGCGCGAAAAGCGGTCAGTTCGTAGGCAGCGGCGGCACGGCGCCGTCGGGGCCGGGGCGATTCACCCGATCCTTCAGCTCCTTGCCCGCACGGAACAACAGGCCTCGCTTGGCGCGGACGGCGATCGGCTCGCCCGTCTTCGGGTTGCGCCCCTGGTACGCGCCGTAGTGCTTCACGTGGAAGGCGCCCAGGCCGCGGATCTCGATGTTCTCACCGCGCACGAGCGCGTCCTTCATCGAGCCGAAGATGACCTCAACCGTGGCCTCGGCCTGCTTCTGCGTCACGCCCTTCTTCGCGACGAGGATGTTGACCAGATCCGACTTGAGCATGCGGCGCCCCCAGGGAAGCTGCGGGACCAACGGTCCAGAATCACTGTCCTTTTCGACACTCTACGCCGGAGAACCTCAACCCAGCAAGAAAGCTACGGTTTTTCGACCGGCGCCTCCGCGCGCCGGGCGAGCTCCACCCAACTGATTCCCTTGAGTTTCTCGACGGTTGTCTCATCGGCCGAGGTGAAGAGGGCGGCCGCCGCCTCGAAGAGGCTGGCGCGGGCCGAGCGCTCCCGCTTGAGCAGTCGGGCGGTGCCGCCGACGGCGGAGGAGATGTCGGCCAGCGTCAACTCGGCGGGATCCTTCGTCGGCGACAGCTCGCCCTTCTTCCCGGCGACGAGCAGCCCTTCGAGGATGAGCACGCGGACGATCTCGAGGATCCGCTGCTCCGGCAACTTGAGCGCCGTGGCGAGCGCCTTCGAGGTGGGCCCCACCTCGCCGGACAGCGCGGCGCGCGTGACGAGCTCCGCGACGCGCGTGGCGATCAGCTCGCGTGAGCGCGGGTGCTTCAGGATTTCCCGGAACTCGTCGTGGAAGTCCGCGTGCTCGACCGCGTACGCGAGGCGCGCGCCCGAGAGGATGATGTACCACCCCACGTAGATCCACATGAGAAAGAGCGGCGCGACGCCGAGCGAGCCGTACAGCGGATTCGCGCTGAAGAAGAGCCCGGCCACCGTGCTGTAGACGTGCCGCGCGACCTCCCAGACCACGCCGGCCACCACGCCGCCGATGATCGCCGAGCGCCACGGCACCGGCGCGTGCGGCGCCAGCTTGTAGAGCAGCGTGAAAAACATGCCCGCGGCCAGCGCCGAGCCCAGCACGAAGGCCTGCGCGGAGAACGGCAGGTGCGCCCACAGCACCAGGCGCCTGGCGCCGTCGGTGCCTACCAGCGCGAGCGCGATCAGCAGCGGGCCCACCACCAGCACGCCCGCGTACAGCCCGACGCTGACCAGGAGCGGCCGCTTCCGGCGCACCGCCCACACGTCGTTGAGCGCCGCGTCGAGGTGCCTCAACATGAGGCCCGCCGACACCATCACCACCGCGAAGGACAAGCCGCCGGCCGTGCGACTCGACGCGGCGGCGATGAACTTCCGAATCGTCGCCTCCGACTGCGCGCGGCCGCCCGGCGACAGCACGTCCTCGAACAGCTTCATCAGCAGCGGATCGATGCGCTCGGCGTTGAGCGCGTGCAGCAACGACAAGATCACCGCCACCACCGGCACCAGCGAGGTGATGGTGATGAACGTGAGGTTCCCCGCGCGCAAGGCCAGCGCCTCGCCGCGGTAGCCCACCAGCACGGCGATGATCAGCCGCCACAGCTCGACCAGCCGGTGCCCGAGCCGGCTCAGCCGATCGCCGGCGCGCGACTTGGGGGGCGTGGAGACCTGCTCAGTCATCGACGGCGGCTACCGGCGCACGAGGATGCGCTCGATCAGCTCCTTCGAGACCTGCGTGAGCTGCGTGAAGACCACGCCCATGCCCTGCGGCCCGGCCGCGCTGGCCGGCACGACCCGCACCACCTCGCCGACGCCCTCGATCGTCTCCAGCTCGTCGAGGATGACGGTGAAGCGCAGATTCACCAGCGTACCCACCGGCAGCGGATCATCGCTGCGGATGAACACCCCCGAGCGGCTGATGTTCGTCACGTACTCGTGGATGAACTCGTCCACCGACGCGAACTCGTGGTTGATGGTGCGCCGCGTCTCCTGGCGCCGGTCGACCGTTCCGCTCATGCGTCAGGGCCCTCGTTCGCCGCTGCCCGTCGCCGCGGGTTGGCCCTGGGGAGGCGCCGACGGCCGGGGCCGGTTCTCGTAGCCGCCGCCCTGCCCGCCGCCGCGTGCCTGCTGGTTGCCGCCGCCACCCCCCCCGCGGTTGCGATCGCGGTTGCGGTCCCGATCGCGCCCGCGGTCCCGGTCGCGCCCGCCGCCTCCTCGATCCCGGTCCCGATCGCCGCCGCGATCGAAGCGCGCCTCGTTGCTGCCCGGCTTGCGCGCCCCGGAGTAGGCGTTCTGGTCGTACTCGACCTGCGTGGCCGCCACCTTGATCTCCACGCCCGACACCGGCCGCGCGTACACCTCGTACTGCTCGCGGTGGAAGTCGTTGCGGGCGCGGACCTGGATCGTCTTGTTGTAGCGGTCCATCAGGTGGCGGAGCTCCTCGCGCTCCTCGCCCTGCAGCACGTTGGCCACCTCGGTCTGACATTGCACGACCAGCGTCGGGTCCTTGAAGGCGGGCCCCGAGCGCCGCAGCTCGCGGAAGATCTCGTACGCCACCGTGGTGGCCGTCTTCACGTAGCCCTGGCCCGAGCAGTAGCCGCAGTCCTCGTGCAGTACGCGGCCGATCGACTCGCGCACGCGCTTGCGCGTCATCTCCACGAGCCCCAGCTCGCTGATCCGCAGCACGTTGGTCTTGGCCTTGTCACGGCCGAGCGCCTCGTGCAGCGCCTTGAAGACCTTGTCGCGGTTCTGCTGCTTCTCCATGTCGATGAAGTCGCAGATGATGATGCCGCCGATGTTGCGGAGCCGGAGCTGGTAGACGATCTCCCTGGCGGCCTCGACGTTGATCTTCAGGATCGTGTCCTCGAGGCTCTTCTTGCCCACGTAGCGGCCGGAGTTGACGTCGATCGCCGTGAGCGCCTCGGCCTGGTCGATGATCAGGTAGCCGCCCGACTTGAGCCACACCTTGCGGGCGGTGGCGCGACGGATCTCCTCCTCGATCCCGTAGGCGTCGAAGATCGGCTCCTCGCCGTCGTGTAGCACGACGCGGTCCTTGAGCGCGGTGTCCTGCGCCGCCACGAAGTTCTGCACGCGCTCCCACTCGTCGCGGTCGTCGATGATCAGCTTCTCCACGTCCTGCGCGAAGAGGTCGCGCGTCGCGCGCAGGATGAGATCGAGGTCCGGGTGCATCAGGCCCGGGCGGTTGCCGCCCCTGCCCGACTTCCGCACGGTCTCGTTCCACACCTCGATCAGGAAGCGGATGTCCGCCTCGAGCTTCTCCTGCGGCACGTTCTCGGCGACGGTGCGCACGATGAAGCCCGTCCCGGGCGGGCGCAGCCGGTCGACGATCTCCCGCAGGCGCCGGCGCTCCTTCTCGTTGGAGATGCGGCGGCTGATGCCCACGTGATCGACGGTCGGCATGAACACCAGGTGCCGGCCGGGGATCGAGATGTGCGAGGTGACGCGCGCGCCCTTGGTCCCGATGGGATCCTTCGAGACCTGGACCAGCACCTCCTGGCCCACCTTGAGCAGCTCCTCGATGCGCGCCTGCTTCTTCGGCTGCTCTTTCTTCCGGTCGCGCTCACGCTGCCGGACCTTGTCGTGGTTCTCCTTGAAGCGCACGTCGCGCGGGGCCTGGCTCTTCGGCGCCTCCACCTTGTCGGTGACGACGGGGATCTCCCCGGTGACGGCGGCGGAGACGACCTCCGCGCCCGTCGGCGTCGCGGCGGCGTCGGCCACCGCCGCGGCCACCACCTCGGCGCCCGTCGGCGTCGTCGCACCTTCGACGGCGGCGGTGACGACCTCGGCGCCGCTCACGGCGGGCGCGGCCTCGGTGACGGGGGCGGCCACCACCTCGGCCCCGGTCACGGGCGCGGGCCCGGTGGCCCCGGACGGCGCCGCCGGCGTCTCGGCGGGCGCTGCCTCGGCGGCGGGCCCGGCCGGCGCCGGCGTGGGCGACGACGCCATAGGCGGCACGTCGGGCCCGGCCGCGGCACCCTCGGCGGGCGGGTTGGGCGGCGTCGCGCTGGGGCCGGCCTCGCCCTGCGCGGCGGCCTCCTCCTCGGGGACGTCGGCGACGTCTTCGTCCTCCTCGCCCTCGGTGAGGTCGAACTGGTGGCGCGTCACCTCGGGATCGAACAGCACGTCCCCGACGTAGAGGAACGCCGCCTTGTCCTGACCGATGTCGACGAAGGCCGCCTGCATCCCGGGGAGCACGCGCGTGACGCGCCCCTTGTAGATGTTGCCGACGATTCCCTTGTCCTTCTTCCGCTCGAGATAGAACTCAGCGATGTGGCCGTTTTCGACCAGCGCCACGCGCGTCTCGCGGCCCGCAGCGTTGATGACGAGAACACTGCTCATGAATCAAACCCACCTGCACGGCGCTCCCCGGGCCGCCCCGCGGACGGGACGCGGACGGCCAGCGGGAAGACGGCTGTGCGAAGACGCAGAGGGGCGCGCTCGCGAACGGCGTACCCTGTCTGGTGACGGCGCGTCGTGCTGCCACGCGACCCCCTGCGGACATTGGAAGCCCCGACGTCACACGACGGCGGGTCGACTCTGCTCTCTCCAGCATCTCATGCTGGTTCCGGCCTCGTGGGAGGTCCGTTTCGAAAGCCCCGTCTGAAAGCTGTTTACAGCCGGAGCGTTTCACGGAACGCCCCGCAAAGTAAAGGAATCACCCGTCTTTCTTGTCCCAACGGGCGGGTGAGGGCGCCTCAGGCCTCGGCCTGGGGCTTCTCGGGCCGGGGGGCCCGGGGCCGCCACTGAAGCTTGAGGGCGAGCCACGCGGGGTCGATGAGCAGCTTCTTCGTGTCCTCGAGGCCCAACTCCAGCGCGGCGAGCCGCACGAAGTCCTCGGTGGGCACCAGCGGACCTTCGCCCCTCGCAGGGAAGCAGATCCACACCGCGCCGTGCACCGCCATGCCGCGGGTGAGGCCCACGAGGCGCTCGACGAGCTCGGTCTTCTTCGTGGTGAAGAGGATCTGCACGTCGAGGCCGGTCTTCGAGGTGTCGACGAGCGCGCTGCCCTCGGGGAGCGGCAAGAGGGCCTCCAGGAAGCCCGCCGGCGGGTTCAGCACCGACACGTTCATCCCCGGGCGGATGCCCAGCATCAGGGACAGGGGCGCCATGAGGAGCGGGCCGCCGAAGCTCATCGCACCACCGTGAAGGGCCCGAGGTCCGCCTGCAGGGCGCGCTCGGCGACGGTGACGCCGGTGACGCGAGCCTCGGCGGGCCCCTTTCGGCACCAGGCGATGAAGGCCTCGACGGCGGCGTCGTCGCCCTGCGCGAGCGCCTCGACGTCGCCATTCGGCAGGTTCCGCACCCAGCCGGCGAGGTTGCGCGCGCGCGCCTCGTCCCGTGCGCTGGCGCGGTACGACACGCCCTGCACGAGGCCCCTGATGACGAGGTGGACGGTGCGGGTGGCCACTCAGGCTCCTCTACCACGGTCGCCCGCGGGCGCGAGAGGTGCTCGTCATCAGATGTAGCCGAAGCGGCGGCGCACGCCCCACTCGAAGCCGACGACGGCCACCATGAGCACCAACCAGTACCAGCGGTCCCACAGCGGCTGGTCCTTCGAGCGGCCGACCTCGACCAGCGGCGGCTCGAGCAGCGGCACGTCGGACAGGCTGAAGGACGGCGTGTCGAAGAAGGCGCCGCCGGTGGCCTTCGCGATGTCCTGCAGGAGGCCCGCGTTGACGCGCGCGTCCGACAGCTCGGGCCCGACGGCGCGCACCGCCACGGCGTCGGACGACTCCCCCAGGGACTTCTCGTCCTTCGTCGCACGACCCAGCACCTTGTACGCGCCCGGGCCCGGCGGCGGCAGCTCGACGCGCGCGGTGCCGTCGGGGCCGGCGACGGCGGTGGCCTGCCCCACCACCCGGCCGTCCTCGGCGGACACGAGCTCGACGGAAATGCCGGCGCCCGGCGCCGGCTGGTAGTCGGCGGTGCGCGCGCCCACGACGACGACGACGGGCCGGCCGGGCTCGACGCTGGGCGGGTCGGCCGTCACCGACAGCGTGGTGAGATCCGGGTCGCGCACCAGCCAGCGGATCGCGTTGGTCCAGAAGCGCTCGTACGCGCGCGTCGGCGCGCCCTGCGCGTGCGAGGTGAAGGCCCACACCCACGAGCCGTCCGTCGCCAGCGCCAGGGTGCGGCCGCGGCCCACCTCCTGGATCGCCAGCAAGGGCGCGTTCTTCCCGTCCACCGTGGAGAACGGGTGATCGAGCAGCACCGTGGCGCCCGGCTTCGCCCGCACCAGGTTCATGCCCGGCACCTTCGGCAGCTCGGCCCACGCGGCCTCGGTGGATCTGGCGCCGGCCGCGAGCGCGGTGATCGGGTGGCGTAGCCCGTCGGCGGTGAGGCGCGGCGTGAAGGGCTCGAGCTCGGCGGAGCCCGCGGTGGACACCGGCAGGACGCCGTCGAGCGGGTTCGCGCCGCCCCGCGACTCGCCGAACGAGCGATCGCCGCCGAGGTAGGCCAGCGCGCCGCCGTTATGCACGTACTTCTCGATGCTGCCGCGGAACGGCGCGAGCGAGGTCTGCGGGTCGTCGTTGCTGAAGTTCAGGACGAAGATGAGGTCGAAGGTGTCGATCTTCGTGCGGAAGATCTCCTCCTTCGGGAAGGGGATCAGCGACAGCTCCCGCGACTCGTTGAACGCGCCCGACGGCTCGTTCGACGAGCGGAGGATGTAGAAGCTGATGAGCTCGACGTTCGCGTCCTGCTTGAGCAGCCCGCGCAGGAAGCGCTCGTCCCACGTGGGGCGCCCGGCCACGAGCAGCACGCGCACCCGGTCGCGGATGACCTTGAGCGCGAAGCTCTTCACATTGTTCTCCACCACCGCCTCGTCCGGGAAGACGGGGACGCTGACCGTGTAGACGAAGCGGCCCGTCTGGTCCGGCGTGAAGGTGAAGCGCACCGGCTGGGTGTCGTCGTCCTCCGCGAAGGTGACCGCCTGGGTGCCGACCACCTGCCCTTCGCGGCGCAGCACCACCTGCACCGACTGGCCCTTGAAGCCCCGCGCGTGGAGCTCGACGTCCGCGCTCACCGAGTTCCGGACGAAGGCGAAGTCGTCCACCCTGATGTTGGCGACGGCGAGGTCGACCAGGCTGCCCTTCCCCACCGCCACCGTCGTCACCGGCACGCCGAACTTCTCGAGCACCGCGCGCGGCCGGCCGACGAGGCCCTGCGCGAGGTCCACGTTGTCGACGCCGTCGGACACGAGGATGACGCCCGACAGCTTGCGCGAGCCCGCGCTCTGGCCCGCCTGCACCGCCCGCAGCGCCGCGAAGAGATCCGTGCGGCTCGCCGTGGGCGCCTGCGAGCGCAGCGCGTCCGCGCTCACCGGCCCCAGCTCGGGGTCGAAGCCGTACAGCTCGAAGGCGTAGCGCTCTTTGAGCGCGTCGAACTGCGGCCCCAGCGCGTCGAGCGCCTGCGCCACTGCCTCGCTGCGCGTCGGCCCCCCGGGAGACACCGGAAAGCCCATCGAGGCCGAGCGATCGATGAGCACCGCCACCCGGTTCTTCACCCGCGCCACCTGCAGCCGCCGCGTGCCGGGCTCGAGCAGGAAGAAGAGCGCGCAGGCGCCGGCGAGCACCCGCAGCGTCCACAACAGCCAGCGCCGCGGCGCCCGCGCTTCGCGCCGCACGCCCCAGCAGGCCAGCGCCACGCCCGCCACCAGCGCCGTCACCAGTGACGCCAACGCCACCGGGTGCAGCGGCGAGAGGCTGACGAGCTTCCAGGTGTCGAAGGACTCCATCGCGGGCGTTTCAGCGGCGGCGGTTCATGATGACCGGCAGGTGCACCGCGTCGTCCTTGTAGTCGAGGCACAGCGCGTACATCGCGATGTTGAGCGCCAGCCGCGTCGCCAGCTCGCGCTGCCTCGTGCCGCCGGGCGACGGCTCGAACTCCCAGGTGCCCGACTCGTCGCGGTTGAGCGCGCCCAGCACGTCGTTCTGCGAGTACATGACCGCCGCGCGCTTGTTGAGCAGTACCGCTTCGAGCACCGGCTTGTTGAGGAAACGGCCCGGCGCGCCGTCGAGCATGAAGAAGGACTTGAAGACGACGTGCTTCGACGGCAGCGCGGCCAGCGGCTGCTGCGGCAGCACGCGGGCGAGCTCCCGGCGGAAGGACGCGTCAAAGCCCGAGCCGTCGGAGCCGTCGTTGGCGTCCGCGAAGAGGAAGCCGCCGAACGTGAGGTAGCGGCGCAGGTTCTCCACCTCCGCGGCGCTGAGCGCCGGCAGCTCGCCGTCCGACGAGAGGTAGAGGAAGGGGTGCTCGAAGAGGCGCGGGCTGTCGAGCGGCAGCGCCCGGGCCTCGAGCAGCACCTCCACCGAGGTGCGCTTCTCGAGCTCCCACGCCAGGCGGCGCAGGCCTGACGCGCGCACGTCCCAGCGGCCAGCGTGCTTCGCGATCGCGGGCACGAAGAGCGACGAGTCGCCGAAGGCGCGCGCAGCCAGCGGTGCGCCGAGGGCGGCGGTCAGCAGGGCGCGGCGGGAAAAGGAGCGAGGCACGGTGAAGACCAGGTGCGGCGGGAACAGCGCCGGGGCGCCGGCGGTTCCGTGGGGCGACGGGAGATATAGCCCGTTCACGGCGTCGCGCACGCCGGGGAAATGGGCTAAGGCCGGGCGCGCATGTCGAAGGCTTCGAAGAAGACGAAGGCGGAGTCCGCGAGCCACTCGGTGCTGAAGGTGGCCTGGGAGGCCTTCGAGCGCGGCGACGTCGTGCAGGCCCGCGCGCTCGCCGGGGAGATCCTCGCCGGCAAGGTGGGCCGGGACGACCCCGAGGTGGCCAGGGAGCTGGCGGCGATGCTGTCCACGCCCGAGGCCCCGGTGGACGAGTCGCCCCAGGCCGTGGCGCAGGATCTCATCTCCCGCACGAAGGTGTTGGGCAAGCCGTACGTCTTCGCCGGGCTGGTGGGCGCGGTGTTCGTGCTGTTGGTGGTGCTGGCCGCGATCCGCTACTAGGGCGAGGCGTTCGTGGAGCAGCTGGAGCGAGCGTTCGAGCCGTACCGCCACGTCGACCCGGTGGGGTGGGTCGGGCTGTTCCGCTTTCTCCCCGTGTGGGCGGGCCTCGCGGCCATCGCCGTCGGCGTGCTGATGCTCCTCTTCGGCGGGCGGCGGCTGTTCCGTCTCGTCGCGGGCCCGCTGGGCGCCGTCATCGCCACGGTGTGGGCCGGCGTACTGGCGCAGCGGCTGGGCTTCGGCTCCTCGGCGCGCGCCATCACCACCGTGGCCAGCCTGGGGCTCCTCACCGCGGGGCTCCTCTACCCTCCCGTCGTCGTCTTCTTCGCGTTCGGCGTGCCCGTCGGGCTCCTCGGTGGGCAGCTCGCCGGCTCCGCGGACTGGCTGCTCGGCTTCCTCCCGGGCTTCATGGTGGGCGGGGCGATGGGCATCGTCATGCACCGCCTCGTCGGCGCCGTGCTGTCGTCGGTGGTCGGCGCGTGGATCGCGGTGATGGGCCTCATGGCCGCGCTGAACCCCTTCCTCCCGGCCGTCGGCTGGCTCGCCGGCAACCCGATCGCGGTGCTGTCCATCGCCGGGTGCTTCGCGGTCGCCGGCATCGTCTTCCAGCTCTTCGTGCGGCCGTCCGAGGAGGAAGCCGAGAAGCGCAGGCACGAGCAGTTCATCAAGAAGAAGCGCGCGAAGGAGGCCGCCGAGCAGGAGAAGCGCTGGGCGAAATACACGACGCGCCAGCAGGACGCGGACGACTGAAGGCCGCCCCGCCTCGCGGACGGCGCGCCGGGACGGTGGATGCGCCTCCGTCGGTTCCCGCGGGGACTCCCAACGAATTGGCGGTGGCGTCTGGCCTGCGCCAGGCCGGCGAGCAGCCCTTCCCCGGGGAGCGCACGGACTCGAGTTCGAGAGGGGCGCCGCCAGCGGTGGAGCCGCCCTCGCAGGCGCTCGCCGCGCCGTGGGAAACTGAGCTAGAGATGCGCCATGGAGTCGCGCCGAAGTCACGACACGGAGGCCCACGACACGGATCGCGCGCTGCGCGACGAGCTCGAGCGGCTCCAGTCTCACCTCCGTCAGGTGCGCACCGCCCTGGCGAACGAGCAGGCGCGCGAGCTCCCGGCGGAAGCGGAGACGCGCGCCGCGCTCGAAGCCGCCACGGCGCGCCGGGACGCTGCGCGCGCCGCGCTGGCCGCGCTTTCCGCCGAGGCGCAGAAGCTGGAACGCTCGTGCGCGCGACTCGACGAGCAGCTCGAGTCGAAGCGGGCGGAAGACGCGGTGCTCGCGCTGGGTGCGTCGCGCCGGGACGAGTACGTCGAGTGGCTCAAGGATCCCAGGAAGGACAGGTGGTATGACCTCCTCCTGGCGGTGCTGATGATCCTGCTCGTCGGCCTCGGCTACTGGGCGCTGGGGGCGCTGTGACGAGCGAGCTCGAAGACGCCGTCCGCCGCGCCCGCGAAGCCCTCGCCGCCGCCGAGCGCGAGCTCGAGAGCTTCCGCGCTCACTCGGGGGCCGCGCGGCTGCGCGCCCAGCTCGAGGCCGTCGAAGCCGAGGCGGCCGAGGCCGAAGCGCAGCTCGCTGCCGCGCAGGAGCGGGTCCGGCAGCTCACCGAGCGCGAGGCCGCGGCGCTCGCGGAGCTCAAGCGCTGACGCCCCGCCTTTGACGCCGCGACGCGCTTTTGTGCTAGGGCCGGCCGCCGATGGGACAGGCGAAGCGCAAGGACAAGCCCGAGGCGACCCCCGACACCAACCCGCCGAAGGGCGACGGCGTCAGGGCCCAGGCGTCTGAAGCGTGGCAGGCCCCGCAGCGGGTGCCGCGCGTCTCGGTGTACGTGATCGCGGCGACGGTGCTGATCGTCAACCTGCCGCTCCTCCACTACTTCCTGTTCCGCGGCGCGCCGCCGGTGACCGTCTCGCTGCCCTTCCAGGACGACTATTCGAACCCGGCCACGGTGGCGACCAACTACTGGAGCTCGGGCGGGCTGTGGCGCACCGTTGACGGCTGGCTCCTGTCGCCCGGCGTGAAGAACAACCCGCTGTGGCTCAAGGCGTCGCTGCCGCAGGACGTCGCGGTGGAGTTCGACGTGCGCTCGCTGTCGCCGGAGGGCGACATCAAGTGCGAGATCTTCGGCGACGGCAGCGACCACGCCTCGGGCTACGTCCTCATTCACGGCGGGTGGAACAACAGCATCAGCATCATCGCGCGGCTCGACGAGCACGCGCCGTCGCTGAACGTGCTGAGCGCCGAGGCCGCCAAGCGCGGCGGCGACCTGGTCAGCTCGGGCGTCTACAACGCCGGGACTCGCGTTCGGGTCGAGGCGAACCCGTACAAGGTGGAGGTCGGCCGCACCTACCACTGGCGCATCGAGCGGCGCGGCCGCGTGTTGTCGTGGTTCATCGACGGGCAGCTCTTCATGAGCTTCGACGATCCCTTCCCGCTCGCCGGCAAGGGCCACGACCGCTTCGGCTTCTCGTCGTGGGAAGCGCAGCTCTTCTTCGATAACCTGCGCGTCACGCCGCTGTAGCCGGCGCCTCCACCCGGGCTGCAGGGCGCACCGGAACCGGGGGAAGCGACGGCACCGGTGCTCGGCGCGGTGCCTCGTGCATCCAGTCGCCGGACTTCGAGCGCTTCGTGATCCGCCTGAGCGAGCGCCTCGACGTGGACACCCCGCGCGAGCACCACCCGCAGCTCGCGACGCCCGACGGGTGCTCGGCCTCCGTCAGCCAGCGCGCGGACGCGTGACTCACTCGCAGTTGGGGTTGTTGCCCAGCGTGCTCACGTCACAAAACGAGGCGTTGAAGTGGCCCTTCACCTTGTCGCTGGTGCCAAAGGTGACGTCGAAGGTGCCCGAGGCGAAGCCCCCCGGCTCCGCCTTCATCGACCCCAGCTTCACCAGGCCGGACGAGCCGGTGGCCGCCGTCGGCGCGATGGTGGGCGTGCAGTTGGCGTCGGTGTGCGTGAAGAAGGCGCCCGCGTAGCTGCCGCCGCGGGGCGGCTGCATGTTGATGACGGTGTAGTCGCCCGCCTCGGGCGCCAGAACCGTGCCGGTGTCCGTATAGCGGATCATCGAGAACACCACGCCGGTGAGGCTCTTCGGCTGGCGGTTGGCCTTCACCGTCGCGCAGAGGTCCGGCTTGTCGGCCAGGACCAGGTACATGCCCTGGGTGGTGCCGTTGGCGTCCTTGATGAGCGCGAAGATCGCGTCCTTCACCGACAGGTTCAGCCCCGCGACGGTGCCGTCCATGGAGCCCGGCCCACCACACGCCGAGAGGAAGACCGCGACGAGGCCCAGACTGACGCGCTTCATATGAGTGCTCCTTCGTGCCGAGACCGGCCAGCCAGCGTCATAGCGCGGGCTGGGGATCACGGCATCTCGGTGTGGCCCTGGCGGCGCAGAAAGGTGGGAATGTCGTACTGGTCCTCGTCGAGCGACAGCGACGAGTCACGGTTCGACGCCACCCGCGCCGGCACGTGCACACGGTGCTCGCCCGACAGGGTGCGGGCGCCGGGCTTGCCGGGCACCAGCGAGGCGACCTCCTCGCGGGGCGGCGCGGCGGTGATGGCCGAGACGGGCACCGCGGGCGCCGGCGTCACGGTGGGCACCGCTACGACGGGGGACGGCGCCGAGGTGGGCCGGCCGAGCAGCGACTGCTGCTGCGGGCGCAGGTCCGCCGCGGAGCGCAGCTTCTGGGTCTCGCGCGCCACAAAGCCCGTCGCGATGACGGTGATCTTCACCTCGTCGCGCGCGTTCGCGTCGACCAGCGATCCGAAGATGATGTTCGCCTCGGGGTCCGCCGCCTCCTGCGCGATGCAGATGGCCTCGTTGATCTCCTGCAGGGTGATGTCGCGGCCCGCGGTGATGTTGATGAGCAGCCCACGCGCGCCGTCGATGGACACGTCCTCGAGCAACGGCGAGCTGATCGCCTGCTCCATCGCCTTGAGCGCCCGCATCTCGCCCGACGCGCGGCCGGTGCCCATGAGCGCCAGGCCCTGCTCGCTCATGATCGTCTTCACGTCGGCGAAGTCGACGTTGATGTACCCGTGGTACTGGATGAGATCGGAGATGCCCTGCACCGCGTTGAGCAGCACCTCGTCGGCCTTCTTGAAGGCCTCGAGGAGCGGCAGGGGATCGTTCGACAACGTGAGGAGCCGCTGATTGGGGATCTGGATCAATGTGTCCACCGCGGCCTTCAGCTCCTGCAGGCCCTGCTCGGCGGCCTTGCGGCGCCGGTTGCCTTCGAAGGTGAAGGGCTTGGTGACGACGCCGACGGTGAGCGCGCCCAGCTCGCGGGCGATGTCGGCGATCACCGGCGCGGCGCCGGTGCCCGTGCCGCCGCCCATGCCGGCGGTGACGAAGACCATGTCGGCGCCCTCGAGCAGCCGCGCGATGTCGTCACGGGACTCGGTGGCCGCCTGCCGGCCCATCTCCGGGTTCGCTCCGGCGCCCAGCCCGCGGGTCAGCTCCTTGCCGATCTGCATGCGGATCGGCGCCTGGTTGGCGGCGAGCGCCTGCACGTCGGTATTGAGCGCGATGAAGTCCACGCGGTCCAGGCCGCTGGCGATCATCGTGTTCACGGCGTTGCAGCCGGCGCCGCCGACGCCGACCACGCGGATCTTCGCGGCCTGCTTGCTCTGCTCGAACTCGTTCATGGTGGTGCTTTCCGTTTCTGTTTCAGGATCTCGAAGAGCTTGGCCCGGGAGCCGGGGCTCGCAAGTTTTCAGCCATGTAGCTGTAGCGGGTGGGTGCGACGGGGACGCCGCCCCCCGCTGGTCTAGCAGGGTGTTGAGAAACGCCGGTCAGCGAGGCCGGCATCGTTGTTCGTGAGATTCATGACTCGTTCGCTTCGTTGCTTCGCGGTCCGTTCGGCCTGCGGACCGCGGTCGGTTGCCGGTTCAGG
>JBFMAB010000056.1:0-27726 GCA_040755835.1 Myxococcota bacterium
CTAGGCACGCCGAAGCTGGACGCTCAAGCAGCGGCTGGGCACACTCACGGCCTCCGTGCTCCCCGACAGCGTCCTCCTCGTCGACGACGAGGCCATCGTGCTCGACGTGCTGACCGTCGCCCTCGAGAAAAAGGGCCTCACGGTGCGCACCGCGTTCAAGGTCGCCGACGCGGTGAAGAAGCTCGAGAGCGAGCCCTTCGGCTGCATGCTGGTCGACAAGAACCTGCCCGACGGCTCCGGCCTCGACGTCATTCAGCGCGCGCGCGCGTTGCAGCCTTTGTGCGCGTGCATCGTCATCACCGGCTACCCGAACGTCGACTCCGTTCTCCAGGCGCTGCGCCTCGGCGCGGTGGACTACCTGGAGAAGCCCTTCCCGCAGATGGCGCTGGTGCAGGAGAAGGTGGTGCAGGCGCTGGCCCGGCAGCGGCTCGTCGCCGAGCGCGAGGCGCTGTTCCGCCGCGTGCAGGAGCTGCAGGCGAAGAGGCCGAAGGAGGACTTCGCCACCACCGCGCAGGTGGCGCTGCTGCAGCAGGCGCTCGACGTGGCCCGCGCGGACCACGAGCGCGCGCTCCGCGAGACGAAGGACGCCGCGCAGGCCGAGGTGGATGCCGCCACCGGCCGCCTCGACGCCGTGAAGTTCCGTCACCAGAAGGCGCTGGCGGCGCTGCGCCAGGGCGCGGCGCTGCTCGCGAACCTCCTCGACACGCACAGCCTGCCCGCCGAGGTGGAGCGCGACCTTCGGGAATTGCGGCGCGCGCTCTCATCGGTGCTCGACGAGGCCTGACGGGCCTTCAGTCAGAAGCGCGTGAGGAAGTTCTCGAGCAGCCGCGTCCCCCACGGCGTGTCGTGCACCTGCGCATACAGCGCGCGGCGCTCGGTCTCCTCGATCTGTACCTTCGGGTCCATCACCACCCAGCGCGTCGACGCCTGGTCCATCTCCGGGTGGAACTGCACGCCGCGCACGCGCGGGCCGAAGGCGAAGGCCTGCACCAGGCTCACCGCCGTCGAGGCGAGCAGCGTCGCCGCCGCCGGCAGCGGCTCCACGTGGTCCTCGTGCGTCGACTGCACGCCCACCACGTCGGGCAGCCCGTGGAACAGCGGGTCCGCGCGGCCGGCCGCGGTCAGCGCCACGCTGATGGTGCCCAGCTCGCGCCCGCGCGGGTTCTTCACCACCGCGCCGCCGAGGCGCCAGGCGAGCAGCTGGTGGCCGAAGCACACGCCCAGCACCGGCACGCCGCGCTCCGCCGCCTCCAGCATGAAGTCGCCGGCCCGCGCCATCCACGGCTCGCCGCGCGTCACCGACTCGGGCGAGCCCGACATGATGATGGCGTCGTAGCCGCCGTCCGGCGGCGCCTCGCCGGCGTGCAGCTCCACCGGGCGAAAGGACGCGAGCCGGCCCACGCGCGCGGAGAACCACGCCTCGTAGTCGCCCAGCGCCTCGCGCGAGCTCGTCCGCGCCGGCTTGAGCAGCAGCACCCGCCTCGTCACCGCCCCCTCGTTAGCAAGACTCGCGTCACGGCGTCGACCAGCTGAAGAGCGCCTCGCCGGCCAGCGCGTTGGCGCGCTCCAGCGTGGGCAAGAGCGCCGCCACGTCGTCGATGAAGCGCACGCCCGATGGTGCCGCGGCCCGCGCCGCTGAACGGCGACGACGCGATGCCCAGCGTCAACGCCGTCGCCTTCGCGCGCTCGGCCACCGCGCGGGCCGGCAGGTTGGAGACGCCGGTGAAGAAGCCGCCGCCCAGCACGAGGCGGCCCGGCAGGCCCTTCGTCGCGAAGGCGCCGTGCAGCCGCTCGACGCACGGCGCGTCGCTGGTGGCCTCGATGACGGTGAGGCCCTTCTCGAGGCAGAAGCCCACCACCGCGTCGGGCGGCGTGGACGTCGCGTCGGTCAGGTCGACCACCACGTCCGCGCGCTCGAGCGCCGCGAACGTCCCGGGCCGCGCCACGTCTACCGGCGCCGGTCCGCGCCGCGACGCCGCCACCACCTCGGCGCCGTCGAGCGCCCCGAGCGCCGAGACGACCTTCGCGCCCAGGTACCCCGTCCCACCCAGCACGACGACGCGCA
Source organism: Myxococcota bacterium (assembly GCA_040755835.1). Taxonomy (GTDB): domain Bacteria; phylum Myxococcota; class Myxococcia; order Myxococcales; family Myxococcaceae; genus JADLDB01. Next base: position 2,066 of record JBFMAB010000056.1, read on the forward strand.
TGCGGTGCGAGGTAACGGACAGACGAAGGGCCCGCTCCGCTGTTCGTCGGAGCGAGCCCCTTGGACTTCAACGAGAGCAGCGACGGCTTCTCAGCTGAGGTGCTTGTTGTACTTGGCGGTCAGCTCGAACATCGTGATCGGCTTCTTGCCAACCACCGCGGCGAGCTTGTCGTCCGGGTTGATCTGCCGCTTGTTCTTCTTGTCCTGGAGACCGTTCTTCTTGATGTAGTCCCAGATCTTCTTGCTCGCCTCGAAGCGAGCGAGCGGCTTGGTGCCGACGATCTCCGCCAGGGCAGCCGACGGGGTCAGCGGCTTGGCGAACGCGGCGTTGATCGTGCGCTTCTTTGCAGCGGGCTTCTTCTTCGCGGCCATTCGGTGTGTCTCCTCCCCTCCCGGGGACGTTGTCGGTCCTTCCTACGAGGAACCGGGAGCGGGGTGCTAGCACGTCTCCCGGGGAAAAAAAGCGCCTTCAGAGGAAATTTTCGAGGGAGAGTGCACCCACATGACCTCGCGCAGTGTGTTGTTGACCGGCGGCAACGGGTTCCTGGGCGCCTGGCTCGCGAAGGCGCTCGTGGCGCGCGGCGACCGCGTGCGGTGTCTCGTGCGGCCCACCGCCGACACCAGCGCGCTCGCGGGAATCGACGTCGAGTTGGTGCCCGGCGACGTCACCGACCCGGCCACGCTGCCGAAGGCGATGGCCGGCGTGCACACCGTCTTCCACCTCGCGGGCATCCGCCGCGCGTCCACCCGCGACGACTTCCTCCGCGTCAACGCCAGAGGCACGCGCCACGTCTGCGACGCGATGGTGGAGGCCGGCGCGAAGCGGCTCGTGCTGGCGGGCTCGCTGGCCGCGACGGGCCCCAGCGTCGGCGGCCGCCCGCGCACCGAGGACGACGCGTTCGCGCCCGAGGAGTGGTACGGCGAGTCGAAGGCGGAGGCCGAGCGCATCGCCTTCTCGTACGCCGATCGCCTCGAGGTGACGTCGTGCCGGCCCGCGCGCATCCTCGGGCCCGGCGACCACGAGAACCTCAGCTTCTTCAAGCTGGTGAAGAAGGGCGTCGTGCTGAAGCTCGGTGGGCCCGAGCGCCGTCTGTCGATGGTCGACGTCGACGACGTGGTGGACCAACTGCTGCTCCAGGCGGACCGGCCGGAGGCCGTGGGCCAGGCGTTCTTCTGCGCGTCGAAGGAGACGCGGACGGTGGAGTCGCTGATGCGCCTCATCGCCGACGCGCTCGGGGTGAAGGCCCGCACGATCTACGTGCCGCAGGTGGTGCTGCGCGGGCTCGGCTCGCTGGCCGACGTCGTCTCCAACGCCACGGGGAAGAAGCTGCCGCTCAACCGGAAGCTGGCGCGGCAGCTGCTCGCGCCGGGCTGGGAGTGCAGCATCGAGAAGGCCGAGCGCCTGCTGGGCTTCACCCCGAAGCGCTCGTTGGACGCGTCGATCCGCCGAAGCGCAGAGGCCTACGTGGCCGCGGGGTGGTTGTAGCCGCCTCTCTTCGTGGTAGAGGCTTCGTCCCCGTGGAGCACCAACCCGACGAGATCGCGCCGAAGCCCGCCGCCGGGAAGGCCGCGTTCTTCGACATCGACGGCACCCTCATCAGCACCAACGTGGTGCACGCGTACGGCTACTACGCCCTCAACGAAGGCAGCGTGACGGGCATCCTCGCGCGGTCCGCGAAGACGATCGCCTCCATCCCCGTCTTCTCGGCGCTCAACCTCGTCGACCGGAAGATCTTCAACGAGTTCTTCTACCGCTCGTACGACGGCTTGAGCGAGGACCGGCTGCTCACGCTGGCCGAGGACATGTTCGAGGACCTCATCCAGCCGGCGATTTTCCCCAAGGCGCAGGATCTGATCGACCAGGCGCGCCGCGCGGGCTGCAAGGTGGTGCTGGTGACGGGGGCGCTCGACTTCACGATGCGGCCGCTCGCGCGGCACCTCGGCGCGGACGACCTCATCGCCAACCGCATGCAGTTCGTCGGCGGCAAGGCGACCGGGAAGGTGATTCCCCCCATCATCGAAGGCGCCAACAAGGCCAACGTCATCCGCGAGTACTGCGAGACGCAAGGCCTGTCGCTGATGAAGAGCCACGCGTACTCGGACTCCGCCAGCGACTACGCGATGCTGACCGTGGTGGGGCGCCCGACGGCGGTGAACCCGGACCTGCGGCTGCGGGCGCTCGCGCGCAGCTACAACTGGCCGATCCTCGACGTGCGCTGAACCGGCGGCGCGCGTCCCCGGCTCTCGCAGGACATCGTGGCCGTCGTCTCCGTCCCCTCCGGTGCGCCGCAGTACGACATCGACTGGTGCGTCGAGGTGGGCGCCGAGGTGTCGCAGGGGCAGCCGCTCGCGTGGCTGTGCGCGCCGGGCCGGTGTGCGCTGGAGCCTCTGGCCGCGCCCGTGAGCGGGAGGCTGGTGGCGCGGTGGACCGGGTTGTTGCGGACGGTGTTGGCCGGGGAAGGCGTGGCGCTGGTAGGTGACGGCGACGCCGCGGCGGTGCGCGCGCTGGAGGCGCAGCGGCTCGCGCAGCTGGTGGAGACGACGCGAGAGGAGCTGCGCGCGCTGGAGGCGAAGCGCGCGAAGCGGACCGGCGCCGGCGCGGCGCTGCTGGATGCGGACGTGGCGCGCGTGACGAAGTGGCTCGAGGACGCGCAGCGGGCCCTGGGCGAGGCGGGCGTGCGCGTCGCGTGACGCGGCCGTGACCAACTCCGCGGCTGCCCACCGAAGATGCCGAGCTGACTTTGTGGTGTACCACCAGGTCCGCTGCGGCCCCTCCGCGTGACAGGCACGCAGCGTCAATACCCTGCCTGCTCCCCTCCGGGCCGCGCGGAACTTTCCCGCGCCTCCACGGCACGTGCGTCCAGGTGCGGAGGGCTCCGCGTTCCTGCGCTTCACCTCGCCCTCTACACTTCGCCCATGGCCGAGTTCACCCTGGTGCGGAAGGTGGCGGACGGGAGCGCGGTCGAGGCGTACTTCGGCCAGCACGACGGCGCGCACTACCTGGTGCAGCTCACCCGCCCCGCGCTCGCCCAGCAGCCGGACCTCTACGGCCGCTTCCTCGACGCGTCGAAGACGTCCGCCTCGGTGCACCACCCGGAGCTGCTCTCGCCGCGCCTGCTCGGCTGCGCGCCCGACGGGCGCTTGTGGGCGGTGAGCGACGCCATCACCGGCTGGACGGCGGCGGACCTCCTCGCGCGGCGCGGCGCCATCCCCGAAGGCCTGTGCATCGAATGGGGCCTGGCCGTCTGCGAGGCGCTCGCGGTGCTGCACGCGCGGGGCCGCGTCCACGGCTGCCTCGCGCCCCGGCACCTGCACGTCTCGGGCGATCCCAACCTCCCCGAGGTGCGCCTCCTCGACACGAGCCTGCTGCACTTCCGCGGTCCGCGCTCCTTCGTCCCGCCGGGGGGCGCCGTGCTGGTCGAGCCCGAGTACCTCTCGCCCGAGCGCGCGTCCGGCTCGCGGGGCACCCCGGCGGGCGACGTGTGGGGGCTCGGCGTGCTGCTGGTCGAGCTGCTCACCGGGCACCGCCCGTTCCGTGCGCGCACCGCCGCCGAGACGCGCCGCCTCGTGCTGGAGTGTCACACCGTGAAGCTGCCGCCGCGCCTTTCCCGCTGGCAGCCCTTCCTCGACGCGTGCCTCGCGCCCCGTCCGCTCGACCGCTTCGGCAGCGCGCTCGAGGTGCGCCAGGCGCTCGTCGGGCTGTTGGCCTGAGAGTCCAGCGCGAGGGCTCGTTCGGGTTGTCGCCCCGGGGGACTGTGTTAAGCGCTTTTCCCCGATGCGCCCTTTGAAGACGCTCAAGAAGCTCTACGACGACGAGTCGCACATCATCATCACCGAGAAGGGCTCGCCCCCGCGGGTCATGTTCTACGGCGAGGACTTCTGGCTCGAAGACCTGCCCGTCGGCACCCGCGTCATCACCGCGCGGCCGCCGCTGGAAGGCGTGCCGAACCTGAAGGCGGCGATCCGCTACGCGATCAACCACCCCGAGGGCATGGACCCGCTGCACGCGCTGCTCAAGCCGGGGATGAAGGTCACCGTCGCGCTGGACGACATCTCGCTGCCCTTGCCGCCGATGAAGACGCCGGACGTGCGCCAGTCGGTGCTGGAGATCGTGCTGGAGCTGCTCGCCGACTCGGGCGTCGACGACGTGCACCTGATCATCGCCAACGCGCTGCACCGCCGCATGACCGAGGCGGAGATGAAGCGCATGGTCGGGCAGAAGATCTTCGACGAGTTCTACCCGGACCGGTACTACAACCACGACGCCGAGGACCCCGAAGGCATCACCGAACTCGAACGCACCTCGCACAACGAGGTCGTCGCGATCAACCGGCGCGCGGCGGAGTCGGACCTCGTCATCTACGTCAACATCAACCTGGTGCCGATGGACGGCGGCCACAAGTCGGTGGGCACCGGCCTCACCAACTACGACTCGCTGCGCGCGCACCACAACCCGCAGACGATCCGCGACACCGAGTCGTACATGGAGCCCGGCAGGAGCGCGCTCCACCGTTCGACGGAGCGCATCGGCCGCGTCATCGACAAGCACGTCAAGGTCTTCCACATCGAGACCACCATCAACAACCGCATGTTCGAGGAGCCGGTCGGCTTCCTGATGAAGAAGGAAGAGGACTTCACCGAGTTCGATCGGCTGAAGGTCCAGTCCTTCAAGTACGCGCTGTCGAAGATGCCGCGCGCGCTGAAGCGGAAGATGTTCTTCAACATCTTCGCGCCGTACTCGGTGACGGGCGTGTTCGCGGGCTCGACCGAGCCGACGCACCAGAAGACGCTGGAGATGAGCTGGAAGCAGTACTCGGTGCCGGTCGACGGGCAGTCCGACATCGTCATCTTCGGCATGCCGTACGTGTCACCGTACAACGTGAACAGCATCCTGAACCCGCTGCTCGTGCAGGTGATGGCGCTGGGCTACCTGTTCAACCTGAACCGCGGCGTGCCGCTCGTGAAGAAGGGCGGCGTCATCATCTTCACGCACCCCTGCTACGACGAGTTCGACCCCGAGCACCACGCGCCGTACATCGAGTTCTTCAATCGCTGCCTCACCGAGACGCGGGACGCGATGAAACTCGAGCACAAGTACGAGAAGGAGTTCGCGAAGAACCCCAGCTACGTGCACCTGTACCGCAAGGGGCACGCGTACCACGGCGCTCACCCCTTCTACATGTGGTACTGGGGCGAGAATGGCCGGCAGCACGTCGGCAAGGTGATCGCCGCGGGCGCCGAGAACAACCACGTGCCGGCGATCATGGGCTGGGACCGCACCGACACGCTGTCCGAAGCCATCGAGGAGGCGCGCGGCTTCATCGGCCGCTCCGCCAGCATCAGCTACGTGAAGATCCCCCCCATCCTGCAGACGGACGTGCGACTGTAGCGGCGTGACTACCGGCGCGCGGTGACGTACCGCACCTTCGCCTTGCGCGTCGGCGCCGACACCCGCTCCACCGCGGCCCCCTTCCGGGGCTGCGGCTCGGGCAGGTAGCGCAGGATGGGGATGTTGAGCGGCGCCGCGGGCAGGTGCGCCGCCATCGACGCCGCCGAGCGCTTCACCTCGGACTTCGAGGCCGCGAGGAATCCGAACGAAACGACCAGCATCAGCGCGCCGATGATGGCTCCGGCGATGCGCGCGCGGCGGTCGGTGATCAACTTCTCGAGGACGTCGTCGAGGCGGTCGGCCAGTGCAGTCATGGCCGCGGCGCTGAGCAACCCCCGTTCCACCGCGCCGCGGCGCGGCAGAAGCGGAAATTTCGCGCGGTTGCGGAGTGAAAGACGTTTCCCCACCGTGGAGCGCGCGTGTCCCGTTCGACAGTGGAACTGGAGCCGGCGCGCGCAGGCGCAAGCCGATTGACAGTCCGCGGAACGCGCCTGCCGCGCGTGGAGAACACCTCGGCGGCCTCAGCGGTTGCGAAGCCGCGCGAGCGCCACCTGCGCCGCCCAGTACCCGCACATGCCGTGCACCGCCGGGCCCGGCGGCGTCGACGACGAGCACAGCAGCACGCGCGGATTCGGCGTGACGTACGCCGGCCCCGGCGTGGGGCGGAAGAAGAGCTGCAGCCCCTCGACGGCCCCGCCGGAGATGTCGCCGCCGAGGTGGCTGGCGTTGGTGGACTCGAGGCCCTTCGGGCCCTTCGCGTGCCGCGCCAGCACCAGCTTCGAGAAGCCGGGGGCGAAGCGCTCGAGCTGCGCCTCGATGTACGGCGTCGCGTCCTCGTGGCTACCGTTGGGCACGTGGCAGTACGCCCAGAGCGTGTGTCGCCCGTCCGGCGCGCGCGTCGCGTCGAACAGCGACTGCTGCGCCACCAGGACGTACGGGCGCTCGGGAACGCGGCCGTCCGCCGGCGCCGCCTCGCTCTGCGCCAGCTCCTTCATCGTGCCGCCGAGGTGCACCGTCGCCGCCCGCGCGCAGTCCTTCGCCCGCCACGGCACCGGCGCCGACAACGCGTAGTCCAGCTTGAAGACGCCCGGCCCGCGCTTGAAGGCGCGCACCGCCGCCCGGTACCAGCCCGGTAGCGCGTCGCCGCACACGCGCTCCATCACGTGCGCGTGCGTGTCGAAGAGCACCAGCTTCGACGGCGGCAGCTCTTCGAGGCGCGTCACCGGGAAGCCCACCTGCAGCTCGCCGCCGTTCGCCTTCAGGATGGACAAGAGCGCGTCGGCGATCGCCTGCGAGCCGCCCTTCGCCAGCGGCCAGCCCACCGCGTGCCCGGCGACGGCGAGCGCCAGCCCGATGCTGTTGGTGAGCGGCGTGGTGAGCGGGGAGAAGCTGTGCGCCGCGCAGCCCGCGAGCAGCGCCTTGGCCAGCGGGCCCTCGAAGCGCTCCTCGGCGAACCAGAAGGCGCTGCGCAGCGCGAGCAGCCCGAAGCGCGCGGCGGCGAGCGGCGCCTTGAGCGGCGGCTTCGTCACCGGGTTGAAGAGCAGCGGCTTGATGGCCTCGAAGTCGCGCACCAGGGGGCGCATGAGGTCCAGGTACGCCTGCTCGTCCACGCCGAGGCGCGCGGCGGTGGCCTCCACGTCTCGCTCCAGCACCGCGGCGGTGCCGCCCACCAGCGGGTGCGCGAGCGGCGCGGGCGGGTGGATGAACTCGAGCCCGTGCTTGTCGAGCTCCAATTCGGCGAACACCGGCGACGCCGCGCCCATCGGGTGAATCGCCGAACAGAGGTCGTGGTGGAAACCGGGCAGCGTCAGCTCCAGCGTGCGCGCGCCGCCGCCGTGCGTGGGCTGGCCTTCCACCACCAGCACCGAGTGGCCGGCCTTCGCCAGCAGCGCGGCCGCGGTGAGGCCGTTGGGCCCGCTGCCCACCACCACCGCGTCGTACGTCTTCACGGCGCCGTCTCCACCTGCAGGCCCGCCCGGGCCACCTCGGCCCAGAAGCCCGGGAAGGACTTCGCGACGGCCTCGCGCCCCGCGAGGCGGACGCGGACGGACAACAGCGCAGCGACGGTGGCGGCGGCCATGGCGAGGCGGTGATCGTCGCGCGCCTCGAAGGCGAAGTCGCGCGCGATGTGCGCGGGCGTGATCGTCAGCACGTCGCCGTCGACCCGCGCGTCGCCACCGGCCGCGCGCGCGAGGTCCGCCAGCGCCGCGAGGCGATCGCTCTCCTTGTGTCGCAGCACGCCGGCGTGGGTGAAGCGGGAAGGCGCGGGCAGCGCGCAGGCGAGCGCCACCAGCGCGGGCGCCGCGTCGGGGCAGCGCGACACATCCACCTCGAGCCCGCCGCGCAGCGTCCCCGTCACGCGGTGCGCGTCGCCGTCGGGCACGAGCGCCAGGCCCACCGAGGCGAGGTGCGCCAGCACCGCCTCGTCCGGGTGCCCCGTACCGAGCGCCACCCGCGCCACGCGAGCGCCGGTGCGCCACGCGAGGGGCAAGAGCACCGTCAGCGAGGACCAGTCACCGGGAATGGACGGCACCGACGTCGGCCGCCTCCACCCGGTGACGCGCGTGTGGCCGCCCAGCACCTCCACGCCGAAGCCGAAGGCGGCCAGCCACCGCGCCGTCATCGCCAGGTAGCCCTCGCTGGCGAGCGCGCCGTCGACGCGGACGTCGCGGGCGAGGCCGTCGGCGGCGGTGAGGCGCGCCGCGGCCAGCAACAGGGCCGAGGCGAACTGGCTCGACTCCGCGCCGGTGACGGCGAAGGCCGTGGCGCGCTCCGGGTGCGCCGGCGAGGCGACCGTCAGCGGCCACGGCGCGCCCTCCGTCACCGTGAGGCCGTGCGGGCCGAGCGCGGCGCGCAGCGCGTCGAGGAGCGGGCGGTGCGGGCGCTCTCCGAGGCGCGGCGTGCCCCTGAAGCGGACGGTGCGCGACGGCAGCACCGCCGCCTGCGCGAGGAGGAAGCGGAAGGGTGCGCCGCCGTCGCGGCAGTCGACGTCCGCCGTCGGCTGGCGCAACGCGAGGAGGCCGGCGCGGAGGACGTCGACGTCGCGGGGGAGCGCTTCGGCCTCCGGCAGCGCCAGCGGAACACCCGTCGCGTCGGAGAGCACCAGGGCGCGCAGCGCGTCCGACTTGGAGGGCGGTGGCGTCAGCACCGCGTCCGACGTCCCCTTGCCCCGACCCGCTCCCGCGATGGGGGAGAGACGAGTGGCCGCTTCGTCCGTCATGGCCGCCTGCCCGCTTTCCACCCGGTGAAGGCGCGCCTCCACGTCGCCGCCGGCACGGCGGCCGTCGTCCACCGGCCCGGCGCGTGGAGCAGCACCATCCGCACCTCGCCCGCGGACGACTTCTTGTCGGCGGCCAGCACCCCCGCGACGCGCGCGACGGACACGCCACGCAAGACGCGCGCGAGCCGCCGCCGCGCCGACGCCAACGCCTCGCCGAAGACGGCGCCCTCCACCACGCGCGCGACGTCGTCCGGCGTGGCGCCGAGCGCACGGCCGACGTCCAGCGCGCACAACAGGCCCAGCCCCACCGCCTCGCCGTGGCGCACGCGGAAGCCCGACACCGTCTCCAGCGCGTGCCCGAAGGTGTGCCCGAAGTTCAACACCACGCGGAGGCCCTTCGTCTCGTGCGGATCCTCCCGCACGAGGACGTCCTTGAGGAGCCGCGCCTCGCGCACCAGCGCCTCGTCCGTGGGCGGGCGCGCGCGCCACCGCGCGAAGGTGCGCGCGTCCAGCGTCACCGCCATCTTCCACGCCTCGTAGCGCCCCTCGAGGCGCTGCGCGGGCGACAGCGTGGCGAAGAGCTCCGGGCACAGCCACGCCTCGTCCGCGAAGTGGAAGACGCCGAGCGCGTTCTTCGTGCCGCGCACGTTGACGGCGCCCTTCCCGCCCACGCTGGAGTCCACCGCCGCGAGCGCGGTGGTGGGCACCTGGATGAAGCGGCCCACGCCGCGCTTGAAGAGGTGCGCGAAGACGGTGGCGACGTCGCCGATGGTGCCGCCGCCGATGGCCAGCACCGTCCCCCCGCGCGGCAGCGTCCGCGCCGCGCGCGCGAAGGCCTCCACGCGCGACAGCGACTTCGCCCGCTCGCCCGCCGCGAGCGCGACGACGGAGACGCCGCGCTGCCGGAGCGCCTTCCCCACGTGCGGGTGCAGCCGCAGCACGCGCGCGTCGGCGATCGCCAGCGCGGGCCCGGGCGGCAGCGACGCGCAGAGGGCGTCGAAGCGGCCCCAGCGGTCGGCGAGGGGGCGGTAGGCGCCGGGGGGCCTCATGCGCGGTGGGGCCTCGCCAGGTGGAGCAGCCACGCGTCCGCCAGCACCAGCGACACCATCGCCTCCACCACCGGCACCGCGCGCGGGAGGATGCAGGGGTCGTGACGCCCGCTCGTCGCGTGCGCGCCCAGCGTCGCCGGCGGCTTGAAGTACACCTTGAGCTGCAGCGGCTCCCCGTTGGACAGCCCGCCCTGGATGCCGCCGTACGCGTCGCCCGGCCGCCCGTCGGCGCGCGGCGCGTGGAACTGAGAGCCCGGCAAGGCCAGCCGCTCCAGCACGTCGTCGGGGCCCCACGTCACGCCCGTCACCGCGCCGATGCTCGCGACCGCCGACGCGAGCCGCGCCTTCAACTTGCCGAACACCGGCTCCCCGAGGCCCACCGGCAGGCCCTCGACGCGCACCGAAACCACGCCGCCGAGGCTGTCGCCCGCGGCCTTCGCCTCGAGAATGCGCGCCTCCATCGCCTTCGCGACGGCCGGGTCGGGACAGCGCGTCGCGTGCGCGTCCACCTGCGCGCGCGTGAGGCCCGCCGCCGGCGTCGGCGCCACCAGCGTGCCCACGCGGCTCACCCAGCCCACCGTGCGCAGGCCGGGCAGTTCGCGCATGAGCAGCGCCTCGGCCACCGCGCCGCCGATGACGCGGCAGAGCGTCTCGCGCCCGCTGGTGCGCCCACCGCCGCGTGGATCGCGGTGCTGGAAGCGTTCGCGCCACACCTTGTCCGCGTGGCCCGGCCGGTCCTCCTTCGCGAGCTGCGCGTAGTCCTGGCTGCGCGCGTCGTGGTTCCGCACCACCGCGGCGATGGGCGTGCCCAGCGTCTTGTCCTCGTACACGCCGGACAGCAGCTCGACGCGATCGCCCTCGGCGCGCGCCGTCGTCACGGCGGACTGGCCCGGCCGGCGGCGGTCGAGCGCGGCCTGCACCTGCGCCACGGTGAGCGGCACGCCCGCGGGGCAGCCGTCGACGACGGCGCCCAGCGCGACGCCATGGCTCTCGCCGAAGGTGGTGACGCGAAAGAGCTCGCCGAAGGTGTTCATGAGACTCCCGTGTCCGTAGCCGCCGCCGGCCAGAGCGCCCGCTGCGCGCGCAGCTGCGCGATGAACCAGCGCGGCCCGAGACGCTTCGCCACCCCGCCGCGCGCGTGGATGTCCGCGACGAGCTTCGCGCTCGGCCTGCCGTACGCGATGACGGCCACCGTCGCGCCCTCGAAGCGCAGCGCCGCCGGCGGCGTGAAGTCCGTCGGCCACGTCCACACCACCGCGCCGCGCACCGGCTCGGCGCTCACCTCGGCGGCCTTGAGGAAGCGCAGGCTGACGCCCCGCGCGGCCGCCGCCGCCTCGAGCGCGCTCGCGACGCCGCCCTTGCCCAGCACCGTCACCGCCCTCGCGCCGAGCGCGTCCAGCACCGCGCCCGCGCCGACGGCGTCCGTCGTCGCGCCCGTGTAGCCGCCGTCACCACGCACCAGCGTGTTCACCGCCTCCGCCGCGACGCCAGCCGCGCGCGCGGCCCGCTGCTTGAAGGGCGTGGTGACGGCGAAGCCGCGGTAGTGCGGCCGGAGGGCCGAAAGCAGCGCGTCGAGGTCGACGTCCGGCGGGAGGTCGAGGCGATCGAACGGCGCCGGGTGAAGCGCGGGGCTCTTCGAGTGCGCGACGCGGTGCCCCAACAGCCCCAGGCGCCCGGTGCGGAGGTCGGCCGACGGGCAGCGCCACTCGCGGGTCGCGTCCTCGAGCAGCCGCTGGCCCGGCGCCGCCGCCCAGCCCGCGTCCGCCGCGAGGTAGTCGAGCGCGTTGTCGGCGGCGAGCAGCGCGCGGAACGGCAGCGCGAGCGGGCCGGTGGCCAGCACCGTCACGCGCCCGGCGCCGTAGCGCTCGGCGAGGCGAGCCCGCGTCTCGAACAGCCGCGGCGCGTCGGCGAGCGAGCCCAGCGGCTCGACGTGCTTGAGGAGCGCGCCGTCGGCCACGCCTTCCCAGCGGGCGACGGCCTCCTCGGGCGTAAGCGGCGCGTCGGCGTGCAGCGACAGCACCAGCCCGGCGCCCCGCGGCGCGCCCGCCGGCGTGCCGAGGGGGCGATCGACGAGCGACGCGAGCGCCAGCCACTCGTCGGGCAGCGCCGCGGTGCGCTGCGACACCAGCAGCGGCAGCGCGCGCGCGACGGGCCTGAGCTGCATCTCCGCCGGGATGAGATCGCTTCGCACCTCGAGCAGATCGGCGCCCCCGTGCCGCGCGCGCCAGGCGAAGTCGTACGGGCTCTCGCCCGGTGGCAGCGTCACCACCCGCCGCGGCCGGCTCCCGCGCTCGAGGCGTCGCACGAAGTCGACGAAGCTGAGCGGCCGCGCCAGCCGGTGCAGCTCCTCGCGCTCGTCGAACACCTCGCGCAGCTCCTCCTCGCGCGAGAGGTGCGGCCGCAGCCGGGGCCGCGTGGTGTCGGCCAGGAGCCGCTCGCGGTACGTCTCGAAGCTGATCGGCACCAGGACGGTGAGGCAGCCGGTGAGCGCGTCCCGGTGCGTGGCGAGGAAGCCGCCCCCCACCGCCACCACGCCGCCGGGCGGCAGCGAGAGGAACGTCTCCCGCTCGGCCGCGCGGAAGCCTGGCTCGTCGTTCTGCACCCACTCGCGCAGAGAGCGGCCCGAGCGGCGCTCGAGCTCGCCGTCGAGGTCGACCCACGGGCGGCCGAGCGCCTCAGCCACCTTCTTCAGCAGCCGCGACTTCCCGGCCGCCCGGTGGCCGGCCAGCACCACCGTCACGCCGCGCGGCAACGGCTCGACGGCCTCGGCGCGGCGGCGCTCGTACGCGAGGCGCAGCTCCGGCTGAAGGCGGGGGTCGATGTCGTCGAGGAAGCGCACGGCGGCGCGTCTTTAGCGCCCGCGGGTGCCGTCGTCATGAGAGAGCGACGCCGCGGCCAGGGCGCACCGGCCGGCCCTCGCCGGGTCGCGCGGGAAGCGAATCGGCCCTACAGTTGCGGGTCCATGCGCTGGAACTTCCTCGCCGCCGCCGTCCTCGCCATCGCCTGCAGCCCGGCGCAGCCGCCGGCCGCGGGAGGGCCGTGCAAGACGGCGGGTGGCGCCGCGTGCGACGACACGCGCGCGCAGCTGCTCGAGTGCGACGGCATGACGTGGCGGGTGTACTCCGACTGCAAGGGCGGTGGCGGCTGCTCGACCGACGGTGCCTCGGTGAACTGCGACACCACCGGAAACACCGCGGGCGATCGCTGTCCGCCGACGTCCGAGGGCAAGGTGCGCTGCGAGCCCGATGGGGGCGACGACATCCTCCGCTGCGTCGACGGCGGCTTCACCGTCATCTTTACCTGTCCGGTCGGTACCATCTGCGGCGTGGTGCCCGACGCGGGCCTCACGTGCATCTGACTGAGCGCCGGACAGGTCGGCGCCCGTCGTGCGGCCGCCGAGGGGCTTCGCTTCCCCTCGTCGCGGCTCCGCCAGCTGCCGACCAGCAGCCCCGTCGCCACGCCAGGGAGTGCTCGCCTGTCGCCGGCGTCACCCGGTCCGCCAACCTGAGCGGGGCTCCGGCGTCACCGCGCCGGGCGGGGACGGCGAAGACGCCGCCGGGACTCCCGCGGAAGTCCCACGTCCCACCACCAGAAACACCGATGCACATGGGCGACGGGGATCAGCCGAGCAGTTCGGCCCAGCTGGACTCGTCGGAGACCCGCGCGGCACCCAGCTGGGTCACCATCTCGGGGTAGCGATCGGCTGCGGCGCCGCCGACCACCAGCGGCGTGTCGGCCGGCAGCGCCGCCTTGATGGCCTCGAGCGTCTCGCGGAAGGCGTCGGCGCCGTCGTCACCCACGGCGGACAGCGCGACGAGGTCGGGCCGCACGGCGCGCACCACGCGGGCGAGGTGCTCCACGGGCGTGCGTGCGCCGAGGAACGTGACGCGCCAGCCTTCGTGGCGGAAGCGCAGCGCCGCGCCCATGAGGCCCAGCTCGTGGTCCTCTTTCGGGAAGCACGCGGCCACCACGTGCCGCTTCGCGCGCCGCGGCGCCTGGTGCAGCAGTGCCAGCACCCGCTGCCGCGCGGCCTGGGTGACGAGGTGCTCCTCGGCCACCGTCAGCACGCCCTGGTGCCAGCGCTCACCCACCTCGCGCTGCAGCGGCACCAGCACCTCCTCGAAGAAACCGACGGGCGGCAGCGACGCCATGGCCTCGTCCAGCACGCGCTCGACGGCCTGCTGATCGAGCCGCTCGGCGGCGACCAGCACCTCCTGGCGCCAGCGCCCCACCTGGTCGCCCAGCGGCGCGCGGCGCGGTGACGCGGCGGCCTCCAGCGCCTCCTTCGCCTGCTTGCGCAGCACCGGCAGGAGCTTCACGGCCTCGGCGATGGAGACGCCTTCGCTGGTGACCTGTTTGAGGCGCTTGAGCACCTCGATGTCCAGCTCCGTGTACGCGCGGTAGCCGGACGCGGTGCGCTTCGGCTTGAGCACGCCATAGCGGCGCTCCCACGCGCGAATGAGGCCCTCGTTCACGCCGGACATCTCGGCGGCGACGTTGATGCGGTAGGTGCGTTCCATCATGTCGGGTCCGCGGGGGTGGAGGGCGCCAGCGCGGGAGCTTCGACCGCCGGGAGGCCGCGCACCGCGTCCCAGCGCTCCTTCGCGCCGCGGCGGCCGCGCACGAGGCAGCGGAACCCGTCGGTGCTGCGCACCTCGGCGAGGCGCGCGCAGGCGGCGGTGAGCGCGGCGTGGAAGTGCGGCAGCTCGGCGGGCCCGTGCGGCTCGCCGACCTCGAGCAGGAGGTCGGGGCGCTCGTGCTCGAGGAAGGCGTAGCGCACGGCCACCGGCAGGCAGCGCACCTGCGCGCGCCTCGCGATGACCTCGACGCCGCGCTTGAAGGCCCGCGGGGGACCGCCGCCGGGCACCAGCTCGCCCTCGGGGAAGACGCAGAGCGCGGCGTTCTTCCGCCGCAGCACGTCCTCCGCCGCGTAGCGCACCGACTCGAGCGCGCTCCGGCGATCGCCGCGGCGCACGGAGAAGGCACCCAGGCGCGTGTGGAAGCGGTACTTCGCCAGGTTCTCCTCTTCCATCAGCGCGTAGGTGTCCCAGCCGGCGGCCTTTCCCAGCTGGTGCACCACGAAGCCGTCCCAGAAGCTCGAGTGGTTCAGGTACACGAGCAGCCCGCCGTCAGCGGACGGCACCTCCCCGCGCACCCACACGCCGCGGAAGGCGCCGCGCACCTTGCGGCCGAAATACCAGTCGAGGACGCGCGCGAAGAGCCCGCCCTTGGCGTCCTTGATCACGACGAGCCTCCTTCAGCGGGCAAGGGCGCAGCCACCATGCGCCCGCCCTTCGACAGCGTGAAGCGGCGCCCGCGCCAGGTGACGACGCGGCCCCGGCGCACGCTGCCCAGCCAGGCGACCAGCAGCAGCGCCTCGGCCAGGAGCCACTCGAAGCGCAGGCCCGCGCGGCCGTCGAGGCGGTTGGCGAGCGCGATGCGCAGCCCCACCAACAGGCACAGCGCCAGCGCGGAGGCCGGCGTGGCCACCCAGCTGGCCAGCACCATGAGGAGCGGCGTCGGCGCGAAGAAGAGCGGCACCGTGGGGAACAGGGCCGGCCGGTGCGCGCGCAGCACCTGCATCCACCGGGTGAAGCGGTCGAGCACGGCGCCCACGCGCATGTCGGCCGCTTGCGGCACCTGCGCCGGGGCGCGGGCCAGCGTCACCTCGAGGCCGCGCTCGTGCAGCACCTGCGACAGCTCGAGGTCCTCGCCGATGCAGTCGCCGAGCCGCACCAGTTCGGCCTGTGCCGTCGGTGACAGCGCGAGCGCCTTGCCGCACACCGCGCGCGCGCCGGCGCTCATCACGTCCAGCACCTCGAAGTTGTGGTGCGACTGAACGAGCAACCCGCGCACCATGCGGCCGGCGAGCGTCTCGCGCACCTCGGGCCGCGGCGCGGCGGAGGCCAGCGCGGCGCCCTCGCGCAGCTCGTCCACCAGGGCGGCGACGAGCGCGCCGTCCACCCGCACGTCCGCGTCGACGGACAGCACCACCGTGTCCTCGCGGCGCGGCAGCGTGGCGAGCGCGTAGGCGAGGTGGCCCACCTTGCGGTTGCGGGCGAGCGGATCCGACGGCAGCCACTGCACGTTCGCCGAGGCGAGGCGCGGGCGGAACGGCGACAGCACCACGTGCGTCAGCGGGCCGGCGTAGTCGATGGGCGCGGCCAGGTTCTCGAGCTCGAGCGGCGTCGGGGCGTCGACCGGCCGCAGGAGGAGCACGTGCGGGCGGCGGCGGACGCGCGGGCGCCGCCCGTCGTCGCGCGCCGCGCGCTGCGGCCGCCCGAGGCGGAAGAGCGCGACGCCGGTGAAGCCGGCGGCGAGCAGCGCCCAGAGCGTGATGAGCGCGCTCATCGCGAGACCTCCGCCCGGGCCTCGATGGAGGCGAGGCACGCTCGGCCGTCACACGGCCTGCGCGCCGCACGACGAGCGCTCCCTTTCCCGGGAGGCGCCGCACGAAGCGCCTCGCCGACTTCGACCAGGCGGGGGCCGGAGCGCCCCCGCGTCGGACGCCACTTCTCCCTCATGGTGAGGCTCCCTGTCGCGTGCGGAAGCGGGCCATCCACCGCACCGCCGGGCTGTGGAAGCGACGAAAGTCCGCCACCTCCCCCATCGCGTGCGCGCTCTCGCCGGCCGCCTCGGCGCGCGCGTAGAAGGGCGAGGACTCGAGCAGCCGTGGTGCGCCCCCAGCGCCGAGCGCGCGCGGCACCTTGAGCCCCCAGGCGGTCCGCTCGGCCGGCGGCGGCGGCAGCACCTCGCGGCGGCTCGACGCGTCCCGGTCGGTGACGCGCACCAGCGCGGCGGGCCCGTCGGTCCACGGGCGGTACGTAATCTCCGTCGCGTCCGGCCGGTGCACGCGCACCCATTCCCAGCCGCGCAGGTCGCCGCCGAGGGGCACGTCGCCGTGGTTGCCGTCGTGGTAGCCGCGGCCGCGCAGTTCGATGCCGTGCGACAGCACCTGCACCCGCGCCTCGCCGCGCGCGGCGATGGGGCGCCAGCGGTGCGACAGCCCGTCCACCAGCGTCACCTCGGGGTGCGTAGGGCCGAGCGGCGAGAAGTCGAGGCGCGCGTGCGTCGGCTGGCCCCACTGCGTCATCATGAAGGGCGCGGTGCGATCGCGCACCTCGGCGGTGAGGCGCCCGTCCTCGTAGCGGAGCCAGGACTGGCCGATGTGCAGCGTGCGCCCGTCGACGGACAGCGTGACGTCCTGGTACTCGGACAGAACCCACAGGTAGCGCGCGCCCTTCTCGTACAGCACGAAGTTGACGGCGGCGTGCTCGCGCGGCGCCCCGCCCTTCTTCAGCGAAGCCGAGTAGCGGGACGAGAAGACGCTGCCCACCATGAAGATGAAGACGGCGGTCAAGTCGCCCGCCGCGACGTCGACGTAGTACCAGCGGTAGGCGCCGCTCTTCGTGGGCAGCTCGAAGCGGTTCATGCGCGGCCCTCCAGGTGGCGCCGGGCGAGGCCGGCGGCGAAGCGGCCCGACAGCATCACCAGGGGGACGCCGCCGCCCGGGTGCGTGCCGCCGCCCGCGAAGAAGAGGCCCGGCTGGCGGCCCTTCATCCTCGGCCGGCGGAAGGGGCCCAGCTTCCCGTGCGGGAGGAAGCCGTAGATGGAGCCGCCCGGCGCGCCGCGGTTCGCGAGGTCGATGGGCGTGCGCTCGCCCACCACGCGCAAGTCCACGTCGCGCAGCTCGGCGAAATGCGCGCGCAGGCGGTCGACGGCGAAGGCCCACAGCCGCTCGGCGTGCGCCGGCCAGTCGCGCTCGGCTTCCGCGCGATCGGTGAAGGCCGGCACGTTCACCATCACGAAGAGGCCGCTCCGGCCCTCGGGCGCCATGGTCGCGTCGGTCGCCGCCGGGTGGCAGACGTACAGCGTCGGCTCGGTGGGCACCTGGCCGGCGAAGAGCTCGTCGAACTCCTTCCGGTAGTCGCTGGAGAAGACGATGAGGTGGTGCGGCAGCCTCAGGCGCGCCGGCACGTCGACGAAGAAGACGTAGCCGCTCATCGACAAGGGCTCGCGCGCGCGCCCGGTGAGCGCCAGCGGGTCCGCGTTCACCACCACCGCGTCGAACTCCGCCTCGCCGCCGGACGGCCCCGCGACGAAGCGCGTCCCCCGCTGCTCGAAGCCGGCCTTCGCGCCGAGGTGCACGGTGACGCCCGCTCGCCGCACCGCCTCGCCCAGCGCGCGCACGAGCGCGCCCATTCCGCCCTCGACGTGGCTGACGCCGAAGGCGCGCTCGATGTGGGGGATCATCGCGAACGCCGCGCTCGCCTCGTACGGCGAGCCGCCGGTGTACGTGGCGAAGCGGCCGGCGAACTGCCGCAGGTGCTCGCTGGCGAAGTGCTTGCGGGCCAGCGTGTCCAGCGTGGACAGCTTGAGGCCCGTGAAGACGGTGGCCGGCCCGCGCTTCAGCACGCGCGCCATGAAGCCCGCCATGCCTTCGTACGCGGCCTCGAGGTACGGCTCGCCGGCGGCGCGGTAGATGATTTCGGCCTCGCGCGAGAAGGCGCGCAGCCCGTCACCGTCCGCGGGGTGAATCGCCGCCGCGGAGTCGGCCGCGCGGTCGAGGTCCTCCCAGCAGAAGAAGTCCTTCCCGTCGGCGTAGCGGTACTGCGACTGCAGCGCGAGCCGGTGGAAGCGCGGCAACAAGTCCAGCGCGCCCAGCCGCGCGAACTGCTCGCGCACCGTCGCCGGCATCGTCAGCAGCGTTGGCCCGGTGTCCAGCGTGAGGCCGTCGTGGGTGAAGACCTGCGCCTTGCCGCCCAGGGTGTCGGCGCCCTCGAAGAGCGTGACGGCGTGGCCCGCGCGCGCGAGCTCACCCGCCGCGGACAGCCCGCCGATGCCGCCGCCGATGATGGCTACGCGCTTCGTCGTCATCGCGCCAACCCCTCTCGCCGCCCCTCTCCCCGGGGGGAGAGGGAGGGCCGCTTCGGGTTCGGCGTGAGAAGCACGCCCGCGGCGAGCGCCAACTTCCTGCCGAACGGCACCGACGCGCGCGACGAAAAGACGTCGAAGTCCCGCGCTTCGATGACGTCGAGGATGCCGCCATAGAGGGTGCCCATGAGCCGCACCACGCGCTGGCTGCCGAAGCCGGTGAGGTCCGGCACGCCGCGGGCCGCCCGCGCGTACAGCGTCCGCGCCCGCGCCACCTGCGCGCGCATGAAGCCGCGCCACTGCGGCGTCACCGCGCCGGCCGCCAGCATGTCGTCGGTGACGCCGTGCGCGGCCAGCTCGTCCTGCGGGAGGTAGACGCGACCGCGCGCGAGGTCCTCCTTCACGTCGCGCAGGATGTTGGTGAGCTGCATCGCCGTTCCGAGGTCCGCGGCGTACGCGAGGCAGCGCTCGTCGCGGTAGCCCAGCACCGGCGTCATCATCAGCCCCACCACGCCGGCGACGCGGTAGCAGTACAGCTCGAGCTCCTCGTACGTCGCGTAGCGCGACTTCACGAGGTCCATCTCCATGCCGTTGATGAGCTCCTGGAACGGCCGCTCGGGGATTCCGTAGCGCTCGACGGTGTCGCGGAACGCCGCGAACTCCGACTCGTGCCACGGCAGCTCGCGGAAGACGCCCGTCGACTCCCGGCCGTACAGCGCCGCCACCGACGAGCGCGCGAGCGCCAACCGCTCCGACAGCTGCGAGGGGACCGCCGCGGGCGCCGCGACCCGGCCGTCTCCCGCGTTGTCGCCGTCCACCAGGTCGTCGAGGCGCCGGCAGAAAGCGTACAGCGCGAACGCGGCGCGCCGCCGCTGGCCGAACAGCGCCACCGACGAGAAGAAGAAGGACTTCGCGTGGCGGCGCGTCACCGCCTTCGCCCGGGCGTAGCCCTCGTGCACCAGCGCGCTCGTCACGCGACCTCCCGCGCGGTGGACACCGGCAGCGCCGGCGCCGCGACACGCGCCGGCAGCTCGGCGCGCGCCGCCACGGCCTGCACCGCGAGGTCGGCGGAAATCATCACCGTCGGCACGCCCGTGCCCGGCTGCGTGGACGCGCCGCAGTAGAAGAGGTTCTTCACCTTCTCGTCCCAGACCTTCGGCCGGAAGGGGCCGATCTGGAACATGTTCTGCGCCAGGCCGAAGGCCGAGCCGCGCGCGAGGTTGAGCGACGACGCCCAGTCGTCCGGGGTGATGACTCGCTCGACCTCCACGTCCCGCTCGAGCTCGTTCATGCCCAGCTCGGCCAACCGCGCGAACACCTTCGCCCGCACCTTCGGGCCTTCCACCTTCCAATCGAGGCCCGGCGCCTGGTGCGGCACCGGCACCAGCACGTACAGCGCGTCCTTCCCTTCGGGCGCCATGGACGGGTCGGTGTGCGCCGGCGCGTTGACGTAGAAGCTGGGGTCCTCCGGCACGCGCTTCTTCTCGAAGATGTCATCGAAGCTGCCTTCGAAGTCGTCCCCGAAGAAGACGTTGTGGTGCAGCAGCTGCTCGTAGCGGCGCCGCACGCCCAGGTACAGCATGTAGCCCGACGAAGTGTAGCGGCGGCGCTCCAGCTTCTGGCGCTTCGCCTCGGCGGCGTCGACGAGGTGCTCGAGCGCGTACGGGTAGTCGGCGTTCACCACCACCACGTCGGCCTTCCGCACCTCGCCCGACTCGAGCTCGACGCCCACCGCGCGGCCGTCACGGGTCAGCACGCGGCGCACCGGCGCGTTGTAGTGGAGCCGCACGCCTTCCTCGCGGCACACGCGCTCGAGCGCGAGCGGAATCGCGCCCATGCCGCCCTTCGGGTACCAGACGCCGACCGCGAGCTCGGTGTACGGCAAGAGCGAGAAGACGGCCGGCGCCTCGTACGGCGACACGCCGAGGTACATCGTCTGGAAGCTCATCGCCTGCTGCAGGCGCGGGTCGCGGAACACCTTCGCCACCTGCGGGAACAGCTTCTGGTGCGCGCCCACCCGGAAGATGTCGGGGAGGTTCGACGGCGCGAGGAACTCCGCCAGCGAGCCGAAGTGCTTCGACACGAAGCGTTCCATCGACACGTCGTGACGCACCTGGCCCTTCGCCATGAAGCCGAGGAAGCGCGAAAAGCTGCCGGGCTCGAGGCGCTCGAGCTCCTCGCGCATCGCGGTGAGGTCGCTGGAGAGGCGAAGCGTCGAGCCGTCGCGGTACGTGACGCGGTAGTTCGGGTCACAGCGCGTCAGCTCAAGGTAGTCGGACAGCCTCCGGCCGACGGACGCGAAGGTGCGCTCGAAGACGAAAGGCATCAGGAGGATGGTGGGCCCCAGGTCGAAGGTGAAGCCGTCCGCCCGGATTCGCCCGCAGCGTCCGCCGGGCACCGCCTGCTTCTCGTACAGCTCGACCGCCCACCCGCCGTGGGCGAGCTTCATCGCCGCGGTCAGTCCGCCGACGCCCGCGCCGACGACGATGGCCGTCCGGCCGCTCACGCCGCCCTCCGCGCCAGCTTCGCCATGAGCGCGTCCAGCACCAGCCGCGTGCCGCCGCCCGACGGCAACGTCGCGAGGGTCCGCCGCGCGCCGCGGGTGAGCCGCTCGACGACGCGCTGCGTGGCGGTGCGCCCGCCCCAGCGGTCCACCAGCGCGCGGGCCTGCGCGAGGTCCGCTGGCGTGCGCGCCTCGAGGCCCCACAGGCGCTCGAGCTGCGCGCGGCCCTCGGAGTCGGCGCGAGTCCACGCAGCGATGACGGGGAAGCTGCGCTTGCCTTCGTAGAAGTCGCCACCACCGTCCTTGCCGGCCACCTGGTCGTCGCCGAAGAGGCCGAGGAGGTCATCGCGAAGCTGGAAGGCGAGGCCGACCTGCCGGCCCACGCGCTCGAGCGCCTCGAGCAACTCGTCCGACGCGCCGCCCAGCATCGCGCCCGCCACCAGCGGCGCGACGAAGCCGTACTTCGCCGTCTTCAGGTTGGCGACCTTCAGCGCCTGGAAGAGGTTCACCTCGTCGAGCGGCGCGCGCGAAAGGTCGATGTCGAGGTACTGGCCCACCGCCGTGTGGCGGCAGATGGCCATCATGTACTTCGTCGCCTTCGCCGCGTGCGGCACCTCGGCGCCCAGCATCACCTCGACGGCGCGCGCGTAGAGGTGGTCGCCCGCCACCACCGCGAGGTCCTCGCCGGCGCGGCCCGCCGCCAGCACGCGGTGCAGCGCAGGCCCGCCGCGGCGTGTGGCCGCGCGGTCCGCCACGTCGTCGTGCACCAGCATGAACGTGTGAAGCAGCTCGAGGCCCGCGGCGAAGTCGACGACGCCCTTCGGGATGCCGCGCCCCAACTCGCCCGAGGCCAGCGCCCAGCCCGCCACCAGCAGCGTCGGCCGCACGCGCTTCGCCGGCCGCAGCGTGTAGCCGCGCATCTCCACCAGCGCGCGGCTCCAGCGCGGATCGATCCCCTGCTCGTCCTCCAGGCTGAGCAGCCGCTGCAGCGCGGCCTCCAACTCGCCCTGGAACCCCGCCAGCAACGCCTCCGCGCCCAGCTCCGCACTCAGGTGTCCGATGACCGTCATCCCGACCTCCGCCCGATTGGATGCCCCCGACGCGATTGCGTTGCAGGGTTTGTTTAGGCTTTGTACGACTCACGTACAACGTTGTTTCGGGCAGGCCAGAGCAATGGCCAAGTCGCTGATTTTACAAAGGAACCCCATCGCCATGTGGAGGCCCATGACCGCCGCCCTGCTGCTGACCGCCGTGCCGGCCCTGGCCGACGAGGCCCCGCTGGATGCGACGCTGGAGACGAGCGCCGGCAGCACCGTGCGACTCCAGACGCTGTGGAAGAAGCCGACGGTGCTCTTCTACGAGGATCGGGACTCCACGAAGCTGAACCAGCACGTGAAGGACGCGCTGTTCGCCGCGGGGCGCGAGAAGGGCTTGCTCGACGCGGTGGCGGTGGTCGCGGTGGCGAACGTCGCGGAGTACGACTGGTTCCCCGCGCGGAATTTCGTGCTGGCGGCGGTGCGCGACGCCGAGGCGAAGTTCGAGGTGCCGGTGTACCTGGACTTCAAGGGGCAGTTGTCTGCGCCGCCGTGGAGCCTGCCGTCGAAGACGTCGACGGTGGTGGTGATGACGGCGGCGGGCCGGCCGGTGCTGACGCTGAAAGGGCGGCTGTCCGACGCGGAGGTGGCGAAGCTGTTCGCCACGCTCGAGAGCCTCGTGCGCTGAAGCCCCGCATCCCGGGCGAAGACGCTCCTCGCAGCGAGCGGGAAGGCATCGCGCCACTGCAACGCCACGGGCGGGCAAATCGATTCCGGGCAAATCGAAACAGGCCGTCACTCACGATTTTTCTCCGAGGATCTCCGAGCCATCGCGGAGGAATCGGGCCTCGGCACCCTGGCTGCTTGCCTCTCGACCCCAATCCTTTCTAGTTCTCGTTCCGCCGACGCAGGGCACCACGAGACAGGGGGTTCCAATGAAGCGGTTGTGCAGGCAGCAGCGTGGCTGGAGCGGTGGAGTGCGTTGGGCGGTGGCGGGCGCAGGCGCGCTGACGCTGTCGATGGTGCTGGCGGCGGCCGCGTGTGGGGATGGCGGCGGGGCGCGGGGGCTGTCCACAGAGGTGACGGCGGAGGCGCGGGCGCGCGCGGTGGAGGTGCTGGCCAGCAAGCACCTCGAGTTGGCGCAGCGGCTATCGACGGGACGGCTGGTGCCGTGGCAGGCCGCGCCGGCAGGAGAGGGGGCGACATCCCTCGCCTTGCCGGCGGGCTTCAAGCAGCCGCTGTCCGTCGCACTTCCTGCCTCGGGCGCCGGGGCGGTGGAGGTGGCTGCGGGCGCGGTGAAGATGACGCTTCGGCCGGTGGGGGCCAGCGCTTCGTCGAAGCTGGAAAGGAGTGGGGCGTACGCGGTGTACGCCAACCAGTACCCCGCGACGGACGGCTTCGTGGTGGGGGGCAGCGACTTCGTCGAGGCCCTCTGGCTGCTGAAGGACGAGGCGGGCCCGCGGCGCTTCGAGTGGGAGGTGGACGCGCCGGGGTGGATGAAGCGGCTGCGTTTGGACGCCGACGGGGGCGCGTCCCTCCTCAACCAGCAGGACGCGGTGGTGCTGCGGGTGCGTCCTCCCGAGGCGGTGGATGGTGAGGGGCGGCGACTCGACTGTCGGCTGGAGGTGGCGGGAACGCGGCTGGCCGTCGCCCTGCGGGAGGAACCGCATGCGTACCCGGTGCTGGTGGACCCGGTGGTGGAATTGCCCGGCTGGACAGACATGGTGCCCTTCGGAAACCGCGCCTACTTCGCGATGGCGACGTTGGGCACGAAGGTGGTGCTGTATGGCGGTTTCAGCACCAGTGGCCGTCTTACCGACACGTGGGAGTGGGACGGGGCCACTTGGACACAGCGCAGCCCGGCGACGAGTCCTCCGGCGCGCAACTCCCACGCGATGGCGACGCTGGGCACGAAGGTGGTGCTGTTTGGCGGCTACGACAACAGCCGCTACCTCTCCGACACGTGGGAGTGGGACGGGGCGAATTGGACACAGCGCAGCCCGGCGACGAGTCCTTCGGCGCGCTACGGCCACGCGATGGCGACGCTGGGCACGAAGGTGGTGCTGTTTGGCGGTTTCAGCACCAGTGGCCGTCTCTCCGACACGTGGGAGTGGGACGGGGCGAATTGGACACAGCACAGCCCGGCGACGAGTCCTCCGGCGCGCAACTCCCACGCGATGGCGACGCTGGGCACGAAGGTGGTGCTGTTCGGCGGTGATGGCACCGGCGGCCGTCTCTCCGACACGTGGGAGTGGGACGGAGCGAATTGGACACAGCGCAGCCCGGCGACGAGTCCGTCGGCGCGCAACTCCCACGCGATGGCGACGCTGGGCACAAAGGTGGTGCTGTTCGGCGGTGACGGCACCGGCGGCCATCTCTCCGACACGTGGGAGTGGGACGGGGCCAATTGGACACAGCGCAGCCCGGCGACGAGTCCTCCGGGGCGCTACGGCCACGCGATGGCGACGCTGGGCACGAAGGTGGTGCTGTTTGGCGGCCTGGACGCCAGCGTCAACTTACGTTCCGACACGTGGGAGTGGGACGGGGCGAATTGGACACAGCGCGTTGCGGCGACGAGTCCTCCGGCGCGCGATTCCCACGCGATGGCGACGCTGGACACGAAGGTGGTGCTATTTGGCGGCTCCGGCGGCGGCGGTCGCCTCTCCGACACGTGGGAGTGGGACGGGGCGAATTGGACACAGCGCAGCCCGGCGACGAGTCCTCCGGCGCGCGGCGGCCACGCGATGGCGACGCTGGGCACGAAGGTGGTGCTGTTTGGCGGCCTGGGCGCCAGCGGCCGTCTCTCCGACACGTGGGAGTGGGACGGGGCGAATTGGACACAGCGCAGCCCGGCAACAAGCCCTCCGGCGCGCAACGGCCACGCGATGGCGACGCTGGGCACGAAGGTGGTGCTGTTCGGCGGTGCCAACACCAGCGGCCCTCTCTCCGACACGTGGGAGTGGGACGGGGCGAATTGGACACAGCGCAGCCCGGCGACGAGTCCGTCGGCGCGCAACTCCCACGCGATGGCGACGCTGGGCACGAAGGTGGTGCTGTTCGGCGGCCTGGACGCCAGCTTCAACTCACGCTCCGACACGTGGGAGTGGGACGGGGTCACCTGGACACAGCGCTTTGCGCCGACAAGTCCTCCGGCGCGCAACCGCCACGAGATGGCGACGTTGGGCACAAAGGTAGTGCTGTTTGGTGGCTGGGGCGGCAGCGACTTTTTTTCCGACACGTGGGAGTGGGACGGGGTCACCTGGACACAGCGCAACCCGGCGAGGAATCCTCCGACGCGCGCCTACCACGAGATGACGACGTTGGGGACGAGGGTGGTGTTATTTGGCGGTTCCGGCGCCACCGGCCTTCTTTCCGACACGTGGCACTGGGTGAACCCTGTGATGGACGGCGGCCCGTGCGCTGTCGATGTCCAGTGTGCCTCTGGATTCTGCGTCGATGGCGTGTGTTGCGCGTCCGCGTGCGGCGGAAACAACACCAATGACTGCCAGGCCTGCAGCATTGCGGCAGGTGCGAGCGTCGACGGTGTCTGCGCGTTGCTGCCGACAACCGTCGTCTGTCGCCCCTCGACCGG
>JBFMAB010000057.1:0-131366 GCA_040755835.1 Myxococcota bacterium
GCACGGGCGGCGGCACGGGCGGCGGCACGGGCGGCGGCACGGGCGGCGGCGGCGGCGGCGGCGGCGACATGGACGCGGGCATGGGCGGCGGCGGCGGCAGCGCCGATGTCTGTGGCGACGGCGCCATGACTGGCACCGAGGCCTGCGACGACGGCAACATGACGGCGGGCGACGGCTGCTCGGCCACCTGCGCCATCGAGACGGGCTACACCTGCACCGGCACGCCTTCGACCTGCACCACGACGTGCGGCGACGGCGTGCGCGCGGGCACCGAGGCCTGCGACGACGGCAACATGACGGCGGGCGACGGCTGCTCGGCCACGTGCACCATCGAGACGGGCTACACCTGCACGGGCACGCCTTCGACCTGCACCACGACGTGCGGCGACGGCGTGCGCGCGGGCACCGAGGCCTGCGACGACGGCAACATGACGGCCATGGACGGCTGCTCGGCGACCTGCACCGTCGAGACGGGCTACACCTGCACGGGCACGCCTTCGACCTGTACCACCACGTGTGGCGACGGCGTGCGCGCGGGCACGGAGGCGTGCGACGACGGCAACATGACGGCCATGGACGGCTGCTCGGCGACCTGCACCGTCGAGACGGGCTACACCTGCACGGGCACGCCTTCGACCTGCACGACCACGTGCGGCGACGGCGTTCCCGCGGGCACCGAGGGCTGCGACGACGGCAACACGACGGCGATGGACGGCTGCTCGGCCACCTGCACCGTCGAGGCGGGCTACACCTGCACCGGCGCACCGTCCGTCTGCACGATGACGAACGTGTGTGGCAACGGCGTCATCACCGGCACCGAGGCGTGCGACGACGGCAACACCACCGCGGGCGACGGCTGCTCGGCCACCTGCACCATCGAGGCGGGCTACACCTGCACCGGCGCGCCGAGCGTGTGCACGCTGGCGCCCACGGGCGAGAACTGCGCCACGGCGATTCCGCTGACCACTTTCCCGGCAAACGTCACCGGCAGCACCGCGGACGCGGGCAATGACTTCCGTTTCACCGACACGGCTGGCTGCCAGGGTTCGTTCGCCATCTCCTCCGCGACCGGCGGCGACCGCGTGTACCGCGTCACGGTGCCGGCCGACACCCGCCTCAACGCCGGGCTGACCACGACCTGGGACTCGACCTTCAACCTCATCGCGGGCGCCATGGCTTGCGGCGTCGATACGGGCTCTGGCACGACCGGCATCGCCTGCGTGGCCGGCCGCGATGACCCGAACAACCAGGGCCTGACGTGGGGCAACGCCAGTGGTGGCCCGGTCGACGTGTACATGCTCGTCGACGCGTACTCCTCGGCCAGCGGTGACTTTACCCTCACCGCCGACTTGGTCCCGCTGGTCGGCGGCGACGTCTGCGGCAACGCGACGGTGCTCTCCCCGGGCAGCGTGCTCGCGGGCGAGACGACGGTGGGCTTCATCAATGACTACAGCGGCACCGGCACGAACTGCGCGTCGGCCTCCACGGGAACAGACCGCGTGTACTCGCTCACCATCCCGGCTGGTCAGCGGGCCGACATCACCGTGACGCCGGCCACCGGTTTCGACACGTCCATCTCCATCGTCGCGACCGCGGGCGCCTGTGACACCCGCACCTGCCTCAGCAGCTCCAATAGCGGCGGCTCGGGCGCGGCGGACCGGCTCGCCTATACGAACGAAGGCACCTCGGCACAGACCATTCTCATCATCGTGGACTCGTCTACGACGGCCGGAGGGACGTTCGACATCCTCGCGACGCTGTCCACCCCGTCGGGCGGCGACGTGTGCGCGAGCGCCATCGGCCTGACCTCCGGCACGCCGCTGACGATGCAGTCGACGCAGGGCGCGACCAACGACTACCAGAACGCCGGCACGAACTGCTCGTCGTCGGCTGCCGGCCCCGACCGCGTGTTCTCGCTGTCGGTGCCCGCGGGTTCGCGTGCCACCTTCGCGGTGACGCCCGACGCCGGGTTCGACCCGTCCATCTCCGTCGTCGGCGATCCCCTCGCGTGCGGCACGCGCACGTGCCTCACCAGCGGCAACAGCGCGGGCGCGGGAGCGGTCGAGACGATCCGTTACAACAACCGCACCGGCGCGACGGCCAACCTGCTCGCCATCGTCGACTCCGCGTCGACCGCTGGTGGCAACTTCGACATCCTCGGTACGGTGGACGCGACGCCGGCGGGCGACTACTGCGCGAACGCGACGACGCTCTCGTCGGGCGTGCCCGCGAGCGGCAGCACGGCCAACATGACCAACGACTACTCCGCGACCGGCACGAACTGCTCGTCGGCCAGCGCCGGCCCCGACCAGGTCTTCCGCATCGACGTTCCGTCGTTGAATACCGTCAACGTCGTGGTGACGCCCGAAGCTGGTTTCAACTCGAGCATCACGCTGGTGGCGGGCCCGGATTCGAATTGCGAGGCCAGCCCGCGCACGTGCCTCGCGAACAACAACTCCGGTGGCGTCGGAGCGGCCGACACCCTCAACTGGCTCAATCGCGGGTCGGCGACGCAGACGGTGTTCGCCATCGTCGACTCCACGGCGACGGTGGGCGGCAACTTCGACATCGTCGCCACCGTCGGCCCGGCGCCGGCGGGTGACGTGTGCGACAACGCGGGCACGGTGTACAGCAGCGACACCACGCTGACCGGCCAGACGCTGGTGGGCTACTCGCAGGACTACGCGTGGTCGGGCTCCACGGGCTGCACGTCGAGCGGCACGCTGTACAACGACCGGGCCTACGCGGTCAGCATCCCCGCGGGCCTGCGGCTCAGGGCGGTGCTGTCCAACTACACCGGCTGGACGCCGACGTTGAACCTGGTCGCCAACTGCGATGCCAGCCCGCAGACCTGCCTCGCCGGCGCCACTTCCACCGGAACGCCGGCGACGACGACGCTCATCTACAACAACACGGGGACGGGGCCGCTCAACGCGTTCCTCCTCGTCGACACCAGCTCGACGACGCCAACCACGTTCGACCTCCAGCTGTACTTCGAGATGCCGCCCCCGCCGAACATGGGTGAGACGTGCGCCATGCCGCAGGTCATCGCCATGTCCGGCACCATCGCGGGCCAGACCACCAGCGGCTATGTGAATGACATCGGCACGAGCGCTTCGGCGCCCGAGTGCACGGGCTACGGCAACACGGGGCCCGACCGCGTGTACCAGGTCACGGTCGACCCCGGCCAGACGCTGACGGCGACGGTGACGCCGACGGCGTGGGACGCCGCCCTCTACTTCGTCAGCACGCCGGCCTCGAACTGCCTCGCCTCGGGCACGACCGCCTGTGTCGGCAGCGCGAACGGCGACAACGGCGGCTCGGGGGCGGCTGAGACGCTGACCTACACGAACTCGGGCACCACCCCGGTGACGCTGTTCATCGTGGTCGACGGTTGGACCTCGACGGCCTCCGGCGCCTTCGACCTGACCGTGACGCTGATGTAGCGGGCCTGGCCGACGCGGGTCCGACGGGGCGCTGCTTCCCACCAGCGGAGGCAGCGCCCTTCGTCTTTCCAGCGCTCGGACGTCAGTGCGCGTCCTGCGCCAGCGCCGCCAGCGACGCCGTCTCCAGCGCCGCCGCCGCCTCGCCGTCCACCAGCTTCCCGTCGGCGATGCGCACCACCCGCTTGGCGCGCTTCATGATGCGCGGGTCGTGCGTGGAGAAGAGGAACGTCACGCCGCGGCTCGCGTTGAGCCGCTGCATCAGGTCCAGAATCTGCTCGCTCGTCGCCGAGTCGAGGTTGGCGGTGGGCTCGTCGGCCAGCACCACCTCGGGCTGCGTCGCGAGCGCCCGGGCGATGGCCACGCGCTGCCGCTGCCCGCCCGACAGCTCGTCCGGCTTGTGGTGCAGGTACGGCTCGAGTCCCACCTCCGCCGCCAGCGTCAAGACGCGCTTGCGCAAGACGCCGCGGTCCTCCTTCCGCAACAGGCACGGGAACTCGATGTTCTCCACCACGTCCAGCACGGGGATGAGGTTGAAGGACTGGAAGATGAAGCCGATTTTGCGGTTCCGCAGCCCGGCCAGCTCGTTGAAGTCGCGGCCGCCCAATTCCTCGCCGTCCAGCCTGTAGCTCGAGCCGGCGTCGGCGCGGTCCAACAGGCCGATGATGTTGAGCAGCGTCGTCTTCCCGCTGCCCGACGGGCCCATCACCACGGTGAACTCCCCGCGCTCGATGGTGAGGTTGACGCCCTTCAGCGCCGGCACCTCGGTTTTCCCCAGCAGGTACGTCTTCCTGACGTTCTCGAGCTCGATGAAGGCCATGGTGTCCGGGTGTCCTCTCTCTCGGTGGGTCAGTAGTAGACGCGCGCCTGGAACAGCACGCGCGTGCCGAAGGGGTTGAGCGTCAATTCGCCGTACTGCGCGCCGTCGATGGTGACGCCCCAGTCGGGGACGCCGGGCAGCGGGACGTAGACGGCGGCCGTCAGGTTGAGCCACTCCCACGGCGCCCACGTCACCTGCGCGAGCGCCTGCATCGAGAGGTCCTCGAGCCCGGTGAGCAGCGACAGCATCACCGTCCAGTCGTCGAAGAGCTGCGGCTTCAGGTACGACAGCACCGCGTAGTGCCGGCGCAGCGGCGTGAAGGCGAACTTCTGCGGCGTGCCCGGGTCCTGGCTCGCGCCCAGCGCCGCCTGCACCTGCGCCGGGTACCGCTTCACCATGTACGCGACGTCCTTGAAGCCCTCCGCGTCGTGCCCGTCGCCGTTGAAGAAGTACTCCCCGGTGAGGATGCCGCCGTCCTCGAAGAAGTAGCGCAGCCCGGCGAGCGCGCTCAAGTTGAAGTACGTCGCGTCGAGGTCCGGCCGCGTGGCGATGGGGACGCCCTGGAGGAAGCACACCTGCGGCTGGTTGATGCAGCTGCGCGTCACGTCCACCCGCGCGCTGCCCGTCTGGAACAGCGCCTCGCCGTGCGCCTCGAGGCCGCCGAAGGTGCGCGACAGCGACAGCCCCGCGCGCGACTTGTTTGGGAAGGCGTCGTTGAAGACGTTCGTGTACGCGTACGAGACGGTGACGTCGGTGTCCGCGACGAGGAGGTACAGCCGGCTCGTGAAGGCCCAGTGCGCCTCGTCGTCGCGCAGGTCCGGCACCCAGCCCTGCGTCGCTTCGAAGGTCGGCTGGTCCGGGACCACCACCAGCGCCGTCGGCAGGCCCGCGTAGCTGCGCGTCGCCTTGCCCGCCGCGGCCAGCGACAGCGTCACCTTCTCGAAGGGGAACTCCAACAGGCCCAGCCACGCGCCCGCGCGCTGGAACGTCGGGTCCGTCGGGTCCTTCGGCGGGTTGAGCAGGTCCGTCGGGTTGAAGGCGAGCCCGCTGCCCCAGACGATGCGCTTCTTCCCCACCAGCACGCGCACCGAGTCCTGCGGCGTCACGTCGACGTACGCCTCCGACAGCACGATGGAGGGCCGGTACTGCGGCAGGTCCCGGTCCCCGCCGTGAATCCACCACGCGCCCTGC
The DNA here is from genome assembly GCA_040755835.1 of Myxococcota bacterium. GTDB lineage: Bacteria > Myxococcota > Myxococcia > Myxococcales > Myxococcaceae > JADLDB01. Next base: position 5,455 of record JBFMAB010000057.1, read on the forward strand.
CAGAAGAGCGACGCGTCCACCTGCACCGTGACGCGCTCGTGCGGCGTCAGCTTGAGCTGCACGTTGCCTTCCACCAACTCCGTCACCGCCGGCGTGCCGTCGGCCTTCGTCTCGGCCACCTGCGTGCGCGAGTCGAGGTACCCCGTCGTCGTCACCAGCGACGGGTTGTGCGCGAGCAGCAGAAGTACCAGCGACGTCACGGCGGAATGGTCTCCTTCCTCTTCTCAGCGGCCGAGGTCGGTCAGCGTGAAGCGCGCGTCGGGCGCGGTGGCGGTGACGTCGAGGGCGTCGAACACCAGCTCGGAGTAGCGCTGGGTGGCGACCTCGTTGCGCATGGTGACGCGCGCCGGGCGCTTGAGCCCGTTCCCGAAGTCCTTCACGTCGGCGAAGGCGGCGCTGCGCAGCATCTTGCCGCTCGCCGTGTAGTACTCGCCCTTCACCGGCATCCCGAGCGGCTTCTTCGCCACCCACAGCTTGATGGCGTCGTAGCTGGCGTCGCTCGTCTTCGCCTTCAGCTTCAGCACCCACGCATCCGGCGCCGCCGGGTCCTCGGCCAGCTCGGCGGTGTAGTCGAGCTGGTAGTCGCTGCGCAGGATGTCGGCGTTGTTGAAGTCGCCACCCTGGAAGCTGTCGCGCGACGCGAGCCGCATCGACCGTTTCAGGTTGGGCATGTACACCCAGAGGTTTTCCCCGTTGCGCAGGATTTCCTGCCCGCGCACCGCGGCCGGTTCCTCGAACCAGACGCGGCTCTTGTCCCCGTCGCCCTTGAGCAACGTCATCTTGTAGCTGCGGGTGGTGCCGTCGTCGCGGTGCGCCGTCATCCGCGCGGTGGCCTTGAAGTGCGGCGGGCCCATGATGGCGTCGTAGGCCTTGAGCGCGTCGGCGGCCGACGGGGGCTCGGCGGCCAGCGCGGCGGCGGCGAGGAGCGCGAGGGGCAGGGAAGTCATGGCGGGTTCCTTTCGCTTCAGACGGCGGTGAGCGCCTCGACGGGCCGCAGGCGGGCCGCTCGGAGCGCGGGAGAGACGGTGGCGCCCAGCGCGCCCACGGTGGCGGCGACGACGGCGATGACGACGGCCGCGGGGAGCAGCGTGGGCATCACCTGCTGCACGCCGCCGTCCTGGCCCATGCTGACCCAAAAGCCGCCGCGCGACGCCGCGGCCTTCACGACGGTGGTGGCCACCACCACGCCCAGGGACGCGCCGATGACGGCCTGCACCGCGGCCTCGAGCAGGAAGAGCGCGGCGATCTGCGCCCGCGTCATGCCCACCGCCAACATGGTGCCGATTTCGCGCGTCCGCTCCATCACGCTCATCAGCATGGTGTTGGCCACGCCGAACACCGCGATGATGAGGAAGACGAGGCTCACCGCCCCCAGCACCACGCGCTGGATGTAGCGCATGTCCCGCAGCGGCGGCCGGAGCTCGGCCCAGGTGTGCACCTCGTAGTCGGGCCCCAACGACTCGCGAATCGCCGCCGCCGTCGCGTCGAGGTGGTCGAGGTCATCGACGGCCACCACGTACTCGGTGACGCGGCCCTCCATGCCCAACAGACTCTGCGCGAACGGGAGCGGCACGGTGATGGCGCGCTTCGACTCCAGCGGGTTGGACTGGCTCATCGTCGCGCGCAGCTCGAGGTCGAGCGCGTTCTGCCGGCCGTTCTGCGCCTGCGCCTGCATCATCACCGGCGTGCCCTTCTGGAGCGCCAGCGCGTGGCCCATCGCCGTGCTGACGATGACGCCCGTCCCGTCGCCCGGCTGCAGGTACTCCCCGTCGAGGTACTTGTCCGCTTGCGGCAGCGCCTGGAAGACGGTGGAAGGGTCCACCGCCGTCGCCAGCACCATCGTGCCGCGGCTGCCGTTGGTGAGCAGCCCCATGAAGACGATGCGCGGGGTGACGCCGGTGACGTGTGGCGCGGCCTTCAGCTTCGCCTCCAGCGGGCCGCCCTGCTCGAGGTCCAGCTTGAGCGGCGACTTGTCGCGCTCCTCGAAGTAGCCCTTCCGGTGCACCTCCAGCGCGCCCACGCGGCCCTGGATGGCCTCGGCCACCATCGTCTCACCCACGCCCAGCACGAAGCCGGACAGGGTGAGGCTCATCATCACCCCGAGGAAGAGCATGCCCACCGTGAGCGCAGTGCGGGCCTTCGACCGGAAGACGTTGCGGGCGGCGAGCGGGAGCAGTCGGAACATGGCGTCGTCCCTCAACGGCCAGCGAGCGCTTCGACGGGGCGCAGCCGGCTGGCGCGCCACGCGGGGTAGAGTGAGAAGAGGACCGCGCCCAGCACCGCGATCAGCAACACCACCGTGGTGAAGCGCGGCGAGAGGTACGGCAGCACGTCGAAGGCCCTGGTCGCGCTCGGCGGGCGGAAGGTGAGGCCGCCCTTCGAGAAGTACGCGGTGAAGGCCGCCGCGAGGCCCAGGCCGCCGGCCGCGCCCCAAAGGCCCATCACCAGCGCCTCGAGGAGAAACAGCGCCAGCACCTGCGCGCGCGTCAGGCCCAGGGACATCATGGTGCCCACCTCGCGCGTGCGCTCGAGCACCGCCATCAGCGTGGTGTTCGCCACGCCCAGCAGCATCAGCACCAGGAAGACGAAGGACACGATGACGCCGATGCCGTCCTGCAGCTGCATGATGGTGCGGCGCTCCGGCATCACCTCGAGCCAGGTGTGCACCTCCCACTCGGGGCCCACCGCCTTCGCGAGCCGCGCCTTCACGTCGTCGATGTCGCGCAGGTCCTTCACCGCGACCGCGAGCTCCGTGGCGCGGCCGTCCATGCGCAACAGCTCCTGCGCGAGGTGCAGCGGCACCACGGCCACCTTCGGCTCACCCGGCAGCATCGCGTGCATCGCGCCGCCCACGTGAGACAGGGCTCCGTTCAGGCTGCCGTCGCGGTCCGGCGCCAGCAGCACCACCTCGTCGCCCACCTTCGCGCCCAGCGACTTCGCCAGCGCGTCGCCCATCACCAGGTGCTCGTCGTCGAAGCGCGTGCCTTCGGTGTACAGCGTCGGCCGGTCCGGGCACACGAGGAGCTCCGTCTTCGGGTCCACCGCGATGGCGGTGAAGAAGAGCGCCTCGGGCATCTCCCGGTCCGGCGGCACCGAGATGGTCAGCGAGCCAGCGAACTGGATGCGCGGCGTCACCGCGCGCACGCCCGGCACGCCGCGAATGGTGTCGAGCATCTTCTCGTCGATGGGGAAGTCCATCGACAGCGGCGTCGACAGCACGTTGTCGAGGTAGCCCGCGCGGTGCACCTGGATGGCGCCCAGCGCGCCCTCCGCCGACGCGCGGGTGATGCCCGCCTGCAGCCCGTTCAACACGCCGCGAATCGCGATGACCGCGCCCACCCCGATGATGACGGCCGCCAGGGTGATGGCGGTCCGCCGCCGGTTGCGCCGCACGTTCCGCCACGCCATCGCCAGGAGCGTCCACATGTCCGCCGGCGTCCCGCTTCACGCCCCGTGCCACCCGCCGCCCGAAGGGCGTCACGCGCCACCTGTCCGGACCTCCGAACGCCGGGTGCCGGGTTTCCGACAGGCGCCCAAGCGGTTGACGCTCCGTCCGTTGGGCTTCAACCTCACCGCCGTGAGCACGACTGAAGCGCGCGCGGTGGCGCTGGACGACGTGCAGGAAGCCGTCCTGGGCGAGTTGCTCCAGCGCGGGCTGCGGTGGCGCCTGTATTTCGGTCCGCCGCTCGTGTTCCTCTCGCTCCTCTTCATCGTCTTCGACTCGACGCCGTGGCGCCGTTGGGCCATCGGTGGGTTGGTGGTGCTGGTCGTGGTGCGCCTCGCCATGGCCGCGCCCCTCGTCAGGCGCTACGGCTTTTCGCGCGCCATCGCCCCGCGGCTCCTGTCCGTCCCGGTGTTGATGTTGCTCGGCACCGTCTCCCTGTCCGGCGGTGTCGAGAGCCCGCTCTTTCCTCTGGTGCCGCTGGTGGGCGGTTTCCTCGCGCTCTTCATGGGCGCGCGCCTCGCCTTCACGTGGGTGGGCATCAGCACCGCCGTGCTGTGGACGCTCGCCGTGCTGCATTGGTGGCGCCTCGTCCCCAACCTCGTGCCCGAGGTGTTCGGCGGCACCGAGTCGTTGTCCAACGGCGGCCTGCTGCTGACGAAGGCCGTGATGCTGAACATCGCGTTCCTCTGGGGCGCGGGCATGGGTTGGTTGATGCGCGACGCGTACCGTTCGGCGATGGTGCGCGCGCTCGCCGCCCGCGACGAGGTGCTGGCCACCCACGCGGAGTCCACGAAGCAGCTCACCACGCTGGCTGCAGAAATCGCCCACGAACTCAAAAACCCGCTCGCGTCGGTGAAAGGCCTGGCCGCGCTCCTCGAGAAGGACGTCGACGGCCGCGCGAAGGAGCGCCTCGTCGTGCTCCGCCGGGAAGTGGACCGCATGCAGGACATCCTCGACTCCTTCCTCAACTTCTCGCGCCCGCTGGTGCCGCTCGACGCGCAGGCCGTCTCGCTGAAGGACGTGGTGGAGAACGTCGTCGCGCTGCACGAAGGCCTCGCGCGGGAGAAGGGCGTCAGCTTCAACGTGGAGGACTGGGGACACCCGCAGGTGAAGGCCGACCCACGGAAGGTGAAGCAGGTGCTCATCAACCTCGTGCAGAACGCGCTCGACGCCAGCCCACGCGGCGGCGTCGTCGACGTGCTGGTGGCCCGCGACGGCGAGGCGGGCGCCAGGGTGCTGGTGCGCGACCGCGGCCCCGGCCTCGACGCCGCGAAGCTCGAGCGCGTCTTCGAGCCCGGCGTCACCACGAAGGCCACCGGCAGCGGGCTGGGCCTCACCGTGGCGCGGCTGCTCGCGCGGCAGCACGGCGGCGAGGTGACGCTGGGCCCGCGCGACGACGGCGCCGGCACCGTGGCCACGCTGGTGCTGCCCGGCGAGCCGAGGGCGGCGACGGAGGCATCGGCGTGAAGGGTACCGTGCTGGTGGTGGATGACGACGGGGGCGTCCGCTTCACGCTGAAGGGCCTCTTCGAGGACGAGGGCCTCGACGTCGTGGAGGCGAAGGATGGCGCCGAGGCCCTGGCGCGCATCGAGGCGGGCGGCGTCGACCTCGTGGTGAGCGACCTGCGCATGCCGGGCGTCGACGGCCTCGTACTGCTCTCGCGCGTGCAGGCGTTGCCCGAGCCACGCCCACCGGTGGTGCTCATCACCGCGCACGGCAGCGAGCGCCACGCCGTCGAGGCGATGAAGCGCGGCGCGCTGGACTACTTCACCAAGCCCTTCGAGTTGGACGCCGTGTTGGGCGTGGTGCGCCGCGCGCTGGGCGCCGTGCGTCTCGAGCAGGAGAACCTGCGCCTCAAGGGCGCCCTGTCCCTCGCCGGCAGCGTGGTGTTTGTGTCGCCGGCCATGGCCCGCCTCGCGGAGCTCGTGGCCCGGGTGGCGCCCCGCGACGTGACGGTGCTGCTGACGGGCGAGAGCGGCACCGGGAAGGAGCGCATCGCCGAGGCCCTGGTGAAGGCGTCGCGCCGCGCCGAGCGCCCGTTCGTGCGGTTCAACTGCGCGTCGCTCACCGAGGCGCTCGCCGAGGCCGAGCTGTTCGGCCACGCAAAGGGCGCCTTCACCGGCGCCGTCCGCGCGCGCCCCGGCCTCTTCCGCGAGGCCGACGGCGGCACGCTGCTGCTCGACGAGGTGGGTGAGCTCGGGCCCTCCGTGCAGGCGAAGCTTTTGCGCGTGCTGCAGGAAGGCGAGGTGCGCCCCGTCGGCGAGGACGCCCCGGTGAAGGTGGACGTCCGCATCGTCGCCGCCACCCACCGCGACCTCGCCGCGCTCGTGAAGGCGGGGACGTTCCGCGAGGACCTCTACTACCGGCTGAAGGTGGTGCACCTCCACGTGCCCCCGCTGCGCGAGCGGCCCGAGGACATCCCCGTGCTGGCGAGGCACTTCCTCGCGCGGGCCGCGCGCTCGTTCGGCGTGGGCACCGTCACGCTGTCGGGCGAGGCGCTCGAGCGGCTCACCGCCTGGAGCTGGCCCGGGAATGTGCGCGAGCTGGAGAACGTCATCGAGAGCGCGGTGGCGCTGTCCGCGGACGGCGCCATCGACGTCGCCCTGCTGCCCGGGTCCGGTGATGGGGTGGCTCCCGCGCGCGAAGGCGCCGGCCTCAAGGAGAAGGTCGAGGCGTACGAGCGCGGGCTCGTCGTGGCCGCGCTCGACGCGGCGAAGGGCAACCGCAGCGAGGCCGCGCGGCTGTTGCGGATTGGGCGCGCGACGCTGCCTGACAAGTTGAGGAAGTATGGGCTTTCGAGCGGGGAAGAGCCCGCGGAGTAGGCCTCGAGGTGGGAAGGCGCCCGCCGGTGCGTGCGGCCCGGCAGCGGCGTAACCTGCCGCGCGTGGAGCCGCTCACGCCCGCCACCCTCTGGCCCCGCGTCCGCGCGCAGACCGCGAAGGCCCTCGCCTCGGGGGCGCTCGAGCCCTGGGCCACCGACGTCACCGCCCTCCCGGACGCCGGCGGCCTCTTTCAGGTTCGCGTCATGGCCAGCCTCGAGAAGAAGGCCCGCCCGCCCGCGAGCCCCGGCGACCCGTTCGCCTGGCCGTGGACGGGCGACCTCTTCGTCGGCGACGTCTCCGCCACCCACGGCTGCCTCCTCAACAAGTTCCCCGTCTTCGAGCACCACGCGCTGCTCGTCACCCGCGCGGACGAGCCGCAGGACGCGTGGCTCACGCCCGCCGACGGCGACGCGCTGCGCTTCGGCCTCGACGCGGGCGGCGACGTCCTCGGCTTCTACAACGGTGGCTCCGGCGCCGGCGCCAGCCAGCCGCACAAGCACCTCCAGCTGGTTCCGCTGCGCGCGTCCCTCGAGCCGCTCCTCCGCGCGGGCGCGCTCCCCGTCCGGCACGCGCTGGTGGACACGCCGAAGGACGGCGTCGCGCTCGCCGACACCGTCGCGCGCCTCCTCCGCGGCCTCGGCCTCGCGCCCGGCGCGCCGTGGAACCTCCTCGCCACCCGCGATTGGCTCCTCGTCGTGCCCCGCCGCGCCGAGTCCTTCGAAGGCGTCTCCGTCAACGCCCTCGGCTTCGCCGGCAGCCTCCTCGTGAAGTCGACCGCCCAGCTCGAGCGCCTGCGCGCCGTCGGGCCCATGGCGGTGCTGCGCGCCGTCGGCGTTCCTGCGCCGCCGTCGACGTGAGCCCCCCGACCTGTCCTCTTGCGACCCGCTCCCCCTCGACGGGTTTCGCGCCTCAGCCACCCAGGCGCGTCGCGGCGCCGCAGTGGTGCGTCCGCCCGCGCATCAGCACGCCGCGCGTCGCCCACTGCACAGCGCCCAGCGTCGCGGTCGCCAGCGACTCGGCCCGCACCTCCACCTCCGCCTCGACGCGCTCGGGGCCCGGCGTCTCCCGCCACGGAATGCGAAAGAGCGCGCCACCGGCCGCGGTGAACACCGGCAGCGGCGGCACCGCCTCCAGCCGCGCCGTGCCCGGCCGCGCCACCAGCTCGAGCGCCTCGCCCGTCGCCACCACCGAGAAGCGAGGTGCCCCGCCGTCCTCGAAGTCGCAGCGCGCGCGCCGCACCGGGTAGCGAGTGAGCGAAGCGCCCACCGCGCGCACGAGCGGCTGGTCGAGGTCGCACGCCGCGGCGAACCAGGCCTCCTCGACGTCGCGCCGCACCCGCAGCCGCCACAGCGCCTCGCGGTAGGCCAGCCGCGGCCCCGCCAGCCCGACGACGCGCATCCCCTCCATCGCGAACAGCAACAGCGACGCCCGCGCCCGGCCCTCGGCGTCCACCACCGGCGCGAGCGCCGCGGGCAACAGGCGCTGCGCGGCCTCGACGGCGCACGTCAGCTCGACCTCGAGTGTCAGCGCCTCGGTGCCGCGCAGCGCGAGCCGGCTCACGCCGCGTGCGCCATCGCCGTCACCGGCTTCAGGCGCGCGGCGATGAACGACGGGATGAACGAGATGATCGTCACCACGCCGGTGATGAAGAGCAGCGTCGCCACCGCCCACTGCGACGTCGGCACCACCAGCAGGTGGTCGCTCAAGAGCACGAACTGCACGCCCACCGGCAGCGCGATGTGGAGCGCGTTCAAGCCGGTGGCGAGCAGGAGCCCGAGCACGATGCCCGCGGCCGTCGACAAGAGCCCCAACAGAAAGCCCTCGGTGAGGAACATGACCAGCACGCTCCACCGCTGCATGCCGATGGCGCGCAGCGTGCCGATCTCCCGCGTGCGTTCGCGAATCGAAATCCACATGACGATCATGATGCCCACGCCGATGACCTGCAGCAGCACGAAGCCCAGCCCGAAGGCGAGCGCGCTCATCAGGTCCACCGTCCACGCGGCGAAGCTCACCTCGTCGTGCCAGTTGGTGAGGTCCAGCTTCTGCCCGGTCCACGCCTCGCGGTTCGCGTTCTCGAACTTGAAGAAGAAGGCGCGAGGATTCTCCTCCATCAGCTCGTAGCCGGCCTTGCCCAGCGCGTCGCGCAGCCGCGCTGCCACCTTCTTCACCTCGCCCAGCTCCGAGGTCGGCAGGTACACCTGCAGCACGCCGGTGGTGTCGTCATTCAGCTGGTAGAGCTTCTGCAGGCTGCCCTCGTCGATGAAGCAGCTGAACTGGCTCATCATGCCCATGCCGCGGGCGATGGCGACGACGGTGACGTCCGCGGTGTTGTTGGTGCCGCGCGGCGTCGGCGCCGACAGCGTCAGCGCGTCGCCCACCCGCACCTCCAGCTCCGCCGCCTGCTCCTCGAACAGCAGCGCCGAGTTGGGCTTCGCCAGGTCCTCCAGCCGCCCTTCCTTGATGCGGAGGATGTCCTGGAGGCCCTTCTCCTGCGTCACGTCCACCCCCGCGAGGCCCAGCAGCATCGAGCTCGACTCGCTCACCACCTTCGCGAAGCCCCGGCCGCGCGACGCGATGTACGTGGCCTCGGGCACCGCGTGCTCCACCACCGCGCGCACGCCCGACGCGTGCGTCACCACCGGCGCCGCCTGGCCGCTCGTCACCTTGAAGAAGCCCGCGACGTTGACGTGGCCGCTCATCAGCGTCGTCGACGACTCGATGAGCGAGCGGTTCATGCCTTCGGCGACGCCCAGCATCACCAGCATCAGCGCCGTCACCAGCGCGATGGCCCCGCCCAGCACCAGCGTGCGCCGCCGGTGCTGCCACAGCGAGAGGAACGCGATGCGCAGGAGCATCATCACTGGTTCTCCTGCATCGCGGTGACCGGCGCGATGCGCGTCGCCATCACCGTCGGGAAGATGACCGCCAGCACGCTCACCACCAGCGTCACCAGCAGCGCGAGGAAGAAGCCGCCCGCCGTCAGCTCCGGCCGCAGCACCGGGCCCGAGAAGAAGAAGTACAGCTCGTCGCGCCACGCGGGGATGCCCGCGTGATGCAGCCACCGCACCACGCCCGCGCCGATGAGCGCCCCGGCCAGCCCGAAGGTGGTGGCCAGCACCGCCGTCTCCACCAGCACCATCGCCACCACGAAGGTGCGCTGCGCGCCGATGGCCCGCATCGCGCCGATGGTGGGCGTGCGCTGCAGCGTGGCGATGGTCATGCCGATGGTGACGACGATGAGCGCGATGAAGGCGAACGTCGCCACCACGCCGACCAGCAGCAGCCGGAAGAAGTCGATGAACTTGCCCAGGTAGCCGGCGGCGCTGCTCCAGCTCACCACCCACACCTTCGGGCGCGCGGAGTCGAGCAGCGCCTTCACCGTCGTCACGTCGTCCGGAGGCAGCACCGCGCGCTCGGCCTTCAGCGCCGCCTGCAGGTCGAGCAACGCCGTCATCTCGGAGGGGTTCTCGCCCTTCGCGCGGGCCTCCTCCTTCGTCACCACCTCTTCCAGCGCCGCGCGCAGGCCCGGGCCGACGCGGCCGGAGGCGGCCAGCGCCTTCGCGGCGGCGATGGCGTTGGGGTCCGGCGGCGGCTTGTCCTTCGACAGCAGCGTCTCGATGTCGAGCTGCGTCTGCAGCTGACCCAGCGGGCTGCCGTCCTTCAGCAGCACCGCCGCGTTCAACACCACGCCCTGGTCCAGCTCGCTCAACGGGAAGGTGTCGCTCTGCCGTCGGGCGCGTTCGGCGGCGCTCTCTTCCGTGCGCGCGCCGGAGATGTCGGCGGACCTCGCGGCCTCGGCGAAGCCCGACTCGTCCACCTCCGCCACCAGCGCCTCGTCGCCGCCGAAGAGCGCGTCCTCCGCGTCCTCGCGTGCGACGTCCTTCACCTGCGCCTGCGCCTTCATCGCCTCCAGCTCCGCCTGCTTCTCCTGCGTCAGGTAGCCGTAGAGGTCGCGGAAGGTGACGATGTCGATGAGCGCGTTGACGCCCGCGAGCGGCGACTTCTCCAGCCCGCGGAACTCGAAGATGCCGTACAGCGGCACCGACGCCGACTCGATGCCGCCGGAGCGCCCGATGGACTTGAGCGTGATGCGGTCGCCGATGCGCGCCTTGTACAGCGTCAGCATCGGCGCGAGCTCGGCGTAGAAGAAGCGGTAGCGCGCGTCGAACGTCTCGTCGGTGACGCCGAAGAAGGCCGACAGCAGCTTCGACGGGTCCGCCTCCTGGCTGCCGAGGTGTGCCTGCAGCTTCTTCACCAACGTCTCGGTCCCCAGCCCGTCGAGCTGCAGGAGGATTTCCCGCGGCTGTGCCTGGTTCTCCCGCACGAAGCGCTGCAGCTCCTTGTCCTCGAGGTCCGACAGCTTCCGGCCCGACGCCAGCGCCTCTTTGATTTTGTCGAGGCGCCGCGCGTTCTTGAGCTTCAAGAGCTCCTCGTAGAAGAACTTCGGCATCAAGAGCCCGCGGTGGCCGCTGGGCACCTTCCCGCCTTCGACGATGACCATGCGGTCGAAGGTGTCCTGGTAGGCGTCGAGGTCCGTGCCGAGGTAGCGCATGAACAGCATGTCGCCGTCCGTCACCAGCGGGGCGATGCGGTTCTCGAGGAACTCGAGCCGCTCCAGCGGCGCGCCGTCGAAGCTCGCCCAGAACTCGTCCTTCGACGCCTCGGCGACCGCCTCGCGCTCCTTCGGCTCGATGGCGCCGGCCGACAACTCCGCCTGCCGCTCCAGGTCCTTTGTCAGCACCGTGACGATGTTCCGCGCGTGCTGCTTGAGGCTCTCGGCCTGCCGCTGGAACTCCGCGTCGGGCAACGCCGTCCTCGGGTCCTCCTGGTTGCGGTACAGCGCTCGCAGCTTCTCGAGCAGCGCGTCGACGGTGTTGCCGGGCATCAGCATCGCGGTGGCCGCGCCCATCGGCAGCACCCGGTCCACGTTCGGCACCGTGAGCAGCTTCTCCTTCAGCCCCCTGAAGTCCTCGATGGGCGAGAGGTTGGAGTCGCTGCCGTCCACCTTGCCGTAAATCTCCAGCGGGTCCTTCGAGCGCGCGCCGTACACCTGCAGGTGCCCGGTGATGCTGTCGACGATGCTCTTCGATAAAGAGCCGTCCAGCGTCCCGAAGAGCGCGCCCACGATGACCAGCAGCGCCGCGCCGAACAGCAGCACCAGGCCGACGAAGACATTGAGCGCGCTCGATACGATGTTCGCCAGCGCGATGCGCACCAGCACGAAGGCCTGCGAGAGCATGGCGCGCACCGTAACGCCCGCCACGGAGGCCCGCGAGCGATTCCGGTCGGCTGGCCGTCGGCGGACCATACCTCGCGGGGCCGGGTGTCCCATCACGCGCGCGAAGGTGTGCGATACCTTGAGGCTGGCCGTCGGCGGCGCGGGCCTCGGCTCGGCCTCGTGACGACGCCGCTGGTAAACGCGGTGGTGAAGCGCGTGCCTGAGTCCAGCGTCGTCTTCTGCCTCGGCGGCGGCGGCGCGGCGGTGGTGAAGAAGTCCGCGGGCGTGGCAGTGACGCCGAGGCTGTCCGCCTCCGCCGGCGTGGCCTTCACGTTCTGACGGCGCTCACGGCCCCGCGCGCACCGGGGTCGACGAGTTGGCGTACTGGCCGTTCCCCAGTTGGCCCGACGTCCCCAGACCCCAGCAGCGCACGTCGCCGCTCGACTGCACCACGCACGCGTGCTGGTTGCCCAAGCTGATGGCGGTGACGTTGGCGAGGCCGGCCACGGGCGTGGTGGTGCTGCTGCCACCCAGCTGCCCGGTGCCGTTGGTGCCGAAGCAGTACACCTGGCCCGCCTGCACCGCGCACGCGAAGGCGTGGCCCGCCGCCATGGTGCTGACGTTGGTCCATCCGGCGATGGTCTGCGGCACCGGCGAGCCGGTGCCGAAGTTGAGGCTGGGCGGCAGCAGGCCCCAGCAGCTCACCGTGTTGTCCGTGCGCACGACGCAGGTGTAGCTGCCGCCCAGGGCCAGCTGCCGCGCGTTGGTGATGCCGGGGACCTGCACCGGCGTCGCGGAGTAGGTGGTCGTCTTGTCGATGCCGAGCTGACCTTCGTCGTTGTCGCCCCAGCACCACACCGCCCCGCTCACCAGCGCGCAGTTGTGCCCGCCGAGGTAGCCGCCGGCCTGCACCTGCGTGACGTTGGTGAGGTTGAGCACGTCGTGCCACATCGTGTAGTTCGACGTCGTCGAGCCGTTGCCCATCTCGCCGCGGCCGTTGCTGCCCCAGCACTTCACCATGCCGTTCGTCATCAGCGCGCAGATGCTCTCTCCCACAGCGAGCGAGGCGACGCCGAAGAGGGCCGGCACGGCGTAGTACGACTTGCAAACCGCGGCGCCGGACACCAACCAGCAGCTCTGGTCCAGGCCCACGTCGAGGCCCTGCGCGAAGGGCGCCACGCCCGGCGTCACCGGGCTCGGGTAGCTGTCGCCGGTGGACTGGTCGATCTGGTCGCTCGCGTTGCTGCCCCAGCACTTCACGCGGTCATTCGCCAGCCGCGCGCAGGTGTGGGCCGCGCCGGCGGACACGGCCACCGCCGCCTGGCAGCCGTTCGCGCCGTCGTCGAAACCGGTGGTGCAGCGGCACACCGCCGCCGTCCCCGTGCCGACGCACGTCTTCCCCGACGGGCACGGGCCGCCCGTGGTACCGCATACGCAGCCGCCCGCGGTGCAGAGATTCGCTGCGGGTGCGCTGCAGGTGGCGCAGGTCGCGCCGTTGAGGCCACACGCCGAGGTGCTGGGCGTGGTGATGCACGCCGTCGACGTGCAGCAGCCGGTGCACGTCGCGGGGTCGCACGTGCACGCGCCCGCCACGCAGCGCAGCCCCGTTCCGCACGGCGCGTTCGTGCCGCAGCCGCAGCTCCCGTTCGCGCGGCAGTTGTCGGAGTGCTGGTCGCACGCGCTGCAGGTTCCGCCGTTGGGGCCGCAGGCCGCGGTCGTCTTGTTGGTGACGCAGTTCGTCCCTTGGCAACACCCGTTGGCGCAGGACGACGCGGTGCAGATGCAGCTGCCGCCCTGGCAGCGCTGGCCCACCGCGCAGCTGGGCCCGGTGCCGCAGCGGCAGGCGCCGTTGCCGCAGTTGTCGTTGAGCAGCGTGTCGCACGTCGCGCAGGCCGCGCCGCCGGCGCCGCACTGCCCCGTCGTCGTGGCCGTCACGCACGACAGCCCGCTGCAGCACCCGTTCGCGCACGAGGTGCCGTCGCAGACGCACTGCACGCCGTTGCAGCGCGAGCCAGAGGGACAGCTCGTGGCGTCGCACGCGCAGACGCCGCCCAGGCAGCGCTGTGTGGCCCCGCACGGCGCGGTAGCGCCGCAGCGGCAGCCGCCGTTGGTGCACGTGTCGGCCCGAAGCGCATCGCACGTGGTGCACGCGCCGCCGTTGGTACCGCAGGTGGCCGGCGAGGCGGCCTGGCACTGGCCGCCCTGGCAGCAGCCCGTCGGGCACGACGTCGCGTCGCACACGCACTGGTTGTTGAGGCAGCGCTGGCCCGCGCCGCACGCGGGCCCGGCGCCACACCGGCACTCGCCGTTGGTGCACGCGTTCGCCCGCGTCGCGTCGCACGCCACGCAGGCAGCGCCGCCGGTGCCGCAGGTCGCGGTGGAGGGCGTCTGGCAGATGCCGTTGCTGCAGCATCCACCGGGGCAGAAGGTCGCGTTGCAGGTGCTGCCGCCGCCGCCGCCCGTGCCGGCGTCCGTCGTCCCGCCGCCGCCGCCGGTGCCTGCGTCGACGTCTCCGCCGCCGCCACCGGAGCCGCCGCCGGTGCCTGCGTCAACGTCTCCGCCTCCGCCTCCGCCTCCGCCACCGGCGCCGCCGCCGGTGCCTGCGTCGACGTCCCCACCGCCGCCACCGGAGCCACCGCCCGCGCCCGCGTCAATGTCTCCACCGCCGCCGCCGGAGCCGCCGCCCGCGCCGCCGCCGGTGTTGGTGACGAGTCGACACAGGCCGAGCACGCAGTCGTTGCCGGTGGGGCACACGGTGCAGCGCTCCCCGCCCGAGCCGCACGCGGCGGTGCTCAGCCCGGTGCGGCACTCGCCGGTGTCGTCGCAGCAGCCGCCGCAGTTCGCGGGTCCGCAGGCCGCGGAGGGGGAGGAGCAACCAGCCAGGACGGAGACGGCAAACGCTGCACCGAGCAGGAAACGCATGGTCGCGCAGCGTAGCCCATCGGAGAGGCACGGCGTTGAGCCGTGAGGGCTGCCCGGGTCCCACCGACCTTGTAACTTCCCCGCCGCCTGTGCGTACCGACGAGCGCGACGTGACTGACGAGGCGCTGATGGAGCGGTTCTGCCAGGGAGAGCAGGGAGCCTTCGACGCCCTGTTCGCCCGGCATGGCGCCGCCGTGCGCGCGTACCTCTGGCGCGTCACCGGCAACCGGGCGGCGGCGGACGACCTCGCGCAGGCGACGTTTCTCTCGCTGGTGCGCTCGCGCGGCCGCTTCGAGGCGGGCAAGCGCTTCACGCCGTGGCTGTACGCCATCGCCACCAACGCGGCGCGGGACTGGCGGCGGCGCGGCAAGCACGAGCAGGTGGCCGACGACGGCGCGCTGCCCGAGGAGGCCGTCGAGCCCACCACCCGCGACCGCGGCCTCGAGAGGCAAGTGCAGGCGGCGGTGTCGCAGCTTCCCGAGGCGATGCGCGAGGCGGTGGTGCTGCACTGGTTCGAAGGGCTGTCCTTCTCGGAGATCGCCGACATCGCCGGCGTCAGCGAGTCGGCGGTGAAGGTGCGCGCGCACCGCGGGTACGAGAAGCTGCGGGAGTCGTTGAAAGGAGTGCTGTAGGTGACCCAGGGCCACGACCCATTCGCCGAGTCGCTCAAGCGCGCGTTGCCGGCGCCGTCGCCCGACGTCTCGAAGCTGGCCGACGCGGCACGGGCCGAATTGGCCGCGAACCCGGCGGTGCGCCCGTGGTGGCGCGATGCGGCGCTGCTGCTCGGCGTCAACGTCCTCACCGCGGCGGGGGCGCTGTTCGCCCTGAAGCCCGTCGAGTCGCCGGGCGAGCCGATGGTGCGCTTCGGCGTGGCGGCCATTCTCTTCGTGGTGTTGACGCTGGGCGCGCTGGTGGCGATTCGCCCGGGCGCGCGCTCGCTGCGCGGCGTCTTCCTCGCCGGGGTGGTGGTGGCGGTGGTGGCCGCGGTGTTCGGCGGAGACGGCGTGGAGTCGACGAAGCCCTTCTTGCGCGGCATCGGCTGCGCGGTGACGGAGTGCCTGCTGTCCATTCCCACGCTGGGCGTCGCGCTCTTCGTGCTGTCGCGCTTCGCAGCCTCGCCGATGCGGACCATCGCGGCGGGCGCGGCGTCGGCGGCGGCGGGCGTGCTGGTGCTGCACCTCCATTGCCCCATCGGTACCGTCGACCACCTGGCCGTCTTCCACGTGCTGCCGTGGCTCGCGCTGGTGGGGTTGGTGCTGCTCGTGCGCCGCGTGGTGCCGACGAAGAGCTACGCGCCCTGACGTCACGTCTTCGCGCCCGGCAGCGCGCACACCGACTCGTCGAAGAAGCCGGCCGCGGGTACGCCCAGCCCCTGGTTGAAGCGCGACCAGTAGTTCACCTGCGCCACCGCGTGCGCCAGCACCACCAGCTCCTTCGGGGTGAACACGGCGGTGAGCTGCGCGCGCAAGGCCTCGTCCATCACCACCGGCGTCGCCGACAGCGCTCTCGCGTAGCGCGCGGCGGCGAGCTCGCGCGGCGCCAGCGCGGTCCACTTCGGCTCGTCCACCGCGAGCAGCGCCTTTAGTTCTTCCACGGTGAGCTGCGCGCGCTGCCACGTGGCGGCGTTCATGTCGACGCAGAAGGGACACCCCGCGACGGCGCTCGCCACGATGCGCGCGATGGCGAGGACGCGCGTGTCGAGGTCTTTCGGGCCGTGCGGCGCGGCCGCCTCGAAGAGGCCCACGCTGAAGGCGGCCTTTGGCGCCCACGCGAGCAGCCGCCCCGGCAGCGGGTCCTTTCCGGTGATGCGACGGGCGAGCCACAGCGCGGGCCGCAAGTACCAGGGTGGCTGCGCCGGCGGCTGGACGAGGAGGGCGTGGGGCGAGGACATGAGGTGTGCGGTGGGAGCGCCCCGGAGTCTCTTCCGATTCGGGCGGTGGGCGTGAGAATGTCCCACCGGGCGCGGCCGGCGTGTCCACCGTCCACTGAGATGAGGCCTTCACGAGCGGCTGCACGGGAATGGGCTTCGTGCCGTGCGCCGGCGGGCGCTGTGTGACGGACGGCGGGAGCTGTCGCTGACGCGCGCTACTTCACCCCGGCCAGCGTCAGGTGGATGCCGGCGAAGACGACCTCGCCCTCGCCGAAGAAGCGCAGCGGGTTCTTCTCCCACGACGCGGCGCCCACCACCCTGCCGCCCTCGTCGTAGCCGTACAGGCACACGTGGCCGCGCGAGTCCTGCGGAATGAAGTACTCGTCGAAGAAGTCACCCGGCTCCTTCAGCGTCGTCTCGCCGTAGCGCGTCGGCTTCTCGGGCACGGGCAGGCACGGCTCGGCCTGCGCGACGAACAGCACCTTCGCGGCCTTCACGTCGCCGGGCTTCCAGCTGCCAGCGAACTCCACCTCCGCCCTCTCGCGGTGCTCCACGGGCGCGGGTGCCGGCGGCGCCGGCTTCACCGCGGCGGGCTTCACCTCCGGCTTCGGCTCGACCTTCGCCTCGCCGCACTTGTGGCAGCCGGACAGCAGCGCCACCGGAATCACCCAGCGGACGTTCATGGCCGCCGTTTTCGCACGAATCACGCCTTCACTGGCAAGCGACGCGTCGTCAGGCTCGACGAGCACGACGGCGTCGTCGCCCCCGAAGAGCTGCGCTCGCGCCCCGGCGCCGACGGTGGCGCGTGCGTCGAGGCACTCCTCCAACAGCGCCGCGGCGTTCGGTCCGAAGACCACCACCTTCAGGTGGACCAACGCCTCGGCCAGGTGCAGCCGCATGCGCGCACGCGAGCGCCCGACGCGCGGTTTTCCACCCGGCAGGCGAGGCGCTTCGTTATGAGACGGTTTCCGCATGTCCGTGGACTGGAGCGCCATCTACTCGGGCCCGTACCACCACCCGGGCCTCGCTTTCGCCTTCTGCGCTGCCCTCGGGCTGCGGCTCCTCATGCGCTTCCCGCCGTCGCACCTGCGGCGGGTGCTGCTCTTCCTCGTCGCGGAGACGGCGGTGGACGCCTTCTTCACCGGCGCGCTGTCGCCCTTCGGCAAGTCTCCGCCGACGGCGCTCACCATCGCCTTCGTCATCCTCGGCGACCTGCGCCTCTGGGTGCTGCTCGAGCGCTTCCGCCGGCCGGACGCGACGTGGCGCAGCGCCTTCGCCCGCGCGGTGCCGTGGAGCTTCGCGGTGCCGGTGGCGATGGCCGTGGCCATCCTGGCGCGGCCCGACGTCTTCGGCGGCGCCGGCGGCTACCAGCTGCGGTCCATCTTCCTCGCCTACGAGGCGCTCTTCGTGGCCCTCGCCAGCGTGCTCGTGCTGACGCGCTACGCCTCGCGCGCCGCCGCGCCGGCCGAAGGCTGGTACCTCACGCGCCTCGTGTTGCTGTGGCTCATCATGTACGGGCTGTGGGTACTGTGCGACGTGCTGCTCACGCAGGGCCACGGCTGGGCGCTGGGCCTGCGCATCCTGCCGAACGCGCTGTATTACGGCGTCTTCCTCTACGCGGCGACGTACTTCGCGCCGCAGGAGAGCTGGGCGTGAGGCGCTTGGCCGTCGTGCTCCTCCTGCCCGCCGCGTGTGTGCGCAGCGTGCCGCCGGCCGGCGACGACAGCGCGACGCTGACGTTCTCGGTGCGCGGTGGCCCCGCGGTGACGCGCACGCTGGCCGAGCTCAGGGCGCGCGTGCCGGCGGAGACCTTCACCGCGTTCGACCCGTACTACCAACGCCCGAAGACGTGGCGCGCGCTGCCGCTCGACGCGGTGCTGAAGGCCGAGCTCCCCGGCGAGCCGCTCGCCGACGTCGACTTCGTCCTCACCGCGTCCGACGGCTACACCGTGCCCGTGTCCGGCGCGCGCCTCATGGAAGGCGGCGCGTACCTCGCCTTCTCCGACGCGGACGGCGCGTGGCAGCCCATCGGCGCGAAGGGCGCGTGGCCGGGCCCGTGGTACCTCGTGTGGAAGGGCGCCGCGCAGCAGGACCTCGTCACGCACCCGCGCCCGTGGGCGCTCGCGCGCATCGCCATCGAGGACTTCGCCACCGTCTTCCCGAAGGTGGTGCCGCCGCCGGGCGACGCGCAGGTGCAACGCGGCTTCGCGCTCTTCCGCGCCCGCTGCTTCAAGTGCCACGCCGTCAACCGGCAGGGCGGCGCCGTCGGCCCCGAGCTGAACGTGCCGAAGAGCGTCACCGAGTACCGCGACGAGGCCTTCCTGCGGGCGTGGATTCGCGACCCCTTCGCCTACCGGGTGTCGGTGATGCCGCCGTCGCCGGACCTCTCGGAAGGCGACCTCGACGCGCTCCTCGCGTACCTTCGGGCGATGGCGACGGTGAAGGTGCCGATCGCCACGCCCGCTGGACACTGAGAGAGCGTTGAATGCACCCGACGGTGGTCGAACTCAAACGACGGCTCGAGGCGTTGCCCGAGGCGCTCGCGCGCGTGGCGCAGGCGCCGCTCCCCGACGGCGTCGCGTCGCTGGGGAGCGGCAGCGTCCTCTTCACCGGCGTCGGCATGAGCGAGTGCGTGGCGCACTTCGCCGAAGCCGTCTTCCGCCACGAGCTGCGCATCCGCGTCACCGGGTTGCCGCTGTCGTCCTTCGTCTCGGAGGACGTGAAGGCGCAGGGACAGTCGCTGGTGCTCCTGTCCCAGGGCCTGTCGCCCAACGCACGGCTGGCGCTGGCGCGCGCGAGAGAGTTTTCCCACGTGGTGTTGGTGACGGCGAGGTCGCGCGACGACGCGCGGGCCGCCGGGCTGCCCGACGCCGCCACCTGCTGGTCGCTGCCGCTCGACGGCGAGGCGGGCTTCCTCACGCGCGTGCAGGGCCCGCTGGCCACCGCGCTGGCGGTGCTGCGGCTCGGGTACCACGGCGCGGGCCGGCCGGCGCCGGTCGAACTTCCCGTGTTGCCCGCGAAGGTGGGCGCCGCGCTCGAGCAGGGCCTGGCGCTGGCGAAGACGTGGCCGCTCGAGGTGCGCCGCGCGCCCTTGCTGGCGACCGGCTGGTACGCGCGCTGCCTCGAGCTCTTCGCCTGGGCGTGGATGGAGACGTGGTGGGTGGAGCCGCCGCCCACGTGGGACGTGCTGCAGACGGCGCACGGGCCGTGGCAGCAGTGGTCTCCGCGGCCCGAGACGCTGCTGGCGCTGAAGCGCCCCGACGACGTGCCGGACTTGTGGCCGCGCCTTGCGGCGATGCTGTCCCCCGCGCAGCGGCTGGTGGCGCTCGAGGCCTCGCTGCCGGCGCCGTGGGCCTGGTTCGAGCACGCGGCGCAGCTGATGGGCCTCCTGGTGGGCGTCCTCGAGCGCGCGCCCGTCGACCTCTCGCAGTGGCCGGGGCGCGGCGGGGACCGGCCCCTGTACGAGCTGGGGCGATGAGCGAGGCGCCATTCCCCGCGAGCCGCTGCCATGGCTGCGTGCACCTCCGCCTCGTGCGCGCGGCTCGGTCCGTCTTCCTCCGGTGCGACGAAGGCCGGCCGCCGAAGTACCCGCCCCAGCCCGTGCGGGCCTGCCCCTTCTTCGTGCCCGTGCGCGCCGGACCATCGCCCGCTAGAAGCGAAGGCTCATGACGACACGCTGCTGGCTGATGAAGAGCGAACCCGACGTCTTCTCCATCGACGACCTCGAGCGGGACGGGGTGACGGGCTGGGAAGGCGTGCGCAACTACCAGGCCCGCAACTTCATGCGCGACGAGATGAAGCAGGGCGACCTCGTCTTCTTCTACCATTCGAACGCCGAGCCGCCGGGCCTCGCCGGACTCGCGCGCGTCGACGGGCCCGCCATTCCCGACCCGACGCAGTTCGACAAGAAGAGCGAGTACTACGACGCCGGCAGCGACAAGTCCGAGCCGCGCTGGCTGATGGTGACGGTGCGCTTCGTCGAGAAGTTTCCACGGCTCGTCCCGCTCGAGGTGCTGAAGGCCGACCCGGCGCTGAAAGGTCTCGCCTTGCTGCAGAAGGGCCAGCGGCTCTCGGTACAGCCGGTGTCCCGGGCGCACGCGAAGCGGCTGCTCGCGCTGGCGAAGTCGAAGACGAAGCCCTGACTACGGCAACAGCCGCACCACGCCCGTCGTCATCACGTCGAGGTACGTGATGAGCAGCACGCCCACCGCGAGGATGAGGAGGAACGGCAGCGTCCGCGCGTAGAGGTACGGCAGCGGCTTCTGAAAGCGTGTCGCCGACAGGAAGAGGTTCAAGCCCATCGGCGGGAAGAGGAAGCCCAATTCCAGGTTGGCGAGGAAGACGATGCCCAGGTGCACCGGGTCGATGCCGTACGCCGCTCCGATGGGCGCGACCAGCGGCGCCAGCACCACGATGGCCGCGTAGATTTCCAGCACGCTGCCGAACACCAGCAGGCCCACGTTGAGCGCCAGCAGGAAGACCCACGGGCTCTTCACGTGCGCTGTCGTCCAGTCGAGCAGCGCGGTCGGCACCTCGGCGTCCACCAGCCACGACGACAGGCCCATCGCGATGCCGAGGAGAATGACGACGGCTCCCACCAGCGTCGCGGCCGTCACCAGCACGCGCGGCAAGTCCTTCCACGGACGGATGGTGCGAAAGACGACCATCTCCACGAAGAGCGCGTACGCGCAGCCCAGCGCGCTCGCCTCCACCACCGTGCCGAAGCCCGACGCGACGGTGCCCACCACCAGGAGCGGCAGGCCGAGGTCCCACTTCGCCTCCCACAGCCCCTTCGTCGCCTCGCGCGCGTTGAAGCGCTGCCGCGGCACCTCGTTGCGGAGGCCGACGATGATGCCGTACGCCGCCACCATCGCCATCATCAACACGCCCGGCACCAGGCCGCCGAGGAAGAGCTGCCCCACCGGCACCGACGCCACCACCGAGTAGAGGATGACGGGCAAGGACGGCGGGAAGAGCAGGCCCAGCGAGCCCGACGCGGTGACGAGGCCGTGGCTGAAGCCTTCGGGGTACTTCTCTTCCTTCAACATCGGCAGCAGGAGGCCGCCCAGCGCGAGGATGGTGACGCCCGAGCCGCCGGTGAAGGTGGTGAAGAGCGCGCACACCACCGTGGCCATGATGGCCACGCCGCCCGGCATCCACCCGAAGAAGCCCTTGTACGCGCGCACCAGCCGCTTCGCCGCGCCGCCCTCGGCCAGCACGTAGCCGGCGATGGTGAGCAGCGGAATCGCCGGCAGCGTCGCCGACGACACCAGACGGAACGTCTCGGCCGGCACCGCCGCGATGGGCGTGTCGTCGCGCCAGAAGAGCAGCATCGCCGACGCGCCCATCACCACGAAGACGGGCGTGCCCGACAGGAAGGCGATGGCGACGACGATGAAGAGGACGGTGACGATGGCGCTCGACGGGCCGACGGCGCCCAGCGCGAAGGCGAGGCCCGCCGCCGCCACCGCGAGCCCGCGGTCGAGCCACGACTGCTCCTCCTCGCCCACGCGCCACGCGAAGCGCAGGGACATGAGCGCGAAGGCCACCGGCATGATGGCTTCGCTCCACGACACCGGCAGGCTGCCCACCACCGTGCGGCCGCTGCCCGCGTCGGCTTCCACCACCTTCCACGACGCCGCCGCCAGCAGCGCGCACACCGCCGCCGAGGTGATGCGCGAGACGAGGTGCGCCACGCGCCGCGGCCAGCCCTTCGGAATCGCCTCCACCGTGGACAGCGCGAGGTGCTTGCCGGTGCCCGCCGCCAGCAGCGCGCCCAGGAAGCCGATCCACAAGGTCAGGTGCTGCACGATGACGGACGCGCTGGGAATCTCGGCGCCGCCAAACTTGCGCGCCAGCGTCTGCACCACCGGCAGTACCACCATCACCAGCGCCAGCAGGCCCACGAAGAGGCCCGCCCCGCGCGTCAGGCGCTGCTCGAAGGGCGAGAGCAGCCCGTCGGCCGTCCCGTCGCCCGCCGTTGGTGTGTCCGTCACCACGAGTTCCCTGCGCCCCCTCCGGCCCGTCGTGGCGGTCGTACCAGACGGCCCACGCGCCACAAGCACGCAATGGTGACGCCCCCGCGGGAAAGAATTCGCTGCACATTGTTTCGACCCGCCGGGTCATGGCCGAAAAGCCGCCGCGGGCGATTTCGACTCGGGGTGCGCCTTTCTGCTCGAGAGGAGACACACGTGCTGCGGAGCTGGGTCGGAGTGCTGGCGTTCATCGCCCTGTCGGGCTGCGTCGTGAAGGTGAATGGCAGGACGTACAACAGCCTCTCGGAGGCGATGAGGGGCTCGAACGACCCGCAGTCGCCGCCGCCGGAGGCCGGCCAGCCCTCGGCCGACCAGCCAGGAGCGGCGCCCGGCCTCGTGGTGGAGCTCGACCCGGCCACCTCGCCCAACCCGCTCGTCATCGACGTCGGCGCGGTGCCGACGCCGGTGTCCGACTCGAAGAACTTCCTGCAGTGCCGCAACTCCGACAGCTACATGAGCGCCGCGCCCGTCGCGCGCCTGGTGGTGAAGGCGAAGACGAAGCTGCGCCTGTTGTCGAGAAACTCCGGCCTCATCACGCTGCCGGGCGACAAGTTCCGCTGCTACGAGCACGACACCATCGGCGCGAAGGGGCTCATCTTCGTGCACGAGGGTGATTACGAGCCGGGCACCTACGACGTCTACGCGATGGGGCGGCAGAACCAGAACGTCGCCACGCACCTCGAGCTCGTCATCGTCGACCGCGTGCCGCAGGACGCCGCGAAGCGCCTCGACGCCGCCGCGCCCATCGAGGCGAAGCTGCAGGGCAGCACCAACCCGGCGTACGCGTCCTTCGACGTGCAGCCGGGCACCTTCCAGGGCGAGCATCTGAACCTCGACTGCGCGAAGGGGCGCTCGCTCATCCCGGTGACGCGGCTCGTGGTGAGCGACGCGTCCACCTGGCGGGTGTCGACGGTGCGGGAGCACGCGGTGTACCTGCAGGGCCCGGACGGCCGGTGCGTGAAGGACGGCGGCGGCGACCTGCCGAAGGGCCGCTACGGCGTCTTCGTCGACGCGTGGGACGTGGGCGCGAAGGTGGACCTCGCGCTGGTGGACGAGGAGCGCGGCCTGTCCTTCGCCGACGCGCCGCACGTGGACCCGGGCGACCTCAAGAAGCCGGTGCCGGTGCAGGTGACGATTCCGGCGAACGAGTTCAAGCCGAAGCCGCTGTGCGGCGGCGGCGCGCGCACGCCGTCCTTCTTCATCGACGTGAAGAAGCCGATGACGAAGGTGTCGCTGGGCACGCTGGTGGCCGACGGCGACGTCGACTGGGCCGTCGCCGGCCCGCTCGACCAGACCAGGCGCCCGTACGAGTGGTGCAAGACCGGCGGCCGGTCCTGGGAGAAGCTGGAGAAGGGCACTTACGCGGTGTGGGTGAGCGCGAAGGACCCGGCCGCCGTGGGCCAGAAGGCGTACGCGCGGCTGATGGGCAACTTCGACGACCACGTCGTCGACCTGAAGGCCGAGGGCGAGCCGCTCGCGAAGTTGATGCCGGTGCCCGCCGAGCCCGCGCTCAAGGACCGGCAGGTGTGGTGGTACTACCCGTACTACCGCCGCGACACGAAAGCCGTGGAGGCGCTGTTCCTCGACGCGCCGCCGCAGCTCTTCGTCTTCCTCACCACCGACGCGGACGCGGTGAAGGCCGGCGAGGCGCTGCTGCTCGCGCGCTGGGGCGCCGAGAAGTCCGAAGTCCTCCGCGCCAACGGCGAGCGCAAGGAGGTGCGCACCGAGCGCCTGACGACGGCGAAGCCCGCGAAGGTGCTGGTGCCCGAGGACTGGCCGGAGATCGCCAGGCCCAAGGACATCAGGGACGGGTACGCCATCACCTCGCCCACCGACCTGCCGAAGTTCGCGAAGTGGGAGAACGACGAGGCGAAGCGCTACTCGTGCGTCGCCAACTGGATGTCGAAGAACGACCCGACGTGGGGGAAGAACTACAACCTGGTGAACCTCCGCACCGGAGAGACGGTCACCGACCAGAAGTTCCGGCAGGCCGACAAGGTGTGCAACTCGGCCCGCGTCGAGGCGGCGGCGAAGTCGCTCATCCAGGAGGCGCACCAGAACCGCTTCGCGATGCGCGAGAAGCTGAAGAAGACGCTGCCCTCGAAGCTGAAGTGACGCCAACACCTGCGAGGCGGTGACGCTGCAGGGCTTCGCCGCGAAGCGCGGCATCGACTTCGCCGGCATCCCGGTGAAGCAGCCCATGCGCTACGACGAGGCGGGCTGGCTGGTGGCGGTGGACCCCGACGTGTACCTGCCGCCAGGCTTCCCGGGGAAGTACCGCGACGCAGCGCCGCCGGCGGCGGGGAGCGCTCGGCAAAGAAGGCCATCGCCGCCGGCCCCGGGTTCACGGTGCGCGCTGCATGTTAAGGCGTCAGAAAGAGGGCTCTAAACAGAATAGTGCTCATGAAATGGTGCCTTTCAGATGAAGCGCACCCGAGCCACCACCGCCCTTCCGTCGGCCGTGCGCCGCGCCCTGGCCCAGCTCGGCGCGGACCTGTCCGCGGCGCGACGCCGGCGGAGAATCCCCGTCTCGTTGATGGCGGAACGCGCCTTCGTGAGCCGAAACACCATCGGCCGCGTCGAGCGCGGCGACCCGTCCGTCTCGATGGGCATCTACGCGACGGTGCTCTTCGTGCTGGGTCTGACCGAGCGGCTCACCGAGCTTGCCGCCGCGGAGCGCGACGTCGTCGGCCTGGGGCTCGAGGAAGAGCGGCTGCCGAAGCGGATTCGCGTGCCGCGGGCGCGCGGAGGCGGCGGTGGAGCGTGAGCTCTTCGTGTCCGTCGACCTCGACGGCGCGGCGGTGCCGGTCGGGCGGCTGTGGGCCCGCACCCGGAGCAGGCGGGAGAGCGCGTCCTTCGAGTACGAGCGCGGGTGGCTGCTCCGGCGCGGCGCGTGCCTCCGCTGCTGCAGCTGCCGAAGTTGCTCGCGGCGACGACCCGAATCCTCGACGATCGCGAGACCGCCGACGACCTGCAGCTGGTGCTCGCGCCCGGCACCTCGCTCGGCAGAGCGCGCCCGAAGGCCAGCGTACGCGACGCGAGCGGCGCGCTGCTCATCGCCAAGTTTCCGAAGAAGGACGACGAGTGGCCGGTGACACGGTGGGAGGCGGCGGCGCTGAAGCTCGCGCAAGCGGCCGGGGTGCAGACGCCGAAGTGGAAGCTCCACCTCGTCGCCCGCCGGCCGGTGCTGACGCTGTGGCGGTTCGACCGCGTCCCGGGGGGCGGGTGCCCTTCATGTCCGCGATGACGGCGTTGGCCGCGAACGAACGCGACCAGCGCGGCGACGTCGACCTCGGCGATGCGCTCCGCCAGGGCGGCAGCGCGGTCCAGGCGGACTGCGAGGCGCTGTGGCGCCGGTTGGTGTTCAACCTCCTCGTCTCCAACACCGACGACCACCTTCGCAACCACGGCTTCCTGCACGACGGTCGCGCCTGGCGCCTCGCCCCCGCGTACGACGTCAACCCGATGCCGGCGGACGTGCGGCCGCGGGTCCATGCGCTCGCGCTGGCCGGCGACGACCCGGCCGCGCCGTTCGACGCGGTGCTCGAGGACGCGCCACGCTTCGGGCTCACGACGAAGAAGGCGCGCCGCCTCGCGCGCGAAGTCGCCACCGCCGTGAAGGGCTGGTGGAAGGCCGCGGCGAGCGTGGGCCTCGGCGCCCGCGAGGTCGAGCGCATGGAGAGCGCCTTCGAACACGACGACCTCTCGGCGGCGTTGCGCTGAGGCTCGTAGGCTGGGCGCTGCGCGGCGTGTGGCGCGCCGAACCCCTCGTGACGGTCACGGCGCACGCGCCTTTCGTTGCCGCCGCGCGCCCCGCCTCGTAGAACGGTCCCCGCATCCATCGCGGGGACCCCATGCCACGACTTCTCTTCATCGCGCTCGTCGCGCTCGCGGCGTCCGGCTGCATCAAGTCCATCGCCACCGGCGCCCTCGCCGACGCGCTGTCCGGGCCGGGCAACCTCGGCAGTGACGACGACCCGGAGCTGGTGCGCGACGCCGCGCCGTTTGGCCTGAAGACGATGGAGAGCGTGCTGGAGGCGCACCCCGAGCACGTCGGCCTCCTCACCTCGCTCGCGTCGGGCTTCACCCAGTACGCGTACGCCTTCGTCCAACAGGACGCCGACGCCGCCGAGCTCGAGGCGAAGTACGCGCAGGCGAAGGCCGGACGCTTGCGCGCGAAGAAGCTGTACCTGCGCGCCCGCGACTACGGCCTGCGCGGCCTCGAGCTGTCCAGCCCGGGCATCACCGAGCGGCTCAAGTCGATGCGCGGACTTTCGGAGGCCGTCGCGGGGTTGAAGAAGGAAGACGTGCCCCTCGTCTACTGGACCGCCGCCGCGTGGGCGCTCGCCGTGTCCAATGGAAAGGAAGACATGCAGCTGGTCTCCGAGTTGCCCGCCCCCGAGGCGTTGATGACGAAGGCGCTCGAGCTGGACGAGGCGTGGGGCGACGGCGCGCTGCACGAGTTCTTCGTGTCCTTCGAGGCAGCGAAGCCCGGCGGCACCGAGGCCGGCGCGAAGGCGCACCTCGACAAGGCCGTGGCGCTCGCGCACGGCCGCCGGCTGGGCGTGCAGGTGTCCTGGGCCGAAGGGCCGCTCGTGCAGGCGCAGAAGCGCGAGGACTTCGAGGCCGTGCTCAAGGCCGTGCTCGCCGCCGACGTCGACGCCTCCAGGGCCGATCGTCTGGCGAACATCATCGCGCAACGGCGCGCGAAGCTGTTACTCGACCACGCCGACGACCTGTTCAACTGATCCGCACCGCGACAAGGGGATGACACCGTGACCACGCGACTCTCGATTGCCCTGGTGGCCCTGCTGGCGATGCCCGCGCTCGCCGGCGACACCATCACCATCAAGCTGGGGACGTTGGCCCCGCAGGGGTCGACCTGGCACAACCTGCTCAAGGAGCTGTCGGAGAAGTGGGCCGAGGCGTCAGGCGGGCAGGTGAAGCTGAAGATCTACGCCGGCGGCACCCAGGGCAGCGAAGGCGACATGGTCCGCAAGATGGGCGTGGGCCAACTGCAGGCCGCGTCCATCACCAACGTCGGCCTGCACGACGTCACCACCGAGCCGATGGTCTTCTCCACGCCCGGCATGGTCGACGAGAACGACTTCCGCGCCGTCTTCCCGAAGGTCGAGGCGAAGCTGAACGCCGCCGTCGAGGCCAAGGGCTACGTCGTGCTGTCCTGGGCGCAGGTCGGCACCGTGTACGTCTTCTGCACGCAGCCCTACGCGACGCCCGAGGCCGCGAAGGACGCCAAGTTCTTCGCGTGGGACGGCGACCCCGGCTCCATCGAAGCCTTCAAGCTGGTCGGCTTCCGCCCCGTGGTGCTGTCGTCCACCGACATCGTGCCGTCGCTGCAGACGGGCATGATCAACTGCGTCTCGCAGGTGCCCGCGTACACGCTGACCGCGCGTCTGTTCGAGAAGGCGAACAAGATGATGGACTTCCCGTGGACGTACCTCATCGGCGCCACCGTGGTGAGGAAAGACGTGTGGGAGAAGATTCCCGCCGACCTGCGGCCGAAGCTCCTCGCCATCGCGAAGGACATCAACGCGCGCATCGACGCCGAGGTGAAGAAGCTGAACGACGACGCCATCGCCGCGATGACGAAGCAGGGCCTCGAGGTGGTGAAGGTCGACCCGCTGCCCTGGCAGAAGGCCGCCGAGCGCTCGTGGCCCGCGGTGCGCTCGAAGGTGGTGCCCAGCGCCTTCTTCGACGAGGTCGTGCAGCTGCGCGACGAGGCGCGCAAGGCGAAGAAGTAGCGCGCTCCGCTCCGATGAGCGCACGCGGATGGGCCTGGCGGGCGCGGCGCAGGCGGGCGTGCTTGCGGCGGACACCGCGACGGCCCAGGGGCGCATGGCCCCGAGCCTGCCGCCCTGCTTTTCCGGGTGGGCTGCCGCGCGCCGGTCGAGTCGTGTATGAGCCCGCGCGCTTCCATGACTTCCCCGCCGCACCAGTCGCCGCCCCCCGTCACGCCCGAGCAGATCCTCGAGGCCACCCGGCTCCTCGAGGCCATCGCCGCGGACCGCACCGTCCTCGAGCCGCTCACCGAGGCCGAGCGCAAGGCGCTGCTCGCCGCCGCCGGCAAGGTGGCGCACCCGGCGCGCGACGAGGTGCACCGGCTGCGGAAGAACCAGAAGAAGAAGGAAGAGGCGGCGAAGCGCGCGAAGGACCGGGCGCTGCGGGAGAGCACCGCCATACGCGTCGCGCGGCAGCAGCCCGTCTTCGTCGCGCCTCCTCCGGTGCTGCCGTCGGGCCCGCGGAAGGACGCGCCGCTGCTCGAGGCGCCGCGCCACTGCTACGTCTGCAAGGCCGACTACCGCGAGGTGCATCACTTCTACGACGCGATGTGCGTGGCCTGCGGCGACTTCAACTACGCCAAGCGCTTCCAGACCGCGCGCCTCGACGGCCAGGTGGCGCTCATCACCGGCGCGCGGCTGAAGATTGGTCAGCAGGCGGCGCTGATGCTGCTGCGCGCGGGCGCGCGCGTCATCGTCACCACGCGCTTCCCGCACGACGCGGCCACCCGCTACGCGAAGGAGCCCGACTTCGCCGAGTGGGGTCACCGCCTCGAGGTGCACGGGCTGGACCTGCGCCACTCGCCCTCGGTCGAGCTCTTCGCGCGGTGGCTGGCGCGCCGCCTGCCGCGCCTTGACATCCTCATCAACAACGCCGCGCAGACGGTTCGCCGCCCGACCGGCTTCTTCGCGCACCTGATGCCGCTGGAAGAAGCGCCTCTGGCCTCGCTGTCCGAAGGCGCCCAGGTGGTGCTGCAGGGCCGGCAGGAGTGCCTGTCGGCGATGGGCCTCTCGCCGCAGCTGGGCGCCGGCAAGGGCGCCGACGTCACCGGCCTCGCCACGTGGCACGCGGGGCAGGGCCCCGGCGCCGGGCTCGTCGCGTCGGCGCGCGCCTCGCAGGTCCGTTACACGTGGGAGGACGCCAGCTACGGCATGGACGTCTTCCCCGAAGGGAAGCTGGACGCGGACCTCCAGCAGGTCGACCTCCGCACGATGAACTCGTGGCGCCTGAGGCTGCACGAGGTGTCCACGCCCGAGCTGCTCGAGGTGCAGCTGGTGAACGCGGTGGCGCCCTTCGTGCTGGCCGGCCGCCTGCGCGAGCTGATGCGCGCGAGCCCGCCGGGCCACAAGCACGTCATCAACGTCTCTGCGATGGAAGGTGTCTTCAGCCGCGGCACCAAGACGGACAGGCACCCCCACACCAACATGGCGAAGGCCGCGCTCAACATGATGACGCTCACCAGCGCGCCGGACTACGCGAAGGACGGCATCTGGATGAACGCCGTCGACACCGGCTGGGTGACGGACGAGGACCCGGCGCAGCACGCCGCGCGCAAGAAGGACGACCTCGGCTTCCAGCCGCCGCTGGACATCGTCGACGGCGCGGCGCGCGTGGTGGACCCGGTGTTCTCCACCGCCAACGGCGCCGAGCCGGTGTTCGGCCGCTTCCTGAAGGACTACCGGCCGTCGAGCTGGTGACTTTGTTCGCCGGGCGGCTCCGCCCGTGCTGTGGTGGCCTCCGGAAGGAGGCGCGCGCTGGCACGGGAGCTGACAGTCGGCCGTCAGGCATTCCTCGCCGGCATCTTCACCGGCGCGCACGCCGTCGTCTACATGGTGGGGAATCACTGGCCGGTGTCGGAGCCGCGGCTGTTGCCGATGACGGCCATCGACACCTGGACGCCGTTCCTCCCCGCGACGGTGTTCGTCTACCTCAGCGACTACCTGCTGGCCTTCGTGGCCTTCATGAGCCTCGAGCGCCGCGAGAGCGTGCACCGCTTCCTGTGGGTGTTCATGACGTGCGTCGGCGTGGCCGGCGTCGTGCACTGGGGCTTCCCCACCACGTACCCGCGCGAGAACTTCCCCATCCCCCAGGACGCGCACCTCATGTCCCAATGGGCGCTGCGCGCGCTGCGCTTCTTCGACTCGCCCAACAGCTGCCTGCCCAGCCTGCACGTGGCGACGGCGACCGGCTCGGCGGTACTGGTCTACCGGGAGAATCGGAAGCTGTCGGGAAGGCTGTTCGCCTGGGCGATGGCGGTGTGCGCGTCCACGTTGACGGCGAAGCAGCACTACCTCGTCGACGTGCTCGCCGGCTGGCTGATGCTGGTGGTGGTCCTCTTCGTGGTGGACGCGGTGCGCGACCGGCGGCGCCGCGGGGAGGCGCTTGCGTGACGCCCGCCGCCTCTCTCGCCCTCGCGGTGCTGGCCGCCGCCGGCGCCGTGCTGGTGGCCGCGGTTGCCGCCACGCGCAGCAAGAGCCCGCTGGCCGGCCCGCTGGCGTTGTTGTCGCTGGACCAGTTCACATGGAACGCGGCGACGGTGGGGCTGTTGTTGTCCGGCGACGAGCGCTGGCGCTGGCTGGGCGCGGTGGCGGCGCCGCTCTTCCCGGCGATGGTGCTGCACTTCGTGCTCGCCTTCGTCGGCCGCCGGCGGGCGCTCAAGCGCTGGCTGGTGGCGGCGTACGCCGTCTTCTCGGCGGAGGCCGTGGGCGCGGCGGTGTCCGCGCTGCGCACCGGCGGCCAGGTGACGGACGGCGTCGGCTTCTGGTCGGGCGTGCTCGCGCTGACGGTGATTCCCCTGGGCGTGGGTGGCTTCCGGCTGGTGGGCCGTCACCTGCGCGCCGCGCCGACCCCGCTCGAGCGGCTCCGCACCCGTCTGCTGATGGTGTCCCTGGTGGTGCTGACGGCGTCACTGATGGGCGACCTCTTGCACGACATGGGCTTCGACGTGCCGGCCCTCTCGCAGACAGGCAGCTTCCTCTTCACCGGAGCGATGGCGCTGCTCGCCTTCCGCATGGGGCTGTTGCCCGAGAGGGGCGGCGTGCGGGACGGGCTGTTCGCGCTGCTGGTGGGCCTGTTGGGCGCGGCGGTGGCGCTCCTGGCCTTCGTGGTGTGGCAGGGGCACCTGGCGCTGCTGGCGCTGGCGCTCGGCAGCCTGACGTTGGCCGGCGTGGTGGTGGGGCGCCGCGTGACGCTGACGGTGGCGGCGCAGCGCGAGGGGCTGTCGCGCCTCGCCAACCTGGGCCGCTTCTCGGCGCAATTGGCGCATGACTTGAAGAATCCGCTCGCGGCGGCGCGTGGCGCGCTGGATTTCCTCGAGGAGGAGCGCCGGCAGGGCCGCAGCCTCGACGCGCACGCGGCGTTCCTCTCGCTGGTGGGCGAGCAGCTTTCGCGCATGACGCGCACCATCGAGCGCTACCGGCGCCTCGCCGCGGTGGAGCCGGACCGCGCGCCGTTGTCGCTGCACGAGCTGGTGCGGCGCGTGCTGGCGCTGCAAGCCTTCGCGGGCGGGCCGGGCTTCGAGCTGGTGGTGGAGGTGCCCAGCTCGCTGCCGAGGGTGGAGGCCGACGAGGACCTTTTGGGCACGGCGCTCGACAACCTGGTGAAGAACGCGCACGAGGCGCTGCCGGACGGGAAGGGCACCATCCGCGTCTTCGCGCGGGTGGACGAGCTGCCGTCGGGCGAGGCCGTGACGTTGAGCGTGACGGACTCCGGCGCGGGCATGGACGCGCGCGCGCGCGAACAGGCCTTCGAGCCGTTCTTCACCACCAAGGCGACAGGCACGGGCCTCGGCCTGCCGTGGGTGAGGCAGGTGGTGGAGGCGCACGGCGGCGTGGTGCGGCTCACCAGCGAGGAAGGGAAGGGCACCACCATCGCGCTGACGCTGCCCGTGCGGGCGCCGAGGGGCGAGTCGGGGTGAGGAGCGCGGCGTCGGCGTCGCCCCGTGGTGCGCCGTGAAGGCAGAGCGCAGGAGAGCGGAAGCACCGCCGGCGCCGAGCCGCCTTCCTGGCGAACACCCCGAATGGCACGCGCGCAGGTGCACGGCCCCTTCCGTTTCCTGAAAGGATGCCCCGGGACCTACGGACTTCGAGGCCCCACTCCGCGCTTCCCCGCGCGATTCCGTGTGCCAGAGTTCCTCTCCGCCGCGCAGCCCGGAGGCGTCCGATGGCCGAGTCGAAGTCGTCTGTCCTCGTCGTCGATGACGACGAGGCCGTGGGGAAGGTCCTCTCGGCGCTGTTGGCCCAGGCGGGCTACCCGGCGACCTGGGTGTCCAGCGGGGAGGCGGCGATCGCCACGCTCCGCAAGCAGAGCTTCGACCTGGTCATCAGCGACGTGCGCATGCCTGGCATGGACGGCGTAGAGCTGCTCGCGAAGCTGAAGCAGGAGGTGCCGGAGCTGCCCGTCGTGCTCCTCACCGCGCACGGCACCGTGCCGATGGCGGTGGACGCCATGCGCCGCGGCGCCGCCGACTTCCTGCAGAAGCCCTTCGAGCGCGACGAAATCCTCTTTGTGGTGAAGAAGTCCCTCGACGCCAGCGCGCCCGAGCGTAGCGCGGCGCCCCGGCGGGCCGCCTCGTCGGCGCTGGACGAGCTGGTGGGCACTTCGCCGGCGATGGACGAGGTGCGCCGGCTGGTGCAGCGCGCCGCGACGTCCGCGGCCACCGTGCTGGTCCGCGGCGAGTCGGGCACCGGCAAGGAGCTCGTCGCCCGCGCGCTTCACGCCCTGTCGCCGCGCGCGAAGGGGCCGTTCGTCCGCCTCAACTGCGGCGCGCTGGTGGACTCGCTGCTCGAGAGCGAGCTGTTCGGCCACGAGAAAGGCGCCTTCACCGGCGCCGTGCAGAGGAAGCCCGGCCGCGTCGAGCTGGCCGAGGGCGGAACGCTGTTCCTCGACGAGGTCGGTGACGTGACGCCGGCGATGCAGGTGAAGCTGCTGCGCCTCCTCCAGGAGAAGGAGTTCGAGCGCGTCGGCGGCACGCAGACGTTGAAGGCCGACGTGCGCTTCGTCGCGGCGACCCACCAGCCGCTCGAGGAGCGCGTGAGGGCGGGCGCCTTTCGCGAGGACCTCTTCTACCGGCTGAACGTGGTGCCGCTCTTCCTGCCACCGCTGCGCGCGCGCGCGGACGACGTGGCGCAGCTGGCCAAGCACTTCGTAGCGCAGCTGTCGAAGCAGCACGGGCGCCGCGTGTCGCTCGAGCCCGACGCCGTCGCGGCGCTGCGGCAGCACGCCTGGCCGGGCAACGTGCGCGAGCTGCAGAACCTGCTGGAGCGCCTCGTGGTGCTGAACGAGACCGACGAGGTGACGGCCGCCGACGTGCAGCGGGAGCTCGGCCGCTCGCTGGCGTCGCCCCCGGCGCCCACGCCGCCCGTGGGCGCCGCGGCGAACACGCTGTCGGAGCAGCGCGCCGGGCTCGAGCGCGAGGCCGTGAAGCAGGCGCTCGACAAGGCGAAGGGCAACCGCACGCTCGCGGCGCGCCTGCTCGGCGTCAGCCGCCGCACGCTCTACAACAAGCTCGACGCGCTGGGCCTCGCTGATGCCTGAGCTCCTGCGGTAGCCTGCTCGCATGGCTCGCCGTCGGTTGTCAGACCCGCGTGGTACCCCTCGCTCCTCACGGTGGAGGAGGGCGCGGATGGCGAGGGTGATGGGGAAGGACGTCCTGGTCGAGCTGATGGAGGCCGTCGAGCAGCTCAAGGCCAGCCAACAGCGGCAGGACAACGACATCGAGCGCATCGTCACGCGGCTCGGACTCATGGCCGAGCGGAGCAACGAGACGGTTTCGCGCATGGACTCGATGACGGCGCGTATGGACGCGCTCACCGCGCGGATGAACGAGATGACCGCGCGGATGAACGAGATGACCGCGTGGATGAACGAGACGACCGCGGAGATGGCGAGCCTGCGAGGGCACTTCCGGGAGCTGGCGGACGACCAGCTCGCGCTGCGGCGGGACTTCGTGTCTCTCGCGCAGCACGGGCGGCAGACGCAGACGGGGCTTCAGCGTCTCTCCGACATCATCGTGAAGGCGCTGGGCACCACGGACGAGCGCTTCGACGAGCTCGAGGCGCGCGTCGCGAAGCTTGAGAAGAAGACCGGCTGAGGTCCTTGCCGTTCAGCCCGCGTCCGGCACCTCGCCGTAGACGTCCCCGTCCAGCGGCCACGCTGCCCCCGGGTACGGGCGTCATCCATCGCGGGGTTGGCCTGCCCCTGCTATGAGGTCCTTTCCCCGCAGGGAGGCTTGCCTCGTGCCCCGAAACCCCGCCATTCTCCGTGTCGCACACCGTCCGGAAGGCCGACCGGTCGGGCGGTTGGAGCCCCGTATGAGCCGCCTCGCCCCGCTCGTGGCGCTGGCCCTTCTCTTTCCCGTCGCCGGCTGTGAGTGCCGCGGCCAGAACCTGGTGGCGACGCTGCCGCCGGACGTGCGCGTCGACACCTACGCGCAGCAGGCCGCGTCGAAAATCGACGTGCTGTGGGTCATCGACAACTCGGGCTCCATGGCGCCGCGGCAGGACAACCTGGCGCGCAACTTCCAGGCCTTCATCAACGAGTTCACGAAGAACGCCATCGACTTTCGCATCGCGGTGACGACGACGGACATCTTCAAGGAAGCCGGCGCCTTCGTCGGCAACCCCAAGGTGCTCGCGCCCACCACGCCCAACCTCATCAACGCCTTCGCCGCCAACGTGAAGGTGGGCATCGCCGGCAGCCCGTACGAGGTGGGCATGGAGGCCGCGCGCATGTCCATCGAGAAGCAGAAGACGGCGAACGCCGCGCTGGTCGACACCTGCAAGCGCTCGTGCCCGACATCCAACCCGTCGTGCCTGGTGGACTGCGAGACGAAGACCGTCTTTCCGTTCCTGCGGCCCGACGCGTACCTGTACCTCGTCTTCGTGACGGACGAGGACGACAAGTCCAGTCAGGACGTGCGCTTCTTCTACCGGTACTTCGAGACGGCGAAGGGCGTGGGCAACGACGGCACCGTCACCACCGCGGCCATCATGGGCGACGTGCCCACCAACGCCTGCGGCGCGACGCCGGGCGCGAAGTACCAGGCGCTGTCCGCCCTCACCGGCGGCGAGGTGGGCAGCATCTGCGACGACAACTTCTCGGCGACGCTGAAGAAGCTGGCGTCCAACGCGGTGGGCTTGAAGCGCAAGTTTGCGCTGCAGGTGAGGCCGAACCTCCAGACGTTGCAGGTGCGCCTGCGCTACCCGTGCAACATCGCCGCCGAGTACACCGCGGCGTGCGCGTCGGTGGACTCGTCGCAGTGCGACGGCAACCCGGCCGACTCGCTCAACCTGGTGTGCACGCCGAAGCAGGGCGGCGCCGACGGGTGGACGTACGAGGCGGCGAACAACGTCGTCTACTTCGCGGGTGACTCGGTGCCGGCCCTCGGCGGACAAATCGAGCTGCAGTACTACGAGGAAGGGAAGGGGCCGTGAGGTCGCGCCTGCTGCTCCTGGCGGTGCTCGCCGCCGCCTGCGGAGGCCCCGGCGTGAGCCGCGTGCGCCCGCAGCTGTCGCCGCCCGCCTCGCCGGTGGACTTCGGCACGCTGCCGGTGCTGAACGAGAGGCGCGTCGCCGTGCCGGTGCTGAACCTGGGCCGGGCGCGGCTGACGGTGTCGAACGTCACGCTGGGCAGCGCCGACGGCGTCTTCCAGGTCGTCTCCGCGCCGGCGACGGTGGAGACGGGCATCACCGAGAACATCGTGGTGGCCTTCGTGCCCACCGAGGAGAAGGCGTACGAGACGACGCTCACCTTCGAGACGGACGACACCGACAACCCGTCCGTCACCCTCGTCTTGAAGGGCGTGGGCTCGACGCGGGCGGCGATGGCGTTCGATCCGCCGATGCTGGACTTCGGGCGTGTCGGCGAGTGCACCTCGACGGTGCTGAACTTCACCATCACCTCCACGGGGACCGCGGACCTCGTGGTGAACGAAATCGCCTTCACCGAGGGCACCTCGCCCGCGTACAGCTTCGTCGGCTCCACGCGCACGCCCGCCACGGTGCCTGTCACCGGCCCCAACGGCCTGCCCGGGGAAATCCAGCTCACCGTGAAGGTGACGGTGCCGGCGGGCTCGACGGGCACGCAGACCGGCGGCATTCGCCTGAGGACGACGGACCCCGACCAGCAGGAGGTCGTGATTCCGCTGACGACCACCGTCAACCAGGCGCCGGTGCCGAACATCGGCATGCTGGGCGTGGCCGCGCCGGGGCAGACGGTGCAGCTCGACGGCTCCGCGTCCATGGACCCCGACGGCGACACGCCCATCGAGTACAGGTGGACGCTGCGCTCGAAGCCGCTGTCGTCGATGACGACCATCGCGATGCCGGACCAGCCGATGGCGTCGATGACGCTCGACCCGACGGTGCCCGGCGCCTACGAGGTGCAGCTCGACGTCACCGACGCGCAGGGCGTGAAGTCGTGCACGCCGGCGCGCGCCACCGTCGTCGCCGCGCCCGCGCAGAAGTTGCTCGTCGAGCTGTTTTGGGACAACACCGGCACCGACCTCGACCTGCACGTGCTGCGCACGGCGAGCTCGGCGCTCTTCGGCATCCCCGACGACTGCCACTACCAGAACCGCACGCCGGACTGGGGCACGCCGGGTGCCAGCGACGACCCCGAGCTCGTGCGCGACGCGCTCACCGGCTACGGGCCCGAGGTGTTCGGCTACGTCAACCCCATCGACACCACGTACCGGGTGACGGTGGTCTTCAACAACGAGCTGCTCTCGGCGACGCCGGCCAGCAAGGCGACGGTGCGCGTCTACCTCTACGGCGTCTTGAAGGCCGAGGTGTCGAAGACGCTCAACAAGAAGGGCGACGTGTGGCGGGTGGTGGACGTCACGTGGCCCTCCGGCGAGGTGAAGGCCGTCCCATGAAGCAGGCGCTCCTCTTCGCGGCGGCGCTGGCGCTGGCCGCGTGCCCCAACACCTCGAACACCGGGCAGGACGCGGGCCGCCCGCCCGAGTGCACCTCGCGCAGTGAGTGCGACGCCGGCATGGTGTGCACCGCGGACCAGTACTGCGCGAACTGCACGACGTCGGGCCAGTGCACGGTGAAGGAGACGTGCGACGCCGACACGCGGCTGTGCGCGCTGCGCGCCGGCTGGGGCACGGAATGCGCCAGGAACGAGGACTGCCAGGCCGGCAGCTGGTGCATGCAGGGCCTCTGCAAGCCGCGCAACGAAGTCAGCTTGTGCCCCGACGGACTCAACGTCCAGTGCCCGCAGGGCCTGCGCTGCAACAAGGTGACGACGGTGTGTGAGGAGGACCTCGGCTGCTCGACCGCCGACGACTGCTCGGCCGGCGAGACGTGCAACGTGGGCAGCCGCGCGTGCGTGCCGAGGTGCACCGTCGACACGCAGTCCGAGGTGTGCGCGCCCGGCGAGCGCTGCGTCGACGAGCAGTGCGTGCAGTGCACGGACAACTCGGAGTGCGGCGTCGGCCTGGTGTGCGACGCGGCGGGCCGCTGCAGCGCCGGCGACCGCTGCTACACGGACCGCGACTGCAGCGTGCCGCTGGTGTGCTTCGTCCAGACGGGGGCGTGCCTGCCGAAGTCGCCGCCGTGCATCAGCGACGACACCTGCGCGGCCAACCAGCGCTGCGACGTGCCCAGCGGCCGCTGCATCCCGCGCACCTGCCAGCCCGACCGCTACGAGCCCAACGACGACGACGCGCACGCCTTCATCGTGGCGCCGGGCCCGTACCGGAACCTGACGCTCTGCCGGAATGACGTGGACTGGTACGGCATCTCGTTGGCGCGCGGCGACCAACTGGGCGTCAACCTCGACGCGGACCCGTTCAGCGAGAACACCTTCAGCACCGTCATCAAGGACACGACGGGGCGCACGCTGGCGGGCGGGCGGCTCCTGGTCAGCTATGTCGCGCCGGCGCCGGCCACCTACTACATCGTCATCGCCAGCACGGACCCGTTCCAGAACTACGACGTCACCTTCCTCAAGTCGCGCGGCACGCCGTGCGACGACGACACGCTCGAGCCCAACGACTCGGCGGCGCAGCCGACGGCGCTCAACATGACGAATGAGGCCGACGGGCAGGTGTGCCCCCAGGACCAGGACTGGTTCCGCGTGGCGGTGCCGGCGGGGAAGGGCGTCAGCGCGGGCCTCTTCAACTACGACTCCGGGCGCGGGCTGTTGCGCCTGTGCCTCTTCGCCGCCGACGGTGTCACGCAGCTTTCGTGCTCCTCCGATGTGATGCCGGTGGTGAGCGCGCCGGCCGCGACGGTGGGCGCACAGAACGTGCTGGTGCGGGTGCTGGGTGACAGCGACCGCATCGCGAACTCCTACACGCTGAGGGTGAGCTTCCCATGAGCCATGGACTCGACGCGCGGGCGCTCCAGGGGGCGCTGCTGGCGGTGACGCTGTTGGCGCTGGTGCCGGGCTGTGGCTGCGGCAAGCCGACGACGCCGCCGGTGGACTCGGGCGTGCCCGACTCGGGCATGCCGATGGACGCGGGCATGGACGACGCCGGCACGGTGGAGCCCGACGCGGGCGAGGCGGACGCCGGGCCGCCGCCGGAGCTCGCGCTTCGCCGCCTGTTGCCGCCGCGCGGCTCGTCGGCCGGTGGCACCGCGGTGCTGCTGGAAGGCTCGGCCTTTTTGCGCGACTTCGCGGGCTCTGGCTCGCAGGCGAAGCCGCTCACCAGCATCAAGGTGGGCTCGAACCCGGTGCTGGACTTCCAGATCATCGACGACGAGACCATCGAGCTGCGCACGCCTCCCGGCGTCGCCGGCCGCGCGTCGGTGTCGCTGACGAACCCGAACGGCTCCGTCATCTGCAACAACTGCTTCACGTACTACGACGACCTGGTCGTCACGTCCTTCTCGCCGCGCGAAGGCCCGCTGGCGGGCGGCACCGAGGTGACGCTCAACGGGCAGGGCTTCACCGAGGACACGCAGGTGCTGTTCGGCCGGTTCTCCAGCCCGCAGGTCACCTTCGTCTCGTCGACACAGCTCAAGGCCGTGGCGCCGCGCGGCGCCGCCGCCGACCTGGTGGACGTCGTCACGTACAACAAGAACGGCGTCAACACCCAGCGACGCGCCTACCGCTACGTCGCGCCGCCCAGCGTCGTCGCGGTGCTGCCGCCGACGGGCGCGGTGGCGGGCGGCACGGTGGTGCGGCTGGTGGGCTCGGGGCTCGCGGGCGTGACGGGCGTGACGTTCGGCGCCAACGCGGGCACGGCGCTGCAGCTCGAGTCGGACAACGCGCTCACGGTGACGACGCCGGCGGCGGCGGGCCCGGGCGCGGTGGACGTGACGGTGACGACGCCGCTCGAGTCGCGCACCTTCAAGAATGCCTTCGCCTACGTGGACTCGGCGGGCGGCTTCGCGGTGTTCGGCGTGTACCCGCACGTGGTGACGCCGGGGCAGACGGTGACGCTGCTTGGCCAGGGGCTGGACCAGGGCGCGCTGGCGGTGACGTTCGGCGGCGAGCCGGCGACGGTGGGCCTGGTGACGTTCTCCACGGCGCAGCTGACGGTGCCGTCGCGCGGCGCGGCGCCGCGGGTGAGCGACGTGGGCGTGACGGGGCCGGGCACCGCAACGCTGCCGGGTGCGGTGACGTGGCGCATCGGGCTCACCTCCATCGCGCCGGCGACGGGCCCGGCGGCGGGTGGCACGGCGGTGACGGTGGCGGCGAGCGCGCTGCCGGCCGACGCGCAGCTCGTCGTGGGCACCAACGCGGCGACGGGCGTGACGGTGACGGGCGAGACGTCCATCGCGGGCACCACGGGCGCGGGCAGCGGTGGCGCGGCGAGCGACGTCGTGGTGCGCGAGGCGGCGGACCCGGAGAACGAGGCGGTGCTGCCTTCGGCCTTCACGTACCTCGAGGCCCTGTCCATCGGCCGGGTGCAGCCGGAGCGCGGCGCCATCGCCGGCGGGACGCTGGTGACGGTGCTGGGCTCGGGCTTCGGCGACGCGACGGTGGTGTCCTTCGGGAGCGCGCGCGCGAAGGACCTGAAGGTGGTCGACAGCCACACGCTGACGTGCCGGACGCCGAAGGCGGCGCAGGTGGGCGTGGTGGACGTGCGCGTCGACCGGCTGACGGAGAATGACACGCTGCCGGGCGGCTTCTCGTACTTCGACCCGCGCAGCATCTCGGGCGGCCTGTCGGGCGGGCCGCTGGTGGGCACGCTGAACATCACCGTGCTGGACTCGACACGGGGCCTGTACGGGGCGCCGGTGCCGGGCGCGACGGTGATGCTGGGGCTCGACCCGACGACGCCGTACCAGGGCGAGACGGACCAGCGCGGTCAAATCACCTTCAGCGACCCGTCATTGGTGAAGGCGCAGGTGGTGACCGTCTACAAGGCGAACTACGAGTCGACGACCATCACCTCGGTGAATGCGGAGAACCTGACCGTCTTCATCTCGCGCACCGGCGGGGGCGAGGGCAGCCCGGGCGCGCCGCCGCCGTCGCCGCCGCCGTCCACCATCGCGGGGCGGGTGACGGGCTTCAAGTCGCCGCGGCCGCTGGTGGGCATGGAGACGCTGGAGGCGCGCGTCTTCGTGGCGCAGACGTCGCTGTACGGCGGGCCTCCGTTCTCGGGCATTCCCAACCGCGGCAGCCAGAAGTGGCGCGTGACGAGCGACGGCGGCGAGTACCTCGTCTTCACCGGCGCGGGGCTGCGCGCGGTGTACGCGGTGCTGGGCATCGCCAACGCGGCGACGCAGTCCTTCACGCCCGTGGCGATGGGCGTGAAGCGCGGCATCACCACGTCGCCGGACAATCCGGCCACGGGGCAGGACATCGTCCTCGACATGCAGCTCGACCTGGCGGTGCCCATCACCATCGACTCGCCGCTTTCATTCGAGGGGCCGCTGGGCCCGGAGCCGGGGCTCAACACGGTGTACGCGTGGCTCGACCTCGGCGCGGAGGGCTTCATTCCCAACCCGAACAACTGGGCGACGGGCACGCAGCCGATGTCGTCGGTGTCGTCGGCGGGCTCGAGCCTGACGTTCCCCCACTTCCCTCGGCTCGACGGCTCGAACTTCATCTTCCTGAACGAGTCGGCGGGATCGTCCAGCTACCCGGTGAGCTACTACTTCCGCCGGCAGCCGGGTGACATGAGCCAGGGCGTCACCATCGGGCCGCTGTTGCCGGCGCCGCAATTCACCGCGCCGCTGGCCGGGAACTTCACGGGCGTCATCTCGTGGACGATGGCGCCGGGCGCGGTGCCGGACCTGCACAACGTGCAGATTCTGAAGCCGACGCTCTTCGGGAACGTGTCGCTGTGGAACATGGTGCTGCCGGGGACGGAGAACCAGGTGGTGTTGCCGCCGCCGGCGGTGAACAAGCTGCTCACCGAGGAGGAAGGCAACACGCTCTTCGTCGTCATCTACTCGAGCCGCTCGCCGAAGTTCGCGTACAACCAGTGGACCTACGACACGCTCTCGGGCGTGAGCTGGTCGAGCTACACCATCGCGCTGTCGGACGCGTTCATCCCATGAGCCGAGTCGTCGTCTTCGTGGTGGCGGCGTCGGCGCTGCTGGTGAGCGCGTGCCGGGACACGCGGCTCTCGGGCAAAGGCTGCGCGGAGGACAAGGACTGCGGCACGCCGGCCTCCGCGTACCGGTGCGAGGCGCAGACGGGCGTGTGCTATTGCCGCACCGACGAGGCGTGCCCGGGCGCGCAGTTCTGCAACACGGCGGGCTTCTGCCAGGACCGGTCGGGCTGCGAGAAGAACCTCGACTGCCTGGACCCGTCGCTCTACTGCGACACGACGAGCGGGCAGTGCCTGGCGCGCGGGCGGTGCTCGACGGACCTGCAGTGCGAATTGGGGCAGGTCTGCGACACGGCGAAGGCCTTGTGCGTGGAAGGCTGCCGGACGAACGGCGATTGCCCGGGGACGAGCTGCCGGTGTGGCGACGTGGCGTGCAATTGCACGGGGACGACGCCGGAGGAGCTGGCGCGCTGCGAGATTGGGGTGTGCGACCCGTACTTCTGCAGCGACTCGTCGTACTGCCGCTTCGGCGAGACGTGCGGCGTGGACGCGGACGCGGGCATGAGCCGGGCGAGCTGCTACGACGACTACGACACGCGCCTGCGGCCGTACTGCGACAACTGCAGCTTCGGCGGCGGCGTCGAGGTGTGCGGCACCGGGCCGAACTACTGCCTCATCGACACGCGGCACCCCGGCGCGTACTTCTGCGGGGCGGACTGCTCGAGCGGGCAGAGCTGCCCGCGCGGCTACTCGTGCCAGGACGTCATCGTCGTCTTCACGCAGTGGGCGTGCACGCGGTCGAATCCGGCGTGCCCCATCAACACGGCGCTGCCGTGCGCGACGGACGCGGAGTGCAGGCGCGGCGGGACGTGCGTGAAGCAACCGGGCATGCCGAACGGCTACTGCGCGGGGAAGTGCGCGGTGGACGAGGGCGACGAGAACGGCTTCTGCACCTGCCAGGTGGACTCGGACTGTGCGCAGGAGACGTGCAGCGCGGGCGAGTGCAGCATCTCGCGGCGGCCGTGCGTGAATTCGGATGACTGCCGGTCGATTCGGTGCGTGGACTTCCAGGGCGGGGGCGGGTGCCTCATCGGGCAGAACTGCGCGCCGGCGAACGGGTTGTCGTGCGTCGAGGTGAAGTAGCGGCGCCGAGGCAGGAGTGCCTGGTCCTGCTAGACTTCAGGCCATGAACCACGTCGACGAACGAGCCATGCGGGCGGCCGCGCGTGCCGGCTGGGCTGGTTCGAAGACGACGCTCGAGGCGGAGGGCGCGTCGGAGGACCTGAGCGGCTCCACGACGGTCGAGCAGCGGCTCGGAATGATGTGGGAGCTCGCGCGAGGCGCGTGGGCGCTCACCGGCGAACCCATGCCGTCCTACTCCCGCGCCGAGACGCCCGGGCGCGTGCTTCGACCTGCTGAATGAGCGTCGAGGCCGGGTTCAACTCCGATTTCCTCGACCTCCTCGAGGCCTTCGCCGAGGCGCACGTCGAGTTCCTCGTCGTCGGAGCGCACGCGCTGGCCGTCCACGGCATCCCTCGCGCCACGGGTGACCTCGACGTCTGGGTGCGCCCGTCCGCCGAGAACGCCGGGCGCGTGATGGCGGCGCTCCGAGTCTTCGGCGCGCCCATCGCTCAGCACGGCGTCACGGTGACGGACTTCGCGCGCGCCGGGACCGTGTACCAGCTCGGGCTTCCGCCTCGGCGCATCGACGTACTCACCCAGATCAGCGGCGTGGAATTCGACGAAGCGTGGGCGAGCCGCGTCAACGTGTCGCTCCGGGGACACACCATCGGCTTCCTGGGCCGCGACGCGTTGCTGAAGAACAAGCGGGCGGCCGCGCGCCCCAAGGACCTCGTCGACGCCGAATCGCTCGAGCGTCAAGGCCGATAGCGCCGGCTACGCCCGCCAGCCGCAGCCGTTCATCAGCGCGTCGAGCTCGGCCAGCTGCGCAGTGAGCGCGTGGCCGGCCGGCACCGTCCACGGGAAGAAGCGGCCGTCGCGCAGCACCCACGGCACCGCGGTGAAGCGGCCGGCGAGCGGGCTGTCCTCGATGACCTCGCGCGCGTCGTCGAGCGCCAGCGTCGCGGCCTTCACCAGCGCTTCGGCGTCCTCGCTGCCGGCGAGGAAGAGCGTGCCTTCGGACGGCGTGAAGGCGATGAGCTCGCCGCGCTGATTGAGCCCGGAGAACA
This sequence comes from Myxococcota bacterium, assembly GCA_040755835.1. GTDB lineage: Bacteria > Myxococcota > Myxococcia > Myxococcales > Myxococcaceae > JADLDB01. Next base: position 49,214 of record JBFMAB010000057.1, read on the forward strand.
GCTCCGGCAGCATCAGCCGGCTCGCCGCGAGCTCGTCCTTCCGCCGGCCCTGCCACACGCCCGGCCTGCACCAGCGACGCCTTCGAGCGCGACGCGAGGTTGTGCCGCGCGCGCTCGAGCGCGTCGTCGGCGGTGCCGCCCACGTCTCCCGGTTCCAGCCAGTCGGCGTCGTCGCCCCCCAGCATCAGCGCGCCCACCCGCAGCGAACCGAGGTAGGGCCGCGCGACCACGCCCTGCAGCTCGGGGTCGAGGAGGAACGCGAGCGCGCCCTTGTGCTCGGCGAGCTCGCCGCCGGCTGTGACTTCGGCTCGGTGAACCGCACGCGAGCGACGGCCTCGCGCAGCCGCTCGAGGGTGGTCGCGCGATACGACGCCGAGGCGAACACCGCGGCCGCGAGCAGGAGGAACGTCCACATCATGCTCGGGTCCCTCGACGCCGCGATGACGCAGATCACCAGCCCCGCCAGGAGCAGGGTCACGGTCTGTCTCCGGTTGGCTGCCGCGAGCTCCTCGAGCCCGCTCGGATCGCTCGCGCCGCAGGCCGGGCACGCCGCGGCCCGGGCGACGAGCTGGGCGTTCTCGAGCAGGTCCTCGCGCGCGCGCTCCGAGGCGTGCTCCTCGGCCTGCGACCGGGTCATGGCGATGGCGTGGCCGGCGCCCGCGGGCGTCAGGGTGGCGGTCTGCTGCTTGCCGCACCGGCCGCGCTGCCAGTCGACGCTGACGTCTTCTTCCAGGCGGACGTTGAAGCTCCGCTTGGGAATTCGAAGCACCAGGCGCCCACTCCTTACTCGAACACAGACTCGAACACAGGAACCGGTGACCCCCCGGTACGCGACGCGTGAAGGAATTCGGCCGTACACTCACAGCCGATGTTCCTTCGTTTCGTCTTCGCGTGCTTCGCGCTGTCCGCCTGCACTGACCGCTCGTTCGACACGCGCTCGACGACGCTGCCCACCGCGAAGGCGCGCGTCGCGTTCTTCTGCGAAGCCGTCATCTGCCCGTCGACGCCGGAGGACACCGCGTTCCACATCACGCACGAAGAGGCGCTCTTCGGCGCGGGCTCGACGAAGGTGCACGCCGTCGTCAAGGTGCCCGCCGCCGACGTCGCGCGCTGGTCGAAGGGCTGCTCGCCCGGCGGCGCCGAGGCGCGCCCCGCCTGGCTCGCCGAGCTGCTCAAGGGCACCGGCTGGACGCCGAAGACCGCGCCGCACATGCTCCACTGTGGCGCGCAGTCGCGCGTCATCCACGTCAAGGAAGCGCTCGTCATCCTCACCGACGAGCGCGAATGACACGCGCCGACACGACGAAGCGCGCGGGACCATGCGGCCTCGCGCGCTCGTGCTCAACTCGGCGCTTCGCCGGTCAGGGCGCGTGACGCGGACGCCGACGGCGTGGCGCCTGTACTCGGACTTCACGGCGGCGGACCTCGCGTGGCTGGACGCGCACCCGTAGGAACCACGGCCGTCGGGGCGCCGAGGCGGTGCGCGCGGCCGCGGCGTCGGCCTGCGCTGCGTGCGCTCGCGGCGCGAGGTTGTACTCGACGTCGAGCAGCTTCAGCGTCATGTACCACCACGTGCCGCCCGGCTCGTGCCAGAGCGCCTCGCCCGACCTCGGCAGGCGCAGGCCGCTCATCACCCGGTGTCCGCGCACCGGCGTCGACCACGGGACGTCTTCCCCTCGACGGACTTGCAGCGGTCGTCGCTCTCGAAGTCCACCAGGTCGCCCATCTCGTCGAACTTCAGCCGCGCGGACACGGTGTGCGGACCGTTCGTGTACGTCACCGTCACCTCGCGGTCCGTCGCGTCGGAGAAGGAGAACGGTTTTCCCGGCAGCGCGGACGGCGCGAGCAGGCAGAGGTCGTTCAGCACCGTCACCGTCTCGGACCTGCTCATCGTCTCGCCGCGCGCGTTCGCCACCTTGAACAGCTCGGCGATCTGCACCTCCATCGTCGCCTTTGCGTCGCGGTACACGTGGAGCGCCTTCACCGGCAGTCCGTACCTCGTCGCGTCCATCAGGAAGGCGCGCGCCGCGGGCTCGACGGTGTTGTCCTGCACCGTGGGCGCCACCCCGTGGAATTTGCGCGGCCCTGCCTGTGCAAGCCGCAGCCCTTGCACGGACGTGCTACAGGTCCGCGCGCATGCGGTTGTTCGCCATCGGAGACACCCACCTCCCGTCCACGCGGAACAAGGACATGGACCGCTTCGGGTGGAACGAGCACCCGCGCCCGCTGCAGCGCGCCTGGGACGAGCGCGTCACGCCCGACGACGTCGTCATCGTCGCCGGCGACATCTCCTGGGCGACGCGGCCTGCGGAGGTGATGGACGACCTCAAGTGGCTCGACGAGCGCCCCGGCCGGAAGGTGCTGCTCCGCGGCAACCACGACTACTGGTGGGGCGACTCGACCGCGAAGCTGAAGAAGCTGTTCGAGCCGTTCGCGTCCTTCGTCGGCTTCATCCAGAACTCCGCCGTCGAGGTCGGGCCGTACCTCATCGCCGGCTCGCGGCTGTGGACCGCGCCGGAAGCGCCTCCGATGCCCGGCGGTGAGATGGGCGACGAGGCACCGAAGGCCGACTACGTCGAGCGCGAGGTGAATCGCCTCGGCCTGTCCATCGCCGACGCCACGAAGCTCGAGGCGAAGGCCGACAGGCCGCGCGTCCGCGTGTGCGCCGTGCACTTCCCGCCGCTGTACTCCAACGGCCTCGAGACGGCGTTCAGCAGGGTCGTCGAGGCGTGGAAGCCGGTGGTGTGCGTGTACGGACACCTCCACGGCCCGGGCATCTCCGCGGGCTTCGTCGGCGAGCGCGCGGGTGTGAAGTACGTGCTGGCGTCGTGCGACGCAGCAGGCTTCGCGCCGGTGCTGCTGCACGAAGGCGCGTAGGGGGAAAGCGCGTCTCGCCCGCCCGCCCGGCCGCTGTGCTCCGTGCACATCGTCTGACACCTCGATTCGCCGAAATCCAGCGGCGGGCCGCTACCACCCCGGACCCTTCCTCCGCAACGGCCCGATTCCACGCAGGAAAACACCCCGCCGATTTCCCTCGACTGTTTGCACCCGCATGGCCGGATCCGGGTCATTCCCACCCTGAAACGGAGCGTTCCGCACATGATCGTCGGAATCGACCTGGGGACCACCAACTCGCTCGTCGCCTTCATGGATGGCGACCGGCCGGAGATCATCCCCAACAAGGGCGGCAAGCGGCTCACGCCGTCCATCGTCGGCCTCGACAAGAACGGGCTGGTGCACGTCGGCGACACCGCGCGCAACCAGCTCGTGTCGATGCCCGACCGCACCGTCGCCGAGGTGAAGCGGCTGATGGGCTCGGACGCGAAGGTCACCCTGGGCGACCGCCAGTACACGCCGCAGGAGATCTCCGGCTTCGTGCTCAAGTCCCTCAAGGACGACGCCGAGCGCTACCTCGAGAGGGCCATCGAGGAGGCCGTCATCACCGTGCCTGCGTACTTCACCGACGCCCAGCGGCAGGCGACGAAGGACGCGGGCGAGCTCGCCGGCTTCAAGGTCGACCGCATCTTGAACGAGCCGACCGCCGCGGCGCTCGCCTACGGCCTCGACCACCTCGACAAGGAGCAGTTCGTCCTCGTCTACGACCTCGGCGGCGGCACCTTCGACGTGTCCGTGCTCGAGATGTTCGAAGGCGTCCTCGACGTGAAGGCCTCGGCCGGCAACAACCAGCTCGGCGGCGGCGACTTCGACCGCCTCATCGCCGAATGGCTCGCGGCCGAGTTCGAGAAGGAGCACGGCATCGACCTCCGGAAGGACCCGAAGGCGCGCATGCGTCTCAAGACCGCCGCGGAGCAGGCGAAGATCGAGCTGTCCGCCACCACCTCGACGCAGATCATGCTGCCGTTCATCGCGGTGAAGGGCAGCGATCCGCTGTCGCTCGAGATGGAGATGAGCCGCGGCAAGCTCGAGGAGCTCCTGGGCGACCTCATCCGCAGCACGGTCGAGCCCATCAACGTCGCGCTCAAGGACGCCAGGCTGGACAAGTCCGCCATCACCGACGTGGTGCTGGTGGGCGGCAGCTCGCGCATCCCGATGGTGCAGGGCCTCCTCCAGGAGCTCTTCAAGAAGGAGCCACGCCGCGGCGTGCACCCCGACGAGGCCGTCGCACTGGGCGCGGCGGTACAGGCGGGCCTCAAGCAGGGCACCATCTCCGCGGACCGCGGCATCATGATCACCGACGTGTGCCCCTACACGCTCGGCGTCGAGGTCAGCGCGCAGGCGGGCCGCGAACTCATCAAGGGCCTCTTCTCGCCCATCATCCCGCGCAACTCGACGGTGCCGGTGTCGCGCACCGAGACGTACCTCACCACCGCCGACAACCAGCGCGTCGTCGACATCAAGGTGTACCAGGGCAATGACCGTCTGGTGAAGAACAACACCTTCCTCGACTCGTACTCGGTGGAAGGCATTCCGCCCGCCGCCGCGGGCAGCGAGAAGGTGGCCATCACCTTCACCTACGACATCAACGGCATCCTCCACGTGAAGACGAAGATCGTCTCCACCGGCAAGGAGGCGGTGCTGAAGGTCGAGAAGACCGGCAGCCGGATGAATGACGACCAGCGCGAGGCCGCGAAGGAGCGCCTCGACAAGGAGTGGGGCGGTGGGGGCATGGGCGCCGCCCAGCCGCAGGTCGCCGACAGGCCGTCGTCGCCGCCAGCGCCGGCGCCGCCCTCAGGCGCCGCGCCGTCGGCCGCCCTGTTGGCCGCCGCGAAGGCGAAGCTGGCCGCCGTGTCGGGTGAGAACAAGGAGCGCCTGCAGGACATCGTCGGCCGCCTCGAGGCCGCAATGGCGAAGGGCGACGGCGCCGAGGTGAACCGGCTCGACACGCAGCTCACCGACCTGCTCTTCGACCTGGAGGGCTGATGCAGTCGTTGTCCGACCTCAAGCGCGCCGTGGTGCTCAAACCCGACGACGCGAGGGCCCGGTACGAGCTCGCCGAGGCGTACTTCGCCGAAGGGCAGTACGCCCAGGCCGCCACGCAGCTCGAGAAGGCGGTGGCGCTCGACCCCGACGACGCCAACGCGCGCCGGCTGCTCGCGCGCTGCTTCGAGCGCGACAACAAGGTCCCGAAGGCGATGGCGGTGCTGGAGGAGATGGTGAAGCGGGCGCCGCACGACGCCGACGCGCGCGACGAGCTGTGCGGCTTCTTGCTGCAGCAGGGGCGCATCGACGACGCCATTCTCCACGCCGCCGAGGCGGTGCGCTTCTCGCCCGAGGACGTGAAGCGCCGGCTCATGCTGGCGGACCTGCTCTTGCAGCGCCGCCTGCCCGAGCGCGCCCGCGCGGTGCTGGAGGAGGCGCAGCGGCTGTTCCCCACCGACGCCGCGGTCGCGAAGGAGCTTCGCCACGTCTACGTCGAGCTCGGCGACGAGGTCGCCAGCCAGCGCGTCGCCGGCGAGAAGGACCGCGCGTACTTCCAGAAGCAGGCGCGCGCAGCGCTGTCCAGCCCGCGCGTGGGCCCCCTGCTCACCTCGGTCGCGTTGAGGCGCTTCGCCGACGAAGTCTCGAAGGGCGACATTCCCGGAGCGCATCGCGCGATGGGCGCGGTGTCCGCCGAGGACCGCGCGCAGGCGGGCTTCCACTTCCTGTTGGGCGAGCTCCGCCTCCTCGAGCGCAGCTTCGGCGACGCCGAGGCCGCCTTCACCCGCGCGCTGGAGCTCAAGCCCGACCTCGGCATGGCCTGGAACCGCCTGGGCGACCTCGCGCAGACGAAGAACGAGCTCAAGGCGGCGGTGACGCTCTACAAGAAGGCGATTCTCTTCGGCGAGGACGACGCGAACGCCTGGGAGGACCTGGGTGACATCCACGCGACGCTGGGCGAGCGCGGGAAGGCCGAGAAGATGTACCGCACCGCCGCGCAGAAGGACCCGTCGGGCACCGCGGCGAAGAAGCTGGCGTCGCTCGACGCGCGGGTGCTGGACGCGGCGCCGGCCGTCGGCAAAGTGGGCGTGCTGGGCTGGAGCCCCACCGGCGGCGCGGTGTCACCGCTCGAGGCGGTCGCGGTGGACGGCAAGGGCGAGCTCATCTTCTCGGGCAACGTCGGCCCCACCGGCAAGGAGGCCGCCGCGGTCGCCTTTTCGGTCATCAAGGCGCGCAGCAAGGACCTCGGCGTCGACGGGCTGGTGCGCACCTTCGACCTGCACCTGCACTTCACCGACACGCACATCGGCAAGGACGGTCCGTCGGCGGGCCTCGCGCTGTTGCTGGCCGGCGTGTCCGCCTTCACGCAGAAGCCGCTCAAGCCGAAGCTGGCCGCGACGGGCGAATTGACGCTGCACGGCATGGTGATGGCCGTGGGCGGCATTCACGAGAAGCTGGTCGCGGCGCACCTCGCCGGAGTGAAGACGGTGCTGTTGCCGAAGCAGAACCTCAAGGAGGCGCGCGCGCTGCCGGACGAGGTGACGCGCGAGCTCGAACTCATCTTCGTCGAATCGGTAGCCGAGGCCATCACGCTGGCCCTCGCGGGGGGAGAGAACAGGTGAGCAACATCAACGCCAAAAACTTCTACGACGTGCTGGGCGTGGACAGGGCGGCCGACGAGCGCGCCATCAAGAAGGCGTACTTCGCGCTCGTGCGGAAGTACCCGCCGGAGACGCACCCCGAGGAATTCAAGAAGCTGCGCGAGGCGTACGAGGTGTTGTCCGACGCCGAGGCGCGCCGCGACTACGACTCCATCGGCCAGTACGACTCGCACGGCGAGCACGTTGGTGAGCAGATTCGCCTCGCGACCGAGGCCATCGAGCAGCAGCGCTACGAGGACGCGCAGCAGATCCTCATCGCATTGGTGAAGGACAAGCCCGAGCTGGCCTTCGCGCGCGACCTGCTGGGCATGGCGTACCTGCACGACCAAAAGCCCGAGCAGGCGCTGGCCATCTTCACCGACCTGGTGTCGAGGCACCCGGACAACGGCGCCTACCACCTGCACTTCGGTTACGCGCAGCACGCGCTCAAGCAGTTCGCCGCGGCCGCCGGCGCGTACCAGAAGAGCTTCGAGCTGAACAAAGAGGACGTGCGCCCGCTGGTCAGCCTGGCCGACTGCTACATGGACCAGAAGCGGTGGGACGACGCGGTCCGCGTGCTGGACCAGGCCATCAACCTCGACGGCTCGGTGGACTTCCGCGACTTCGGTCTCTTCGTGCGCAAGCTCGAGGTGGAGATCGAACGCGCGAACAAGCAGGCCGTGCTGCAGGTGCTGGCGCAGCTGGTGCCCATCATCCCCGACGACCCGGCGGCCAGGCGCTTCGTGGCGAACCGCCTCGCGTCGATGGCCGCGCCGCTGTTCGCGATGAAGCGCGTCGACGAAGCCAACGTGCTGATGCGCGAGGCCGCGAAGCTCGACCCGAATCGCTCGACGGGCGCGATGCCGCAGACGTTCGAGGTGGAGATCGAGCGCCTGCCCGAGGCGTCGAAGCAGTGGCTCATCCAACAGAACAAGACGAAGTCGTGGGCGAAGGTGCCGAACAGCGCCATGGGCTGGCCCGTCTTCCTGTTGCTCGTCGGCCTCGGCGGCGGCTGGGTGTCGCTCATGGCGGCCTTCACCGGGCGGCGGCCGTTGGACGGCGGCGGGCTGCTCTTGTTCTTCCTCGCCATGGCGGGCTTCGGGCTGCTCACGGCCTGGTGCATCCGCCGTATCATGCTGGCGGCGAAGAGCCCGTACGGCGCGTACACCTTCGTGCACCCGCTGTTTCTCCTGCAGGTGAGGCTCGACAAGGTCATCGCCTGGCCGCTGGCCAACCTGCACGACGTGCGGGTGACGCATCACCACACCAACGGCGTCTACACGACCAGCCGCATCGACCTGGTGTTCAACCGGAAGACGTTCAACACCAACATCTACGGGCAGCAGGCCGCGGTGGACTGGGCCAACGCGGTGCTGGCGAAGCGGCGCCGCATGCTCGAGCTGATGTACTCGGGGATGCTGGAGGAGGGCGAGGAGGAGACGAACCTCATCCCGGCCAACCTCATCCCCGAGGAGGGCAAGCCCGCGCCGCTCACGCCCACCGCCGAGAGGCGAAAGAAGAACGGGCGCATCGTGATGGCCGCGGTGGTGGGCGGCGCCGCGCTGCTCACGCTGGGCGTCATTCCGTACAACTCGGTGAAGGCCGACAACTACGCCTGGGAGGACGCGAAGTTCGCCTACCGGGACAAGGTGCGCGCGTACCAGAGGTACCTGAACACGTACCCCAGCGGGCGCCACGCCGACGAGGCGAAGGCGGCCATCGACAGCATCTACTCGGCGGCCGAGGCGAAGGTGAAGGCGCACAACTCCAGCGAGATGGCGCCGGCGCTGCTCGACGTGCTGAAGACGCTGCGCGAGAAGCAGCTGTCGCAGGTGAACGTGAAGTACGTCTCGCACACGCTCTTCGAGAAGCTGGACCTCGACAAGCTGCCCGAGGACCTCAAGGGGAAGGTCATCGACCCCAGGCTGGCGTTTTCGGACAGCAGCAACAGGAATCGCGAGCGGCACATCACCGAGTCGCTCGAGCAGGCCTTCCGCAAGCTGCTGGGTGAAGGCGTCGTCAGCATCGTCGCCGACGGCCAGGAGCCGTACGCGTACGGCGACGAGTACGGCAGCGAGCCGAAGCCGCCGAAGTCGCCCATCACCTTCGTCGTCAACTACGAGGTGGCGCTCACCGGCACCATCTACGAGTCGGTGAAGAAGGCCGGCACCAGCAACGACGACAAGAAGTTCCTCGGCATCGCCTTCCTCTGGGACCTCGACGTCGCCTTCGACGGCGACGAGAAGCCCCGCTACACCTTCGCCTTCGACTCCGAGCCGGCGAGGGACATCAAGTGGACGACGTACGGCAACAAGTACGGCATCAACGACGAGTCGCCCACGCTGCCCTACGACAAGATGGCGGAGTCCGGCTTCGACGACTTCCAGCACCAGATCGCCGTGCGCTTCGGCATCGAGCAGGCCACGCCGAAGAGGTTCGCCGACGACCCCTCCGATGAGGGGTACGACGACGGCTACGACGAGCCGCCGCCCCCGCCGACGAAGAGGCTCGCGCCGCTGCCGAAGAAGAGGTAGCCCGCCAGTCAGGGGAGGTCCGTTGGGTGGCCGCGCGGCGCGGCGCGGCTACACTCGGGGGCGCGACACATGCCGTTCCGCCTCGCGCCCGCGCTGCGCTTCAACCCCGACGAGCTGTACAAGGTGCCCACCGACGATGGCAGCGCCATCGCGCTGGGGCGCTACCGGCCGCGCGGCCCGCGCCGCTTCGTCGAGCCGGTGGTGTTGGGGCACAGCCTCGGCACCAACCGCTTCAACCTGGACTTCGACGAGACGTACTCGGTGGCCCGGGCGCTGGCGCGGCGCGGCTTCGAGGCGTGGGTGCTGGAGCTGCGCGGCCACGGGCTGGCGGGCAGCGCCCAGGGCAGCACCTTCGACGTCGAGGCGACGCACGACGTGACGGCGGCCTTGCGCGCGGTGACGTCCACCGGCGCGCCCCGCGTCCTGTGGGTCGGGCACTCGCGCGGCGGCATGCTGGCGTACGCGCACCTCGCGCGGAACCCGCAGGCGCCGATTCGCGCCATCGCCAACCTGGGCACGCCGGTGCACTTCGAGGCGTCGCCCGGCTTGAAGCGCTTCATCGCCGCCTTGGCGCCGACGCTGCAGCTGCCGGTGCTGCCGCTGGGCCTCGCGGCGAAGGCGGCCGTGCCCATCGGCCTGCCGCCGGACCCCATCGGCAAGTACCTGGTGCGCGCGGAGAACATGGACAAGCGCGTCATCCGCCAGGCCATCGCCCACGTCGCGGCCGACGTGCCGGGCGGCGTGGGGCGGCAGTTCGCGCGGTGGATTCGCACCGGCGCCTTCGACGGTGAGGACGGCTTCGACTACCGCCGCGGCATGAAGGCGATTTCCGCGCCGCTGCTGCTGCTCGCCGGCGTCAAGGACTACCTGGCGCCGCCGGCTGCAGTGCACGCCGCCGCGGCGCTGGTGTCGGGGCCGGTGGAGGCGGTGACGGTGGGGAAGGCGTCGGGGTTCTCCGACGACTACGGCCACGGTGACCTGGTGCTGGGCCGCCGCGCGCCGCAGGAGGTGTCCCCGCGCATCGCCGACTTCCTCGCGCGGCACGCGACGCCGGTCGCCTGAGCCGCGCAGCGCAGGTGCAGCAGCGCAGGTGCGGGGCAGCCGCGGTCGCGGCGGCGCAGTGCTCGGGGGCCAGGTCGCGGCGGCGCAGCGCAGGTGCTCGGAGGACCTGCGCGCCACTGGACCTGCGCGCCACTCCGGGGCCTCGGGTGCCAGGCGCGCGGCCCGCCTGGTGTCGGTATGAGTTGCTTCGAGGAGCTGCTGCGCTGCTGTGGCTTCTCAGCGAGTGAGAGGCGACTGGAGCGTCCACGCCGTCCTCGGAGGCGGACGGCGCGCGGCGCGCGGGGCGGGGCGTGGGGGGCGGCACGCTTCTCGCTCTCGTCAGCGTCACGCGGTCATGGGCCGGCGTGGACGAGGCCGCGGGAAAGGAGAGAGAGCGATGATGGAACCTGGGAAGTCGCTGGCGGTCTTCTCGATTCGGCCGGGGCGCAACGGCAGCATCTGGGTGCGCGCGGGCTGGGCCGAGGTGAACCGCGATGGCTCGGTGAATCTGCACCTCGACGTGCTGCCCCTCGACGGGAAGCTGCACGTCCGGGAGACGTACGCGCGGAACGTCGAGCCGCAGGCGCTTCCGCACTGAAACCCGAGCGGGGAGGGCGGGCCTCACGTCCCTCTCGAGCCGGTCCGCGCCTCCCCGCGCTTCTTCACTCGGCCCGGTCCACGTTCAGCGATCGCCGTCGTCGTACTCGTCGGCGAAGTGGCGCAGCGACTCCCGGACGATGGGCGGGCTGGGTGGCCGCGGAGCGCTCACCGGTCCGGCGCCCAGCCGCACGCGCGTTCCCGGCGGATTCGAGCGTCAGCAACAGTCGAAGAATCGCCCCCTCCCCTCGGCCGGTCCGCGCTGTTCACCATTGTCGACTCACCATCGTCGACGCCTGAGCCGGCGTCGCAAGACTTCATCCTGCGATGAGCGGGCGACCGGTGGCCGCGCGGCGATGGCGATGAGCGTGCGCCGCTTGTTCCGCCACACGTTGCGCCACACCATGCGTGCCAGCATCGAGAGGCCTCCTCGGGCATCTTGCACCTCTGCGCCGCGCGCGCAGCACGTTCCCTCGCAGTCTCCGGGCGGGCTGTGGACGCCCGTCAAGAAGCGCCAGCGCTACCCGTCCCGGGGCGTTGGCAAGTATGAGCGGCTCATGCGCAGGTTCCTCCTCCTCGGCGCGGTCGCCCTCGCGGGCTGCGGCCCCTCCACGCCCACCCTCGGCGGCTTCACCCTCGACGCCCGCGAGCGCAGCTTCGAGGTCCGCTTCGGCGACGCGGTGCTGCTCGACACCAGCGAAGGCGACGGCCAGGCGGCGCCGGTGTCGGTCGCGACGTCGAAGGCGCGCTACGAGATGCAGTACGGCAGCTGGCGCATCACCGACGGCAAGGCCGACCTCGTCACCGGGCGCCGCTTCCAGTGGGACCGGCTCCTCTCGGGCCGCGCCGACGGCCACTGGGTGGACCCGACCGGCGCCGTCATCGTGAGGCTGTCGGCCACCTCGCCCGGCCCAGGCGCGCTGGCGATGGTCTTCGAGGCCGCGGACCCCGCCGTCAACCGGCTCGCGGTGTCCTTCACCTGCCGCGACGACGACCACTACCTCGGCTTCGGCGGCCAGGCCGACGGCATCGACCACATGGGGCAGACGGTGCCCATCTGGACGAGCGAGCCCGGCATCGGCAAGCAGCTGGAGAACGACGACTCCCCCGACCTCTGGTTCCTCGTCGGCACGCGCCACGCGTCCAGCTACGGGCTGCCCACCTGGTTGTCGAACCGCGGCTACGTCGGCGTGGTGGAGAGCGACCGCCGCAGCGTCTTCGAATTGTGCAGCGGCCCCGAGAAGGTCTTCCGCATCGAAGTCTGGGCCAACCGCTTCACCCTGTGGCTCTTCCACGGCAACGTGCCGATGGGCAGCCTGTCGGCGGCCACCGCCTTCGCGCTTGGCCGGCCGCAGCGCCCGCCGCCCATGGCCTTCGCGCCGTGGAACGACGCCATCAAGGGCCCGGGCGCCGTGCGGGCGCTCGCGGCGCTGCTGCGCGACAACGACATCCCCTCGTCCGCCATCTGGACCGAGGACTTCCGCGGCGGCACCGAGGAGGCGAGCGGCTACCGCCTCGTCGAAGACTGGGACCTCGACCGCACGTTGTACCCCGACGCCGAAGGCCTCGCTGCAGAGCTCTCGGCGCAGGGCCTCGCGTGGCACGCGTACTTCAACACCTTCCTCGTCGAGGGGAACCCCGTCTACGACGCGGCGCTCGCCGGCGGCCACTTCGTCAAGAACGCGTCGGGCGAGCCGTACCTCTTCAGCGGCGTCACCTTCAAGCCGACGGGCCTCGCGGACCTCTCGCGCCCGGAGACGCGCGAATTCGTCAAGTCGTACATGCGCGGCGCGCTGGACGCGGGCTTCACCGGGTGGATGGCGGACTACGGCGAGTGGCTGCCGCACGACGCGGTGCTGGCGTCGGGTGAGGATCCGCTGGAGGCGCACAACCGCTACCCGCTGGAGTGGGCGAAGCTGAACGACGAGGTGCTGGCCGAGCGCCGCTCCGACGGCGTGCAGCGCACCTTCTTCGCGCGCGCCGGGTGGCTGAAGTCGAACGCGGTGACGCCGGTGGTGTGGGCCGGCGACCAGCGCACCAGCTTCCAGGCCGACGACGGGCTGCCCACCGTCATCCCCATGGGCCTCAACCTGGGCCTCGCGGGCGTGTCCACCTTCGGCCACGACATCGCCGGGTACCAGTCGGCCACCAACCCGCCGTCGACGAAGGAGCTGTTCTTCCGCTGGGTGACGCTGGGCGCGCTGTCGCCGGTGATGCGCACGCACCACGGCATCAGGCCCGCGGACAACTGGCGCCTCGACTCCGACGCCGAGACGCTGGCGCACTACAAGCGCTGGGCGAAACTGCACACGCAGCTCTTCCCGTACCTCGACGCGCACGCCGCCGAGGCCGAGGCCACGGGCGTGCCCATCTGGCGGGCGCTGCCCCTCATGTTCCCCAACGACGCGGCGACGTGGACGGTGGCGGACGAGTACATGCTGGGCGGCGCGCTCCTGGTGGCCCCGGTGGTGACGGAAGGCGCCACCAGCCGCGGCGTGCACCTGCCGCCCGGGGAGTGGGTGTCGTGGGACGGGTCGAAGCGCTACGCCGGCCCCGGCGACGTGGTGGTGGACGCGCCGCTCACCGAGGCGCCCGTCTTCATCCGCGTGGGCGCCGTCATCCCGCTGTTGCCCGACCGGGTGGACACGTTCTTGCCCGCGGAGCCGCCCACGGTGGACCTCGACGACGTCAAGGCCGAGCGGCGCCTGCGCGTGGTGGTGGGCTCGCAGAGCCAGTTCGCCGAGCGCGACGGCACCCGCTACACCTTCATGCCGGGCGACTCGACGGACTTCTACGAGGCCAACGTGAAGCTGGCGGACTGCGCCGCGGCCGAGGAGCGCGGCTGCGTCGACCGCTCGGGCCCGCACCCGCTGGTCCGGCTCAAGGGCGACGGCCCGCTGGACGTGCCCGGCGGGTACCTCGTCATCGACAGCCCCGTGACGCGCACCTGGGACGTCGAGGTGCTTTGAGGGGGCGCCGGCGCGGGTAGACTCACCCGAATCCATGACAGCCCTCCTCGCGATGCTGCTCCTCGCGGCGCCGGACTCCGGCGCGCCGCGCATGGTCGTCCTCGGGTTGCAGCGCGTCGGCGGCGCCACCGAGGGCGAGGCCGCGCTCCTCAACGACGCCGTCGTCCAGTGGGTGTCGAAGGCCGGCGTCTTCCAGGTCATCTCGCAGCGCGACATCGAGACGCTGCTGGGCGTCGAGCGCCAGAAGCAGCTGCTGGGCTGCGGCGACGACTCGTCCAGCTGCATGGCCGAGCTGACCGGCGCGCTCGACGCGCGGTACGTGCTGTCGGGCCAGGTGAACAAGCTGGGCTCGACGGTGCAGCTGACGCTGCAGATGCTGGACACACAGAAGAGCCAGGTGGTGGGCCGCAGCCTGAAGGCGGCGAAGTCGGCGGAGGAGCTGCGCGCCATCGTCCCGTGGGCCGTCGCCGAGGCCACCGGCACGCCGCCGCCGAAGCCGCCGTCGCGCACCTGGCCCACGGTGCTGATGGTGACGGGCGGCGTGTCGATTCTCGGGGGCGGGGTGGTGGGCTTCCAGGCGCTGACGCGCGAGACGTCGGTGGCGCGCGAGCTGAAGGACGCGGTGCCCGGGCGGCTCAACACCGCCGCGTACTACGAAGCCGAGGCCCGCGAGGTGCGCGAGCGCAAGACGGCCGCGCTCTTGCTGCTGTCGCTGGGCGCGGGGCTGTTGGCCGGCGGCATCAGCTGGTGGTTCAGCCTGCCCGACGTGGCCGCGGCGCGGGTGGCGCTGGTGCCGACGGGCGCGGGCTTCGCGCTGGTGGGGGACTTCTGGTGAGGCGCGCGACGGTGCTGGTGGTGGTGGGTGTCGCGGCGCTGGGCGGCTGCCGTACGTGCATCGACGCCGACGTCCCGCGGCAGTACGCGTGCACCGGCGACGCGGGCATCGGCGACGAGTGCCCGGACCGCTACGACGACAAGGGCGACCTGCTGGCGGTGTGGGAGTGCAACACCACGTGGGGCTACTGCTTCGACACCACGAAGGGCGAGCCCCACCCGTGCCGCGTCGACTCGGAGTGCGGCGGCGGCTGGCGCTGCACGCCCGATGGCCGCTGCGGCGACCCGTCGCAGGAAGGCGCGCTGTCCACCATCGAGCTGGAGGCGCTGGAGAAGCTGCACCCGCTGGCGTTCGAGGAACGGCCGGACCGGCTCGAGGCCGCGGCGCCCCTGCGGGTGTCCGACGTCGCGGGCCTGCGGACCGAAAGCGCGCTGGCCGGACGCGTGGCGCGCCAGGACGTGGAGGTGCTGGGCGTCACGTCGCTGGCGGACCCCGACGGCGCCCGCTTTCGCACGACGTACCGGCGCATCGCCTCACCCGGTGACGACTTCGCCTTGACGGTGGGTGTCAGCGGCCAGGGCGCGCAGTACTTCCTGTGGAGCCTCCCGGGGCAGCAGCTCCGCCGCACCACGCTGTCGAGCGACGGCGGCACCCAGACCGAGCCGAACGCCGCGCCGGGGCTGAACGGCTGCACGTGGGTGGCGCCGCTGCGCACCGCGGGCGACCCGGTCTCGGCGCTCATCGGGACGGTGCAGGTGCGCCACCAGAATGGCCTCGCGCTGGTGAGCCCGTACCTGGGCCGCCTCGACGCGGGGGTCTCGGGGAGCGACGCGCGCGAGGCGGTGCTGCTCACCCCGCCGCTCTGCACCGACGCGTGGCTGGTGGTGATCGCCCGGAGCAACGGCCTCGAAGCGGTCCGCATCACCGCGGCCGGCGCCGAGTCGCTGGGGACCGTCACGGCGCTCAACCCCGGCGACTTTCGCATCGCCACGCGCGGCTCGCAGTCCTGGCTCGCGTGGCGCTCCGGCGCCATGGGCGGCAACGCGTCGAAGCTCTCGATCGCCGAGCTGACCGGCTTGTGCGTGGACGCGGGGCTGCCTGAAGTCGCCGAGCTGCGGCGCCCGGTCTGCCCGGTGGGTGACTACCGCGCGTACGACCTCGTCGACACGGGCGAGGGCCCGCCGGAGCTGGTGACGGAGTGCGTGGAGTTCAACGACGCCGGCGTCGAGCTCAACGACGTCGTCTTCATCGGCGAGCGGCGCACGCCTGCGGCCTACCTGCCGTCGCGCATCGTCACGCGCGAGAGCGCGCAGGTCTTCTCCCGCTTCACCGGCGGTCTGCTGACGCAGGGCCCGAACCTCGTCGTGCAGGAACCGCTGTCGCTGCCGTCGCCGCCCGAGGCGCTGGTGCCGCTGGACGGCGAGCTCCACGCCTTCACGGCCCGCAAGTCGTTTCTCCACGAGCCGTGGGGCTTCATGATCGACCGGGTGCCGGAGTGGACCGCGCTGCCGGCCAACTACGTGGAGCTGGCGGGCTGGGTCATCGCCCGCTCCGGCGTCGTCATCGACCCCCAGGACGACGGCGTCATCGCGCTGCCGGAGGACGACTGGGCCGACCCGTCGTCGTACGTGCTGTCCGAGCTGCTGCCGCAGTCGGACGGCGGCGCCGTTCTGGTGGCGACGCACGACGACGCCTTCGACGTCGCCGAGCTGGGTGACGAGCAGCCCACGCTGGTGACGCGTCTCAAGCCCAGCCCGGCCACGCCCATCCTCTCGCTGGCGCTGCAGCCGGGTCGCGACGGCGGCGTCGCCGAGGGCTTCGTGGTAGCGGGCCTCGACCTCTTCGAGGTGCGCGCCTCCACGCCGCGCCGCTGGAGCGCCACGAAGGTGCCGCTCGCGGGCCTGCGGCCCGTCTTCACGTGGTTCGACCGGGGCTGGCCGCGCGCGCTCCTCGACGACGGCACGGTGGTGGGGCTGAACACGCGCGTGCCCCTCTCGGGGACGCTGCCCGAAGAGGTGCGCGCCGGCGGCGCGTTGTGCGGGGCGCCGTTCGCGCTGTCGGCCACCGGGCTGTGGATGCTGCTCCCGCCCGCGCCGGACGCGGAGGACCCGCGCCCCCAGTGGGTGCAGCTCGGCCTGAAGGACACCACCGAAGAGACGGACTTCACCCGCGGGCGGCTCGTCACCCTCGACGACGCGCTGTACGTCTTCTCGAACTCCGGCGGCACGTGGAAGGTGACGCCGGCCGGCGGCGCCTGCCCGTCACCCTGAGGCGCGCACGCGCGCGGCCACCTCGTCGGCGAAGCGCTCGAGCGCGGCGTCGTCGCACGGCAGCTCCACCCAGCCGCTCGCGTCCGGGAGCGCGAGGCCTACCTGCGTCAGGCAGCTGTCGCGCACCACCGCCAGCACGTGTGGCCCGCCCGGCGCGCGCGCGAGGCGCTCCAGCACCGGGAAGTGGCCCTGCTTGTCCGCCTCCAGCTTGCCGACGCCGCCCACCAGCACCACCTCGCAGGGCTCCGAAGCCCACGCGGCGGCCTGCGCGAAGCCCGCCGCGTCGAAGGTGTAGTCGCACAGCTCGGGCGTGGGCGAGGTGCGCGCCAGCACGCGCCGCGCTCCGCCGTCGACGCGCTCCACGTCCCAGCCGGCGACGTCGCCCGACGCGGCCAGCACCTCGCGCTGCACGAAGCCGCCCACGGTGAGGCCCTGTGCGCGCAGGCGCTGCGCCACGACGAGCGCGGCGCGCGTCTTGTCCGCCTTGCGACCGCCGATGATGGCCGACCAGCCCATGCGCGCGTGGCAGCGTAGCCGAGCGCGGAGGATTCGTCCGCGGCCAGCGGTCGTGAATCCTCCGCGGCGCGCCCTGCATCGTGCCCGCAACTCACCTGAGCGGCGCCGCTGGTGCCGCCCTCACCTTCGGAGGTCCCTCATGCCCAGGCTCTTCGTGTCCCTCGCCGTCTCCGCTGCGCTGCTCATCGCCCATCCTGCCCGCGCCGAAGGGCTCGCTCCTCCGTCGCCGCGCCTGCTGCCCAGCGCCGGGCTGGCGCTCGCGCTGACGGGCGGCTCGGCCACGGTGCTCGGCGTCGGCGAGTTGGAGGCGAAAACCACCGTCTTCGGCCTGCCGAGGAACGTCGGCACGGTGGACCGCATCATCCGCGGTGTCATCGCGGCGACGCTGGTCAGCATCGGCAGCTACCGCCTCGCCACCAACCAACCCAGCCCGGGCTGGAGCGTCTTCTTCCTGTCCATCGCCGCGATTCCGGCGCTGACGGCCGCGACGGGCTATTGCCCGCTGTACCAGGCGCTCGGCCTCGACACGAACTGACGCGCGGGCGCCCGTCACGCCCCCAACAGGAAGCGCGCCACCTCGGCGACCACCGCGTCGGGGCCCTTCGTCCACCGGAAGTGCGGGTGGAGGCGACGGGGCTCCGCCGGTGGCGCGGCCGTCACGTGGCGCACGCGGGCGCTGGGCAGCTTGGCGACGAGGCGGCGGGTCGCCTCGTGCGGCGCCAGGGTGTCGCCCTCGACGTGCACCGCCAGCAGCTCCGGCGTCACCTCGGCGAGGCCCGTCTCGAGCGCGTGCAGGCGCGTGCGGTAGGCGCCGGTGCGGCTCGCGTGCGCCCAGTCTTCGATGAGGCGGCGCGGCTGCCGGCCGCCGAAGCCCAGGCGGTGTCCGGGGAACCAGTCGAGGGCCTTCGCCACGCCGGCCGCCACCTGCGTCCCCAGCAGCACGCCGACGTTGTGCGGGAAGCCCCACGCGCGCCAGTGCACCGTGCCCGACGCCACCAGCACCAGCTTCGTGCCTTCGGGCACGCGCGCCGCGAAGTGCACCACCGCCAGCTGCCCGCCGAGGCTGTGCCCGCCCACGTGCAGCGGCACGCCCGGCACGCGCGCCGACAGCAGCGCCATCGCCCGCGCGTGGTCGTCCACCAGCTCGCCCAGCCCGAAGTCCACGCCGCGGCGCGGCCGCACGTCGCTCGACTCGCCGCCGCGGAGCTCGCTCACCAGCGTCGCCACACCCCGCGCCGCGAGGCCCGCGCCGAAAGCGTCGTAGGCCCGCGCGGCGACGCCCATCGCCGGCATCCACGCCAGCGCCGCCTGCGCCGGGCCCGCCGGGAGGAAAAGCCGGGCCCGGGCGCGCGCCCCGTCGGGACTCTCGATGGGCACCTCTTCCATCGGCATCGGTGGCACTGTACCGGCTGTCCACACGCAAGACTCACCGCCGCGCGCGCAGAAAATGCGTGCGGGAGACATGCGTCGCCGATGCCTTCCGAGGGAAATCCGGGCGTTGTCGAAAAGCGGGTGTGCTTGATGTGGCACAAACCGTGCCTGCACCAGATCAACCATGCTCGAGAACCCCGTTCATGAATGTCACGACTGCCCGTTGAACAGCGGCGGCCGGTGCCCCTTCGTCAACCGCCGCATTCCTGCCGGGACGACGCTGTGGAGCCAGGGGGACGTGCCGCGCGAGCTGGTCTTCGTGAAGGACGGGCTGGTGAGTCTCACGTCGAATGACGCGACGGGGCACGAGGTGCTCTCGGCGGTGCGCGGCCCGCGGGCGCTCCTGGGCTTCGAGGCGCTGCGCAACCAGCCGGCCCGCGGCGCGGTGGACGCGCTGACCGACGTGCAGGTCTGCTCGGCGGAGCCGACGACGGTGCGGCACTGGGTGGGCCTCGCCGAGGGGGCGGCGTCGCCGCCGACGCGCGACGTGTCGGCTTCGGCCACCACGCTGCTCAACCTCGCGCTCGACGAGCTCGACCGCACCGCGCGTGACATCGACCTCCGCTCGGGCCCGGCGCTCTCTCGCGTCGCGCGCTTCCTGCTCGCCTCGTCGAAGCTCATCGACGCCGGCCGGCAGGCGCCGTTCTCCAAGCAGCACGTCGCGCAGCTGCTCGGCATTCGCGCCGAGACGATGTCGCGCTGCCTCAAGAAGCTGCAGACGGCCGGCCTCATCGAGTCCGGGCGCACGGTGAAGATTCGTGACACCGAGCGGCTGGCCGAGGTCGCCCGCGGACAGACGTGACGCGCTCGGGTTGACCGCCTCCGCCGAGAGCGCCCGGGGCCAGGGGGGCGTCGCGCTCGCGACAGCCAGCTAGTTGAACGCCTGCAGGCAGGCCGCCGACACCTTCGGCGTGCGGCTCGTCGTGTCGAACAGCCTGGCCGCGCAGGCGATGGTGCCGTCCACCGCGGCCTTCTCGTTGCCCGCCGTGCAGGCCGTCACACCTTCGAGGCACTTCAGCCAGTCGTTGATGACCGTCTGGTCGGCGGGCGTGCAGCTGTTGAGGTTCGCCTCGCACTGGCTCGTGGACGAGTTGTCGGTGGTGATGGACAGCGTCGAGCCGCCCTCGGTGTACTCGCACTTCGTCTTGCCGTTGAAAATGCGCGAGCGCTGCTCGGTGGCGCGGACGCACAGGGACGTGCCGCAGGCGGACAGCGCGACGGCGGCGAGGGCGAGGACGGCGGCGAGGACGCGAGTCATCGTGGGCTCCGGGGGCGAGGGCGCCACTGTCGTAAAGCGCGCCCCGCCCACGGTTGTCACGCAGAAAAGGGCGTCTGTCTCCTCGCTGGCCGCGGTGCCGGCCACCGCCCTGGCCGGCGAGGCGGCCGGTTTCGAAGCCGGATCGCGCACCTACGCGAAGACGTCGTCCCACTCGGGGCGCGGGTCGAAGCCCTGCGGCTTCACGTCGCCCAGCTTCGTCCCGCGCGCGAGGTGTGCCGAAAGCCACCGCCGGTGCCCGTCGGTGGTGCGCCGCGCCTCGACGGGGCCGAGCTGCCCGAGGTCGCGGCAGTAGCGGTAGTGGAGGTCCTCGCAGAGGCGCGCCTCGACGCGCGCGGCCACCTGCGCCAGCGCCGCGTCGTCGGCCGGCGACTCCAGGTGCAGCACGTACCGCGGCGGCTCCGCGGCGAGGCTGGGCGCGAGGAAGGAGAACACCACCGGCGTCCCGTCGCAGGCCGCGTGCACGGCCGCCTCGGCGCGCGCCGCGTTCAGCTTCTCGCCGCGCAGGTCCCCCGACTGGTCGAGGCGGCCCTCGAAGCGCAAGAGCGGCAGCGCGCGGAAGTGGCCCACGCAGCGCACCACGTCGGGCAGCCGGTAGCGCGCCAGCCCGCCGCGCGTGGTGAGGAGCGGCGCGTAGCGGGCGCCTGGCTTCAGCTCGTGCACGAAGCGCGCAGGCCGGCCGTCGTCGTCGAGCGCCTCGAATTCGAGGAAGTGGCTGGTGACGGCGGCCACGGGCGCGGCGAGGCCGCTCAGGGGAAACGTCACCACGCCCTCCGTCGCCAGCAGGCCCTTGCCCTGCAGCGGCGTCTTCGGGAAGTAACGCCGCAGGCCGGGCAGGGCGCGCGCGGCCCACGCGTCCGTCCAGCAGGAGATGAGCTGCAGCCCCGGCCACAGCGCCTCCCCGACGAAGCCGTGCGCCGCGTCGAGCCGCCGCGCCACCGCGTCACGGCGCTCCGGCGAGAGCCACGCCTGTACCTCGGGCCAGCGCGCCTCGAGCTGCTCCATCAGCAGCGTGAGGAAGGACGGATTCCAGATGGAGACGAGACCCAGGTCCTCGCACGCGACGAGCGCGCGCAGCGTCACGTCGCGCCACGCGTCCAGGCTGCGCAGGCGCGCCGCGCGGCCGTCGAGCGCCATCAACCGCTTCATCGCCCAGCGCGTCGCGGGGTCGAAGTACTCGGTGTCGTCCTCGAGGCCCACGCGCACGCCGCCCCTCGTCACCTCCGGCGGCCGCGCGGCGGGCGAGACGCTCCAGTACTGCCGCAGCGTGAAGAGGCGAGGGTGCGCGAGGAAGAGGTCGTCGAGCCACGGCGCGGTGGCGGCGCCGAAGTCCGCCAGCAGCCCCGCGGTGTACGGGATGTGCTTGGGCCCGCTGGACGAGCCGCTCGTGCGCTCGAGCAGCTTCACCGGCTCGGTGGTGAGGACCTCGCGCTCGCCGGACTCGAGGCGCGTCACCCACGGCGCGACGACGTCCCACGTCGACACCGGCACCCGGCGGCGGAAGTCGGCGGGCGAGGTGATGTCGCCGTAGTGATGCGCCCGCCCGTACGCGGTGCCGGCGTTCGCGCGGAGGAAGTCGCGCAGCCACGCCGCCTGCGCGCGCTCCGGCGCCCGGCTCGCGGCGTGGAAGCGGCGCACCGCCGGCAGCCGGCTCGCCGCCCAGGCGACGTTGAGCGCGGTGACGACGGCGCGGCGCGGGGGCTCGGGGATGAGGGTGTCCACGTCGTCACTCATGGGCGCGCAAGGCCGAGTCCGCGGCCGGCGAGGTCACGGTCGCGCCGTGGACGGCCCACGCGTTCGTCGTCACCGGCGCCTTCACGTAGACGGAGGAGGAACACCGTGTCTTCCCCGGCAGACATCCGATGGTAGCGGCTACGGCCGGGACGTGCACGAGGGGGGGCGGTGCTGGCGAAGTGCTCTCGGCCGGGCCGCGACCCGTCGTCACGGCGGGCGGTGCCACGCTCGCAGCCGTGTTGAACGCCGGACGAGGCCGCGGTCACAGCGGCAGAGTCAGCTGTGGCTTGCGCGGTCCGGTGGCCGACGACGCCAGGCGCAGAATCGCCGAGGCGCTGGGCCACGTCTGGGGCTGGGCCGCCCAGTCGATACCCGAGACCGCCGGGGGCATCGAGGACGTCACGCGCCGGCTGAACGGCCGCCGCTGTGGCGGGGCCGCCATGTCCTGCACGTGCTGTCAAGGCTCGGCGAGCCGCACGCGGTCACCGACCTGGTCGATCTGGACGTTCCGTCCGTTGCCCATGGTGCCCACCAGCTCCCACGGGCCGCCGTCGGTCGAGGTGTAGCCGCCGTCGGCGTCGGCGCCCTGGACGTTGGGGTTCCATCGGTTCCCCACTGCGAAGACGGTGGTGCCGGCGACGACGTTGGCGACGCGCAGGTTGGGCCCGAAGGTGACGCTGCCGTTGTCGACGAAGTGGTTGTTGCCCGCGTCGGCGCCGGTGCCCAGGTCGATGGTGGCCGGCACCGAGTACTGGAGCAGCACGCCCGCCTGCGAGGCGCCGGTGATGGACGTGTTCCGCACCGAGAGCCGTGAGCCGGCGACGCCGGCGCTGCTGTACAGCCCGACGGTGCGCGCCCGAATGACGGTGCGCTGCACGTCGGTGCTGCCGGCGTGGCCCAGAGAAAGCCCGTAGCTGTAGCCGTCGATGACGACGCCGTCGAGGGACAGGTCCAGGGTCGCACCGTTGCCGGTGGTGATGCCGTAGGCGTTGCCGCCGTCGAGGAACGCCACATTCCGGGCCGTCACCACCGCGTTCTGGAAGCCGCCCGTGGGGGCCGTCAGGGGGAACGGGGTTTCCTCCACCAACACGTTCTCCAGCGTCAGCTGCCCAGGCGTCGCGGCGCCGCCGGTGATGATGATGAGGTTGCTTGAGGCGTTCTGGCGGAACTGGCTGTTGCGCACGGTGGCGATGCTGGGCCCGGACAGGTTGAGGAAGCGGTCCAGGTGCCCGCTACCCTGTACGTTCTCAAGGACGACCTCGCCGCCGAAGACGTTGATGAAGGCCGACCCCGACACGATTTGAGGCTGCCCACCGTTGAGCTCCCCGCCCAGGACGTGCAGCCGCGCGCCGGGGTTGACGCGAGCGAACGTCTTCGACGGCGCGAAGGTGATGGGCACGCCGGCGCGCGGGGTGACGGTGACGTTGGCGGTGCCGGACAGAGTGAGCGCGCCCCAGGTGCTGTCGCCGCCGCCGCCGCTGCGAATGAAGCTGCAGCCGCGAATCGCCACGGTGCCGCCAGTGACGGTCACGGCCAGGGAAAAGTTGTCGAAGGCCAGTCCTTCTACGGTGCCGTTGCCCGACAGGGACAGCGCGGCGCCCTGGTTGCCCACCAGCGTCACCTGGCCCGCGTTGACGGCGCGCACCGAGATGCCGGGGGGCACCACCGTGGCGGGCCCGGAGAGAGCGAAGTTGGGCTGGGTGGCCGAAGTGTAGGTGCCGTCCTGGAGCCAGATGGTGTCGCCCCAGCCGCCGTCGGCCGCCAGCGAGGCCGCGCGATTCAACGTGCGCAGCGGCAGGGCCTCGGTGCCCGGGTTCAGGTCGTCGCCGGTGGGACTGACGAAGAGACCGCCCGGGCCAGCGTCGGGTGGCCCCGCGTCGGGCGCGCCCGCATCCAGAGGCCCTGCGTCGGGCCGGCCCGCGTCCATCTCTCCCGCGTCGGTCTCACCTGCGTCCGTGTCGCCTGCGTCCGCGGAGCCCGCATCGAAGGCGCCGGCGTCGCTCGCCCCGGCGTCCTCCTCGCCCGCGTCGCTGACGCCCGCGTCCGTCGAGCCGTCAGGCTCGTACAGGTTCTGGTCGATGGGTTCTTCACCGCCGTCCTGCGGCGGCAGCGCGCCGAAGCAGGTGCCGTCGGGCCTGCACGTCGACGGCGCGCACGACACGCACGCGCGGCCCTCGAGGCCGCAGTACGTCGCCTCTCCGCCCGGGTGGCACACCTGGGCCTCGTCGCAGCAGCCACCGCAGTTCTCCGGGGTACAGGGCGGGCCCGCCGGGCCGCAGCCGCCGAAGGCGCCCAGCAGGAAGCCGGCTGCCGCCCCCATCACCATCGCCTGACCGACTCTCATTGCGTCACACCCCCAGGCAACACGCTCGCGATGCGCCGGTGTACCGACGGGTCCGCGGCGGGCTGCGTCAGCACCCATTCGAAGAAGGCCCGCACCTGCGCGTCGTCGGCGTACGGCGCCAGCGCCGTCACCACGCCGTGGGCGGTACGCCATGGCAGCCGACCCGCGCGGAAGGCGGTGATGATGGCGGCGCGCTCGGCCGCGTCGGGCTGCCAGTGGCCCAGCAGCTCGATGGCGTGGGTCGCGACGCGCACGTCGGCGTCGGCCACCGCCTGCGTCACGGCGGCGCGCGCGGCGGGCGTGGGCGTGAAGCGCAGCGCGTCGACGGCGGCGTAGCGCACTTTCGGGTCCGGGTCTGAAGCCCAGCGCAGCACGTCGTCCACGGCGCTGGCCTGGCCGGCGTTGCCCAGCGCGTGCAGCAGGTGCCGGCGCTCGGTGACGTCGCGCGCCGACTGGAGCTCGTGCGTCAGCTGCGTCAGGAACGGTTGCGCGGCCTCGGGGCTGGTGCGCGCCAGCTCGCCGGCGGTGGAGCCCAGCACCAGCGACAGGGTGTTCCGGTCCTGCCCCGTGGCCGCGTCGCGCTCGCTCGAAACGAAGGCCACCGTCGCCGGCGTCGGCTCCTTCAACAGCGACAGCCGCAGGAAGCGGTCCCTTCGCTGCGGGTCGCCCTTCACCACCTCCGACGAGAGGATGGTGCGCATCGCGGCCTGCGCCTCGGTCGAGCCGGCGGCGGCGAGCAGCTCGAGGGCGAAGTCGCGTTCCTTCTGCGAGGCGGCGGTGGTGGCGGCGCGCTCGGCCAGCTTCTCGCACAGCTCGGGCCGCTGTTTGAGCAACCCCGACGCGCGGGCGACGAAGAGGCCCACGTCGGGAATGAAGCCCGACGCGCCGTAGGTGGCGACGCCGTCGAAGAGCTGCGCCTCGGTCAGGCCGGCCACCCGCTGCATCAAGAGCTGCTCGTCCGCGTCAATGGGCGGCTTCATCGCGTCCAGCGCGACGGCCTCGGCTACCGACGGCGGGAGGCCTTCGAAGGTGCCGGTGCCCAGGGGCTCCAGCGTCACCGCCAGCTCGTTGAAGGCGGGCCGCCCGTCGGCGGTGGCGCCGTCGAGCCGCTCGGACGTGGTGGCGGCGATGAGCTGCCCATCGTCGTTGAGCGTCAGCTTCGCCCGGGCAGCGACGCGTACGCTCCCCACCCCCAGCCCGAAGCCCGTCAGCGTGGCGTAGCGCAGGCGCTGTTTGGCCAGCTCGGTGCCGGCACGGGTGAAGGCCGTCTCGCAGCGGCCGCGGGGCGTCACCTCCAGCAGCGTCCACGATGGCGCCGGGCGCAGCGGCCACTGCACCTCGCCCATCAGCGTCTGCACGAGGCTGGCGAAGACGGCGCTGGCGTCCTTCGGGGCGGCGACGCTGTGCACGTCGCCCGTCGGGAGCAGCGTGACGACGGCCTCGGGCCCCACCAGCGCCGCTTCGACTTGGGCCCGGTCCCGCAGCGCCGGCGCGCCCAGCAGCGTCATGGTGGCCGTGCCCAGCTTCGTCAGCCGCAGGCCCAGCTGCGTGCGGCCGTCCTTCTCGCCGTAGCCGCGCAGCTCCAGCTCGCCCGAGGCCTGGACGTCGCCCGTCCACGCGCCGTCGGACTCGGGCATGGGCACCTGGCTCTTCCCGGCCACGGTGAAGCGGTAGCTGCGCACCAGGCCCTTCGGCCAGCGGACGGAGGCGGTGCCCGGGTGCGCCGCGTCGTCGGACCTGGGCTCCTCGCCGCGGAGCCACCAGGCGAAGCCGGCGGCCAGCGCGACGATTGCCAGCGCCGCCCCTGCGCGTCGCCGCGTCACGGGTCCAGCACCCCTTCCTGTCCGGCGATGCGCTTCAAGTCCCCCAGGGTGACGGACAGGCCGTAGTCGAACAGCTTGAAGCGCTTCGGAGTGCCGCCCCAGCGCACAATGGTGGCCTCGATGTCCTCGCACACCGGGCAGACGCCGATCTCGAGGAAGACGGCGATGCGCCCGGACAGGAACTCGAGCTTGAGCTCCGCGCCCAATTCGAAGCGCGCGTCGATGACCTGCGTCGCCGGGTCCGGGCCGATGCTCAGGTTCCCCTGGAACGGCACGCCCACCGAGATGATGGTGAGGTAGCCCTTCACGCCCGCGCGGGCCACCAGCGCCTCGACGGCCGCGTAGGCCGAGCCCTGCAGGCCCATGACGGGCTGAATGGAGGCGCCCACGCCGATGCGCGCCGCCTTGCAGGGCACGGGCGGGTTCGCGTTGGGCATCGCCGGCGTCAGCTGCCGCTGGCTGCCCAGCTGGAAGAGGTACCCCGCGAAGCCCGAGATGGCGCCGCCCACCTTGATGGTGATGAAACCAATCTGGATGTAGGCGTGGCCCTCGACGAAGGTGTGCGTCGTCAGCTCCGAGTCCTGGTACGCCGGCTTGCCGATGGGCTCGTCGATGGTCCACGACTTGCCCAGCACCTTGATGTCCAGATTCGATTCGATGCGCTGCGTATCGGCTTCCAGCGAAGCCTCCAGCACCGGAATCTCCGCGCCGATGGCGCGCGCGTCGACGCGGAAGCTGCCGTTGGCGCGCGTCTCGAGCACGCACTCGTCGGCGTTGTCGACCTCTTCCAGTGCGAAGCCAGCCGAGTAGCTGAGCTTCGCGCCGAACCAGTCGTTGCCTTTGCGGAAGCTGTCGCCTTCGGTGCGCGACAGGCGCAGGGGGTGGCGGCCCATGCCGTCGGGCTTGCGCGACAACAGCGGCCCCACGTCCTCGCCCAGCACGTTCAGGTACTCGTCCAGGCGCTGGAAGTAGAGCTCGGCGCGCGAGGGGCTCTGCGTGTAGCTCTGCGCGGGGTAGTTGACGCCCGCGTCCTTCGAGTTGGTGTACACGAAGGCCCGGTTCTCGAGCTGCGTGAAGCTGTCCACCGCTTCCAGGCAGCGGTTCAGCGCCTCTTCCTGCTCGGCGGCGAAGAGGCCGAGCAGGCGCGAGCTGAAGAGCGCGGGGGACCAGTCGCAGGGCGCGGGGCCCGAGGTGGACAGGGACAGGCAGCCGTCGGTGCGGGCCTTCTTCAATTCGTCTTCAATCTGCTTGTCGATGGCCTCGAGCCGGTACGCGAGGCAGATGAGCTGGTTGATGGAAGGCACGCCGCCGTCGAGGTGGGACGTGGCCGTCGCGCAGGCCTGCTCCACCTTCGGGATGATGGAGGCCACCTGCGCGGGCGTCTGCGACTGCTTCACCAGCTTTGACGGATCCTGCACGAGCGGGTTCTGGTAGCTGGCGAAGGCGACGATGGGAGCATTCAGGCTCGAGCCCGGGTGTTGGTTGAGGCCGCTCGTCACGTCGAAGCCCTGCGTGGCCGAGAACTGCGCCGCCGTCGGGTCCGGGTTCCAGAAGGGGTCGCGGAACCAGGCCCCGGCGAACTCGTTCCCGACCGCCTTCGGCATGTCCGTCTTGCGGCTGACGCTGGCGGCGATGGCGCTGGCGATGTCCTGCCGCAGCGCGAGCAGCTTCAGGAACTCGGCCTTGCGCTGGTCGTACAGGTACAGCTGCTCGTCCAGAATGCCCTGGTTGCGCAGATTCATGCCGCCGTGCCAGGCGAAGGACTCCTGATAGAACGTGCCGCCGTCGGCGATGACGGGTGTGAGCGTCGCGTCCTGGAAGACGAGCCCCTCCAGCTTCAGCTCGCGGCTCAGGTGCTTCATGCGAATGGTGGGGGGGACCAGGCCCAGGTTGTCGACGATGACCTGGTCTTCGCCCGTGGGGTTCGCCTCGAAGATGACCTTCGAGTCCCCCGCGGACAGGGGCACGCGGAAGTAGTCATTCTTCGGCATCGGGTCCTCGAAGGGCACCACCAGGCCCGACGGCGTGACGCCGTCGCGCTGGTACAGGGTGCCGTCGACGATGTGGCGCGTGCCAATGGCCCAGCGGGGCGCGCTGGGGCCCGGAGCGTAGGCGATGTCGACCACCCTGCGGGGCTCGCGCGCCGCCCGCGCCGCGATGACGCGGTCGACGAAGGACCGGTAGTCGTAGAACTTCTCGTGCACGTACTCGCGGCACGACGCGACGGCCTCGCCGTTGTCTTCCCACGGTTTGCGCTTGAGCAGCAGCAGCGCGGGGTTGTACGTCGGGGCGCCGCCGAAGGACGGCGTGGAGTACTTCTCGAGCTCTCCGTCGAGTTGGAAGGCGTTGGGCCCGTCGATGACGTACTTCACCGTGCCCCCGTCGGGCGCGCGGGTATTCTCGGGAAACTGCCGCACGTCCTTGATGGAGGCGTCGGGCTCGTTCCACCCCTTGGGGCCGAACGTCTTCGCGGTGAGCGCCGGCTGCGTCGGGTATTGCGACGCCTCGCTGCGCACCGACTGGTCGTAGAGCAGGTTGCAGGCCGCACCCAGGTCCGACTTCGCCTGGTCGACGAAGTACCTGTCGCACGGCGTTTTCGGGTTGGCGCACTGGGCGCCCGTGGGTGGAGGGCAGGCGGCCGGGTCCTCGACGATGGGAATGTCGGGCGGGCCGCACGTCGCCCCCAGGGCCATCAGGCCCACCAGCAGCACCCACAGTTGACGCATCGACGCCCCCCAGCGCAAGAAACATCGAGACTTGCATTCCTGCGGGGAACCCACAAGGGTGATGTTGTGGGGGTGGGCTTCGATTCTGCGCTGGGGGGCCGGGCGCACGAGGAAGTCGCTCAGCCACGCCGCTCGCGGGCGCTCCGGCCCCCGGCTCGCGGCCCAGGCGACGTCGAGCGCGGCGCGGGGGCTCGGGAAACACGTCTTCCACGTCGCCAGGCACTTTCGCGCCCCGTCACCGGCCGCGTCCACTTCCCCGGCCTGCCGAGGCTTCTTCGCCGAGCGAGCGCCGTGCGGTGTGCGGCGCCGGACGGACCGGCGCCGGCCGGGCCGGGCCTGACGAAACGTCCCACGACGCGCGCTGGCGCGGCGGGCCTCGGCGCGCTGGCGCGGGGGGCACCACGCACCTATGCTGCCTTCCTCTGTCTCTCTTTCTCCGCGAGGGGTACATGCCGACTCCACTCCACCGCACCCACGGAACAGGCGTTCGCACGGACTACCCCCGGGGCCGAGCGCCGAAGCAGGACGTGGCCGAGCCGCAGTCCGCGCCCAGGACGAGCGCCCTGCGCGCCGCCTTCGACGCCGCGGTGAGGAAGGGGGCGCTCAAGGACGTGTCGCCGGCCGAGGCGAAGGCCTTGGAGAAGGCCTTCAACGCCGCGGGGGCGAAGACGGAGGACCTCTCCGGGGGGCGCGTCGGTGCCTCCATCCGAGGGATGGTGGTGGACGGTGAGCTGTTCGTCCGCACGAAGGCCGTGCGCCCGGGCGCCGCGCCGAAGTGGGCCTCCGCCGGCGCGCTGGGACACGCTCCTCAGCCGAAGACAGACGAGGTGAAGCCCGGGGGTGGTTGGAGCCCGAAGCCGAAGTCTCTGGAAGCGCGGGTGCAGAAGGCGGTCGCCCAGCGCCTGAATCTGCTGTCGAACCCGGCCTTCCAGCTGAAGGCGTCCGAGGTGGCCGAGTTGAAGCGAAGCGTCGCGAAGGGAGAGGTGCAGACAATCAGCGCGACACCGAAGGGCCTCGTGGGAGTCGGCCTGACGGGCTACGTCGCCGGAGACATGCTCATCGTCGAGAAGCGCGCGGTGCGGCCAGGCGCGGCATCCACCTTCCACCTGCTGGGCCCGCTGGACTGAGGTCCGGCCGCTGGCAGAAGCCCGTCGAGGCGCCCGCCGGGCGTCCAGGTCTCACCGGGCCGCGCCGGGCGCCTTCATTCACAGGAAGATGCGCGTCGTCTTCTCCACGAAGGCGTCGTCGGCCCGCGCGAGGCAGCACAGCTCCTCGCCTTCGGCCCAGCGCGGGTTCCGCGCGAGGAAGAAGGCCACGTCGGGGTCCGTCAACAGGCGCTCGGGCACGTCGGCCAGCGCCGCGGTCAGCCGCGCCGGGTCTCCGTCGAAGCGCAGCGTCCCCGTCTCCGGCCGCCACGCGTCGCCGAACTTCGCGCGGCACAACCTGTTCATGAGCGAGGCCACGTCCGCCGGCGTCTGCGCGTCGTGCCGCGGGAAATGGTTGGGGAAGTAGCGCGAGAGCAAGAGGTACGTCCGGTAGCCCTTGGTGATGAGGAACCAGAACACCTCGACGCCCGGGCGCTTGAGCCGCTGCGCCAGGAGGTACCAGATGAAGGCGCGCTGCAGCGCCGTCTGGCCCCAGAAGCCCGGCGCGACGATGGTGTCGCCCGAGAAGACGACGCAGGCCCCGCGCTCCTCCAGCACCAGCAGCGTGGAGAAGCCTTGTACGCGCCGCTCCGCGTCCTTCAGCACCACCACGTGGTGCTTCTCCGAGAGGTCCCTCTCGAAGTCCGCCCGCCGCGCGCCGTCGTAGCCCGCGGCGTACAGCGTCCACATCGCCTCGCGTTCGGCCGCCGTCAGCGACGCCACCCGCCGCACGCGCGGCGTCAGCCCGCGCCCCGGCCGGAAGAAGCGCCGGTTCCGCACCAGGGGCCACGTCACCGTCCGGTGAGTGTGCTGCCGCGACGTCACGGGCGCGCACCATACCCCTTCGCCGCGCCGCGCGACGCCGTACAGCCCGGCCGGAAATCGACGTCACCGACGATTGCCAGCCGCCCCGGCCGCGGCGCCTGCGCTACCCTCCGAGGCGTCGTGTTCGGCAATCGTCGCTTCGCGCGGTACCCGGCCAACCTGCGCCTCCGTCTTCAGCTCCCCGGTGGCGAGCTGGAGACGACGACGGAGGACGTTTCGCTCGCGGGCTTCAGCGCGCCGTGTCCGACGCTGCCCGAGGTCGGCACCACCTTCGGCTTCGTCGTGTACCTGCCCGACGGTCACCCGGTGTCCGGCAGCGCCAGTGCGATGCGCGTCTCACCCGACGGGCTGGCCGGCTTCTCGTGCGAGTTTTCTCCCACGGAGCTGCCCGCCTGGGAGGCCTTCGTCGCGCAGGAGCAGGACTCCGGCGGCCTGTGGCGGATGATCGCCCGCTACGCGCGCAGCGAGGGCGACGACGCAGAGGCCGCGCGCTCGGTGCTGGAGAAGGGGCGCTTCGGCTTCCTCTTCAAGCGCATCGGCGGCGAAAAGAAGGACGAGGCGCCCGAGCCCACCTCGGTGCGCCTGCACATGGTGGGTGAGAATGGCGAGGCGTACCGCATCGCCTTCGAGAAGCACCCCAGCGAGCCGCCCGAGGCGTCGGCCTTCGCGAGCGCCGCGCCGAAGGTGCTCGAGCTGGCGAAGCGCACGGTGTCGCGCATCCTCACCCAGGACGTGTTCCTCAAGCGCTCGCCGCACGCGAAGGTGCAGCCGGTGCGCCTCGTGGAGATGGTGAAGGGCGGCTACGGCTACGTCGTGCAGCACCCCGGCGGGAAGCCCGGCCTCATGGGCCTGCACGGCAGCGAGCTCATCGCGGTGGAGGTGGACGGCAAGCCCGTCTTTCCATTCCTCGACGCCGCGGACCTCGAGCGCATCGCGTGCGACACGTTCCGCCGGCTGCCGGAGGAGGCGGCGCGCGCGGCCGAACCCGCCGGGACGGTGGTGAAGCAGGAGCGCTTCTCGCCGGCCTACGCGCACAAGGTGGTGGACACCAAGGGCGCCGCGCGCACCACGCAGGAGGACGTGCGGCGCCTGCTGGGCGCCAGCCAGCGTGTCCAGACGCGCACCTACGGCGAGCGCACGCTGAAGCTCTTCCCCGAGCTCTGGCTGGAGGTGGAGCGGCCCTCGGCGTGGCCCGGCGCGCTGCGCGGCTTCGCGATGGAGGACGGGCCGGCGCTGTGCGTCTTCGCCCTCGAAGGGAAGGGCGCGCCGCGCGTGGTGCGCCTCGAGGCGGGCGACCTGTTGTCCCTCATCCGCGCCCGCGAGGTGTGAGCCGCCGCATGACCGCGCGCACGCCGAGGGAGGACGTGGGTCCCGGCAGCCGTGCATGCCTTTTTGCGCGCGTGACGCGAACTCGACCAGGCGCTCGACGCCGCCGAGCGCCGCGTCACGCAGGCGCAGGCGGCCTACGACGAGGTGAACGCTCGCCTCTCGGAAGGTGCAGGGGCCTGGGCGCCCGGCTCGATGAATCGACGACGGTGGGGTTGCCCGGCGCCCCGGTGAATCGACGGCTCGGCGATGCAGAGCGACCGCTCGTCCGCGGCGCACACAGTCGCGGCGGCGGGCGTGCGTTCCTCGCCGCATGCGCCTCCTCCTCCTGAATCCGCCGCACACCGCCATCGGCAGCCGCTGCGTACCGGACGATCGTCTCCCGCCGCTCGGCCTGCTCGCGCTCGGCGGCCCGCTGCTCGACGCCGGGCACCACGTCGAGCTGTTCGACGCGGACCTGGACGACGTTCCGCCCGACGCCATCGTCGACGAGGTGTACCGCCGCGCGCCCGACGCGGTCCTCATCGGCCACGCGGGCTCCACCTCCGCGCACCCGACGGTGGTGGCGCTGGCGCGAGCGCTGAAGCAGCGGCTGCCGGCGCTCACGCTCGTCTACGGCGGCGTCTTCCCGACGTACCACTGGCGCGAAGCGCTCGAGGAGGCGCCGGAGGTGGACGTCATCGTCCGCGGCGAAGGCGAGGACACGGTCGTGAAGCTGTTCGCCGCGCTCGAGGCGGGCCGCCCGCTCGAGACGGTGCGCGGCCTCGCGTTTCGTCGCCTGGGCCTCCCGTTCGCCACGCCGGACGCCGAGCTCATTCGCGACCTCGACGCGTACCGCGTGGGCTGGGAGCTCATCGACTTCTCGCGGTACCACTACTGGGGCGGCAAGCGCGCGGTGGTGATGCAGTTCTCCCGCGGCTGTCCGCACCGGTGCAGCTACTGCGGGCAGCGCGGCTTCTGGACGCGCTGGCGCCACCGCGACCCGAAGGCCTTCGCGCGGGAGATTGCCTGGCTGCACCGCGAGCACGGCGTCGAGGTGGTGAACCTGGCTGACGAGAACCCCACCTCGCAGCGGGCGGCGTGGAAGGCCCTGTGCGAGGCGCTCGTCGCGGAAGGGACTCCCGTCACGCTGGTCGGCTCGACGCGCGCCGGCGACATCGTGCGCGACGCGGACCTGCTGCCGCTCTACAAGCGCGCCGGCGTCGCGCGCTTCCTGCTCGGCACCGAGTCGACGGACGAAGCGACGCTGAAGCGCATCCAGAAGGGCGCCACCACCGCCATCGACAAGGAGGCGATTCGCCTCTTGCGCGCGCACGACATCCTCTCGCTCGCGACGTGGGTGGTCGGTTTCGAGGAGGAGCGGCCGCGCGACTACCTGCGCGGCTTTCGGCAACTCATCGACTACGACCCGGACCAGGTACAGCTCTTGTACGTCACGCCGCACCGGTGGACGGGCTTCTTCACCGAGGCGCGCGGCCGCCGCGTCATCCAGCTCGACCGCCGGCGCTGGGACTACAAGCACCAGGTGCTCGCCACGCGGCACCTGCGGCCGTGGCTCGTCATCACGCTGGTGAAGGCGATGGAGGTGGGCCTGCAGCTGCGCCCGAGGGCGCTGTGGCGTGTGCTGTGGCGGCGGGACAAGGCCATCCTCGACGCACAACGCTGGTACTACCGCGTGGGCCGGCGCGTGTGGTTCCACGAGTGGGCGAACTTCCTGTTCCGCGAGCGGCGCGTGGACGACGGGCCGACGGTGGAAGCGATGTGGGGTGCGCCGCAGCAGGCCGAGGAGGCGCCGATGGCCGTCACGCCGCGACGCCGTCCGGGGCCACGGCCGCCCGCAGAGGAGCACGCCGCGTAGCGCGAGGCGACGTCGCCGCGGCCGCTCAGCGGGGGCGGACCGGGTCATCGACCGCGCTCGGCCCCTGCGGCGCTCGCCGAGCGGCAGCGGCGTCGCGTCGTGCGCGGCGAGGCCCTTTCGCCAGCTCGGGCGGCTGCGCGTCTTCGTTCCCGGCTGGAGCCAGGCTGGCCGCGTTCCCGCGATTCACCCGCTGGGGCGCCGGCCGCGGTGGATCGCCGCGGAGGCCGATGTTCCGGCCTGGGCACCGCCGTTCAGCGGGGGCGATGTCGATTTTTCGATCACACGCGCCGCGCAACCTCGCGAAGCGATCGCGCGTTTTCCGCCAGCGTGGATCAGACGAAAAAGAGGGGGTTGCGGCCGTCGTCAGGCGTGAGAAATCTTTGGTGTCTCACGTGAGGTGAACACGACCATGAACCACGGAATCGATGAGGGCCGTGCGCTGCAGTTCGAGGCGATGATGCAGCGGCTGGCCGCGATGCAGGCGAAGTACAAGGGTGTGCGCGGCGAGCTGCTCGCGAAGGTGCGCGACGAGCTGATGAGCCTCAAGCCGTCGAAGGATGCGCCCGCCAGCCCTCCGCGGCCCGCCGCGCGCCCGACGCCGAACCCCGTCGTGCAGAACGCGCTGCCGTCGTGCCGCGTGTGCGGGCGTGGCATGAAGCTGAAGAAGGACGAAGGCGTGCTCGTGTGCGAGCGCGGCCACACCCGTCTGCTGACGTGAGGCGCGGCCCGGCGGGACCGGGGCCTGCGCGCCGCCCTGCGGCCGTTGCTGGTGGCGCTCGCGATGCGCGACGACGGCGTGCGGCGATGGTCGTGGAGGTCCACCCCGAGCTCGTGAAGGAGCGGGGACACCGCTGTGGGGGCGGTGGCTGACCATTCCGCGCGGGGTGCAGCCCACGAAAAGGCCGCATCTCGGGCAGGAAGAAGTCGAAGGTGTCGGAGACGGTGCCGGTGAATTCGACGAAGGAAGGCGAGCCGCCGCGACGCTGGCCTCCGAGGCGCTGCGCGAGGCCACCCGCACCCAGGACGCTGCCGCGAAGGTGGCCCACGCCTTCCTCATGGCCGCCCGCGCTGCCATCGCCCGCACCGGCGCCACCGACGCCCAGCGCGCCGCCTTCGGCTTGAAGCTGGCGGCGAAGCCTCTCAAGGTTTCCTCTGTCGTTGCCGGCCTCGATGCCTTCGTCGACGCCGCCACCCGTTTCCCGGACGTCGCCCGCGGCGCCGGCCTCCTTCCGGCCGACATCGACCAGGCCCGCTCGCTGCGCGCCGCCCTCATCGCCGCCGACGCCGCCCAGGAGACGAAGAAGCAGACATCCAGGACGCCCACCGCTGAGCGCGCCCAACTCCAGCACCGCATCGAGGAGGCCGTCGACGCCATTGTCGCCGCCGGCACGTCGCCTTCGTTTTCCAACCCGAGATGGCCGCGCGCTGCCAGGCCCTCGTGCCCTCCTACGGGAAGGGCGCGCGCAAGAAGTCCGGCTCCACCGCCACGCCTGCCTGACTCGCGCCCGCGCGCGACACCGTCGCGGCCGCCCGACGCCTGACGGCTGTCGTCCGAAAGCCTCCCTGCTGTCGCCCGGAGGCACCCCGCTGTCGCGCAAAGGCACCCCGCTGTCGCGCAAAGGCACCCTGCTGCCGCCCGGAGGCACCCTGCTGCCGCCCGGAGGCACCCTGCTGCCGCCGGAAGGCACCCTGCTGCCGCCGGAAGGCACCCTGCTGCCGCCCGAGGGACATCGCATCGCACGTACCCGGGCGCAGGCGGCGCCTTGACATCGAGGAGAGATGTCTTACGTGCCCGCCCATTCCCAAGGGGTGTCCATGCCTGGTTCGATGATTCACATCGAGGGCCTGGTGAAGCGTTACGGCACGACCGAAGCGCTCAAGGGGCTCTCATTCGAGGTGCCGCGGGGGCAGGTCGTCGGCTTTTTGGGGCCAAACGGCGCCGGGAAGTCGACGACGATGAAGATTCTCGCGGGCTCGCTGCGACCGACGAGTGGCCGGGCGCTGGTCGCCGGACTCGACGTGCAGGAGGACCCGGTCGCCGCGCGCCGGCGCATCGGGTACCTGCCGGAGAACAACCCGCTGTACGAAGACATGATGGTCGTCGAGTACCTGCGGTTCATCGCCGAGGTCCGCGGCGTGCCGCCGGCCGAGCGCCGCGCGAAGTTGCAGCGGGCCGTCGAGTCCTGCGGGTTGGGGCAGGTCATCGGGAAGGACATCGGCCAGCTCTCGCGCGGCTTCCGGCAGCGCGTCGGCCTGGCGCAGGCCATCCTTCATGATCCGGACCTCCTCATCCTCGACGAGCCCACCGCCGGCCTCGACCCGAACCAGATCGTCGAGATCCGCAGCCTCATCCGCGAGCTGGGGCGCGAGAAGACGGTCATCCTCTCGACGCACATCCTCTCGGAGGTGCAGACGACCTGCAGCCGCGTGCTCATCATCAACGACGGCCGGCTGGTGGCGGACGACACCCCCGAGCACCTGACCCAGGCGTCCGAGGGCGGTGGGGCGCTGCACGTGGTGGTGGCCGCCCGCCACGGCCAGCTGCTCGAAGTCTCGCGCGTGCGCGATGTGCTCGCCGGCATGCCGGGCGTCACCGGCGTCGAACAGGCCGATGCCGACGGGCCGGGCACCTTCGGCTTCGAGGTGCGCTTCGGCAACGAAGACGTGCGCCGGACCCTGTTCGACGTGGTGGTGCAGAACGACCTGGTGCTGCTCGAGGTCCGCCGCACCCAGGCCAGCCTCGAAGACACCTTCCGGAAACTCACCATGGACCCGCGGAGGGCCGCATGAACGGAGCCATCGCCATCGCGCGGCGCGAGTTCAAGACCTTCTTCAACTCGCCCATCGCCTACATCGTCCTGGGCGGCTTTCTCCTGCTCGCCGGCTGGCTGTTTTTCAGCACGCTCTTCCTCGCCGGCCAGGCGAGCCTGCGGGGCTTCTTCGGGCTGGCGCCGGTGCTCTTCGTGGTGCTGGTGCCGGCCATCACCATGCGGGCGCTGGCTGAGGAGCGAAAGAGCGGCACCCTGGAGCTCCTGTTGACCCTGCCGGTCCCCGACTGGCAGGTGGCGCTGGGCAAGTTTTTCGCCTCGCTGGGGATGGTGGCGGTCGGGCTGGCCTGCACGTTGCCCTACGCCTTCAGCGTGGCGGTGCTGACCGGGCCGGGGCCGGCCTTCGACTGGGGCCCGGTGGTGGCGGGCTACCTCGGGCTGTTGCTGTTGGCGTCGGCCTTCATCGGGCTGGGGCTGTGGGGCAGCGCCCTGTCGAAGAACCAGATCGTCGGCTTCATCGTCGGCCTGGTGTTGTGCTTCGCCTTCTACTTCGTCGACAAGTTCGCGCCGCTGTTGCCCGACGCGCTGGGGCAGGTGCTGCAATTCCTGTCGGTCGACTACCACTTCGAGAACATCGCGCGGGGCGTCATCGACACGCGCGATCTCGTCTTCTACCTCACGCTGACGGTGGCGGGGCTGCTCCTCACCACGCAGACCGTCGGCGGCGCGCGGCAGTGAGGGTGTCCGAGCCATGAAAGGGAAGGACGTGCAGCAGAAGGTCTTCGGGCTGGCGGTGTTGGGCAGCCTGGTGCTGGTCAACGTGCTGGGGGTGCGGCTGTTCGGCCGCCTCGACGTCACGCGCGATCGCGCCTACACGTTGTCGCAGGCGACGAAGGACACCCTGGCGGCGCTGGAAGACCCGGTCACCATCACCGCGTACTTCACCCAGGACTTGCCGGCCCCGTACTCGAGCAACGCCCGCTACGTGCGCGACCTGCTCAACGAGTTCCGCGCCGCGTCGAAGGGCCGGGTGGCGTACGAGTTCATCGACCCGCAGGCCCAGGAGACCGAGGACGACAAGGAGAAGAAGCGGGAGGTGAAGCAGGACATCTTCGGACGGCGCTTCCGCGAGCAGACCAGCGTCGAGAAGGAGCTGACCGCCAACGGCATCCAGCCGGTGGAGATCCGCGTCATCGAAGAGGACCAGCAGCAGACGAAGCGGGCGTACATGGCGCTGGTGCTCAAGTACGAGGACAAGAAGGAAGTCATCCCCCTCGTGCAGAGCGTCCAGTCGCTGGAGTACGACCTGACCAGCCTGATTCGCAAGCTGACGCGCCCCAAGACGCCGGTGCTGGGTGTCTTGCAGGGCCATGGCGAACCGTCGCTGGACGAGCATTTCCGCTTCCTGTCCACCGTGCTGTCGCAGACGTACGAGGTGCGGCCGGTCCGCCTCGACGGCAAGGACCGCTTCGAGCCGGACCTCGACGCGCTGTTCGTCCTGGGGCCGCAGACGGCCCTGCCGGCCAACGAGCTCGAGGCCATCGACCAGTTCCTCATGCAGGGCAAGGCGGCGGCCTTCTTCCTCGACCGGGTGCAGGTCGACCTGCGCACCTTCCAGACGACGCCAGCGGCGCACGGGCTGGGCCCGCTGCTGTCCACGTACGGGGTGACGCTGGGCGATCGCCTGGTGGCCGACGCGCACTCGGGCAACATCACCGTCAGCGAGCGGCGGGGCTTCATGCTGGTGCAGATGCCGGTGCCCTACCCCTTCTTGCCGGTGGTGCAGCGGCTGGAGGGCGAGAGCCCGGTGTCGCAGGGCCTGGGCGACGTCGGCTTCCCGTTCGCCACGTCGGTCGACGCGAAGCCGGTGGACGGCAGCCAGGCGGTGGTGCTGGCGCGCTCGTCGCCGAAGAGCTGGCTCGAGAACGACCCGCCGTACCTCGACCCGCGCCGCGACTGGCGCGCCGAGACCATCACGCCCGGCGGGCCCTATCCGCTGATGGTGCAGGTGTCGGGGCGCCTCAAGAGCCACTTCGCCGCCAAGGCCAACCAGTCGAGCGGCGGCAGCCCCGTGCTGGCCGAGGCCCAGAGCGACGCGCGCCTGGTGGTGGCCGGCACCTCGGCCCTCGTTCAAGACGAGTTC
Organism: Myxococcota bacterium; assembly: GCA_040755835.1. GTDB lineage: Bacteria > Myxococcota > Myxococcia > Myxococcales > Myxococcaceae > JADLDB01. The sequence goes on from JBFMAB010000057.1 coordinate 87,893, forward strand.
ATGCAGAGCCGGGGGAACCAGGCGCTCTTGCTCAACGTGGCCGACTGGTTGGTGCTGGACCCGGCGCTGCTGGCGATGCGCAGCCGAGGCCTTGCGCTTCCGACGCTGAAGGCCGACCTGCCCGACACCACCCGCACGCTGACCAAGTTCGGAAACGCGCTGGGCGTTCCGCTGCTGCTCGCGCTCGTCGGGGTGGTGCGCTGGCGCGTGCGTGAGGCCAGCCGGGCGAAGGTGACTGTCTGACGGGAGCCCATGCGATGAAGACGAAGACGCTGATCGCGGTAGGTGTCCTGGGCGCGCTGCTCGCCGCCTTTTTCCTCACCCGGGAAGAGCAGGTCGCCGAAGGCATCAAGTCCATGCCGCCGCTCGGGCTGACGGCGGACCAGGTGCAGCGGCTCGAGGTGTCTGGCGAGCACAAGGCGGTGTTGGAGAAGGGCCAGCAGGGGTGGACGGTGGCGCACCCTGACTCTGCCGCGCTGAAGTACCCGGCCGACGAGGCGCTGGTGAAGTCCGCCCTGGCGGCGCTGGCCGACTTCAAGGCTCCGGACCTGGCCAGCGAGCGCAAGGAGAGACACGCGGAGTACGGCGTGGACGACAAGGGCACGCGCGTGAAGGTGACGCGGGCCGACGGGCAGACGGTGGAGCTGGTGTGGGGCAAACCGTCACGCCGCGGCGGGGCCTACGTGCGGCGCGCCGAGAGTGACGCGGTCTTCATTTCGCCGTCGAATCTGCAGTGGCAGTTCAACCGCGATGTGCTCGCCTGGCGCGAGAAGCGGCTGCGTGCGCCGGCCGCGGGAGACCTCGCGCGCGTCAGCGTGACGCACCCGGACGGCCACGCCTTCACGCTCGAGGCCGGAGAGGGCGGCGGGTGGGCGCTGGACGGGGCGCTGCCCAGGGGCTTCCGCTTCGACGCCGCGGCGGCCCAGCGCCTGGTGTCGGCGGTGACGTCGCTGCGCGCCGCGGACTTCCTCAAGGGCGAGGCCCCGGACTTCTCGCGCGGCCTCAGGTTCCGCCTCGAGAAGAAGGACGGCGGCGGCGTCACCGTGACCTTCGGCGAGCGCCGCAGCGACGGGCAGGTCCCCGTGTCGCTCGAAGGCGAGAGCGAGGTGGCCACCGTGCCGGGCTTCACCTTCGACCAGGTGAACAAGCGCCTGGACGACTTGCGCGCGCGCACGCTTTTCACCTTCGACGCCCAGAAGGTGACGCGCCTCGAGGTGGCGGCTGGCGCCCAGCGGACGGTGGTGCAGAAGCGCGAAGGGGACTGGACGCTGGTGGAGCCGAAGACGCCTCCGGCCGGAGTCACCTTCACCGCCACGCAGGTGCCCGTCGTGTTGAGCCGGCTGGCGGCCCTCGAGGCCAGCCGGGGCGCCTTCGACGCCGCGCCGAAGGCGACGGGGCTGTCGAAGCCGACGCTTCAGGTGACGGTGACGTTGGAAGACGGCACGACGCAGCGGCTGGCGCTGGGCGCGGACGCGCCAGACGGCGAGGTGTACGCCCGCGGCGCAGCCGACGAGCTGACGTGGCGGTTGCCGGTGTCGCAGAAGACGTGGCTGGCGAAGGGCGTCGAGCTGTTCGGCCCGCCCCCTCCACCGCCGGCGCTCGGCCAGGGCCACGGGCTGGAACAGCTGCCTCCCGAGCTCCGGCGCCAGCTGGAGGCCCAACTCCGCCTGCAGCAGCCTTGAGCGGCGTTCGCCGACATCGGCGATGAGCGACGGGCCCAAAGGACGCGCGACGGCCGAAGCCTGTCGTGACGACGGCGCTGCCGTCGCGTCGCGGGTGCGGCCGCGGCACGATGCGGAACGAGGCCGTGCGCCGCGCCCGTGTGCGAACGCCGCCACCCGCGACGGCTCACCGGACGGGCGCATGAAGCGTGGCCCGCGTCTTCGCCCGGGCCGCGCAGGTTGGCCTCCCCGCGGTCGGCGGTGACGAGGGAGGACGGCGCGCCGCGATGCTTCGCGCGAGCTGGGTGCGTCGCACCGGGTCGGCCACGGAGCGCCGCCGGTGGCCGTTGCGTGGGCCTTCTCGTGGCTCCGGGCACGGTCGCGTCGCGCGGCGCGTCCCTGGTGCCTCCGGCTTGCCGAAGGCGGCAAGGCCACCATGTCGCGTCGCGCGGCGCCTGGTGCGCATGCCTGGAGCCGCGCTCGGCCTCCTCCGGCGAACGGGTGCGCTCGCGCAGGACGATGCGCGAGCGCCGGCCTTCCACTCGTCGGGACGACCGCCACCGGCGCTGTCTCCTGGCCGGAGAGCGTCTGCGCATGCCGGCCCGCCCCGGCGGGACTTCCGCGCGGAGGGCGCGGTAGAAGCTGCGGGATGCGTCACTGCGCCCGTCCCTGGAGCGTCATGCTCGCCGCGCTGGCGGTGGGCGTGGGTGTCTCGTGCGCTGGCGCAACCGTCGCGGAGGACGCCGGCACGCGGCCCATCGACCCAGGCGTCGACGCGGGCGCGGGCGACGCCGGAGTGTTCGACGCGGGCGATGCGGGGGCGGGCAGCGCCGACGCGGGCGGCAGGGACGCGGGTGACGCCGACGGCGGCCTGACGGACGCGGGCGTGGTGGACGCGGGCGTGGACCTCGACGGCGATGGCCTCGACGACGCGCTGGAGGAGACGCTGGCCCGCGGCTCCTTCCCGTACCTCTCGCTGGCGCCCGACGACGGCTGCCCGCTGGGCGTCGTGGTGTACCGCGCGCGCCCGCACCCGGACGACCCGACGCTGGTGCTCCTCTTCTACGCGCACCTCTATGAGCGCGACTGCGGCCTCACCGGCCACGTCGGCGACAACGAGGACTTCGGCGTGACGGTCGACCCCGCGCTGCCGCCGCCGCTGGGCATCAAAACGATGAAGTCCATCGGCCACCAGGGCACCCTCTGCCAGCAGGTGACGCAGTGCGGGCGCTGCGGTGGTCTCCCCGCGTGCGAGTTGACCGACGGGGGCCAGCCGGTGATGTACGCCAGCAAGGGCAAGCACGCGGGCTACGTCGAGAAGTCGCGCTGCAACCCGGTGACGGCGTGCCTCGACACCTGCGCCTTCAATCCGGTGCCGCGCGTGCCGCCGATGGTGAATGCCGGGGAGCCGGGGCGGCCGCTGGTGGGCGACCTCACCACCGCAGGCCTCATCACCGCCGACGCCGGCTGGACCGAGGCGTCGCTCTTCTTCTTCGAGCCCTGGGACGCGGGCGCCCGCTTCGGCACCGTGTCGGGCCTCGCGAGCCGCCTGGTGGACCCGGACTTCGTGCCGCCGGCCTGTCGTTGACAGCCGGCCTGGTCCGCTTTTTCTTGCAGGCTTTCCCCTGTTTCTCATTCGCCGACGGGAGCAGCTTTTCGAATGGGACCCATCTGGAAGGCGGTTGTCGCCGCGTTGGTGCTCCTCACCGCCAGCGCCTGCGAAAGCGACATGCGGGTTCGTTTCACTCTCAGTCAATCGAGCCTGGACCACTTCGACCGCGAGACGCTCTTCGCGCGTGCGTGGGAGCGGTCCGACGGTACATTCCATGTGCGTTTCGGCGGCACCACCGCCCTCAAGTCCGACGGCGATGCCATCGAGTCCTCCTGTGTGACGGCTCTCGAGGTGCGCCTCGATGGCTTCCGCAACGAGCCCATCGTCTCGGTCGTCGACGACGCGCCCCGGATGCAGGTCATCTATGGAAGAATCGAACCCGGTCGCCTCCGCGGAGAGTTCACCGCCCCGTGCCCGGGGAAGGAGACGACGGTGGTCTTCATCGACAACGCCTGGCGGGTGAACGAGAACGACGCCCTCGCCCCCCGGGCCATCGTCGAGTTCAGCGATGTCGACGTCGCCGCTGGGCGCCTGGCCGGACATCTCCGTGTCGACCCCGGGGCCCTCGTCGCCAATCGCTACCTGCTTTTTCCCATTCTCGAGGGGTATTTCGTGTTCTCGGGCATCGAGAAACACAGCGGTGAGCCCCCGCCGGACTCGGAGCTGCCATGAGGTGCCTCGCCTTCACGCTGGCCAGTCTCGTCTTCACGGTGGGCTGTTCTCCGTCGACGTCTCAGCGGGTAGCTGCGGTGAAGGAGTCTTTCTTCGAGTTGACGCTCGACGGCGAGCGCATCCGGCTCGATCACGCGGCCGAACACGGGGGCCGCCATGTGTTTCGCGCCAGCGGACCCCTCACGGCAACGGGGCGGGTCCAGCTGTGGCTCGCCATCGATGCGCCGGCCCAACGCATCATTCCCTACGGGTCCGACGGCAGCGAGCGACTGTCTCGCTCCTGGCATGTCATGCTCGCGAAGGGCACGCGCGTCTACTCGTCGCCCGTGCACGCGGCGATCGGCGCCACGGTCGGGGGCGACCAGGGAACGCTGCGAATCACACAGGACGGCCTCGTCACCGAGGGAACCTTCTCGACGCCCGTGACCCTCGTCGGCGATAGGTCGCAGACCATCGAGCTGGTCGACGTCCGCTTCCGCTTCTACAAGACGCGCTACCTCGACCACGTCGGTGACAGCGCACTGCGCGGCGGCATGTTCACCGGGCCCGTCGAGGGGGTGCCGAACCTGTTTTCCGGCCCGGAAGTCGGCAAGAGGGACGACCCGGTCTCCAAGGCGATCATGTCGCTCCAGCCGGCGCAACTTCGCGGCATCTGGCAGCACTATCGGTCAGACATCATCGAGCCGACCTACGGCCACAACATGAGGCAGGAACCCATCGAGCCTGGCACCTTCATCGATTTCCATGCCGCTGGACCGCCGGTCATCCGCCACACCGAGTCGAATCAGATCTTCCAGAGTGAGGCGATCGCCACGGGCAACCACATCATCTACTACTTTCGGGAGCCCGACGACTTCGTCATCTACGACAATCACGCGGGTTTCATGAATTACTATGAACGCGTCGTCGCGGCGCCATGAGGAGGCTTCAGATCAGACGCCACGACGCCTTCCAGCACCGCGATGCCGCACGAAGTCCCCGGAACACTGCGCCCCCATGCTCGCGCCGCCCTTCCCTCGGCGCGGGGTTCCCGACACAATGCGCACATGAAGCGAAGCGTCCTCCGGGTCGCCTCCATCGGGTTCGTGGCCGGCGTGCTGGCGGTCTCGGCGTCGTGCGGCGTTCCCCTCTACGACCTGTCGGTTTCATTGGACCCGAGCATCATCAACAACGCGGGCCAGTCGTGCACTGTCTCGGTGCTTGCCTCCGACGACACGGGCCAGGTCGGCAAAGGGACGGTTACACTCCAGGCGGCCGCCGGGACACTGGCCGACACCACGTTGACCCTCGACTCGTTCGGGGCCGCGCGGACGACCTTCAGTTGCAACGTGGCGGTCGACGACAGGTGCCAGCCCGGCGCCTCGGTGCGCATCAGCGCCGAGTGGAACATCGACGGACAGGTCGTTCAGGGGGAGCGGCGGGTCCGGCTGGCGCCCGTCGACGCCGGGACGACGAGCACGGACGCAGGCGTGCCGAACGGCGTGTTCGTGATGGGCTTCCTCGGGACGTATGGGGTGGGAATGGCTCCGGTGGACCGCCCGACCGAGGTGCAGGTCGGCTTCGAATCCATCGGCGCCGACTTCATCAACCGCAGCGGTAACGTGGTGGGCAGCGGCTTCGAGCACCGCGCGGACTCGTTCGCGATGTCTGGCAGCGGCTCCGCGTACCCCACCGACTACCGGGCGAACGACACCCGCATCGACTCCCCCGGCTGCACGGGGACGGAGTACGTGACCGGCCTCCTCGAGTATGGCGTGGGCCGGTACGCCTACCGGTGTGGCACCTTGCCGAACACGGGCAACTGGTACCTCGGCAGCACGCCGCTGACGCTGCCGACGGACACGCGGCTCATCGGCTACGACGAGACGGCGCTCGTCGCGCCGACGCCGCAGACGGCGCAGCTCATCTTCGCGGACGGGACGACCCAATCCGTGACGTTGCCGACCTCCAACGTCTGGTTCCCGGTGCGCGCCCTTCCGGACGGCAGCTTCTGGATCCTCCAGGCGTCGTCGCTCCTTCAGATCCGCCCCAGCGGCGTGGCAGTGGAGTTGGCGACGTACGCGATGAACCCCAACACGTTCATCGACGACCAGCGGCGGTACTACTACATCGCACGCGAGGCCGGCCGCGACCGCATCTATCGCGTGTACCCGGGGATGAACCCCCGCATCGACACCGTGTACGACTCGGCCCAGGCCACGCCGCAGGACTTCAGCGTCTACCCGCCGAAGGTCTACGTCGAGTTCGACCTGGTGGCCGGAGCGCGGCTGCTCACGCGGCGCTGAGCTTCGCCTTCGGCGCCATCAGCGGTAGCCCTGCGCCTGCAGCGTGAAGAGCCGCGCGTACCGACCGCCCTTCGCCAGCAGCTCGTCGTGGCGGCCCAGCTCCGTCAGCTTCCCGCCTTCCAGCACCGCGATGCGGTCCGCCATGCGCACGGTGGAAAACCGGTGCGAGATGATGATGGCGGTCCGGTCCTTCGAGAGCGCCTTGAAGCGCTCGAACAGCGCCACCTCGGCCTCGGCGTCGATGGCCGCGGTCGGCTCGTCGAAGATGAGCACCTCCGCGTCGCGCATGAAGGCCCGCGCGATGGCCAGCTTCTGCCACTGCCCGCCGGACAGCTCGTGGCCCTTCTCGAACCAGCCGCCGAGCATCGTCTCGTACTTCTCCGGCAACGACTCGATGACCTCCGCCGCGCCGCCCTTCTCCGCGGCCGCCGCCACCGCCGCGCGGTCCTCGAGCAGCGCCGGCTGCCCGACGCCGATGTTCTCGGCCGCGATGAACTGGTACCGCACGAAGTCCTGGAACACCGCGCCCACGCGCTCGCGCAGCCCCCGCACGTCCAGCTCGCGCACGTCGACGCCGCCGTAGGTGATGCGCCCCTCCGTCGGCTCGTAGAAGCGGAGCAGCAGCTTGATGAGGGTCGTCTTCCCCGCGCCGTTCTCCCCGACGAGCGCCAGCTTCTCGCCGGGCCTGAGCGTCAGCGACACGTCCTTCAGCGCCCAGCCGTCCTTTCCCGGGTACTTGAAGGACACGTTCTCCAGCTTCAGCGCGTGCGGGCCCTTTGGCAGCGCCTTCGGCTCGCCCCGCGTCTGCTCGACCTCCACCTTCAGGTCGAGGAAGCCGGTCAAGTTCGAGAGGAACAGCGCGTCCTCGTACATGCGCGCCACCGCGCCCAGCACCGCCTCGAACGCCTGCTGCCCCTGGCGGAACACCGCGAGGTACAGCGTCAGGTCGCCCACGGTGATGTGGCCGTCCGCCGCGCGCCCCGCCACCAGCACGTAGCAGACGTAGAACGCCGCCAGCGACAGCACGCCCAGCAGCGTCCCCAGCCACAGCCGCTTGCGCGCGAGCTTCCGGTCCTCGCCGAGGAACTTCTCGAACAGCGCCCGGTAGCGACCCAGCACGGTAGGGCCCAGGCCGAACAGCTTCACCTCCTTCACGTGCGAGTCGCGCGTGAGGATCCACTCCAGGTAGTTGAGCCGCCGCGCCTCGGGCGCGCGCCACGAGTACAGCCGGAACGCGTCGCCCGACAGCTTCGTCTCCGCGAGGAAGGAAGGCACCGCCGCCACCAGCAGCACCAGCACGCTCCACCAGCTGATGGTCCACAACAGCACGGCGAAGCTCGCCAACATCAGCCCGCTCTTCACGACGGACACCGCGTCCAGCGCGAGCGACAACGGCCGCATCGACGCCTCGCGCCGCGCGTTCTGCATCACGTCGTACGTCTCGGAGTCCTCGAAGTGCTCGAGGCCCAGCGTCAGTGCCTTCTCCAGCAGCCGCTCGTTGAGCAGGCGGCCCAGGTTCACGCGCAAGAGCTCGCGCACGTACGCGTAGAGCCGCCCGGTCAGCAGCGTCGCCACCGCGAGCCCCAATTCCCAGCCGACGTAGCGCAGCACCTGCGCGCGCGCGGCCTCCGACGGGTGCTGCGCCGCCTCCACCACCGCGTCGAGGATGAGCTTCGCCACCCACGCCATCGACGCCGGCAGCGCCGCCTGCACCAGCGTCAACGCCGCCAGCCCCAGCGCGCTCGAGCGATCCGCCTGCCACACCAGCGACAGCGCGCGCGGCAACTGCGCGAGCAGCTCGCGGGTGGACAGCGTGCGGTCCTTCGCCTTCGCCATGCGGGAAGCCCAGCGTGTAGCCGCTCGCCGCCGCGCGCGCCGCTCTCTTTGGGCGGGTTGCCCAGCCCAGCGAAGGCCGACACCTCCGGCTCTCGCGCACATGCATCCCGGTGCGGCTTCGCAAAAGTTTCGTACCGAACCAACTTGCGCGAAGCTGCCGCTGATCCGCGACTTCAAGCGGTTGCGACCGTGCACGATCTGTGCAGCCCCCTGCGACTCACCGAGGGACTTCTATGCGCGCCTACATTCACTCACTTTTCGTCGTGATGCTGCTCGCCTCCGCGTCCGCGCTGGCGCAAGTGTCCCTGCCCGAGTCCGGGGCGCCTGTGAAGCCGCGCGTCTTCGTCATCTTCGACTCGTCGACATCGATGCAGGAGGACCCGGCGTTCCAGTCGAACTTCGGGTTTTACCCGTCGGACGACACGCAGGTCGACCCAGACACGGACCCGCTGGGCAACTGCCGCAGCAAGTTCTGCATCGCGAAGAACGTCGTCTACGACGTGTTGAGGTCGCACACTGACGAGGTCCGCATCGGCCTCGCCTCGTACTACCAGTACCTCGCCCGCTACACGCCGGTGGACACCCGGCAGACGAAGTGCTGGTACGACGCCATGTTCAAGCCTGGGTTTACGCTGTACTACCCGCGCACCGGTACGACGCCGACGCAGTTCGGCGGAGTCACGGCGGTGGGTGACGTGGCGACCGGCGTGCAGCTCGGCGGTGGCGTCGCCAACAGTCACCACCGGCGATGCCCCGCGAACTCCAACCACGCCTACAACCTCACGGTCGACATGGTGAACCCCACGTCCGTGCAGACGTGTCGCATCTACAGCCCCAACGCGGACCCGGGCACCTTCACGATGTCCACCAACCTGGGCGCCTCCTGCGTCAGCGGTAGTACGTACACCACCACCGGCTTCGCGGCGGACCCGGCAACCTGCCCGCTGGGAGGCACCTGCTACGTGCGAAACTACGCGGCTGGGACCACGTGCGCCCCGGCCGTCGACCCCGCCACCGTTTCGATGACGAGCCCCACGCTCGTGGTGTCCGGCACCTCGGCTGCAGCGAACGGCGACAACTGGACGAACTTTACCACCATCGGCGCCGAGTGCACGGGGGCCTATCCCTGCAACATGTATTCGGCCGGCCCAGGTGCGACGCTTACCAGCCGGCAGTCGTGGTACGGCCTGTTTGACGGCACCTGCGGCGGTGGTCCGAACGCGGGCGATGGCATGCCGTTCAACTGCATCAACCCCAGCAGCACGTGGCCCTCCGCCGCGCAGCCCTTCAAGCACGCCTCCCGCGTCGACAGCGCCGTCAACACGTTCACCTCGACGATTACCAACCAGACCGCCTGCCTCGGCACGCTGAACGTTCGCCAGCGGTACAGCGACGGCGGCAATCGCAAGCGCTTCATGACCGCCGGCGACTACGCCGCCGCGACCGGCGGGCTGCCGTTGCCCGGCGGCTACTCGAACAACACGCCGACCAACAACTGCACGCCGAACTGGCCGTGCGACGTGACGCTGACCAACGACGTGCTGGTGCCGCAGGCGCCCGACAGGAGAAACGTCGGCAACTGTCCGTCGCCCGTCCCGCCCGGCGGCAGCTGCTCCTTGAACGGCACTTTCGGCACGTACCGGTTGCTGCGAACGAGCGCGAGCTGCCCGGCTCTGGCGGGCCCCTACTCGTCCGCTTCGGGCCTGGGAACCTGGCAGCGCAGCCCGACCTGTGGCTTGGGCGACAACCAGTGCAACTTCCAGGCGTCCGCGACCCCGACCGTCGGGGGCACGGCGGCCTGCGCGCCCAGCGTGACCCGCTGGGACGGCAACAGCCAGCCTGCCTGCTCCGACCTTGGCCTGACGTTCCCGTACACGGCGGGGGCCACGAACACGTATTCGGTCGCCAAGGACATCAGCGCAAGCTCGAGCTGCCCGGCCAACGGCTCCGACGCGAAGAGCGGCACCGTGTACGGCACGAGCGGCGACTGGACGGGACAGACCAGCCAGCTGGGGACCTGCCGCGGCAGCACCAACCCCGGCGCTTGCACGCTCACCAACCTCAACGAGACGGCGTCCCCCAATCTGGAAACCTCTAACCCGGTCAGCTCCACCACGCCGCCCCCGGGCTTCTCCGGCCCGTTCGCCAGCGAGTCGAACATGGGCACGACGAAGATCGACCTGGACCCGCCGTGCACTGGCTACACCAACGGCACCACCTACGACCTGGGCACGAACGGGCTGGGCCGCTTCGAGGCCGGCTCGGGCCCCGGCGGCGCGACGCTCATTGGCATGAGCGGCGAGACGCCCATCTACAAGTGTCGCTTCCAAAAGCGTCAGCGGGTGTGGACGCGGCCGAAGAAGCGCTGCAACTACACCATCCAGAGCCAGGTCTTCACCACCGACAACTCCATCACCTGGTGTCAGTACGACCGGCTGCGTTACCAGCTCGAAACGCCCCGCCCCGACCTGCATAACTGCACCTACTCGAACACCATCCGCCGGTTCGACTTCCAGTTCCCCACGAATCAGCAGTGCCTCTTCTACCGCATGCAGACCACCGGAACACGGCAGCTGTACAGCTACGTGTACCGCTACCAGACGAAGGGTGGCGAGTTCGCGGGCGCGGCGTCTCGGGTGACCACTGGTGACGTGACCGACCCGGCGACGCCGTATGCGTCCTTCCAGGCCGACTGCCCGCTCACGTGGGACGACTGCCTCGGCGCCGGCACCATGTGCTACCTGCGCAGCAGCCCTAGGACGGGCAGCACCTTCCTGGGCTGGACGAAGAGTGTGAACCGCGGCGACGAGGGCCGCTTCGACACCAACGGCAGCATCGGCGACTACGACTTCACCAACACCTCCTACTTCCCCCTGCGCAGCGGCGTGAACTCGGGGCGCAACCCGGCGAGCAACGCGGGCATCTCGTGCGTCGCGTCGGACTACGGCACCCCGCCCGCCGCGGAGCCGGCGCGCAATCGCTACACGTGGCTCAACGGCAGCCCCCCCGGACCGATCCAGTACAAGCTGGTATCCAGCTACCTCGACTGCACGGACCCCGACGACCCGCTGACGTGCGCGACGAACGACATCGCCCAGATCAACGGCGACCCGCGCCCGGCGCCGAACACGCTCAACCCGACGACGATGCCAGGCGGGCCGTACCTGCCCCTGACCTCGGCCGACTGGACCAACGCGGCCCGGAAGGCGTACGGCTACAGCGGCGTGGGTGCCACCTACGACAGCCCGGCGCAGATGTTCCTCGGTTTCCCGGCGGACAATGACTCCACCGGCAACCTCGGCCAGCTCAAGCAGCTGATGTCGAAGTGCGAAAAGCCCAGCACCTCCAACGTGTCGGGCATGACGTGGTCGGGCCGCGGCATCTGCATGCCGGACATCGGCGGTCCCAACCCCGATGACAAGTCCGACTTCACGCCGCTGTACGGCTCGCTGCAGAACGTGCGCAAGTACATCGAGGCGTCGCTGCCGGGCGACACGACCTTCACCGGCAACACCACGTGCCGGCCCTACTACGTCATCCTGGCCACCGACGGTGCGGAGAACACGCCGTCGCACTACGCCGACGAGCACCTCGGCTCGCTGAGCCCCACCAGGCTCCAGGACGCCGTGACCGCGCTGCGACACATCAATTCGGGCGGGCGGCAGGTGGACGCCAAGACGTACGTCATCGGGTTCGGTGACGCGACGGCGGACCCGGCGGCCGCGGCGCTCCTCAACGCGATGGCGTCGAGCGGTGGTACCACGGGCGCCTACTTCGCGTCGGCCAAGGCGAGCCTCGTCACCGAGCTCAACCGCGTGTTCTCGAGCATCCTCCAGGGCACCTACAGCCGCTCGAAGCCGGTCATCTCGACCGACGGTCGCTCCATCTACGCGTCGCAGTTCGACCGCATGTCCGGCACCAACGAGTGGCCGGGGCGCTTCTATGCCTACGGCATCAGCGCGGTGGACGGCTCGTTGTACCAGCGCTGGGAGTTGTCGGAGCAGCTCAACAACAACATGACCGACGCGGACCGCAACCTCTTCACCGACATTCCGTCGGTGAGCCTGAAGACGAACTTCGTCGAAGGCAACGCCGCGCTCAATAACCGCCTGGACGACCACCCGCAGTACCCCGACGACGGGCCCGGCGGCAGCCCCGACCTCGAGCAAGACCGGCTCATCCGCTTCATGCGCAACAAGAGCAACGCGGAGCCCTACTTCCAGACGACCAACCCGCCGAAGCGACAGTCGCGCCTCAACGCCATCATCCACGCGGCCCCGGTGGTGGTGGGCAAGTCGGTGTTGCCCCCGTCGTGGGGCGGCCCGGCCGGTTCGACGTCGCTGGCGAGCTACGCCTCGTACCAGGCGGCCGTGGCCGGTCGTGAAGAGCGCGTCCTCGTCGGGGCCAGCGACGGCTTCCTGCGCGGAATCCGCGAGAACACCTCTGTGGCTGCGCGCGACGGCACGGAGGCGTGGGGCTGGGTGCCGTCGCCCATTCACAAGTACCTCTTCAAGCAGATGCTCGGGTACTACAACGGCATGGACGGCCACATCGCCGTCGCCGACGTGTGCGCGGATGACGACGCGGACGGCAACGCCCGCAACTGTGCGCTGGCGAACTGGAAGACGCTGGCCATCGCCGCCACCGGGCGCGGCGGTCGCGGCATGATGGCGCTCGACGTCACGCAGCCCGACGATCCAAAGAAGATGTGGTCGTTCGTACCCGGCTCCGACTTCGGCTACGCCGTGAGCGCGCCCATCATCGGGCGCGTGCAGACGAGCCCCACCAAGGACATCTACCTGGCGGTGTTCGGCGGCGGCCTGCGCGAGCAGGGCGTGGACGGACCGCTCGGCGATGGGCACGGCGACGAGGTGTACATGCTCAACGCCCTCACCGGGAACACGGTCCGCCTGTTCGACGCCGAAGGCGACATGGTAGACGACGATATCTTCGGCGAGGACAACCAGTTCGCAGCGCGGCCGTCGTTCTGGGCGCGCACGGGCTCGCCCTACATGGACCACGCGGTGTACGGGACGGTCAACGGTCGCATCTACATCTCCCGGTTCCGCAAGAAGGTGAAGATCGAAGGCGGCGAGATCAAGGTCGACGCGCGGACGAACCCCGACGACTGGCGGCCGCGCGTCTTCTTCGACCCCACGAAGAGCGAAACAAGCCGCACGCCCGGCAACAAGGAAGTGCGTGTGCGCCGCGTGAAGGAGGACCTGAGTGACCCGAGCGCGCCCGTCTACACGCAGGTGACCTCGGACCCCCTGGCAGTCCACCAGAACGGCAGCCCGGACCCCTGGGCGGGCGAGAAGCTGCCCCTGTCGCGCCGGCTGCCCATTTACGTGCGCCCGCGGTCGGCGGCGGTGCATGATCCGTCGCGGCTGGTGCCCGACTACTTCGTCGGCACGGGCGACGGCGTGCAGCCCGGCAACCCGCGCAGCGAGTTCAAGTGGAACTACTTCTACGCGATCCACGACGACAACCGGCACGACGACGGCCACGACGACGGCGCGCCGCTGTGGGTGAACCAGTTCATCAACGAGCGCGAGCAGGTGGTGGGGGAGCCGGCGATGGTCAGCGGCGCCCTCATCGTCGCGACCTACCTCCCGCCCGAGTCGACCTCGCCCTGCGAGAACGCCGGCGACGCGTTCTTCTACTGCTTCAACCCGCTGTCGGGCGACCTGGTGAAGTGCCTCGTCAGCCCTGACGGTACGGCCACCTCCGTCCTCAAGTATGAGGGCGTCGGCATCCCGTCGGACCTGGTGACCGTGGGCGAGAACCTCTACTGGACGGCCTCGAACGTCAACGGTCCGCCGCGGAAGGAGACGGTGCGGCCGACCATCGAGACCGGCGACATCCGGTCGTGGCGGAGGGTGCGGTGACGCCAGCCGAAAACCGGCCCCGGAGGCGGGGACGCCGCGGCGTCACCCTGCTGGAGGTCATGGTCGTGGTGGCGATCGTCGGCGTGCTCGGGGCGCTCTCCGCGGGCTTCACCGTGCAGATGCTCAAGAGCTCGCGGGTCAACACGGCGGCCAAGACGGTCAACGCCGCCATCGGCCTGGCCCGGCAGCGATCCATCACCGCCGGGTGCGCGCACTTCGCACAGCTCAACGGGCCGACGTACACGGGGGCGGGGCCGCAGGGGTTCCCCCGAACGCCGGGCACCGTGGCGATCGTGAGGAAGGCCGACTGCGACTCGACCAACGCCTTCTTCGAGGCGGGGGACCGGATCGTCGAGTCGGAGCAGTGGTCGCCCGACGACCCGTTCCTGCGGGCGCAGGTGGAGGTGCGGCCCCCGCCCGGCCTGGTGGGCGGTGCGCACATGGCCAATGACGCGATCACCTTCGGCTTCGATCGCCTGGGGCGCCGGAGCATCTTCGTCGACATGACGGGGGGCGGCATGGGGAACTTCGTGGTGAACAACGTCTTTGACGCCACGGACGTCCTGGTGGTGTTCGAGGAGTCCGTCCCGCCGGGCAACAACCCGCAGTTGGGGGTGACGATGCGGGTGCGACCCGCGAGTTCGCCAAGGGTCAACTGATGCGCGCCGGGACTCGAGGCTCGAGCATCCTGGAGGTCCTGGTGGCCTCTGCGCTGCTCCTGTTCGCGCTGGTCGGCGTCGTGGCGCTGCTCTCGCGCGCGGCCAACGCGGAGCGAGACGGGAACGTCGCAGTGACGGCCACCTCACTGGCACAGCAGACGCTCGCCGAGGTGGCGGCGGCGCGCTACGAAGGGCTGACTGCGGGCACCGGGCTCGACGGTGGCGTGACGTACGACGGTGCGGGCCGGCGGTACGGGCGCATCATCGACATTTTCGACGGCACGGCCGACGGCGGCTTCGCGTCCTACGACATCCGCGTCCGCGTCGAGTACAACTCGAGCTTGCCGCCCCCGTTCCAGACCGTGTTGCAGACCGAGGTGTGGGGTGTCGTGGCGCAGTCGCCGGACGGAGGCGGGCCATGAGGACGAGGACGAGGGCGATGGCGCGGCGGGGAGCCCGTCGGGCGCTCGGCATGACGCTGATCGAGTTGTTGGTCACCGTCGCGGTGGCATCGCTGGTGGTGAGCGCGGCGGTCGCGGTGCTGGTGGCGATGTCCCGGCAGATGCGCGCGTCGGAGCGTCGCCTCGAGGCGACGAACGCGGCCATGTTGGCCACCGCCATCATCCAGGCGGACCTGACGAACGCGGGCTACCGCTTCCCCGTCCCGGCCTTCGCGCTTCGGCACTACAACAACGTCGACGCCACGACGAGCCTGAGCGGGCCTGCGCCGATCACCGTCGGGGGCAACTGCGCGGGCGGCACGGTGGGGTTGGTGCCGGGCACGGACGTCCTGGAAGTCATCCACGGCTTCGAACTGGTGGGGCCCGGTCGGGCGGAGGGCTTGATCAACTCCAACCCGCCCGCCGAGTACGAGATTGCGCTGGGGACGCTGGGCCTGCCCTTTGAGACGGCGGAGTTCCTCAGCGGCGCGGTGGGCTCAATCGTCGCGCTCTCAGGGCCGGACCAGCGCGCTTGCGTAGGCCGGGTGTTGGCGGCCGATGGCTTGCGGCCGAGCATCACCATCGAGCTGGTCGACCGAAACCTCCAGCGCATCACCGACCCCAATGCCTACCCCGTGGTGTGCCCCATTCCGGGCGGCACGGGGGGGACGCGCGTCTACCGGCTCCAACGTCGCGTTCGGTTCATGGTGTGCGGGCGCATCGGCGCAGATCCGAACGAGTACGCGCTGTACCGCCAGGAATCGGACCTGCGCGGCGATTTCGGCGCCCCGCAGGTGGTGCAGGAGGGCGTTGAAGACCTCCAGGTCTCGCTGGGGTACTCGGATCCCAACTCGCTCATCAGTGCGACCGGTTCTGGCGCGAGCTGTACGGGTACCGGTGGCGCGCGCATCTGCTACTGCGACGACGCCGTGGGCCCCAGCTCCTGTACGATGCCGCCGGACCAGCTCGAGCCGGACCTCGGCACGACTCGGACCATCGACACGGTCAGCGATCCGGCGATCGCGGTGTGGACCTCGCGCGTTCGAGGCGCGCGGGTGGTGGTCACCGGCATCGGCCAGCGTGCGGCGCACGATTTGAGCACGGGCCGCTCGACGATGAGCGACGACCTGCGGCGACCGGCCGCGTTCGACCACGCCGAAATGCCCGTCGCCAGTAAGGACGGGTACCTGCGCTCGCAGCAGTTCTCCGCCTTCTATGTCCACAACTTCGAGGTGGTGCCATGACCGACCGGAGACTGGCTCGTCGGCCGCGCGGGTTCGTGTTGATCGTCGCGCTCTTCATCATGCTGGTGCTCGGCATCGTCGCCGTCGGCTTCATGGCCCAGGCAGAGCAGACAGGGCGCACCGCGCTGGCAGTGTCGGGCCAGCAGATCGCGGTAATGCGCGCCGAGGCGGCGGCGATGGACGCCGTGCGCGCGATTCGGGGGAACCAGATCAACCCCGGTGGGTTGACGGCGCGCCCACCACCCGACGGGGCAGCCAACTGCGCCAACGTGAACTGCATCATGCGCGTGCAGCCGCCCGGGCCCGCCACCGTGCCGCTGCGGGAGGGTGGTGGCCTCCAGTGGGAATGGGTCGTCTACAAGTCGATGCAGCCCGGGACGACGGCCAACCGGTATACGATCCAGGCCAACGGGTTCTACGGCTACACCAACACCGCCCCCAACTTCACCACCGCGCGCGTGGAGGTGGAGATCGACATCGGCGACGCGTTCGGCTCCAACGCCACCGAGTACGGCGGCAACTCCGGCGCGCTGTAATTCCGCGGCGTGCGGACCGCAGAACGCAGCTTCGTCTGCGTGACAACGGGGCTGTGACGGCGCTATCGCAGCCTCCGCCGTGGACCTGCGGGCGCTGAAGGACAAGGCGAACGACGCGCTGGCGCGCGGGCGGTTCGAGCAAGCCGAGGTGCTCCTGCGCCAGGCGCTCACCCGGGTCCCCCGCGACGCCGCGCTGTGGGTGAAGCACGCGGACACGCTGCGCAAGCTGCACCGCCTGCGCGACGCCATGGCGTCGTACCGCATGGCCGCCAGCGTCTACTCGCAGGAAGGCCACGACCACCGGGCCATCGCCTGCCTCAAGGTGGCGCTCGACCTGGTGCCGGAGGACGTCGACCTCATCGCCGACCTCATCCGCGTGGAGATGCACCGCACCCGCCGCGCCGAGCAGCCGCGCCTGTCGCCCAACGCGATGCGGACGTCGGTGCATTCGGAGACGGATCCGCCCGAGACGAAGCCGCTCCTCGCGCTCCCCGCGCTCCCCAAGAGCCCATCCGAGTTCGCCCTCGAGGTGGAGGTGGAGGCCCGGGAACAGGTCCGCAGCGGCACCTGGCCGCAGGTGCGCCGGCTCTCCGACCGCGAGGTGGCCATCAAGGCCTCGCCCGACGCCCGGTGGGTCGTCGTCTCCGCCGGCTCCCCGCTGGACATCCGCTTCGAGCACACCCTGTCCATCGACGAAGTCACCCCCTGGCTCGAATAGCCGGCGCTGTCCCACCGTGTCGGGCACGGTGGTTGTGTGTCGGTCCAGCGGTGGTGTATGGGCGACGGTCCGATTTCTTGCCCGGGGACAACGCTGTGTGGTTGCCGCTGCTCAGCCTCGCGATTCTGGCGGTCCCGATGCCGGGGGAGGCGCAGTCCGAGCGCTTCAAGGCGTTGTTCGAGCGCGCCGAAGCCCAGTTCCGCGCCGGCGACTACGGCGCGGCGGTGGCGCTCTTCAAGGAAGCCGACCGGCAGCGCGTCACGCCGGAGGTGGCCTTCGACCTCGCCAAGTGCTTCGAGAAGCTCGGGGACGACGCGTACACGACGTACTACTACCGGCTCTACATGAAGCGTGCGCCGAGCGCGCCGGACACGCTGGAGGTGGCCGAGAAGGTGGGCACCGCGCTGGCGAAGGCCGAGGCCGACGGGCAGGGGTTTCTCGAGCTGGACGCGCCGCGTGCCACCGCCGTCACCGTCGAGGGCCGTGTCTTCCCCGAGCCGCCGGTGGCGCTCTTCCTCCCGCCCGGTGAGTACGAGGTGTCGGCCGACTTCCCGGGCGGCCGCCGCACGATGATGGTGCACATCGTCACCGGCCGCACCGAGACGGTCAGCTTCGAGCCGCTGCAGCCGCCGCTGGTGCCGATGGAGAACGCGCTGCCCGCCGAGCTCCTCGCGAAGGGCTACGACGCGCCGCAGGGCCCGGCCCCATCGAAGCTGCGCATCGCCAGCTACGCCACCGCCGGCGCCGGCGTCGCGATGCTCATCGCCGGGTTGGCGCTGGGGCTCGCCTCGGGCGGCGACGCGTCGCGGCTGTCCAGCGACCGCAGCCTCACCGTCAGCGAGGCGCAGGGCCTGGCCGACGCGGCCAACGGCAAGGCCACCGCCGCCAACGTGCTGTTCGGCGTGGGCGGAGCGGCCATCGCCGGCGGCGCGCTCATGTTCGTCTTCTCCATGCCGGAGCCGGGCATGAAGGCGGGTGCGAAGTGAAGCGCGCCCTCGCCGTCGTCGCGCTGGCGCTGGCGGGTTGCAACGCCAACGTCCGCTTCGACCCGGAGGGCTACCGCTGCGACCCCGGCGGCGTGTGCCCCAACGGCTACACCTGTGTCCTCGACGTGTGCCGCCGTGCCGGCACCGGGCCCTGCGACGGCTTCGTGTGCGACGAGCCGCCCGCCGCCGTGTGCGCCGACGCCACCACGCTGCGCACCTTCCCCGGGCGGTGCGACTCGGGCAGCGGGCAGCCGATGTGCCTGTACGAGCCGTCCGACACCGCGTGCCCGGGCGGCTGCGCGGCGGGCGCGTGCGTCGACCCGTGCGCCAACGTCACCTGCCTCACGCCGCCTTCGGCCGCCTGCGCCGACGCGAACACGCTGCGCACGTACGCGCAGACGGGCACCTGCAGCGGCGGGACGTGCAGCTACGCGTCCACCGACGTGAACTGCCCCAACGGCTGCGCCGGGGGCGTGTGCATGGGCGCGGACCTCTGCGCGGGCAAGACGTGCACCACGCCGCCCGCGCCGGTGTGCATGGGCAACGTGCAACGCACCTTCGCCAGCACCGGCACCTGCGAGCCTTCGACGGGCCAGTGCCAGTACGCCGCCATCGACGTGACGTGCTCCGGGGGCTGCAACGCCGGCGCGTGCGTCGTGCCGGCGGCCGCCTTCGCGCAGGTGGGCCCGCGGGTGCGCTTCGCCATCACCGCCATCGACCAGGCGCCCAACTCCGGTGGCAACAACGTGGTAGCGGTGGGCGCCGGCGGCCGCATCGCGCGGTGGAACGGCTCCTCCTGGACCGAGGTGGCCAACACGCCGTCGACCGCGCGCCTCAACCGCGTCCACTTCGTCACCGGCACGCTGGCGTACATCGTCGGCGACAACAAGACGGTGTGGGCGTACCGGCCGGGCGCCAACTCGCTGCTCGCCAGCACCATCCCCGGCAACGGCAACGCGAAGCTGGTGGGCCTGTCGGGCCGCGGCGAGTCGGACGTGCTCGTCGCCGACGACTCGGGCACCTGGTGGCACCTCACCAGCACGGGCTGGCAGACGGGCAACCTCCCCGGGGGGGACGGGCCGTTCGTCATGACGTCGGCTTTCCTCGACGAGTCGGGCCGCG
This sequence comes from Myxococcota bacterium, assembly GCA_040755835.1. Lineage (GTDB taxonomy): Bacteria > Myxococcota > Myxococcia > Myxococcales > Myxococcaceae > JADLDB01. The sequence goes on from JBFMAB010000057.1 coordinate 107,552, forward strand.
AGCGCATCGCCGGCACGTGCGGCGGGCAGAGCTGCATCGCGTACCGCTTCCCCGGCGGCGCCACCCCCAACTGGCTCGTGGACACGCGGTCCGACGCGCTGGGCTTCGACGCGCTGGGCGGCAGCTTCGACGCGCCCAGCTCGCTCACGTCCGAGGCCCTCGCGGGGCAGAGTGACGACGCGCTCTTCGGGCACTCCAACATCGGCACCTTCACCGCGCAGTCCGTGGCGCCGGCGCTGACGGGCGGCGGCGTCGTGGGCATCACCGCGCAGTCCAGCAGCAGCAGCGCGGGCCGGCAGGTGTACGTCCTCACCTCGTCGAGCGGGCAGAATGTCGGCCACCTGTACCGCCTCTCGCGCTCGGGCAGCACCGTCACCGCCACCGTCGCCCTCGACACGTACATGGGCCGCGAGGTGCTGAGCCCCACCGAGGCCACCGGCGTCATCGTCGCCGAGGTGAACGACACCGCCGGCTCGAACAACATCTTCCGCCGCAGCATCGTCGTCGACCAGGCGCTCGACGTCGGAGAGGACCTCGCCGGCGCCTCGCTGGACGCCGCCGGCACGCTGGCGCTCGCCAGCATCTACGGAGACGTCGCGACGCTGGCCTCGGGCGCCGCCACGTACCACTTTCAGCGGCCGCCGGTGGACCTGGTCATCAACGCGGTGGAGTCCCGCCGCGGCACCGGCGTCCTCATCGCCGGGCGCCTCTCCAACGGCGGCGGCGCGGTGTACCGGGTGCTGCCGGCGAGCGGCTACACCCAGCTGGGCACCACCGCCGCGGGCGTCACCTGGAACGCGCTGTGTCGCGTCTCGGACACCGAAGGCTGGGTGGTGGGTACCGGCGGCGCCATCGGCAGCGTCACCGCGAGCGGCGTCACCAGCGTCGCGTCACCCACCACGAAGGACCTGTTGGCCGTCGACTGCGCGCCGGGCTTCGCCGCGGCCACCGGCCTCGACGGCACGGTGCTCGTCTTCGCGCAGGGGCAATGGAGCGTCGCGCCGCTGGTGCCCAACGTCACCAAGGCCCTCACCGGCGTCGGCCTCGCCGGCCGCGTCGTCTTCGTCGCGGGCGACAACGTCTTCGCGAAGCTGGACACGGGCGCCTGGACGACGCTGCCGGCGCGCACCGGCATGAAAGGCCTCGTCGTGCGCGGCCCGGCCGACGTCTACGGCACCGTCATCAACGGCAACCGCAGCGACATCGTCCGCTTCGACGGCGCGCAGTGGAGCGCCAGCCTCCTCCAGGTGAACGGGGTGCTGGGGGGGGGTGTGCAGGTGGGCGCCAGAGTGGTATGGGGTGGGTCCGCCGGCGTCGTGGTGGAGGGGCGCTGACGCTTCAAAGTTCCTGAATTTACGTGTCTTTGGAAGGGGCCGAAGACCATGGGTGAGTCGTCGTTGGATCCTCGCATTCGCATTCGGGCGCCGTTGCGCTGCGACGGCATTGGTCGGCTGGACTGCGCGGAGGATGCGGAGTCGGGTGGCCGCCTGGCCGTGCGCTGGCTGCCGCTCGAGGCCAACGGCGAGGCCGCGGTGAAGGCGTGCGCGAAGCTGCCCGAGCACCCCATGCTGCCGCGCATTCGCCAGACGGGGCACGTCGGCGGCTCGGCCTTCGTGGCCATGGACTTTCCCGAAGGCGCGCTGCTCTCGACGTTCGCCGGTGAGCGCCTCGAGGTGGACCGGGTCATTCGCCTGGGCGCGCAGCTGTCGGACGCGCTCGCCACCGTGCACGCGCAGGGGGTGGTGCACGGCGAGATGAGCACCGACTCGGTGCTGCTGGTGGAGCCCGACTGCGCGTACCTCTGGGACATGCCGCTCGTCATCGCGAACCGCTTGACGGATCGCCGCGGCGAGAACCGGCTGATGCAGAACCTGGTGAAGACGGCCCCCTTCCTCGCGCCGGAGCGCGCGCGCGGCGAGGGCGCCAGCCAGGCGTCGGACGTCTACGCGCTGGGCGCGGTGCTGTGCATCGCCGCGGGCGCGCCCATGCCCCAGGCCTCCACCACCCTGGCCGTGGTGCACCAGGTCGCCCAGGGCGAGTGGTCGCCGCGCGTGCCGATGGTGCTGCCGGACCCGTGGCGCTCGACCATCGCCCGCATGGTGTCGAGGGACCCGGCGCAGCGGCCCACCGCGGCCGAGGTCGCCGAGGTGTTCGCCGAGCTTCCGACGCCTGCGGCGCTGCCCACGGTGCCCGAGTTCCCCGTGGTGAAGCTGCCGCCCGAGCTGCTCGCCGCGGCAGACGCGCTCCTTCGCCGCCCGTCGCTGGAGACCCCGGCGGTGCCCGCCGGGCCCGGCCGGTCGCGCGAGAACGACGTGCCCGCTGACGCCGACGTGGGCGTCGCCGACACGGTGAAGCGCGCGGCGGTGGCGAAGGCTGAGGCCTCGAGGACCAGCACCTCGGGCCCGAAGCTCGACCCGGTGAAGACCGAGACGTCCGGCCCGACGGCGAAGGCGGCGGTGGACGCGGCGGTGAAGGCCAGCCCCTCCGGCCCGACGGCGAAGGCGGCGGAGGACGCGGCGGTGAAGGCCAGCCCTTCCGGCCCGACGGCGAAGGCGGCGGTGGACGCGGCGGTGAAGGCCAGCCCTTCCGGCCCGCCGGTGAAGGCGGCGGTGGACGCGGCGGAGAAGGCCAGCCCTTCCGGCCCGACGGCGAAGGCGGCGGTGGACGCGGCGGTGAAGGCCAGCCCCTCCGGCCCGACGGCGAAGGCGGCCGTGGACGCGGCGACGGCGACGTCGGCCCCGGTGGCTGAGGCCGTCGCGGTGAGTCCGCCGGCGGTGCAGATGACGGACACCATCTCGGTGTCGCACGAGCTGGCGCAGGCCGGCGCGGTGACGCTGTCCGCCGACGAGGTGGAGGCGCTGCAGCGCTCGCGTCGGCAGGTCATCCTGGTGGCGGGGGGCCTGGGCGGCGCCATCCTCGCGCTGCTGCTCGTCGCCTTCACGTTGGCGACCGCGCACGCGGAGCCGACGGTGGTGCCGGCGCCGCGCCCGGCCACGGTGGAGCCGGCGACCCGCGCCGTCGACGCCGAAGAGGAGCTCGCGCCGCTGCCGAACCTCTCCCGCCCGCTGCGTCCCGACGCCGCGCCCGCCGCGAAGGCGGAGCCGGCGAAGGCCGCGGCGCCGGCGAAGGCCGAGCCCGTGACGAAGACCGAGGCGCCCGCGAAGGCTGCCGCGCCGGAGAGCGACTCGGTCGCCGAGCCCGCGCCGGAGTCCACCGCGGCACCCGACTTCGGCTTCCTCGACACCACCGCTGAGGCGCCGACGAACGAGCTCAAGCGCCCGAACTGGTAGTCGTCCCGCGCGGCACCCGGACAGTCGCAAGCCAGTACCCGTCGGGAGGCGTCGGGACGTTTGGGCTGCGTCGCTCGCACACACCGCCGCCGGTACCGCCGTCGCACGGGCCGTGGTCGGCGCGAGCTTGAGCCAACGCTTCCAGTACCGTCGCCGCCGAGGTGTCCCGTCCCCTCGAAGGGGAACCACGGCGGGCTGTCGCTCACGGCGTCGACCCACTCACCGAGCGAGTCGCGCACGGAGGCGCCCTGGATGGAGCCGCTCACTTCGTCGCGGTGCAGCCGCGCCCAGCGGGCGAACGCCAGCGCGAAGCGCACGACGAAGCGCACCGTGACGAGGTCAGCAACACCGAGGACACGACGATGGTCCGCAGCGGGCACCTCCGGTCGGCGTTGGGCGCGAACAGCGACGTGCGGCGCGCGCTACTTCACCTCGCCCATCAGCTTGCGCACCCCGGGGGCGATGGCGATGAGCACCACGCCCGCGACCAGCGCGTACAGCGACAGCTGCCGGTAGCCCTGGGTGTACGAGACGAGCTTGTCCATGGCGGTCGCGTTCTCCGCGGGGCTCGTCATGCCGGCGCCCAGCAGGCCCGCGACGTACTGGCCGTACGCCGACGCGAGGAACCACATGCCCATCATGACGCCCTGCAGCGGCCTGGGTGACAGCTTGGTCATGATGGAGAGGCCGATGGGCGAGAGGCACAGCTCGCCGAAGGTGATGACCAGGTACGCCAGCGTGAACAGCTCGAGCGAGGTGATGCCCTGCTCGTTCGCGAAGAAGCGCGTCGCGTAGAACAGCCAGAAGGCGCCGGCGAGGAAGAGGAAGCCGAGGCCGAACTTCACCACCGTGTCGGGCTCGAGCTTCTTCTTCGCCAGCGCCACCCAGACGAGGCCCAGGAGCGGGCTGAAGATGATGACGAACAGCGAGTTGGCCGCGTTGTTGACGCCGTTGGGGTCGAGCGGAATTCCAAACACGTCCTGGTCGAGGTTGTTGGCCGCGAACAGCGACAGGCTGCCGCCCGATTGCTCGAAGAAGGCCCAGAAGATGATGGAGAAGAGGATGAACACCATCGCCGCGATCAGCTTCTTGCGCTCGGACCCGGAGAACCTGGTCATCTCCCAGCCGAGGTAGACGAGCGCCACCGGCCCGATGGCGTACATGAAGGAGTCGGTGAGGTCGGTCTTCGACACCATCACCATCAACACGGGGATGAGCGCCAGCGAGCCCAGGTACGTCGCCCACTCGGGCCACGCCTTCTGGCGGCTGGTCGGGTCCGCTTCGCGCGGCGAAAGGCCGATGGGCCCCAGCGAGCGCCGGGTGTACGCGAAGATGAGCAGCGAGATGGTCATCACGATGGACGTGAGCCCGAAGGCCAGGTTCCACGAATAGCTCTTGCCGATGGTGACGCAGAGGTAGCCGCCGGCGAGCGCGCCCACGTTGATGCCCGAGTAGAAGAGCGAGAAGCCGGCGTCGCGCCGCGGGTCACCTTCCCTGTACAGCGCGCCCACCATCGACGAGATGTTCGGCTTGAAGAAGCCGGTGCCGACGATGTTGAAGGCGATGCCCAGGAAGAAGAGCGACTTCGGGTCGACCGCGAGCACCAGGCTGCCGGCGATCATCAGCCCGCCGCCCCAGAAGAGCGAGCGCCGGAAGCCGAGGATCTTGTCCGCGAACAGGCCGCCGATGAAGGTGAACGCGTAGACGAAGGCCTGCGTCGCGCCGTACTGCAGGTTGGCGACGTCCTCCTTCATCATGAGCTGGCTCACCATGAAGATCGTGAGCACGCCGCGCATGCCGTAGAAGGCGAAGCGCTCGGCCATCTCCGAGAAGAAGAGCCACCACAGCTGGCGCGGGTAGCGGCCTTCGAACGTCTGGACGGACTCGAGGGTGTCGGCGTTGGCGGGGCTCACGGAGCGCCCTCGTTAGCAGGAAAGCCGCACGGCGTGCGAAGGCGCGCTGCATGATGGCCCCGGCCGACGCTCGTTGCGCCCTCCACCCCGAGCGGGAAGCGTTGGAGACCTGCGCGCGTTGTGGGAACTTCGTGTGCGCCGTGTGCCTGTCGAGCGACGGCGGTCAGCTGGTGTGCACAACGTGCGCGCAGCGCAGCGCGAAGCAGGGCGCCTCGCGGCGCGCAGTGGGCGCGGCGGGGCTGTCGGGGCTCGCGCTGGCGCTGGTGGGAGCGGGGCTCGCGGTGCGGCAGCCGGCCGCCGGCTTCACGCTGCCCTTGTGGCGCTCGGCCTCGGCGCGGGCGTCATCGAACTCGCGGCGATTCGTAGCGGCGCGGCGCCTGCGGAATGGCTGCGCGCCGCGCAGCCCGGCGTGTGGCTGGCCGTGGCGGCGCTGGCGGGCGCCTTCGCGTCCGTCTTCGGCATGGCCTGAGTGGCACGCGCACGGCGTGCACCCGGCGCTCCGCATGACACTCGCGGCCCTCTGCCTCATCTACAGCGTCGGAGCGGCAGTTCTTCGCGCTCTCCTTGTCCGGGCGGGGGCAGGACGCGAAGCGCCTCGACGTGCACCCGGACCTGCGCCGCGCAGGTCAGCGAGCCGGGGCGCTGCAGGCGCTCGCGGTGGTGCTCGCCGCCGTGCTGGCGGTGGCCTCGACGTGGCTGTGGCCGACCGCGGCGGGGAATGTCTGGCTCGAGATCCTCCGAAGCCGCTGACGGGCGCTCACGGCGCCGCGGGCTCGAGGATGAACGGGTAGGTGACCACCACCACCCCGCCGCCCTCGGGCTTCGGGAAGCGCCACCTCTTCAGGTGGCTGGCGATGCACCCGGGCACCTCGGCCGCGGGGAAGGGCGGCTCGGAGACGTCGGTGACCTCCGTCACCGCGCCCCCGGCGTCGACGGTGAAGCGCACGACCACCTTGCCCGCCAGCGTGGGCTGGTGAAGCAGCGACTTCTCGTAGCAGTAGCGGACCTGCCCGAGGTGCGCGCGGACGACGCGTTGGATGACCTCCTTCGACAGGCGGCCGGCAAGCGTTGGCGCCGGTGCCTCGACCTCGCCGTCACGATGTCCCGCGCCCGCCGTTCCCTCGTCGGCGCCCGGCCGCTGCCACGCCTCGAGCTCGCGGCGGAGCGCCTCGCTGTGCACCAGCGGCGAGGCCAGCAGGCCTTCCTTCTTCCAGGTGGTGTCGTCGCCGGGGCCAATCTCGAAGCCCTTCATGTACTGGCGCACGCACGCGTCCGCCGAGGGACGCCAGTCCACCTGCGCGGGCGCGGTGTCTGTCGCGTCCGCGCCGACGAACGGGCGAAGCGCGGCCTCCAGCGCCAGGCACGACGAGGGGCTCGCGTGCGTGGTCTCAACCTGCTCGACGGCGCCGGCGAGGGTCCACGCCGCGAGGTCGTCCTCGGCGAAGCCGGAGCGGCCGACGGGCAAGGGGGCGCGCCACAGCGCGATGGCGCTCGCGACAGCGAGGCCCGCCACGCCGAGGAAGACGACCGCGACGACGGCCCGCCCCGCGCCCGCGCGGTCCGCCGGGCCCTGCGGCTCGCCCAGCACGCGCGTCGGCGTCTCCTTCCGCCGCGCGCCGGCGAGCGCGGCCACGGCGCCCAGCAGCAGCGGCGCCAGCGCGGCCACGAAGCCCACCAGCGCCGCGCTCGCCGCCTCGCGGTAGCCGGCGTGGAGGATGCGCTCCGCGTCCACCGGCGACACCGCCGCCAGCACCTCACGTACCTGCGCGCGGCCCAGCAGCGTCCCCAGCACGCCCGCGGTCGCCGTGAGCGCAGTGAGCCCCAGCGTCACCACGCCCAGCGCCAACGTGGTCCGCGACTTCGCCGCCAGCGCCATCAGCGCGACGGCGCCCACCAGCGTGGCGAGGCCACCCAGCCCCGCGGCGCCGAACGCCGCCCAGCCGCCTTCCCGCAGCGTCTGGAGCACGTTCATCACGGCGTCACCCGCGGGGCGACCTGGTCGATGACCACCGGCTTCACGTCCCAGACGCGCTCCGCGTAGTCCCGGATGGAGCGGTCCGACGAGAAGAAGCCCATGCGCGCCACGTTGAGGATGGAGGACGTCACCCAGTCGTCGGGTTTCGCCCAGTGCGCGGCCACCCGCGCCTGCGCGTCGGCGTAGCTGTCGAAGTCCGCCAGCACCAGGTACGGGTCGCTCTCGGCGAGGTTGCGCACCAGCGGCCCGAACAGCTCCGGCTCCTTCGGGCTGAACTCGCCGTCGGCGATCGCCTCCAGCGTGTGTGTCAGGCGCGGGTTGGACTCCAGCACCTGGCCGGGGTGGTAGCCCGCGCGGCGCCGCGCCTCCACCTCGTCGGCGGTGAGGCCGAAGAGGAAGAAGTGGTCGGCGCCGACGTGCTCGCGGATCTCCACGTTCGCGCCGTCCAGCGTGCCCAGCGTCAGCGCGCCGTTCATCGACATCTTCATGTTGCCGGTGCCCGACGCCTCCTTGCCGGCGGTGCTGATCTGCTCCGACAGGTCCGCCGCCGGGTAGATGTGCTGCGCGTTCTTCACGTTGAAGTCCGGGGCGAACACCACGCGCAGCCACTGCCGGGCGTGCGCGTCCTCGGCGATGGTCTTCGACAGCGCGTTGATGAAGCGGATGATGAGCTTCGCCATGCGGTACGCGGGCGCCGCCTTTCCGCTGAAGATGTATGTGCGGGGCACCAGGCCCTTCGTGTCGCCGCGGCGAATGCGCAGGAGCGTGTCGGCCACGTAGACCGCCGCGAGGTGCTGCCGCTTGTACTCGTGGATGCGCTTGACCTGCACGTCGTAGAGCGCCGCCGGGTCCGCCACCAGGCCGTGCGTGTCGTGAATCCACGTCGCGAACGCTTGCTTGTTCGCCTGCTTCACCGCGCGCCACTTCTCGCGGAAGCCCGCGTCCTTCGCGAAGCGCTCGAGCCCGGTGAGCTTCGACAGGTCCTTCAGCCAGCCGTCGCCCAGCGCCTCGGTGATGAGCCGCGTGAGCTTCGGGTTCGCCAGCGCCAGGAAGCGCCGCGGCGTCACGCCGTTGGTGACGTTGGTGAACTTCTCGGGCCACAGCTCGGCGAAGTCCTTCAGCACCGTCTCCTTGAGAAGCCGCGAGTGCAGCGCCGCCACGCCGTTGACCCGGTGCGCGCCCACGGTGGCGAGGTGCGCCATGCGCACGTACTTCTCGCCGTCCTCGCCGATGAGCGACATGCGCCGCGCGCGGTCGTCGTCGCCGGGGTAGCGCGCGCGCAGCTCGTCGAGGAAGCGCCGGTTGATCTCGAAGATGATCTCCGTGTGCCGCGGGAGCAGCGCCCGGAAGAGCGGCAAGGGCCACGTCTCGAGCGCCTCGGGGAGCAGCGTGTGGTTGGTGTAGCCGCAGGCCTTCCGCGTCATCTCCCACGCCTGGTCCCACGCCACGCCGTGCACGTCGACGAACAGGCGCATCAGCTCGGCGATGGCGAGCGCCGGGTGCGTGTCGTTGAGCTGCACCGCGAACTTGTCGGCGAAGTGGTCGATGGTCGTCTTCTGCAACAGGAGGCGAATGCAGTCCTGCAGCGCACAGGAGACGAAGAAATACTGCTGCTCGAGCCGCAGCTGCTTGCCCGCGGGGCTCGAGTCGTTCGGGTACAGCACCTTGGAGATGTTCTCGCTCCTCACCTTCGTGTCGACGGCGCGCCAGTACTCGCCCTGGTTGAAGGCCTCGAGGTCGAACTCGTCGTGCGCGCGCGCCGACCACAGCCGCAGGAAGTTGGTGTTCGACGTGCCGTAGCCGGGCACGCAGGTGTCCCACGGCACGCCGAGGACCACGCGCTCGGGCGTCCACGTCACCTGGTAGTGGCCGAGCTCGTCGAAGCCACCCTGCGTGTGCCCGCCGAAGCCGACCGTGTATTCGATCTCATAGCGGCGGACCTCCCAGGGGTTGCCCTTGCGCAGCCAGCGGTCGGTGCGCTCGACCTGCTGCCCGTCGCGGATCTCCTGGTCGAAGATGCCGTACTCATAGCGGATGCCGTGGCCGATGGCCGGCAGGTCCAGCGTCGCGAGGCTGTCCATGAAGCAGGCCGCGAGCCGCCCGAGGCCGCCGTTGCCCAGCCCCGGCTCCTCCTCGTGCTCGGTCAGCTCGTCATAGTCGAGGCCCAGCTGCTCGAGCGCGCCGCGCACCTCCTTCTCGAGGCCGAGGTTCAGCACCGCGTTGGCCAGCTGCGGCCCGGGGAGGAACTCCGCTGACAGGTAGATGACCGTCTTCGACTGCGTCTCGAGGTACGTGCTGGCGCTGCGCACCCAGCGCTCGAGCATGCGGTCGCGCACCACGTACGCCAGCGCGAGGTACTGGTCGTTCTTCGTCGCGACGCCGGGAAACTTCGCGAGCTCCAGGTACAGCTTCTCGACGAAGTCGTGGCGAATGGACGCCGCGTCGAGTCCGGGCGCGATGGTTTCGGTGGCGACGGCGGAGCGGAAGCGCTGCTGGTTCATGGCGGATCCCCCTGGTGGTGCGCGGACTGTGGCACCGCGAGGACAAAACGCCCACAAAAGCAGTAGCGCCGGGAAGGAGCGCGCGTCGCACGGGAATCGGGCGCCGCTCGCGGGTTGGCGTCGTCCCCCCTCTACCGGGAAGGCCGGCGCCTTCGCGGGGCCCAGCGAAGCGCCGGCCGTCGCGCCGCGCTGCCTGCGGTGCGCGTCACACGCGGGCTGCCGGCGACTGCCTCCGAAGAGTTGGCCGAGTTCCGCAACCTGTACTTCGACACGGTCGACGACATCATCGAGGAGAAGGCACACGTCGGTCGACCGAAGGACAAGGCCGTGGAGCTCGAGTTGCGCGCGATTCGCGAACGCCTGCGAGCGCGCCGCTGAAGGCGGCCGGCCGCGCCAACCCGAGGCGGCTATTCTTCCCGTCGTGTCCGCCGCCGCGCCGCCCGACGTCTTCTCGCCCGCGAAGCTGGGCCCACTGACGCTCCGAAACCGAGTCCTCAAGGCCGCCACCTTCGAAGGCGTGACGCCGGACGCGCTCGTCACCGACGCGCTCATCGACTTCCACCGGCGGCACGCGGCGGGCGGCGTCGGCATGACGACCGTCGCGTACTGCGCCGTCGCGCCCGAAGGCCGGACCGAGCGCCGCCAGCTGTGGATGCGCAAGGACGCGCTGCCGGGCCTCAAGGCGCTCACCGACGCGGTGCACGCCGAGGGCGCCGCCATCTCCGCGCAGCTCGGGCACGCGGGCCCGGTGGCCGATGCGCTGTCCAACGGCCTGCCCGCGCTGGCGCCGAGCCGCCGCCTGTCGCCGCTCACCTTTCGCTTCATCCAGCCGTGTACGCCCGAGGACATCGCGCGCGTGACGCAGGCGTACGCCGACGCCGCTGCGCTGGCGGTGGAGGCCGGCTTCGACGCGCTCGAGCTGCACTTCGGCCACACGTACCTTTTGTGCGCCTTCCTCTCGCCGAAGATGAACAAGCGGAGGGACGCGTACGGCGGCAGCCTGGAGAACCGCGCCCGCTTCGCGCGGGACGTGGCACGCGCGGTGAGGGACCGCGTCGGCCACCGGGTGGCGGTGCTGGCGAAGGTGGAGCTGGACGAAGGCGTGAAGGGCGGCGTCACCGTCGAGGAGGCCGTCACCTTCGCGCAGTGGCTCGAGACCGACGGCACGCTGGACGCGCTCGAGTTGACCGCGGGCAGCTCGTTCCTGAATCCGATGTTCCTCTTCCGCGGCGAGGTGCCGCTCGCGGAGTTCGCCGCGCAGTTCTCCCAGCCGCTCAAGCTGGGGCTCAGGCTGTTCGGCCGCCAGTTCCTGAAGGCGTACCCGTACGAGGAGGCGTACCTGCTGCCGCTCGCCAGGCAGGTGCGCGCGAAGGTGAAGCTGCCGCTGGTGCTGCTCGGGGGCATCTCCTCGAAGGCGACGATGGACCGCGCGATGGCCGAGGGCTTCGACTTCGTCGCGATGGGCCGGGCGCTGTTGCGCGAGCCGGACCTCCTCACGCGCCTGCAGCAGGACGCGGCGACGCCGTCGCAATGCACGCACTGCAACAAGTGCATGCCCACCATCTACACCGGCACCCGCTGCGCGCTGGTGCAACCGGACCCGCCGGCGCCGCCGCGCCCGGTGCCATGAACGAACGCGTGGTGCCGATGCCGCCGCGCTTCCGCCTCGCGCTCGCGGGGAAGGGCGCGTTGCTCCTCTCGTTGGGCGCCGCCTTCACCTGACTGGGCGTGGAGGCCTTCACGCGCTGCCATTGGCACCTCGCCGCGCGGCTGTCCGCGGTGGTGCTGTGCGCGGTGGCCGGCGGCTTCCTCGGGTGGGCGGCGGGCCTCGCCGCGCTCGACGTGTTGAAGGGGGAGGCGCTCGAGGCGCACGGCGCCGCCGCGCGAGGAGTGGTGACGTGTCAGCCGACGAGCCCGACGGCGCCCGCGAGCCAGTCGCGCACCTCGTCGGGCGACGGCATGGCGTTGCGGTCGAGCGCCCAGGCGAACAGCGGCCCCGCGAACTCGCCCGCGCTCTTGAAGCGGTTGCGCGGGTCCACGGCGAGCGACTTCTGGATGATGCCCGCCAGCGGGCGGTCGACGTAGTCGGGAATCGACAGCTTCCCCGCGCGGATGCGGTTGATGACCTCCGCCTCGGGGAGGCCTTCGTCCTGGAACGGGTGGTAGCCCACCACCATCTCGTGGAGCATCACGCCGACGCTCCAGAGGTCGGACTGCGGGCTGCCGCGCTCGCCGCGCGTCTGCTCGGGCGCGAGGTACGACAGCTTGCCCGCCGCGATGCCTTCGCCCGGGCCAATGCCGGCGTGGGTGCTGCTGGCGACGCCGAAGTCGCCCAGCTTCACCGCGCCCGAACCCGAGAAGAAGACGTTCGCCGGGTTGACGTCGGAGTGGATGAGGTTGAGCGGCGTGCCCGACTTGGTCGTCGCGGTGTGCACGTACGCGAGCGCGCGCAGCACCTCGACGATGACGTGCACGCCCATGTTCAGCGGGAGGCCGGACATCTGCCGGCGGTGGGCCTCCATCACCTGCCGGAGGTCGCCGCCGATGAGGAACTCGAGCGCGATGAAGTGGCGGCCGAAGGCGCGGCCGTGCTCGAGCATGCGCACCAGGTTCGGGTGCGCGAGCAGACCCATCAGGTCCACCTCGTCGGCGATCTTCTCTTCGGGCACGTCCGGGCGCATCAGCTTGAGCGCCACCTGCACCTGGTCGCCGTGCTGGTCGACGCTCTCGGCGAGAAAGACCTCCGCCATGCCGCCGACGCCGATGCGCGCGCGCACAAGGTATTTTCCGAAGAGCCGGCTCGGCACCTCAATGGCGTTGACGGGCTGCATCAGAGACGGACGAGTGTACCCTCCGCGGTGCGCCGGCGCTCTGGGGATTCGCCAAACCCCCACGGTCCGTGTGGTCCACGCGCCCGGGGAGGCTAGAGTCTCACCCGACGTGAAGTGCTCCTCCTGCGGAAGCCAGCTGGCTGACGGTGCGCCGAAGTGCGAGGCGTGTGGGACGCCGGTGTCGGCGACCGCGCCCGCGCTGCCGAAGACGCAGGTGAGCAGCCGCGCGCCGGCGGGCTCGTCGAGCGCGGTGTCGCAGCGGAACCTCAAGCCGCTGGCGAGCGGCGAGGAGAAGGTGGTGACGCCGGTGCGCACCGGCGACGTGTTGCTCGGCCGCTACCGCCTCGAGGAGAAGATCGGCGAAGGCGGCATGGGCTCGGTGTATGTGGCCCACGACCAGGACCTCGACCGACACGTCGCGGTGAAGGTGCTGGCGGCGAACCTGGTGACGGACGACGAGGTCGTCGAGCGCTTCGAGCGCGAGGCGCGGCTCAACGCGAAGCTGGACCACCCGAACATCGCGCCCGTCTACGACGTCGGCCGCCACGAGGGCCGGCCCTTCATCGTGATGAAGCTGCTCGAGGGCGACACGCTCGCGGGCCTGTTGCGGGCGAAGGGCGGGCTGTCGAGCGACGAGACGCTGAAGCTGATGCGGCAGCTCGCGGCGGGCCTCGACTACATCCACGGGAAGGGCTTCATCCACCGCGACATCAAGGCCGGCAACATCTTCGTCAGCCCGACGGGGCACGCCACCATCCTCGACTTCGGCATCCTGAGGCCGAAGAGCGCATCGCAGGGGCTCACGCGCACCGGGATGGTGATGGGCACGCCGCACTACATGGCGCCCGAGCAGGCGCTGGGCCTGCGCGACGTGGACCACCGCGTGGACATCTACGCGCTCGCCGTCGTGCTGTTCGAGTGCCTCACCGGGACGCTGCCGTTCGAAGCCGACTCGGAGCTGCGGCTCATCCAGCTGCAGGCGCACGCGCCGCCGCCGGACATCCTCGAGCGCGCGCCGTGGATCGCGAAGCCGGTCGCCGCGGTGATGCTGCGCGCGCTCGCGAAGCGGCCCGACGACCGCTTCAACTCGGGCGCGGAGCTGGTGAAGGCGCTCGAGGTGGCGTACCGCGACTCGGGCGGCCACCCGGCGTCCCCCCCGCCGAAGGTGACGGAGGGCACCGCGCCCGGCTGGCGCATGAAGGCGGGCTTGCTGGACGCGCTTCGGCAGCGCGACGCCGCAGGCGGAGGCCTGGCCTCGCCCGCGCCCGATGCGAGTGCCGGAAGCGGACCGGGCGCGTCGGCACTCTCCGGGGCCGGCGAGGCAAACGGTCGCCCGGCCGGTGCCGCGGCGGGGCCGGCGCCGTCGCCTGCCGCACCGGTGGACCGCGGCGCGGCGAGCGCCGGCGACGAAGCGGTGCGCCCCGGCTTCAGCGGTGCGTCCGGCACCGCCGCCATGGCGAGTGGGCCGGGCGCGAACGGAGGTGCGTCGGCCGCTGGCGCCGCGAGCGGGCCGGGCGCGAACGGAGGTGCGTCGGCCGCCGGCGTCGAGGCAGGAAACCCCGGCGCCACGCGCGGCGCGCTCGCGCCTCCGGAAGACACCTCGGGCGCAGGCCCGCGCTCACGCCGCGGCGTCGTCGGCTTTGCGATCGGCGCGACGCTGGCCGCCGTGCTCGGGCTCGTCTTCTGGAAGTCCGGCCCCACCGGGGATCCGCGCGGCACGCCGCCGCTCGCCGCCGTCGACGCCGGCGCACGGCAGGCCTCGCGCGACGCGGGCGCGGTGGTGCCCCTCGCAGCCACGCCCGACGCGGGCGCTGAGGCGGCCGACGCCGGTGAAGCCCTCGCGGTCGCCGGCCCGCCCGATGCCGGCGCGGACAGGCCCGCCGCCGCCGGCGCGCAGGTGGCCATCGACAAGCCGGGCGGCAAGCGCAGCGGGCGCCTCAACGTCGTCACCACGCACGGGGGCGAGCCGTGGTGGGCGCAGGTCTCCATCGACGGCGTGCCCCGCGGCCGCACGCCGCTGCTCCTCGACCTCCCCGTCGGCCGGTACCAGCTGCGCGTCGAGCGCGCCGGCTTCCGCACCGAGCAGCGCGAGGTGAAGGTCGCCTCGGGCAAGTCCACCGTCCTGCGCATCGACCTCGTGCCCTGAGCGCGGCGAAATAATGGTTGCGTGGGGCAAGGCGACTGTGTTGCGAAGCGCTCGTCCCATGACGGCGTCGACTGCTTCCCTCCTCGCGCTGCTCCTCGTCGGCGCGCCGGGCTTGCGCGCACCGAAGGCCGAGGCCGCGAAGGTTGAGGGCACGAAGCTGGAGCAGGGCCAGAAGCTCTTCGCGTCCGGTGACTTCGAGGGCGCGCTGAAGGCGCTCGACGCCGCCGCGCAGGACAGTCACGACGACGCGGAGCTCGAGCGCATCCACCTGCTGCGCGCCCAGTGCTTCGCCGCACGCCAGGATTTCGTCCGCGCCGAGGAGGCCTTCACCCACGCGCTCGAGGCCAACCCCGAGGCGACGCTGGACCCCGCGCGCGTCGACCCGACGGTGGTGAAGCTGCTCGACGCCGTGCGCAACCGGCTCACCGGCACGCTCGTCCTCGAGTCGACGCCTCCGTCGGCCACCATTCACGTCGACGGGAAGGCCGTGGGCAGCGCGCCGCTGACGCAGGTGGTGCCCGTGGGCCGCCACCGGCTCGACGCGCAGTGGAAGGACGGCGCGCCCGTCGCCAGTGAGGTGGTGGTGAAGCCCGGGCGCGAGACGCGCGTGGCGTGGGCGCAGGGCCCGGTGACGCACCTGCCGCCGCCGCCGTGCCCCGAGGTGCCGTCGGGCCCGGTGGGCCGGCCGCTGCGCGCCTTCGGCGACGTGCGCGGCGGCGCGGAGGTGCCCTCCAACCCCGGCGCCTTCGTCGCGGGCGGCTTCGAGGTGGGCGGTGGCGCCGAGGTCTCGTGGTTCCGCCTCGGCCTGTGGGCGAAGCTGTTCCCCAACTTCGGCCTGGTGCCGCGGCTCGCCTTCGCCGTGCCGGTGCACGACCAGGTCCACGTCGTCGTCGAGCTCGGCGTGCCGGTGCAGCTCCTTGCCACCGGCGTGGGCGTCGGCCTGTGGGGCACCGGCGGCGGCGAGTTCTACCCGCGGCCGTGGCTCGGCCTGTGGGCCGCCGTCGGCGCGCGGCACTACTTCCAGTGGCCCGGCCGCAATGACCCGACGGCCTTCACCGCCACCGGCGGCGTGCGCCTGCGCATGCCCTGACGGCCGCTTCACCCCGACAGCTTCGCCGTGTGCACGACGCCGTAGCGCCCGCCGCGGGACTCGAAGAGCACCACCTCGTCGACGGAGAAGGAGGCGAAGCGCTCGCGCTCCAGCGCCCGGGCCGCCTCCACCAGCGCCGCGTCGCCCTTCGGGTGCTTCGAGCGCGCCAGGGTGAGGTGCGGCGCCCAGCCGTCGTGCTCGTCCTTCACCGCGAGCGTCGCCCGGAGGTCCGCCTGCAGCGCGCGCGCGGTGTCGAGGTCGCCGCCCAGCCCCAGCCACAACACCCGCGGGTGGCTCGACGCGCCAAAGGTGCCGGCGCCGGCGACGTGCAGCGTGTGCGGCCGGTGGCGCGCGGCCACCGCGTCGATGGCCCGCGTCAGCGCCGGCACCGCGTCGGTGGGCGTCTCGCCGAGGAAGACGAGCGTGACGTGCCGGCCCTCGGCGCGCGTCCACCTCGCGTCGACGCGGGCCTTGAGCGCCTCCACCAGCGCCTCGACGCGCGCCTTCTGCGCGTCGGGGAGGTCGAAGGCGATGAAGAGCCGCATGGTGGGTGCGCAGCGTACCCGCGGCCCGAAAAAACTTCTCCTGCGGGCCGGGGTGGGGCGTACTCGCGCGCATGACCCATCGAGCTCTCTGTCTCGTGGCGCTGCTGGCCACTCCCGCGGTGGCGCAGGTGAAGATTGACGTGTCGGTGCAGCTGCCGACCATCACCTTCCAGGCGCCGCCGCCGATGGTGGTGGTGCAGCCCGGCGTGCAGGTGGTGGAGGACTACGACGACGAAGTCTTCTTCGTCGACGGCTGGTACTGGGTGCGACGCAACGACCGCTGGTACCGCACGAAGGACCACCGCGGCGGCTGGGTCTTCGTCGAGACGCGCGCCGTCCCCGTCACCATCGTCAAGCTGCCGCCCGGCAAGTACAAGCACTGGAAGAAGCACCACGACGACGACGGCGACCACGGCCACGGCAAGTCGAAGGGCAAGAAGAAGCACTGACGCGCCGCCCCCAGCGGACTCTTTCACCCGTACGGCTCGCCGCCCGTCCGTTCGGCGAGACGTGTCGCGCCGTATGTGAGCGCACGGGCTTGCGTCCTGACCTCCCTCGCCGCTCAACTGGGCGCGTCGTCAGATGCGCTTGGGGGGCTGCATGGATTCGGACACCTGGTACCTGAAAGACGCGCGCGGCGGCATCGTGGGCCCGGTGTCCCGCGAGGTGGCCTCCGAGCTGGTCCGGTCGCGGCCGGGCCTCTTCGTCCACGGCTCCCACGACGGCGTCAGCTGGCGGCCGCTGAAGAGCGCCCCGTCGCTGTCCGGCGGCGAGGACGCGGCGGCGCGGCGGCAGCGCGAGACGGTCGCGGCGCAGCAGGTGGAGCTGCAGCTGGACCGCTTTCGCGAACTCGCCCCGCACCACCTCTTCGGCGTGCCCGAGCGCGCGTCGCTCAAGGACTACCGGCAGGGCTTCCTCAACGTCGCCAAGCGCTTTCACCCGGGCCGCCTGCCGCGCGACGTCACGCCCGCGCTGCTGAAGGCGCACATGGCGATGTACCAGTTCCTCACCGAGGTGATGGAGCAGCTGGAGCGCCGCCTGGGCGACCAGTCCACCGGCGCCGAGCGCATCCCCACGCCGAAGGCGGGCGTGCCGGTGCTGTGGACGCTGGAGGCGCTGGGGGCGAAGCGGCTGCCGCACGCGGTGGAGGCGGCGCTGGCCGTCACCTCGCGCACCGCCTTCGTCTTCTCCGTCCACCGGCTGATGAATCTCGGCAACCAGGGCGTCTTCTTCCCGGTGCTGCCGCCGCTGCCGCTCGGCACGCGCATGGAGCTGACGTTCCGCTTCGAGGACGCGGGCCGCGAGGTGCGCGCGCGCGGCAAGGTGGCCATCGAGAGCACCACTATCACCCCGGCGCAGCAGCTGCGCGGCTTCGGCGTGCGCCTCGACGACCTCGCGCCCGAGGACAAGGGCTTCATGCTGCGCGAGGTGCGGCGGCTCGCGGCGGCGCCGGCGCGCTGACTACTCCAGCACCTTGAGCTCGACGCGGCGGTTGCGCGCCCGGCCTTCAGGCGTCTCGTTGGTGGCGACCGGCTCGGATTTGCCGAGGCCCCTCACCGACAGGCGGTTCGCGTCCACGCCGCGCTCGATGAGCGCCTGCCGCACCTTCTCGGCGCGCTTCAGCGACAGGGCGAGGTTGAAGTCGTCCTCGCCGGTGTCGTCGGTGTGGCCCTGCACCTCGACGCGCTTCACCTGCGCGCTCTCGTTCATGAGGCGGGCGAGCGCGTCGAGCAGCTTCGCGTTGCGCGGCAACAGCTCGGCGGAGTTGAGCTCGAAGACGATCTTCCCCCGGATGACGATGCGGCCGCTCTCCAGCGCGATGCGCGGCAGCTCGGGGCAGCCGTCGCCGCCCGTCTCGCCCGCCTCGTCGGGGCACTCGTCCTTCACGTCGACGACGCCGTCCTTGTCCGTGTCGTGCGTCGCCGGGGCACGCGGCACCGCGGCGCACGACAGCGCGCACAGCACTCCGCCCATCACGAAGAGGCGCATGGCTCGACCGTAGTCGGGGGCAGGCCAGGCCGCAGCACGGGAGCCGCACGAACGCGGCGTCGAACACCTCGGGTGACAAAGACAACCCGTCCGGTCACGGGCAGACTCGCGGCCCACCATGGCTCCCCGACTCGACCTCCGCTGCCAGTCCGACGCCGACCTCGAAGCGAAGCTGCTCGCCGAGCCCGAGGTGCGGCACGCCGTGGAGCAGCTGGAGAAGGAAGGCGATCTCGGCGCGCGGCGGCACTTGCTGGCCACCAGCGTGCGGGTGACGGCCGCCATGGCGCCGCGCCTCGACGCGCTGGTGTCGGCCTGTCGCGAGACGCTGGGTGTGGAGACGCCGGTGGAGACGTACGTGTACCCCGACGCGGCCTTCAACGCGGGCTGTGTGCGGCCGGAGCAGGGCCGCGTCTTCGTCATGCTGTCCAGCACGCTGCTCGAGGCTTTCGACGACGAGGAGTTGCGCTTCGTGGTGGGGCACGAGCTGGGCCACCACCTCTTCGCGCATCACCGGCTGCCGGTTCGCATGTTGGCCGGCGAGGCGGGCGTGCCCGGCCCCGTCGCGATGTCGCTGTTCGCGTGGTCGCGCTTCGCCGAGGTGTCGGCGGACCGCGCGGGCCTGGTGTGCGCCGGGGGCCTCGAGCCCGTGGCGCGCTCGCTGTTCAAGCTGGCGTCGGGCCTCAAGGGCGGGCTGGTGCAGATGCGCGCGGACGACCTGCTGGCCCAGGTGGGCGACATGCGGGAGGAGCTCGAGCGGGCCGCGTCGGCCGACGAGAAGCCGCGCGGCGACTGGTTCGCCACGCACCCCTTCAGCCCGCTGCGACTGCACGCGGCGAAGCACTTCGCGCAGTCGGCGCTCTTCGACGGGAGCGGCGCGACGCGCGACGAGCTGGAGGCGCAGGTGGCGGACCTGATGTCGCTGATGGCGCCCAGCTACCTCAAGGAGCCGGGCGAGGTACCGGAGCTGATGCGGCGGCTGCTGCTCGCCGGTGGCGTGGTGGTGGCGGCGGCGCACGGCGACATCGACGCGCGTGAGAGGGCCGCGCTGGACAAGTTCTTCGGCGCGGGCACCTGCGACCGGCTCAACGTCGAGGCGCTCCAGCGCGACCTCGAGCGGCGCGCGCGCGACGTGAAGGAGAAGGTGCCAGCGCTGCGCCGGCAGCAGGTGGTGCGCGACCTCTGCGTCATCGCGCTGGCTGACGGGCACGTGGCCGAGGCCGAGCGGGCCGTGCTGCGCGAACTGGCCGAGGCGGCCGGCGTGAGCGCCGCGCTGGTGGAACGCACGCTCGCGGGCGCGGCGACGCTGGATTGAGGCGGACGTCGGCTCGGTGGCCTTCTGGGAGATGTAGCGCACCAGGCCCGCGGGACGGCGCGCCCCTGGACCATGCCAGGTGCGGCGGACCACTTTCGCGATGCAGCAGGTCCTCTCCTGGCGGGGCGCTCGCGCCGATGTCGACACGCCTGGACTCCCACGCGCATTCACGGGCAGTTCCACGCGCTGCTCGCCGGGGCCCAGCACCCTGCCTCGGGGGCGCCCTGGGGAGACGCCCTCGAGTTCGACGCCGCTCACATGCCCGCGTCGAAGGGCACCACGTAGCCGCCGTCCTCCGCGGGCTCGTAGGTGAGGTCGAAGGACCAGCCCGCGACCTCGATGCACGTCGGGTTCGACGCCGGCTCGTCGGCGATGACCGTCTGGTTGTTGGAGTCGTACTCCCAGTTCCACTCCACGAGGCGGATGTTGGACGCGCTGCCGGCCATTCGGCCCGCCGGGTCGGCGCCCACCGCGGTCCACGTCGAGGTGCCGCCCTGGCTGAGGAAAAGCTGGGCGCAGGTGCCGTCCGCGCCGCAATTCGCCAGCGCCATGGCGCTGCCCGTCTCGTACGACTCGAGCCACGTCAGCCGGCCGCCGTCGGGGATGGTGCCGAGGTCGTAGGTCAGCGGCGGTATGTCGAAGCGCGGGTCGAAGAACAGGTGCTGGTAGACGTAGATGCCGGCGTCCGGGTCCGCGTCGAAGCGCACGCGGTTCTCCACCGTGCCGCCCGAGTAGTTGCGCTTGCGCACGCTCGTCACCGCCGAGGACGGTAGCGTCCCGAAGGTGATGGTCCTCGCGCAGGTCACCATCATGCTGCCGCCCCCGCCGCCGGAGCCGCCGCCGGAGCCACCGCCGGAGCCGCCGCCGGAGCCGCCACCGGAGCCGCCGCACGAGTGGTTCGAGCAGGACACGCCGGCCGGGCACTGGACGCAGGCCGCGCCGCCGCTGCCGCAGGCGAGCGCCGTGGTGCCGGCGGTGCACTGGCCGGCCGCGTTGCAGCAGCCGGTCGGGCACGACGTCGCGTCGCACTTCGGGGGGCTCGAGGAGCCGCACCAGGACAGGGACACGCCGAGGCCCAGCAGGGCACCGGCAAAGAGGGCGAGACGAATCGATTTCATGGCGGCCACCTTCCGTACGAGTGCAGGCGCGTCACTTACACGATGCCGGGGCGCCGGCAAACCCCGGGGCCGCTCGGGCGCGATGCGCGTTCCCGGCGGCGGCGTTCCCGGTGCAGAATGCGCCCGATGCGCGCGGCGCTCCCTCCGAGTCGGGTGACGTGGTGGGTGCTGGCGTCCGTCGGGCTGCTGGCCGGTTGTCGCGGCCCGAGCGGCTCGCCAGACGGCAGCGTGAAGGCCTTCTACTCGGCGGCCGCCGCGCAGGACTTCGATGCGATGACGGCGCTCCTGTCCGAGTCGTCGCTGGCGAAGCTGGGCTCGCAGGCGCGGGCCCACAGCTACTTCGCGAGCCAGTTCCGCGGCTGGCGCGACTTCCAGGTGGACATCGACGACTACGCCATTGACGCCGACGGGAAGAGCGCGACCGTCCGCTTCACCTGCCAGGCCGAGGTGCTCGATCGGTACAAGGTGCTGAAGGTGGACTGCAGCGACGTCTTCTCGCTGGTGAAGCAGTCCGACGGCTGGCACATCCACCTGCCGGGCGCCCAGAAGCTCCGGCCGCTGTGAGATTCAGCGCGCGCTGGCCCTGGGCCCGCGCGGCGCCACCAGGGTGATGCGGGTGCCCGCGCCCGGTTGGCTCTCGACCTGCATCGAGCCCCCGAGCAGCGTGAGGCGCTCGCGCACGTTGAGCAGCCCGAGGCCCACGCGCGAGAGGTCGTGGGGCTTCGCGGCCTGCGCCGGCTCGTAGCCCCGGCCCTCGTCCGACACGGTGACCCTGCAGCGGCTGGGCCCTTCGGCGGCCAGCGCCACGGCGGCCGTCTTCACACCGGCGTGCTTCACCGCGTTGAAGAGCAGCTCGCGCACGGACTCGAAGACCAGCGTCCGCACGTCCTCGCTCACGGGGTTGGCCGACGGGTCGAGGTCGAGCGCGACGGCGAGGCCGTGCTTCTCGTGCATCCACTCGGCGAGCCACTCGAGGCCGGCGGCGAGCCCGAACTCGTGAAGCAGCGGCGGCGACAGCTCGACGGACAGCGAGCGCGCGCTGGCGATGGCTTCCTCGAGGCAGCGCAGCACGTGGGCGAAAGCCGCCTCCCGGTCGGCGGGCCCGCGCGCCAGCACCTCGACGCGCATCTTGGCGCTGGCGAGCAGCTGCTGCAGGTGGTCGTGCAGCACCTGGGCGAGCTGCTTGCGCGCGCGCTGGTCGGCCAGGGTGAGGTCGCTGGCGAGCCGGCTCAGCTGGTCGGCGCGCAGCTGCAGCTCGGCGGTGCGCTCGCGCACGCGCGCGTCGAGCTCGTCGCGGGCGCGGAGCAGCGCGGCCTCGGCCTGCCGGCGTTGCGTCATGTCCGTCACCAGCGCGACGAAGTGCGTCGGTTTGCCCGCGTCGTCGCGGAGCACCGAGATGTACTTGCGGACCCACACCTCGCGCCCGTCCTTGCGGACGTACCGGTTCTCGAGCTCGAAGTACGGCAGCTCGCCGGCGAGCAGCCGGCGTGCCTGCGCGACGTTCGCCTCCCGGTCCTCCGGGTGCACCAACTTGTCGTAGGCCTGATCGCGCAGCTCGGCTTCGCTGTAGCCCACCAGCGCCGCAAAGGCCGGGTTGCACTGCTGGAAGCCGGTGTTGACGTCGGAGATGGCGATGCCGGTGGGCGCGTTCTCGAAGACCTGGCGGAAGCGGGCCTCGCTGCGACGCAGCGCCTCCTCGGCGCGGCTGCGCTCGAGCGCGGGCTGGAGCACGGCGGCGGTTTCGACCAGCAGCGAAAGCTCCGAGCCGCCCCAGGCCCGTGGCTGGCCCGACGTGACGCTCACCACCGAGCGCACGCCGCTCGGGTCGGGCGCCAGCAGCGGCACGCTCACCATCGCGCGAATCCCCTGCCGCGCGAAGGCGTCGGCGTGGGCTGCGGTGTGCGGGTTTGTCGCCACGTCGGCGATGACGAGCGACTGCGTGTGCGGCACCACGCGGCGACCGTCGGCGGACAGGTCCAGCCGGACGTCGTGCTCGCCGAGGACGCTGCGGCCGGCGGCCCGGTGCTCCTCGAGGACGCGGACCGTCGCGGCGCCCGGCGCATATTCGGCGTAGGTGGCCGCGTCGGCGCCCAGGTGCTCGGCCACCAGCGGCAGCACCGAGCGCATCAGGGCGCGCGGGTCGCGATGCTCCGACACCAGCGCGCCCAGCCGCGAAAAGTACGCGCTGCGCCGCTCGGCCCGTTTGCGCTCCTCGACGTTGCGGATGACCGCGACCATCCCGCGGCGGGCGCCGCTCGCGTCCCGCAGGACCATGACGGTGGCCTCGACGTGCGCCTCGCCTCCGGCGCGCGTGATGCGCCTCGCCTCACCGCGCCACACCCCGCGCTCCGCCAGCGCCGCGCGCGCCTCGGCTTCGTCGCCCGGCCGCAGCCACTTCCAGGTGTGCAGCGCGGCGATGGGACGACCGCGCACCTCCGGCAGCGACACGCCGTAGGCGGCGCGCGCCGCGGCGTTGAGGTACAGCACGCAGAGCGCGTCGTCGACGGCGACGACCTCGTCGACCAGTTGCTCGAGGATGTCCTCCAGCAGCGTCGGCGCCCCGGGTCTCTCGTCGCTGGTGGCGGCCTTGCGCATGAAGTCCCCGGGTGCTCCCGGCCACGACGACGGCCGGCGTCGGCGGCGGACACGCCAGCCGACGGGCGTCATGGTACCCGACGGCGGGCGGGCCGGCGCCGGAGTCGCCGCCGTCACGGAAATGCGCGGAAGGGCGGAGTGCCCTCGCGTACACTCACCGAATGCGCGCACTCGCCGTCGCCCTGCTCGCGGACGTCTCCGCGTCGTGTGCCGGCACGCGGCCCACGGTCGTCACCTGCACCGGCGCCCCCACGCCTCGCGGCAGCAACTGCGCGGCGCGGGCGACGGGCTCCCGTGGCCATGCCCGCGAACCGAGCCAGGCGTGCGGCGGCGGCGCGTGCCAACGCCCCAGGGGTCTCACCTCCTGCCATGGCCAGGGCGTTTGCCCAGCGACAATTACATTTCCCCGGTAGCGACAATTACACTTCCCCATCCTGAGTGAGCGCCGGAGACGCAGCACCGACAAGGAGAAGTCGGTGATCGCGACGGACGCCCAGGTGAGGAAGCTGA
>JBFMAB010000058.1:0-16016 GCA_040755835.1 Myxococcota bacterium
GCACCACAGCGATTGGCGACCTACACATCGGCACCGCAGCGGCAGCATGCCCGAGCATGGCCACCGCTGCCGAGCCCTGTTTCATCCCTCCATGGTGCGCCAAGAGGCGCGTGACGACGTCAGTCGTTCGCAGCGCGGCCGTCCCCCGAAGCCGCGAGGCGGCCGAGTATGTCAGGTCCACCAGACAGCCCCCCTCCAAAATGGTGATGGGTGGACATGTCCAGTCCACCGACATCACCCGACACGCTACGCTCCGAGAGAGCGGACGGTGAACGGGCGACGACACGGCGTCAACGCGACTGGCTCACTGCCAGGGCGACGCGAGCGCGAGCCGCAGCGCCGCGGCGGCTTTCTGGAAATCCGCCAGCGCGTCCACTTCGCGCAGCCGCGCCTCGGCCGTCGTCTGCTCGCGCAGGTTGACGAAGAGCTGCGTCGAGTCGCCCAGCGCGAAGCGGCTGCGCTCGCCCTGCTCGAGCTGCTCGGCGACCTCCACCTCGCGCCGCGCAAAGTCGGCCCGCGCCAGCGCCGCGTGCAGCGCCGAGCGCGCGTCGCGCACGTCGACGGCCACCCGGTCCCGCGCCAGCTTGAGCTGCGCGTCCACCTTCGTCACCTCCGCGCGCGCCGACTGGATGCGCCCGAGCGGCGCCCGGTACAGCAGCGGCACGTCCAGCAGCGCGTTCACCTCCAGCTCCGCCGGCCCCAGCGCGTCGGCCTCGGGGCGCGGCGAGCGACCGAGGTCCTTCGACACCGCGACGCCGACGTCGAGGCCCGGCAGCAGCTGGTTTTTCTGCAGCGACAGCTCCACCTCGAGCTGCTTCCGCTTCGTCGCGAGGCGTTGCACGTCGGGCCGCCGGGCCAGCGCGGCGTCGACGTCGGCGTCCTCGCCCAGCGCCGGGTCCGGCAGCGGCAGCGTCGTCGGCATGCGCGCGTCGTCTGGAATCGTGGGCTCGCCGTTCGCGTCGCGCAGGAAGAGTGACAGCTCGAAGGCGGCGTTCTCCACCGCGCGCTGCGTCTGCACCACCAGCGCCTCGCGCTGCACCAGCGCGCGCAGGTTGTCCTGCCGGTCGAAGGCGGCCACGTCCCCGGCCGCGGTGCGCGCGGCCAGCTGCGCGTCCCGGTCCTTCGCCAGCGCCAGCAGCGCGCGCGCCACCTCGCGCTTCCGCCCTGCAGCCACCCAGTCCCAGTAGCGGACCGCGGCGAGGCGCGACACCTCGAGCCGCTGCTGCTCCAGCGACAGCCCGGCCAGCGCTCGGGACAGCTCGGCCTTCGCCAGCGTGGCGCGGCGCTTGTCGATGGGCCCATTGCGCACCAGCGGCACGCTGACGCCCGCGCGCAATTCGCCGCCCGTCCACGTCTCGCGGCTCCCGTAATAGTCCTGGAACTTGCCGCCGCCCCAGCGGTAGCCCGCGAAGAAGCTGGCGCCCCACAGCGGCGTCGGCGCCTCGATGACGCTGTCCACGCGCACCTGCGGGTAGCCGCTCACCGGTACGCCCGTCGCCTTCGTCTTCCACGTGGGGTCGAAGCCGCCGGCCGCGGTCAGCCGCTCGCCGTCGGCCGCCTCGATGTCCGCGCGCGAGGCGGTGAGCGTCGGGAAGGCGGTGTCGGCCGCGGCCAGCACCTCGCCCAGCGACAGCGGCCCGGACATCGCCGCCGTGGCGGAGGGCCCGCCGGCCGCGGGAAGCACCGGTGCGTCGCCGGACACGGGGGCATCACCGGTCACGGCGGACGGGCGCACACCGGGGAACGGCGCGTCACCGATGGCGGGCACTTCGCCCGGCGCCGCGGGCGGGCGCGCACGCCACTCCGGCGCGTCAGCTGAAGCGTCCCCGGCGGACACGACGAGCTGGCGCGCGGCGGCCGCCGGCGCGTCACCTGAAGCCGACCCCTCGCCGGACATCGCGAATGGCCACGCACCGCGCACCGACGCACCGCCAGTCGCCGGCGCCCCACCGGACATCGCCATGGGCCTCGGCGCGCGTGCCGCTGGAGGCTGAATTGTGCCGAAGGAGGACCCGTGCGCCATCGCGCGACCGGGCGCGCGCCTGACGCCAGCACCCGACGAGACGACCTCGTCGGCCCCGGAGCCCCGGCCACTCACGTCCTCACGCACCGGCGCGCCGCCCGCGCCGAGCGCCATCACCGCCACCAGCGTTCGCAGCATGACTGTCAGCCCTTCGCTTTGCCCTTGCCGCCGACGTCCGCGCCGGGCTCCTGCGGCGCGACGGTGGGCGGGAAGCCGTTGAAGCGACGCCACAGCTCGTAGCCCAGCTTCACCTGGTTCAGCAGCACCCAGCCATTCACCCGCACGCCCTGCCGCAGGTACACGCCCCGGGGCCACGCGTCAGCGGCGTCCGGCTTCACGAGGATGCGGAAGCGCCCGGTGCCGTCATCCGTCGCGTCGATGAGCGCCACCTCGCCGCCGAAGGTGCCCACCGCCACCGACGGCCAGCCGGTGAACTGCACCGCCGGCCAGCCTTCGAACTGCAGCCGCACGTGCCGCCCGTTGGACAGAAGCGGCATGTCGTTGCCGTCCACCCACAGCTCGACGGCGCGGTCGGTGGTGTCGGGCACCAGCGTGAGCAGCTCCTCGCCGGCCTTCACGAAGGTGTTCCCCTGCCCCGCCTTGACGCGCAGCACCGTGCCGTCGATGGGCGCGCGCACCTCCATGGTGCTCTGCCGCGCGAGCCGCACCTCGAGGCGCGCCAACTCGGCGGCGGCGTTCGCCTCCTCCGCGAGCGCGCTGGCCTCCAAGGCGCGCGCGTCGTCGATGGACGCGTTCAAGTCGTTCTCCACCTTCACCCGGTCCGACAAGAGCGCCGCCTCCTCGCCCATCGCCGCCTGCAGCGTCGCCTGAGCGCGCTCGATGTCGGTGGTGCTCTTCACCATCTCCAGCTGCGCGAGCTCGACGTTGCGCTGGCTGGTCAGCCCCTGCGCGAACAGCTTCTGCTGCCGCTCCAGGTTCAGCTTCGCGGTCAGCTGCGCCGCCTCCGTCGCCTCCAGAGCCTGCTTCGCCGCGCGAACGCGCTCCTTCGCCATCGCCACCCGGCTCTCCGCCGCGCGTATCGACGCCTGCTTGCTTGCCTCCAGCGCCCGTTGCCGCGAGACGATGGATTGCGCGCGGGTGACGGCGGCGTTCTTCCGCGCCAGCACCGCCTCGCGCTCCTCCTTCAGCCGCAGGAGAATGGACGGGTCGTTGTCGGTAATCTCCACGAGCAGGTCGCCCTGTTTCACCGACGAGCCTTCGCGCACATACCAGCGGGTGACGCGGCCCTCGATGGGCGCGTCGATTTCCTGCCGGCGCTCCACGGGCGTGAAGGCCACCACCCGGCCCGTGCCGGTGACGCTCTGTTGCCAGGGCACGAAGGCGAGCGCCAGCACCACCACCAGCGTGGCGACGCCGAGCAGCCGCCCCAGCACGCGCGGCGCGCGCGGCGTGCGCACGAGGGTGGACGCGGCGCGGCGGCCCTGCGGGCCGGCGATGGACGCGACGGGCGCCCTCATGACGCGGCCACCTCCGGGTTGGGCGGCCCTTCACCGCGGGCCAGTTCTTCCAGCGTCACCACGCGGTTGCACGCGCGGGCGAGCGCGACGTGCGCGTCGGGCACCAGCGCCACCAGCGTCCACGGCGCCGACGGCCGGGTGAGCGCCGCGACGACGCGCGCGCGGGTGACGGGCTCGATGGCCTCGAGCGACTCGTCCACCACGATGAGCCGCGGGTTGCCGGCGATGGCGCGCGCCACCACCAGCCGCGTCAGCTGCGAGTGGGTGAGCGGCGCGCCGGTGTGCGAGAGCCGCGCGTCGATGCCGCCGGGCAGCGCCCGCACCTCGTCCAACAGGCCCACGCGCTCCAGCGCGGCGCGCGCGACGGCGGCGGTGACGCCCACCCGGCCCAGGGTGACGTTCTCCAGCACGGTGCCCTCGAAGAAGTCGTTGCGCAGCACCAGCGCCAGATGCTCCCGGAGCGCGGGCGTGCGGGCGCGCGACGTCTCCACGCCGTTCAGCGTCACCACGCCGCGCGCCGGCACGCGCTGCGCCGTCAGCCACTCGCCCAGCGGGTGCCCTTCGGCGCCGACGATGGCGGTGCGACTGCCAGCCGGGAAATCGGCGTCCAGCGCGGGCCCCTCGCCGTCAGCGGCGCCGTCGAGCGCCACGCGCACCGGGCCCTGGCCGGGCACCGGCTCGCCGCGCTCCGGGTCCTCGATGGGGAGGTCGACGAGGTGGCCCAGCTTGTCCAGGGCCGTCAGCAGGTCGTACGCCGCGTCCAGCTTCTTCCACAGCTTGCCGATGGAGCCGGCGACGGCCGCGACGATGAGCTCGGCGGCGACCAGCTGCCCCAACGTCAGCGACTGCTGCACCACCAACCAGCCGCCGAGGCCCAACAGCGCCGCGCTGGCGAACACCTGCAGGCCCAGGGTGCCCAGCGTCTGGCCGAAGAGCACGGTGAAGTGCTTCTGCCGCGCCTCGAGGTAGCGGCGGGTCAGCGCGTCGGCGCGCTCGGCGGCGAAGGCGGCGCCGCCGGCGGTGCGCAGCGCGCTGCCGGGACGGGCGAGCTCCTCGAGCCACGCGGCCACCTCGTATTTCGCGCGGCTCTCCTCGATGGACGTGGCGAGGCCGCGC
This sequence comes from Myxococcota bacterium, assembly GCA_040755835.1. Classification (GTDB taxonomy): domain Bacteria; phylum Myxococcota; class Myxococcia; order Myxococcales; family Myxococcaceae; genus JADLDB01. Next base: position 4,618 of record JBFMAB010000058.1, read on the forward strand.
CGGCCGGGGCCGAAGACGACCGCGGTGAGCAACGCGAGCAGCACCAGGTCGAAGGCGAGCAGCGCCGGGTGGTAGAAGCCCAGCACCAGGAGGCCGATGCCAATCTGCAGGAAGGTGGCGATGCCGTCGGTCAGGAGCGTATTCGCCGTCTTCTGCACCGTCAGCACGTCGAAGAAGCGGTTGACCGTCTCGGGGCCGAAGCCCTTGTCCGCGGCCTCGCGCTTCACCCGCGGCAGGCGCCAGGCGAGGTCGATGGCGGTTCGCACGAAGACGCGCTGCTGAATCGACTCCACCACGCGCGTCTGCAGCGCCTTGAGCGCGGCCTGGAAGCCGAGCGCCGCGAGCAGCAGCAGCGACAGCACGACGATGGGCTGCAGCAGCGTACCGAAGGCCACGGTGCTGACGAGCGCCTGCACCGCGATGGGCGTCGCCAGCGTCAGCAGGCCCACTACGACGGCGTAGATGGCCACCACCCACAGGTCATCGCGCTCGAGCCGCACCAGCGCCCACAGCCGCTGCACGGGCGACGGGTGGGCGTGGCCGTCGCGCGCCTCGCCGCCCAGCGCCGACAGCGGCGCGGCGGGCACGGCGGTGAGCCACGCGTGCGGGCCTTCGCCCAGGCCGCGGCAGACGGCGTCGACGGGCTCCCAGCGCGGCTCCAGCTCCTGGCGGTGGACGAACACCTCGTTTCCGCGGCGCGCCGTGATGACGGCGCCGCTGCCGGCGCAGGCGACGAGCGGCAACGGCGCGTCCTTCAGGGACGCGGCGTCGACGATGACAGGGCGCAGCTCGAGCCGCAGCGCCGCGGCCGACGACACCAGGGCCTGGGCGAGCTGCTCCTCGGACACCTCCGCGCGCGCCCCCAGCGCGTCGCGCGCGAGCTGCCGCGTCCGCACCGGCTCGACCTCCACGCCGACCGTGCCGGCCAGCGTCTCCACCGCCCACACCACGAGGGCCGCGGCCTCGTCGGTCGTCAGTTTCTTCGGACCCCCGGCGTTCACGCTGCGAACTGTTAACCACTCCACCCGCTGACGCACCTCTTTCGAGCCGGATCAGGAGCTTATGGGCGCTCCCCCCTCGCGCTCGGCCGAGGGGCTGACAGAGGTCCTCAAAGCACCTGGCGGCGGGCTGCCGACAGCGGACCACCTGGCGGCGCTCGAAGGTCCCCGCCCCCGCCGCGGCGGTGTCCTCCGAGACGCCCAGGAGCCTCAGCGACGACGGACGGTTTGAGCGGACGGTGGCGTCGGTGCTGGCCGACGACCGCACCGCGCCTGTTCGCCGAGCCGCTGCGCGCGGCCCTCCCGCCGCTCGAGCGCATCTCGCGGTCGCCCGGTGAGGGGGTGGCCTGCGCGCGAAGGGCCTCGCCGGGAGGTGGCGGAGCGCGCGGGGGGCCGCTCCTGCTTCGAGCGGCCTGGGAGCGGCTTGGCCCGCCTCGCCGACGCGCTGGGCTGGCGGTGCGCGACCTGCAGGGCTGCGCCGCCGCCGCGAGCGCCCGGCTCCAGCGCGGGTAGCGGAAGGCGTTTCGCACGAAGCCCCCGCGCGGAGGGCGCCGCTACCGGCCCCGCGTGCGCCGGGGCGTCGAAGGCCCAAGTCCTGCGGAGAGGAACGAGCCACAGCGCGCGGCGGCGGCGGCGGCTGGTGCCTCGCGCTCCACCTCGAAGCCGTGCGCGGAGAGCGCCCGGGCCAGGGCCTCGTCGTCCCGGGCGGCGCCGGGCGGGAAGCGCATCGCCGCGTCAGTGGGCGTCAGCGCCGACAACTTCACGCGGAACAGCTCGGGCGGGAAGGACGCGGCCAGGTGCGCGACGTCCACCGGCAGGCCGGCGTCGGGCACGTTGAGGGTGACGCGCTCGCCCTCCACCACGAAGCGCCGCGCGTACGCGGCGATGGCGGCGAACGGCCACACCTTCACCGGCACCACCATGCGGCGCAGAGCCTCGTCGGTGGAGAAGAGGGACACCTGCAGCGCCAACGTCCCCGGCGCCCAGGCGCGCGCCTTCACGTCCAGCAGCGCCTCGAAGAAGGCGTCGGCCCCGGCGGGTGCCACCGTGGAGACGAGCGCGCGGGCGCGGGCGGGCGCGAGGTGCCCCGGCAGCCGCTCGAGGAAGCCCAGCACCGCGGCGTTGAAGGCGGGCTCGCCCATGCGGGTGAGCTCCACCGTCACCTCGGGCGCCGGCGGGAGGCCCTCGGCCAGCGCGTCCACCTGCGCGAACAGCTCGTCGCCCGTCAGGCGCCCCTTGTAGCCGCCGCCGGCGTCGCACACGGCGCAGCGCACCGGGCAGCCCACCAGCGTCGACAGCACGAAGACGCGGCGCGCGGGGGTGGAGGCGTCGAGAAACTCCACCACGTGCCCGTCGTGGGTGCGGCCCCGGAAGAGCCGCGCGCCGGGGCTGTCGAGCCGCTCGACCTGCATGGGCGCCTCGAAGCACAGCCCCCCGGCCGAGGCAAACGCCGGCGGCACATTTGAGTGGCGTCGGGACCGGTTGGTTGCAACATGCCCTCCTGCGATGAACCACCTCTTCCGCGGACTCGCCGGCTCGCGCGACGCCATGTCGCCGCGCATGAAGGCCCTCTTCAAGGACCTGGCGTACGGGCAGTCGCCCGAGCTGCTCGTCTTCACGTGCAGCGACAGCCGCATGCTGCCGGCCCTCACCGGCGGCGACCAGCCGGGCAGCATCTTCGTGGTGCGCAGCGTCGGCAACATCGTCGCGCCGGCGGACGCGACGGGGAAGAGCATCGGCGACGTCAGTGAGGCCTCGGCCATCGAGTACGCCGTCGAGGTGCTGGGCATTCGCGACATCGCGGTGTGCGGCCACAGCAACTGCGGCGCGATGGGAGCGGTGCTGAAGGGCCGCCACAGCTTCCGCGACAAGGCCCCCAACCTCGTCGAGTGGCTCGCGCACGCCGACGCCCACCCGGGGCACACGCCGGTCGAGCTCGTGTTTCCGCCGAACCTGTCGGAGGCGGACCGGCTGTCGCAGATGAACGTGCTGCGGCAGCTCGACCACGTCGCGTCCTACTTTCCGGTGAAGTCGCGCAAAGACGAAGTGAAGCTGCACGCGCTGTGGTTCGACATCGGCCACGCCATGCTGCAGCTGTACGAGCCCGACCAGCGCCGCTTCGTGCCCCTCGACGAGGCCGAAATCCTCCGGCTGCTGACGCCCCCGCAGGGCGTGTCCGCACGGGGCGGTTGAGCCGCCACGTGTCGGTGTGACGGCGCCGCTGTCACCCGAAAGTGACTTCACAGAACAGCGGAAATGGCAGCGGTTCTCACTCGGCGAGAATCCGGATGAACCCACTCGCAGGAGAGGACCGCCATGACCGTCTCCAACGACGCCCCCCGCCGTGCCGCCGCCGAAGCCGCCCGCCGCCGCGCCGCAGAAGCCGCCCGCCGCCGCGCCGCAGAAGCCGCCCGTCGCGCCGCCGAGGCCGCCGCGAAGAAGGCCAACGAGGCCGCGCAGCAGCGGACCGCGAAGAAGCCGGTGGCGAAGGCCTTCGGGAAGGACGAATTGTCGAGGGGCGTGGGCCGCGCGCTGCGTGAGCGCGCGGTGCAGTCCCTGGGCGCGACGGGCCTGTCGTCGAGCAAGGCGCTGCCCGGCGCTGACGCCACGGCGAAGTCCGCCGCCGCGATGAAGGCCGCGCTGGCGAAGCTGTCGCCGGCCAAGCGCGCGAAGACGGAGGTGCTCATCCTCAAGGACACGCGCGCGGGCGCGCCGCCCAACGCCGGGCAGTTCCTCCTGCGGCAGGGCAACCGCTTCGTCGAACCGGCCAGCGGCGCGGCGTTCGACTCGCTGGCCCGCTTCGACCCCGAGCGCGCGTACGCGCCCGCGGGCATCGTGAAGGCGAACGACCTGGCGGCGGCGCTGAGGGCGCAGGCGGGCACCGCGGCGCAGCGCGCGGCCTACGACACGCTGAACCTCGAGCCGGCGGCGAAGGCGATGCTGATGGCCGACGTCTCGCCGGCGAAGGCCTCCGTGCCGCGCACGCCGGGCGACCGCGCGTCCGAGGACTACGAGCGCGACATCGCCAACGTGGTGGGCAAGCCCACCAGCCAGTGGACCCACGAGGACGCGCAGCGCTTCACCGACGCGGTGGCCGACGCCGCCGAGCGCAACGCGGGCGACCCGGCCTACGTGCGCTCGCTGATGACGCTGGCGCAGGACGGCCTCAAGCGCTCGGCCGAGTTGCTCGGCGCCGCGACGGAAGAGAAGTTCGACCGCGCGCCGGTGGAGGGCGTGGCGTCCAACCTCGCGCGCCTGGCCGAGGTGGCCCCGGAGGACGCGGCGGCCCGCCTGGCCTTCGGCGTCGCGCAGGAAATCGACGACGACAGCGAGCTCCACTACGTCGACGACGGCCTCGACAAGTTCCTCGGCGGCAACTCGAAGTTCCGTGGCCTGCTGGCCGGGGCGCTCGAGGCGCAAGGGAAGAACGAGGCGAAGGACGAGCTGCTCAACCAGGGCAAGGGGCTGCTCGACACCATCTACGACAACACCATCGGCCGCGCGGTGGACGCCGCGAGCTTCTTCGGCGACCTGGTGGGCGACGCGGCCGGCGCCGCGTGGGACTTCGGCGGCAACGTGGTGGGCGCGGTGGTGGACGGCGGTGAGCGCCTCATCGGCGCCGCGGCGGACTTCGCCATCGACACCGCGAAGGGCACCATCAGCGTCATCGGGGACGCGGCCAGCCTCACCGTCGACGCGGTGAAGGAAGGCGTGCAGTGGGCCGCCGAGAAGGGCCTCGAATTGGCCGGGCCGCTGCTGGACAAGGCGCGCGAGTGGTTCAAGGACGCCGTCACCGGCGCCCTGAAAATCGACGAGAGAATCGACCGCCTCGGGCCGGGCGACACCTTCACCGTCGGCGGCGGCGTCGAAGTGACGGCGGGCGTGGACGTCGAGGTGTCCGCGGACATCCAGGTGAAGCGCAACGAGGACGGCACTTTCACCGTCAGCGCGGGCGTGGACGGCAAGCTGGGCCTCGAGGCGCTCGCGGGCGGGGACGTGGGCGTCGGCGGCAAGGTGGAGTTCCGCGCCTCGACGCCGGAGGAGGCCAAGCGCCTCGCCGAGTCGCTCGCCATGGCGGGCGCGGCGGCGGCGGCGGCCGCCACGCCGCCCTTCCAGGCGGTGGCGCCGCTGCTGGCGCCGTCGGGCGGGGACCTGTCCTTCATGAAGGACCACCTGTCGGCCATCGAGCTGTCGGCCAGCGTGTCGGCGGGCGTGGACGCAAGCCTGCAGGCGGGCGGCGTCGAGCTGTCGGCAGGGGCGTCGGCCGAGGGCGAGGTGGCCTACCGCATCGAGTTCAACGAGGACGGCACGCGCTCGCTGGTGCGCAGGCAGACCATCGAGGGCAGCGTGTCCGGCGACGCCACCGCGCAAATCCTGGGCGACGGCGTGACGGGCAGCCTCCCGGCGGGCGAGCTGTCGGGCAAGGCGTCCTTCAAGGTGGAGACGCGGGTGCCGCTGCCGGACAGTCTCGGCGACGTCAGCGACATCGCCGGCGCGGTGACGCTGCTGACCGACCAGTCGGGCGCCATCGCCCAGCTGATGCCGAACGCGCAGACGAGCATCAAGGGCACCCTCAGCGGCGAGGTGAAGGTGGGCGGCGTGGCGCACGGCGGCGAAATCTCCCTCGAGGCGTCGGGCCTCGACATCGGCGACGCGCTGCGCGTGGCACGCGAGCTGGTGGGTGGCGACGTGCGCGGCGCCATCGCCGAGTTGCCCGACGTGAAGCTCAAGGGCTACCACTACGAGACGACCGGCCTCGACTTCGAAGGCGGCATCGAGGTGGCCGGTCAGGGCGTCAGCATCGACCTCCACAACACCATCAAGGACCGGCAGGGCGAGTTCGAAGTCGACCTCAGGGTGGTGTGAAAGGTGTGTGAAAGGTGTCACACGATTTGCACTGAAATCCCCTGTCATTCCAGGGGGCTGGCGGCCGTCTTTTCCACTTCGAAACGCCCCGGATCACTCGGGAATCATGCTAGGAGCGGCAGGCTGATTGACGCCTGCGCTCCAGGCCGTTTCCGACGGGGTTTTCCGAAGCATGGACACGACGACGCCGCAGTCGAACGCGAACAAGCCGGGTGAGTACGGCGCTGCCTCCATCACCGTCCTCGAGGGCCTCGAGGCGGTGCGCAAGCGGCCCGGCATGTACATCGGCGACACGTTCTTCCGCGGCCTGCACCACCTCGTCTACGAGGTCGTCGACAACTCGGTGGACGAGGCGCTCGCGGGGCACGCGACGAGGGTGGAGGTCTTCATCCACGTCGACAACTCCATCACCGTCATCGACGACGGCCGCGGCATTCCCGTCGGCCCGCACCCCACGGTGCCGGGCATGGACACGCTGGACGTGGTGATGACGAAGCTGCACGCCGGCGGGAAGTTCGAAAACTCGGCGTACAAGGTGTCGGGCGGTCTGCACGGCGTCGGTGTGTCGTGCGTGAATGCGTTGTCCGACTGGCTCAAGGTCGAGGTGCAGCGCAACGGCAAGGTGTACCAGCAGAGCTACGTGCGCGGCATTTCGCAGGGCCAGGTGCAGGAAATCGGCGTCACCGACAAGCACGGCACCAAGGTGTCCTTCCACCCCGATCCGACCATCTTCGAGGTGAAGGAGTACGACTTCGACACGCTGTCCACGCGCCTGCGCGAGCTCGCGTTCCTGAACGCCGGCCTCCACATCAGCATCACCGACGAGCGCAGCGGCAAGAGCCACGAGTTCAAGTTCGACGGCGGCATCGTCAGCTTCGTCGAGTACATCAACAAGGCGAAGAGCCCGCTGCACGACAAGCCCATCAGCTTCAAGGGCGAGAAGGACAACGTGCAGGTCGAGATCGCCATGCAGTGGAACGATGGCTACGACGAGAAGGTGTTCACCTTCGCGAACAACATCAACACGCCCGAGGGCGGCACCCACCTGTCGGGCTTCAAGGCGGCGCTGACGCGCACCATCAACGGCTACGCCGAGCGCGGCAACCTCTGGAAGGACATCAAGGAGCAGCCGACGGGTGAGGACGCGCGCGAAGGCCTGGCGGCCGTCATCAGCGTGAAGATTCCCAACCCGCAGTTCGAAGGGCAGACGAAGCAGAAGCTGGGCAACTCCGAGGTGAAGGGGCTGGTCGAGCAGATCGTCAACGAGCAGCTCTCGACGTGGCTGGAGGAGAACCCGACGAACGCGAAGAAGATCGTCGGGAAGATTGGCGACGCCGCGCGCGCCCGCATCGCCGCGCGCAAGGCCCGCGAGACGGTGCGCCGCAAGGGCGTGCTCGACGGCGCGTCGCTGCCCGGCAAGCTGGCGGACTGCCGCTCGAAGGACCCGCGCGAGTCCGAGCTCTTCATCGTCGAGGGCGACTCCGCAGGCGGCTCGGCCAAGCAGGGCCGCGACCCGCAGTTCCAGGCCATTCTCCCGCTGCGCGGCAAGATTCTGAACGTCGAGAAGGCGCGCGTGGAGAAGATGCTGACGAGCGAAGCCATCGTCACGCTCATCACCGCGCTGGGCACCGGCGTGCGCGCGGGCTCCAACGTCGAGGACTACAAGCCCGACGAGGTGCGGTACCACCGCATCATCCTGATGACGGACGCCGACGTCGACGGCAGCCACATTCGCACGCTGCTGCTGACCTTCTTCTTCCGGCAGATGCCGGAGCTCATCGAGAAGGGCTACATCTACATCGCCCAACCGCCGCTCTACAAAGTCACGCGCGGGAAGAAGGACACGTACTGCAAGGACGAGGAGGCGAAGAACGAGCTGCTCCTCTCCATCGCGGCCGAGCGGACGAAGCTCAAGCGCGCCGACGGTACGGTGCTGGAAGGCGCGGAGCTCAAGAGCCTGCTGCGGAAGGTCATCACCTACGAGGCGCGCCTCGAGAAGATGGCGCTGCGCCGGGACGCGCGCGTGGTGGACGCGCTGGTGCAGGCGACGAAGCTGTCGGCCGAGATGCTGAAGGACCCGGAGGCCGCCGAGGAGGAGCTCGACGGGATGCTGGAGTACCTCGAGGCGCGGCACCCGGAGCTGGTGGAGTGGCTCGAGAAGAACCCCACCCAGCGCAAGGACGACCCGGAGCACTCGGCGAAGAAGTACCTGCTCCACACCGAGATTCACGGCAGCCCGCGCGAGACCATCATCGACACGGCGTTTCTCTCGTCGCCGGAGTTCCGCGAGCTGGGCGAGCTGAAGAAGTCCTTCGCCGCCTTCGGCGCCGCGCCGTACACGATTCAAATCGACGAGGACACCTCGACGGCGCAGACGTACCAGGAGGTGCTCGCGCTCGCGCTGGCCGACGCGCAGAAGGGCCTCACCATTCAGCGCTACAAGGGCCTCGGCGAGATGAACCCCGAGCAGCTCCAGGAGACCACGATGGACCCGTCGGTCCGCACCCTGCTGCAGGTGAAGGTGTCGGACGCGGTCGAGGCCGAAGGCCTCTTCTCGCTGCTCATGGGCGAGGAAGTGGAGCCGCGGCGCGACTTCATCGAGAAGAACGCGCTGCAGGCCAACCTGGACGTGTGATGCGCTGGCTCGCCGTCGGCGCGGTGCTGGGCTGGGGCTGCGCCACGCTCAACACCTCGGGCATGAGCGAGCACTGCAAGCGGCTCTACGACGCGTGCCTCGACAGCTGCGCGAAGTCTCGGCCGCCGCCGCTGCCGACCCAGTCCGTGGGCAACAACATGAACTGGCAAATCGACGTCGCCAGCTGCACCGACGGCTGCAACAAGCGGGCGAAGAGCTGCCAGTGACGCGCACGCCGACGACGCGGCTCGCGCTGGGGCTCCAGCCTCCCAGCGGCTTCTCGCCACAGGCCCGGCAGCGGACGCGGAGGAAGCCGGGCCGCAGGCCGCCGCAGCGAAGGCCCGCCCGCTCCTCGCGACGGAGGGACGCAGGCAACGTCGTGCTGGAGCCGGCTCGATGAGGTTCCCACGAGACGCGGGGGATGCGCGTCCCCCGTCCATGTCCTTCACTCGCGCGGCAGACGCGCCTCGAGCAGCCGCACGTCGTCGAGGCGCGGGTCTGCTGTGCAGCGGCGCTCGAACTCGGCGGCGACGCGGGCGGCGTCGGCGAAGCGACGGGCGCGCACGAGTTCGACGAGCAACCTGAGGCGCACCTCCGGGTGGAGAACCCCGTCGGGGAACCGGTCGAGCGAGCGCTGCCAGGCGGCGATGGCGGCGTCGGGCCGACCCCGCGCTGCCTCGAGGACGCCCAGCTCGTACAGCGCGGCCTGCGCATCGAGCGTCGCGCCCAGCGCCTCGCGCTCCAGGCAGTCATGGCGCTCCGGGCCCGCCTGCTCGCAGGTGCTCGCCGCGGGCGCTTCAGACTCGAGCAACCCCGCGGGAATGGTGGGCGCCGGCGGCCAGACCAGCGACTCGCCTTTTCGCAGCGTGCGTGTCTCGCCCCCAGCGCGGACGATCACCTCGCCCTCCTCGACGACAATCGAGGTGCCCGCTGTGATGACTTCGGCCAGGAAGCGGCTTCGCCGGGCCTCGACCTGCACGTGTGGCGTGACCACGCGCACCAGCCGCGGCGAAGCGTGGGCGAGGCGCAGTTGACCTTGCGTCAGCTGCACCTCGTCAGGTCGCTGCTGCGACCACTTCGCGCCTGGCGAAGCGACGAACTGGACGGGCGAAGGCGCCGGCGACGGCTGCAGCACCAACACCAGCGCCGCGCCCACGCCAACCGCGGCAATGAAGGCGGGCACGAGCCGCCAATCGCGACGGGGGCGCAGCGCGGCCAGGCTTGCCACCTCGTCCCAGCCCGCGCGATCGATCGGGCGAGGCGGGACCGAGGCCGCCTGAGCGACGAGGCGCTCGGCCGGCGTCTGGGCGCTGCGCGAGAGCGGTTCGACGGGCGTCATGGGCGAATCTCCTCGCGGGCCAGCCCGCTGGTGCGCGACTCGACGAGCAGTTGCCGCTCGAGGGCCTGAATCACTTCCTTGCGCGCGTGGTGCAGGCGCGTCCACACGGTCTTGAGCGGGATGTTGAGAGCCTCCGCGACCTCTTCGCCCGAGAGGCCCTGCAGCTCGAACAGCACGAAGGCCTCGCGCTTGGGGACGGAGACCGACTCGAGCGCCCGGGCGACGGCGCGCTGGGCGTCGCGTTGCTCAACGGAGCGGCTGGGAGCGTCGACGGCGGGCACCTCACCGGCCGTCTCGAGGCCGAAGAAGCGGCGCAATCGCGCCGAGCGCGCCCGGGTCGCGGCCAGCTTCACCGCGATGCCGAAGAGCCACGCGCGCGGTGATTTGGCGGACCGCAGGCGCTCGGGGCGGCTGATGGCGATCAGGAACACTTCCTGAAGCAGGTCGTCGGCATCGAGCCCCGGGGCAAGCCGGCCGAGCGTCTGACGCACCTCCGCCCCGTACGTCTCGTACAACCGCTGAATGTCGGCGAGCGCGACGGAGCGGGGCATGGGACGAAGGAGAGCGAGCTCCACGAAAACGGCGTGCGGGGGGCGGAGGGAAGCTTCACGAAATCATTCGAAGCGGACGAGGAGCCCGCCCTGGAGGCCAACGTTCCACGGATTGAGAGCGAGAATCGTGTCGAGTGGCGCGACGTTGAGGCGTAGGACCGCGTTGCGGAGCGTGGCCGACGCGCGGGCGGTGAGGAAGAAGGGACCGGTGAGACGCCATGCGAGGCCGGCGCCCACCGCGCCACCCCAGAGGAACGAGACGCCTTCGTTCGGCTGATCCACCCCGGAGGCGATCGCGGCCAGGCGCCAGGCGCGCAGCCCGAGCGCAAGGTCGAGTCGCAAGGACTCGGTGGGTTGGAACGCGACGCTGAGACAGAACGAAAGCCACTGCTGTGCGGCGAGGACGGTCACGCCCTCGCGGCTCGCCGTACGCGCAGACTCGAGGCCCACGTCGAGGGTGAGGCCCCACCGGCCGACGGCGCCACGGACCAGCAGCGCGCCTGTCCCGACGCCCAGGGCGCTTCCGTCGAGGGCGGCTCCGCCGAGGAGCGCGAGGTCGATGGACAAGGGGGTGGGTCGCTCGGCCGGCCGGTCCTCGACGGGCGCGGACAGACCGAGTGGAGCGCCGGGAAGCGGCGTAGAGCCTGGCGGCTCGGCCGGCGCGGTGGCAGAGGCGGCTCCGCCCCTCGGCCCGTCATTCACCGGCGCCGCCGCGGAGGGGGCGGTCGCGGCGAGTCTTCCGCGGTCCAGTGAGTCAGGCGCGGAGGCACCGGGGCGCTTGTCTGAATCGGTTGCGGTGAGCGCCCGGCGGTTGGCTGACTCGGTTGCGGCGATCGCCGTGACGTCGGCGGCGTCGGTCGCGGTGCCGGAGCGGCTGGCTGGTTCAGGCGCGGAGGCACCGGGGCGCTTGTCTGAATCGGTTGCGGTGAGCGCCCGGCGGTTGGCTGACTCGGTTGCGGCGACCGCCGTGACGTCGGCGGCGTCGGTCGCGGTGCCGGAGCGGCTGGCTG
>JBFMAB010000058.1:16116-44841 GCA_040755835.1 Myxococcota bacterium
TCAGGCGCGGAGGCACCGGGGCGCTTGTCTGAATCGGTTGCGGTGAGCGCCCGGCGGTTGGCTGACTCGGTTGCGGCGACCGCCGTGACGTCGGCGGCGTCGGTCGCGGTGCCGGAGCGGCTGGCTGGTTCAGGCGCAGCAACACCGGGCCGCTCGGCGACGATGGCCCCGGGGCGGTTGGCTGACTCGGTTGCGGCGACCGCCGTGACGTCGGCGGCGTCGGTGCCAGCGGTGCCGGGGCGGCGAGTTGAATCAGGTGCGGCGACAGCGGGCCGGTTGGGTGAGTCGGTCCCAGCGGCAGTGGCGCGCGCTGGACTGGGCGGTGGCTTGACGGGTCGCGCCGTCGCCCACGACTCGATCAGCGCCACCACGACGCGCTCTACGGCCGCGCAGGCAGACGGCTCAGCGGGAATGCTCCGCTCCAGGCGACGCTCACGATGGGTTCCGTGCAGTTCGACGCCGCCCCCGGCGCCGGGGCCCAGGCGCAGCGTCAGCGTGTGGGCCCCTGGCCGTTCACGAACGGACACGCCCCGGGCCTCGAGCGCCGTCTTCAGCCGCGCGCGCTCGAGACACGGCGTCGCGGGCTCGAGCGCCAGCGTCACCTCGCCGGCGGCCGCCATCGTCATTCCCAAGACCGCCAGCGCCAGCATCAAACGCGGCCCCCTATCACACCACCGCTGGCGCGGTGGCGGAAACATTTGAATGAAGCTGGCGCCCTGTCACCGCACGGAGCGTGCAAGACCTCAACGTCAAGGAGTGCTCATGCGGAAGACGATGCAGATGCTGTGCTGGTGCCTCGCGGTGGCGATGAACTCGGCGTGCCTCCTCCCGACCGAAGACCTCTTTCTCGGCACGCTCGACGGCGGCCAGCAGCAGGACGGCGGCGGCGGGACGGGCGGCGGCGGCGGTGGGACGGGCGGCGGCGGTGGGACGGGCGGCGGCGGCGGCGGGACAGGCGGCGGCGGTGGGCAGGAGGACGCCGGAGTGGTGACGCTGCCCGACGCGGGCCTGGTGCCCCGACTGCCGAACCTGCCCGAGGCGAGCTGTCATCGCGCCCCCGGTGGCGCCTGCCCCAATGACGGTGGCTGCATCGTCTTCCTCGCTTCTGACGGCGGGCAGCTCCCGGTGCTCGAGGACGACGCTCGCATGGTCCCCGCGGGCTCCGGCGTGCTGCTCGAGACGGCGACCCAGGCCAGCAACGTGCTGTGGCACGCACGACCAGGAGAGCAGGCGCGCCGGCTGCGCGAGCTCACCAACGGTCAGGGCGGCTACGTCCTCGCGGAGAGCGTCTCCGAGTCGCCGGGCTATGGCACCTGGTTCATCGTCCAGAACACCCAGGGAGGGACGTCGGTCGGCTTCAGCCTGATGCTCAACGTGGGCGACTCGGTGGTTGTGACCAACCCGATCGCCTCGTGGCCGACGTCCAACGGCGTGTCGGTCGGCTCCGACTACTTCGTGGCGCTCGACGATGGGCTCTATGGCTTCTACCCGGCGGGCGGCGGCCGCGTCGCCACGATCACCAGCGTCACCGGTCAGCCCGAGACCATCGTCGCCATCAGCGCGGCCAGCGCGCGCGAGGTGTTCTTCCTCCAGTGCACCGACGTGTTCGCCGCGGGCCGCTGCTCGTTGTGGCGCTACGAGGCGCCGCTCAACGACAGTCCGAGGAGCACGCTGTTGGTGCGTGAGCTGCCGTCGCTGGGTTCGGGCGTGAGCGCGGGCCTCTCCGTGCGCGTGCTGGGGAACTGGGTGTACGTGCTCGGGGTGCAGTACCTGCTGCGCGTACCGCGGGGCGGTGGCGCGGTCGAAGTCGTCTACCGCGGCGAGGCGTTCCCGCAGTACGGCGGCACGCTCAAGGCCGGCAGCCTCGAGGTCGTGGGCGACAAGCTGTACTTCGGCAGCGTGTGCCACTTCGACGCTGACTATCCGTACTACGGGACGGTGGAGCTCGACCCCTCGGCAGGAAGCGCGCGCTGGCTCGACCTCGACCCGCGCTGGCCGCTGGTGCCGCACGTCGTCGACGCCAGGCCATTCGCTGGCTCGACCATGCTCTGGGCCACGCCCCAGGGCGCGTTCACCAACTGGCGCTAGCCAGAGCTGAGGCTGGGCCGACCCAAGCGGTGGTCTGACTGAACGGCGGCCCACGACTTCTCGCCCATGGTGCGAACTCGGGGTGTCGGGGTCGGTGACGCAGCAGGGCTTCACCGGCACCTTCCACCCGCCGGGCAGCGACTCCCCCGCGCATCGTCCTTCGCGGGACGCGGGCGGGGGCGGGCAGGGCGGCGACCGCTCGAACGCCTTATGAGGGGGCGGTGGTCGAGGCGACCGACCCGCTGTTGGTGAAGCGAGAGCTTCGCCAGCGCCTGCCTCCGTGCAGGAAGTCGCGCACGGCACGTCCCGCGCCGCGCTCCGTGCAGACGGAGCACGAGCTGGAGTAGACGTCGCCTTCATGCGTCTTTTCCGCCTCGTTCTCCTCGCCGTCGTCGTCGGCTGTGGCTCGAGCCCCCCGCCCGTCAACCGCCCCCGCCTCAAGCCCGACGTGCGCGTGCTGGACGAGGTGGCGCTGGCGAAGGTGGTGGCCTTCGACCAGGCGACGGGCGCGCTGGAGCTCGACCCCTCGCTGACGGTGGCCCCGCGCGAAGTCCTCGTCGGAGGCCTCTCGACCGCGACACCCCACGGCCTTTTGCGGCGCGTGAAGTCCGTGGCGGGGACGCACGTGGAGACGGAGCCGGCCTCGCTCGAGGACGTCATCGCCGAGGGCCGCATCGAGGTGCACCAATCGGTCGCCACGTCCGACAGCCCAACGCTGACGCCGCTCGTGGAGGGCGTGGGCGCGCTGACGAAGGACGTTTCGAAGTCGCTGCCGGGCGGCATCATCGTGGGCCTCAATGACGTGGTGGTGGGGGACGCCGACGGCGACCCGAAGACGAAGGACGACCAGGTGCGCCTCACCGCGTCCATCAGCATGCAGCCGTCCGTCGACCTCGTCGTCGACGTCTCACTGGCCGACGGCTTCAAGGAGGTATCGGCGGCCCTGTCGGTGAAGGACGAAGTGACGGCGCGCATCACCGGCAGCGGCGGCGTCACCATCAAGAGCGACGTGACGGTGGCCACCATCACCTGGCCGCCCATCGTGCTGGACGTGGGCATCCCGCTGGTCCTCACGCCGGAGCTCGCGCTCAAGCTGGGCGCCGACGGCCACGCCGGCGTGGCGCTGAAGACGGAAGCAGTCGCGTCCACCACGGCGCGCGCGGGCTTCGGCTACTTGAAGGGCCAGGGCTTCGGGCCCATCGGCGAGGCGACCAACAGCTCCAGCACCACGGCGCTCAGCATCGCCGGCGACGTCACGCTCAAGGTGTTTGCCGGGCCGACGTTGAACCTGCGCCTCTACGGCGTCGCCGGACCCTTCATGACGATTCGCGGCTACGTCGGCCTGCAGACGGAGGCCGCGCCGCTGCCCGCGACGTGTACCTGGCGCCTGGACGTCGGCGCGGAGGTGCTGGGCGGTGTCGACCTCTCGGGCATCTCCGTCTTCGGGTACGGCCTGGACAGCTACGGCGGACAGTTGGCGGACTTCTCCAGCACGCTGCTGTCCGGCGCCTGCGACCCATCGGCGGCGGGCCTCAACCCTGCGGGCCTGGCGTTGGCCCGCGCATACGAGGGGGCGAAGACGCTACAGGCACTGGACGCGGTGCCGCTGGGCGACGGCAGCGTGCTGACGCTGGCGGCGGACCCGGACGGTGCGTGGCTCGCCCGGGTGCGCCCGGACGGGTCGCTGGGCTGGCAGCGCTTCATCCCAGGCGCCTTCACGCCGCACCGCGCGGTGCTGAGCAACGGCCGCATCCTGCTCGCTGGCAACTTCGGCGGCGTCACCCCCTGGCTCGCGCGCATCGACCTCGAAGGCAACCTCGTGTGGAGCCACCTCTACCAGCCGTCGGGCGCGGCACGGGGGCTGGTCGCGCTGGACGACGGCTCGGCCATCGTCGGAGGCGACTACCTCGACGCCGCCGACTCGAAGTTTCGCACGTGGCTGATGCGCGTCGACGCGGCAGGCGCGGTGCAGTGGAGCGCCGGCTACGACAACGGCCAGGAACTCAAGGAGCTTCGCCGCCTCGGCGACGGCGTGGTGATGCTGAGCTGGACGTCGACGGGCAGCGAGGCGGCCAGCGTCCTCACGCGCGTCGACGGCGCCGGCAACGTCGTCTGGAACCGGCGCGCAACGGGTGCGGGCGCCTACCTGGGGGGCCTCGACGTCGACGCGAGCGGTGTCATCGGCGCCGGTGGTGGCACCTCGACCGGCGCGACCTTCGCCCGGGTGGGCGCCGATGGAGCGCTGCTCAACGCGGTGGTGGTCAACGACCTCGCCCAGCCATCCCTCGAGCATCGCTTCCTGCAGGTCCGCGCGGCGCCGGGCGGCTTCGTCACCGTCGGCCGCGTGGGCTCGAGCGACTCCGCCGACGCGCTGGCCCTTCAGCTGTCCGACGCGCTCGTCCCCGTCTGGGCCGCGCGCTTCGGCGGCGCTCGGGAGGACGCGCTGTCGGCCATCGCGGTGAATGCCGACACGGGCCTCTGGCTGCTGGGCGACAGTTTCAGCTTTGACGCCGACAAGCGCCACCTGCTGCTGCTTCGGACGACGGCCGCGGGCAGCGTCACACCCTCGGGGGCGGTGACGCGGCACGTCTTCACCGGCAATATCAACCCACCGGGCGCCACGGTGGGGACGGTGACGCTCAGTCCACTCACCTGGGAAGCGCCCGCCGGGCAGCGACTCCCTCGCACATCGTCCTTCGTGCCTGCGGAGCAGGACGAGCAACCCGCGGCCCTCCCTGCGGACTGGACCGTCCACCCGCTCTGACTCGTCGCCTTCGTCGTCGGCTGTGGCTCGAGCCCCGCCACGCGTCAAGGGCCGTGTGGTGTCTGGCGTGCGGCCTCCGCGACGAGGCGAGCCGACCCACTGAGCGTCGCCTGGATTCCACAGGGAGCAGACATGCGTCGCCCCAGAGGCCGCTCCGCCGAGCCCGGCTACCTCCTCGGCGCCTTCGCCGCGCGCAGGGGCACGCCGGCGCGCGCCTTCTGGCCCTTGATGTCCAGCTCCGCGATGGGGCTCTCCGCCAGCGTCTCGGCCAGCTGTGGGTCGCGCTTCGCGAACGCGGTGTCCTGCGCGGCGCCAGGCGGCGGCTTCGCCTGGCCCGGAGGCCCGCCCCAGCGGCCGTACACCGGCTTCTGGCACTTCACCGGCCCCGTCCACGGGTAGCGAATCGCGTAGCGGCCCTGGAAGTTGTTCATCGACGACTCGACGGCGCCCGTCTCGAGCTCCTTGCCGTCCTTCAGGAATTCGCGCCCGCCGACGATGGGCTTCGCCGCCTTGAAGACGAGGTCCTCGCCGAGCGACGCCTTGTCGTAGCGCGCGTGCAGCCGCGTCAGCACGAAGTCCCACGCGTTCGCGTCCTTCAGCACGTCACCGCCGAGCGTCAGCACGTCCTGCTGGTCGAGCGCGGGGCCCGGGCACGGGTCGCAGCCGGTGGCCTGCCACGCGTACTCGGTGACGACGGCGTTGGGGTGCTTGGCCAGCGTGCGGTCGAAGAGGCTCACGTAGAAGTACGGGAACTCGCTCTTCGCGCTCGGCGCGAGGTCGATGTTGGTGGGGATGGTGACGTTCGGGTAGTTGGCCGCCTCGTAGCGCTGGTCCTTCGCGAGGATGTGGACGATGAGGTCCTGCTTCTCCTTCGCGTTGATGAGGCCGAGGCGCACCGGCAGTGAGAACGTCTCGCTGTCGTAGTGGAAGCGCAGCGGCGACAGCGTCGCCATGCCGTCCTTGAACGTCACCTTCTTCGCGTTCACCTTCGCGACGAAGAACTTCATGCCGCTCTGGATGTACGGCCGGAAGAGCGGCTCGGCGCCGTCGGGGATGCGGTACTTCTTTTCCTTGAGCCACGCCTCGAGGCCCATCGCGTCCTTCGCCGAGAGGATGACGACGTCGTACTCACCGACTTCGAAGCGCGCCTCGACCTTCACGCCGTGGCCGTTTCGCTTGTACTCGACGCCGTCGCCTTCCCCGGAAAACGCCTTGCGCACCCGCGGCATCGCCGGGTCCATCCACTCGGGGCCGCAGGGGTCGGTCTCCCAGTACTCGACGAGGCGCGGCGCGGTCAGGCGGTCCAGCTTCCCGAAGACATCGCGCGGCAGCGTCTTCACGTTTTCCTTCTTCAGCACCACCGGCACCGGCACCACCATGGCGAAATCCTCGGGCGGGCCCTGGTAGTTGTTCTGCATCGACAGCACGGTGCGCGTGCCCTCGCGCATCAGCACCACCTGCGTGGCGTGGTTGAACAGCTCGGCCCCGCCGCCGGCGACGTAGAAGCCGCAGAAGGCGTGGGCCGCGAAGGCGGTGAAGAGCGCGGCGAGGGCCGCGAGGCGCGTCAGCATCGTGTCTTTCCCGGGTGAAAGGAGCGAGCAGCCTGCCTCGGGAAGGCCTCGTTGCCTAGCGATCAGCGCGGAGCGGCGCCTCGGCCCCCTCGACGCGCCCGTCGCCGTGCAGCGTGCCCATCCACCGGTCCCAGGCGCTGAAGTACAGCCCGTAGTTGCCGTCGACGCGCAGGTGGTGCCCGTTGTGGAAGGTGGCGAAGTTGAGCCACTTCATCATCGGGTGCGCGAGCCACGCGCGCGGGTACGGCTCGATGCCGCAGTGGCCGACGACGTTCACCAGCATCGCCACGAAGGCGAAGGCGAACCACGGCGCCGATGGAATCGGCACCCACCACGCCAGCGGCACCGCCCAGACGATTTGCGCCAGCGCCTCGAGCGGGTGGAAGGCGAGCGCCGCGAAGGGCGACGGGTTCCTCGAGCGGTGGTGCAGCGCGTGGACGACGGGAAAGACGCGCGGGTGATGGAGCAGCCGGTGCGACCAGTAGAAGAACGTGTCGTGCACCACGACAAGGAAGGCGAGCCACGCCGTGAACTCCACCACCTTCCACGCGCCGTCCGCGCGCAGCGGCACCGGGCCCCGGCCGTGGAAGACGAAGGCGAAAACGACGCCGAACAACACCGCCGACACCAGCGACCAGCGCACCTCGCGCCAGAGGTCGGCGCGGGAAAAGGGTACGCGCTGCAGGCGGCGGCGCCCGGTGACGGGGTTCTTCCACTGCCACAGCGCCAGCCACGCGCCGCCGGCAAAGAAAAGATAGCGGCCGAGGTGCAGGGCGACGAGAGCCACGGCCAGCAACCACAGGGGAGGAGCGCTCGTCACGCCCCGCGAGGCTACGCGAACTCGTCGAGGCGACGCACCGCGAAGTGCGTCAGGTGCCGGACGTCGAGGGCTCGACCGCCCTGGCCGGAACCAGGGGCCGCACGGCCTTCCGCTCGAGCCACTTCGCGCGCAGCTTCTGGACGGCGCCGGCGGACAGCAGCGCCGGCGTCGCCACCACGCACAGCGGGCACACCGCGCCGAGCGCCGCCCCGGCCAGGCCCATCGCGCCGACGCCGAGGCCGGTCAGCAAAAGCTCGGTGCCGGACCGCGAGGCCTTCGCGCTCGAGCGCAACAACTCGCCCGTGCTGGGTTCCTCGGCCTGCCCCTTCGGAGGTACACCGGTCGCCGGAGTGTCAGTCACGGCCCTGAGAGCCGGTGCAAAGGCTGCGCGATTCAGAGAATCTCGCGCCCACCCACACGGCTCCCAACGGCCGGAAGCGGAGCCCCCCGCAAGAATGCCGAGGAAATGATGAAGAAAAACCTCCAGGTGCTGGTCGTCGTGGCCATCGCGGCCATCGGGCTGTTCGTGATGGCCGCCGACAAGGGCGGCGAGTTCATCACCGGCACGCAGGCGAAGGCGCTGGTGCAGAAGGAGAAGGCCTTCCTCCTCGACGTGCGCACGGCGGCCGAGTTCGCCGGCGGCCACATCGACGGCGCCGCCAACATCCCCGTGCAGGAGCTCGAGGCGAAAATGGCCACCCTGCCGGCGAAGAAGGACCAGCCCGTCGTCGTGTACTGCCGCTCGGGCCACCGCAGCGCGATGGCCAAGGAGATGCTCGAGAAGGCCGGCTACACGAAGGTGCACAACCTCGGGCCGATGACGAACTGGGACAAGTGACGTGACGGCCACCGGCGCGAAGAAAGTCGCCTTCGTCGCGCTGGCGCTCGTCTCGCTGGCACCCTTCGTCTCGGCGCCGCTGGCACTGGTCGGCGGCATCGTCTTCTCGCTGGCCCTGGGCAACCCGTTCCCCGCGCAGACGAAGCAGTGGCAGACGTGGCTGCTGCAGGCGTCCGTCGTCGGCCTCGGCGCGGGGATGAACTTGATGGTGGTGGCGAAGGTGGGCAGCCGCGGCGTCGGCATGACGCTGGTGGGCCTCACCGTCACCATCGTCCTCGCGCTCGCCATGTCGAGGGCGATGAAGACCGAGCGCACCACCTCGCTCCTCATCGGCGTCGGCACCGCCATCTGCGGTGGCAGCGCCATCGCCGCGGTCGCTCCGGCCATCGGCGCGAAGAGCCACCAGGCGTCGGTGTCCCTGGCGGTGGTGTTCCTGTTGAACGCGGCGGCGCTGCTGGTTTTCCCCGCGGTCGGCCATCAGCTGCACCTGGCGCCGGAGCAGTTCGGCCTGTGGAGCGCGCTGGCGATTCACGACACCTCGAGTGTGGTGGGCGCCTCCACGCTCTTCGGCCCGGTGGCGCTCGCGGTGGGCACCACGGTGAAGCTGGCGCGCGCGCTGTGGATCATCCCCCTGACGCTCGTGCTGGCGCGCGTGTGGAAGCACGAGCAGACGGGCCCTTCGGGTACGGCGAAGCGGCCGTGGTTCATCCTGGGCTTCGTGGCGGTGGCGGCCTTCGTCACCTTCGTGCCCGGCATGAAGGACGTGGGCCAACACGTCGCTGCGGGCGCGAAGCACGTGCTGGTGCTGACGCTCTTCCTCGTCGGCGCGGGCGTGTCGCGCGACGCCATGAAGCAGGTGGGCGCGCGGCCGCTGGTGCTGGGCGTGCTGCTGTGCCTCGTCGTCGCGTCGGCGACGCTGGCGGCGATTCTTTTCGGCGTGCTCGAGGTCCCGGCGCTGTCGTGAGCGCGTTCCTCGCCGGCCTCGCGATGGGCGTGGTGTTCAGCCTGCTGGGCGCGGGCGGAGGCATCATCGCCGTGCCCGTGTTGATGGTGCTCTTCAGGGCGCCGGTGACGGAGGCCACCGCCGGTGCGCTGGCCGTGGTGTGGGCCGCCGCCGCGTCGGGCATGGTGGGCCACGCCCGCGGCGCACGGGTGACGTGGCGCGCGGTGTGGCTGGTGGGCCTGCCGTCGATGGCCGGCGCGGTGCTGGGCGCGGAGCTGCACAGGCTGGTGCCGGACCGCGTGACGATGGCGCTCTTCGCCGCGGTGCTGCTCGTCGCGACGGTGCTGATGTTCCGCGCGAAGCAGGACGCGAAGGGCGAGCCCAGGCTGTCGCCGAAATTCCTCGTGCCCGTGGGCCTGGGCCTCGGCGTGATGACGGGCTTCCTCGGCGTCGGCGGCGGCTTCCTCATCGTGCCCGCGCTGGTGACGCTGGCGCGGCTGCCGCTGAAGGCGGCCATCGGCACGTCGATGGCCATCATCACCGCCGCCAGCTTCACCGGCGCGCTCGCCTACGTGGTGGAGGGCGCGGCGCCGATGGCGCTGGTGCTGCCGATGGGCGCGGGCGCGATGGTGGGAGCGCTGGTGGGCGCGCCGCTGGCCGGCAAGCTGCCGGAGCGCCCGCTGAAGGTGGGCTTTGCGGTGCTGGCGGTGACGGTGTCGGTGGGCATGGGCCTCAAGGCCCTGGGCACCTGAAGTCCCACGTCACCGCGCGTACGGGCGCCACCGCTGGTCGATGGCGCGGCCCTTCTCATCGACGCCGGTGACGCGCAGGTGCCCGCCGTCGATGGCCGCGTCCAGCGTCGTCGGCCGGAGGGGCTCGCTCAGGCCGTCCGTCCACGTCTGCCAGTCGTCCGGCTGCATCGCGAGGCGCGCACCCGAGGCCGTCGGCGTCCACGTACCCGAGATGCCCTGGAGGATGCAGCCCGCGCCGAAGGAGAGGTCGAACGTGCCGCCGGCGTCGAGGCGCAGCAGGGCGTACGGCGTGCGGGGCTCGCTCGCGGTGTCGTTGGGGTCCGGCGGCAGGCCCTTGAGCGTGTCCGGGCCGAGCGCCCACGTCCCCGTGAGTGCCGCGCTGGTGCTCGTCGTGGTGGTGAGGTCGTCCGTCTCTTCGCCCAGCTCCACCGGCCCGCCGCGTCCACAGCCCAACCACAGCACGCCCAGCACCGCTGCCGTCAGAAGTCGCATGCCCGCGCGGGAAGCAGGGGCGATGCCAGCGGCAACTCCCCGAATTCGCGCCAACCGGTGACGGGCCGCTGGTGGAAAACTGAGAGCCCCATCGGGAAGTCCGAGGCTGCGCGGAAGCGCCCGCACCTTCCGGCGAGACGCCTCCACCAGCCGCCGCCCGTGCACCATCGCGCTCGTCGGGGCGCTCCCTGAAGTGCCGCCAGCGGCGCTGCTCGACGAAGAGGCCGCCGCACAACTCGTCGGGGTCGTCCGGCGCGGTGCCCGCCTCGAGGTGCGCGTTCGCGAGCGGACCAGGCCGCTCGCCCAGCTTCGTGCAACACCCGAAGGTGAGCGCAAAGGGCTTTCTGTCTCACGGCGCGGCGGGCGTGGGCACCTGCGCGCGACGGAGCGTCTCGTTCGACGACGGCTCGTGCGTGGCGCTGCGCTGCGCACTTCCGCGACGGTACGCTGCCGCGCGATGCTCGCCCATGCGTCCCTCGTCCTCGTCCTCGCCGCCGCGCCCGGCCACGTCGTCGAGCTGCCGTCGGGCCTGAAGATGTACGTCGAGCGCCACGGCGCCACCGGCCCGCCGCTGCTGCTCCTGCACGGCGGCGCGTCCAGCATCGCCGGCACCTGGGGCGCGCTGTTGCCCAGGCTGGCGAAGTCGCGCGTCGTGGTGGCGCCGGAGCAGCAGGGCCACGGCCACACCGCGGACCTCGAGCGCCCGCTGTCCTACGAGCAGATGGCGGAAGACACCGCGGCGATGCTGAAACTGGAGCAGCTCGGGCCCGTGGACGTCCTTGGCTGGAGCGACGGCGGCATCGTCGCGCTGTTGCTGGCGCGCGCGCACCCCGAGCTCGTCCGCCGCGTCGTCGTCACCGGGGCCAACTGGCGGGCCGACGGCCTCAAGCCCGAGCTGCTGAAGTGGCTCGCGACGTCGAAGGCCGACGACTGGCCCTCAAAGAAGACGTACCCGGTGCCGGCGCACTGGCCCGTCTTCGCCGAAAAGCTGCGCCGCCTGTGGACGGACTGGTCGCGCCCCCTGGAGGACCTGGACGCGGTGAAGCGCCCGGTGCTGGTGATGGCCGGCGACCGCGACATCGTCACGCTCGAGCACACGCTGGCGATGCACCGGCACCTCGCCGGCAGCGCGCTCGCGATTCTCCCCGCGACGGGCCACGAGACGATTCGCGCGAGGCCCGAGTGGGTGCGAGCACAGGCGGAGGCGTGGTTTGCCGGCGAGCCGCCGTGACGCCGCGTCAGTCGCCGATGAAGGGCACACACACCCGCCGCGCGTAGACGCCGCGCGTGCTGGTCCACACCAGGCCCACCATCTCGTCGCCCGGCGTCACCGCGACGGCCGGCGGACCGAAGCCCGAGTTCTCCGGCAGGTTGCGCAGCACCGTCTCGTAGTCGGCGAAGCTGGTGCCGTGAATCTTCGCCAGCACGATGGCCTGCTGCCGCAAGTCGGAGATGGCCATCAAGAGGTCGCCGTCGGGCAGCAGCGTGACGGCGTTCTCCGCCCACCGGCCGGTGCCCGGCGGCAGCACGTCGTAGCCGTCGTCGCTGTCCAGCAGGTTGTAGGTGTAGGTGACGCGCGTGGTGCCCGTCTCGTCTTCCCAGTCCGAGACGTACGGCAGGCGGCCGCCCACCTCCTGCAGCCACGGGCGCCCGCGGCGGAACGGGTACTCGTAGCCGAAGACGCCCTCGCGGCCCGCGTCCAGCGTGTCGTTGTCGAGGAAGAAGTTGAGGTAGGTGCCGCCGTCGGGGTTGGCGTCCAGTTGCACGAGGCTGTACCGGCCGCCCGACGAGAGCGCGAAGTCGATGATGGCGCCGGCGTCCTCCGGCATCGGCACGTCGCGCACCAGCGGCTCGCCGCCGGAGAGGTCCACGTCGGCCAGGCGCACGCTGGCGCCCGTGCCCCACGCGACGCGCGCGCCGCCGTCGGGCGACAGGGCGACGAAGCCGCGGCGCTCGTACCCCGCGTCGGGCAGGTCGAGGACGGTGACGCCCGGCGCGCCCGGCGTCATCGCCGTGGCGTACGCCAGCACGCGCTCGTCGACGTTCACCATCGCCACCACCACCGCGTCGTTGGCGGCGGAGTAGCCGCGATTCCACGAGCCGTCGTGTAGCACCGTCGGCGCGCCCAGCGCCTCGAAGCGCGCGTCGTAGCGCTGCACCAGCAGGCCTTCGCCGCCGTCGGGCGTGCCGCCGAAGTAGACGAGCGCGTAGCCGCCCGGGTGGCCGAAGAGGCGCGTCTCGTAGGTGGTGAAGGGGCGCCGGTCATCCATGAGCAGCTTCGCTGCCGTGAAGTCGGTGCGCCCGTCGCAGTCGTTGTCGCGGCCGTCGCACACCTCCTCGGTGGGCTCGATGCCGCCGGTGCACGCGCCCCAGGTGCCCTCGCGGGTGCACTCCTGGAAGCCCTGCTTGCACGCGCCGACGTTGCTGCCGCAGGGGCGCGTCTTGCCGGCGATGCACTCGCACGCCTCGGTGCGCCCGGCCGCGCGGCACAGCCCTTCGACGCACGCCATGCCGCCGGGACAGCTGCCGGCGTCCGGGCACGGCAGCACGCAGTCGGTGAGGTCCGGCTGGTAGAAGCTGCAGCCGCTCGCCGCGAGCGCGAGGCCGAGGCTCAGAAGGTGCCGCACGCGACCAGCCCTCCTGGCGTGGGGAGCAGCAGCGCCACGCCCGCCGACGGCTGGCCGGACAGCTGCAGCGCGAGGGTGATGACGCCGGCCGCCAACGCGCCCGCGCCGAGGCCGAGGAAGGTCCACGCCAGCGCCGAGTTGCGCACGCCCGCCTGCTCGTTCGACACCGCCGCCGCGTCCCACGGCCCGCCCGCGCGCACGGTGTCCGCGGTGCGCGTGGCGTTGGCCGACGCCATCAACGCGAAGGCGAGGCCCGCGCCGCCTAACGCGACGCCGCCCCCCAGCAGCGAGACGCCCAGCGTGGGGAAGGGCCGCGCGCGCACGGCCAACTCGGCGATGGTGACGCGGCGGGGCTTGCCGGGCTCCACCAGCACCTCGGTGCGGGCGGACACGAAGCCCGGCGCGCTCGCCACCAACTCGTGCGTGCCCGGCGGCAGCGTCAGCGTCGCCGGACACGCGACGGGCGCGGCGCCGTCGGCCGACACGCGGGCGCCGGGCGTGACGCAGCCCACCTCGACGGGCATCGGCTCGGTGAGGGACGCGGGCGACAGTTGCACCGACTGCGCCTGGCCGCTCTTCACCTCGATGACGCGCTCGTCGGGCGTGCAGCCCTCGCGCTCGGCACGCACCTTGTGCTTGCCGATGCCCAGCAGCAGCAGCTCCGAGAAGGGCGTGGTGCCGACGGGCTCGTCGTCCACCAGCACCGTGGCGGGCGCGCCGTCGACGATGACGGCGACGGGCGAGGTGAGGGCGCGAATCGCCTCCACCTCGCGGGCGACGGCCTCGCGGCGCTCGGCGGGGATGCGCTCGCCGCCCTCCATGAGGTACTGCGTCAGCGTGCGCATCGCGGGCCCGTAGTGGAACAGCCGGCGCTCGCACAGCGCGAGGTTGAAGAGCACCTCGTAGCTGGGCACCAATTCGTACGCGCTCTTGAACTCGGTGAGCGCCGCCTGGAAGTTGCCTTCCTTGTAGAAGGTGACGCCTCGCTTGAAGTGCGCGCCGGCCTCCCGGCGCGCGTTTCCGTCGGCCTTCTCCTCGTCGGCCGCGGCGTCGTCCGCCTTCGCGGCGGCGGGCGGCTTCGGGCGCACCGGCTTCTTCCCCACGGGGCCGGCGCCCAGCGAGACGGCGACGATGAGGAGGTGTGGCAGCACGCGAGGAGGAAGCCTAGCGGAGAGCCGGGGAAGCTCAACTCGGCGGCCGTCGGGCGAGCGCGAGCTGCGCGAGTGGATCATCTCCCCGAGCAAGTCGGCGACGTCGCGCTGTACCGGTACGACGAGGTCGAGCGACTGGTGCGGGCGCTCGGCGTCCGCCACCGGCGCGAGGGCAGCGACCGGGCCGGTGAGGCCAGCCGACGACGGCGGGCGACGGTCCGCCCGGAGTGAGCGAAACTCGGCCCCATGTTTGGTTTCGGCAAGAAGCGCCCTGGAGACGAGAAGGGCCTCTCGCAGCCGGTGCCGCCGGGCTGGTCCATCGTCGACCTGGGCCTGTTGGGCGCCGGCGGCATGTCGCGCGTCTACCGCGTGCGCGACGAGAACCTCGGCCGCGAAGTGGCCTTCAAGGTGCTGCGGCCCGAATGGGCGAAGGACGACTTCGCCCACGAGCGCTTCGTCGAGGAGGCGCGCATCACCGCGCAGCTCGACCACCCCAACATCCCGCCGGTGTACGCGCTGGCCATCGACAGGAAGCGCACCACCTGCTTCACGATGAAGGTGCTGGAAGGGCAGTCGCTCCAGGACATCCTCAAGCAGAACGAGGCCGAGGGCATCGACGGGCTGTTCGCGGCGCTCGACGTGCTGGTGCGCGTCTGCGAGGCCGTCGCCTTCGCGCACTCGCGCGGCGTGCTGCACCTCGACCTGAAGCCGTCCAACGTGATGGTGGGCGAGTTCGGCTCCATCTACCTCGTCGACTGGGGCCTCGCGCGGCGCAAGGCGCAGCTGCCCACCGCCGAGACGAACGACGGCGTCACCGCCGGCACGCCCGCGTACATGGCGCCGGAGCAGGCGCGCGGGTTGAACCACCTGCTGGACGAGCGCACCGACGTCTTCGCGCTCGGCGGCATGCTGTACCGCATCCTCACGGGGCGTCCGCCGTACGTCGCCGCCACCGCCGACGGCACCAGGGCGCTGGCCGAGGTGGGGCAGATTCCCCCGCCCACGCGCCGCGACGGCCAGCCTCTTCCGCGCCGCCTCGTCGCCATCGCGATGCGCGCGCTCGCGAAGGAGAAGGAGGACCGCTACCCCAACGTGGCCGAGTTGAAGCGCGACCTCGAGGACTTCATCCGCGGCACCGCGCAGCTGCCGCGCCTCGAGTTCCAGCCGGGCGAGGCCATCGTCACCGAGGGCGAGGTGGGCCAGGCGGCCTACGTCATCCTCGAGGGGCACTGCCAGGCGAGCCGCGTGGTGGCGGGCCAGAGGCAGCTGCTGCGGCTGTTGGGCCCCGGCGAGATGTTCGGAGAGACGGCGGTGCTGACGGGCGCGCCGCGCACCGCCACCGTCACCGCGCTCATGCCCACCACCGTCGCCGTCGTCGACGCGCTGTACCTCCAGGAGGAGATGGAGCGCTCCAGCTTCATGTCCCTGGCCATTCGCACGGTGGCGTCCAGCTTCCTCGACCTGAACGCACAGACGGCGGCGATGCTGGAGGAGCAGAGGAAGGGGACGGTGGTGGACTCGGCGCTGCGCCACCTCGCGCTGCACGGCGTCGATGGGCCGGGCGGCACGCGCCGCACGCCGTGGCTGGCGCTGCAGGCGAAGCTGGTGAACGAGACAGGCCTGCCGCTCGATGAAATCACCCGGCGGGTGACGAAGGCCCCGGGCCTGTCGGTGGAGGGTGAGTACCTCGTGCTGAAGCCGGCGCGTTGAGAGGCGCGCGCCGGCGCGTGGGCGGCGTCGCTTCGTTGCGCACCGCCGCGCCCCACCTGCCGACGGCTACCGCGCCAGGACCGCCCCCCCGGACGCCCTCTGCGAAGCGCCCGCCCCGCAGCCCGCAGGAGGCTTGCTCACCAAACGTTCTGGTAGATACAGTTTTGACGGAATTTTCTCCCCATGACATACCTCGGCCGACTTGGATTCCTCTCGGTGCTCTGCGGTGCGAGTGCCCTGGCGCAGCCGCTGGCGGTGCCTTCGTTCGAGCTCGAGCGGCTGCGCCTCTCTCCCGGGGCGCGGGACGGGCTGTTGGTGGGCGGCGGTGACTTGCTGCCACGGGACGAGTTACGCCTGTCGCTGACGACGCACTACGAGCACGACCCGCTCGTCTACCGCGCGGCCGACGGCGCCGTCCTCGCGAGGGTGGTGGGCAGTCGCTTCACGCTGCACCTCGCGGGCGCGTGGTCGCCCGCGAAGTGGCTCGAGGTG
This sequence comes from Myxococcota bacterium, assembly GCA_040755835.1. Lineage (GTDB taxonomy): Bacteria > Myxococcota > Myxococcia > Myxococcales > Myxococcaceae > JADLDB01. Next base: position 32,365 of record JBFMAB010000058.1, read on the forward strand.
GGTCTGCAGATTCCCGTCGTCGTCTGGCAGGGCAACTCCAGCGGGCTGTCCGACGTCTCGGTGGCGGCGCCCCAGGGCACGGCGCTGGGCACGCCGTACCTCCAGGCGCGCTTCGGCCTGTTGCGAGAGACGGACGGAAAGCCGCTCGACCTCTCGCTGAACGTCGCGGTGGGCGTGCCGCTCGGCAGCGAGGCGGCGCTGACGCGCGACTCGACGGTGTCGGCGCTGCCGTCCATCGGCGCCGGCAAGGTGCTCGGCAGCCTGGTGCGCGTCGGAGCGAACCTCGGCGTGACGATTCGCGGCAACCAGCCGCTCTCCCCCGGTAATCCGAACGCACGCGACACCCTGGGCTCGCAATTCGACGTCGGCGTCGGCGCGACCACGCTGGGAGATGGGCTGCGCGGCGAGCTGTCGCTGCGCTCGGCGATTCCCTTCACCCATGCACCCGCCGGCACCGAGGTGATGCTGGGCGCGCGCTATCCGCTCGGCGACTTCGAGCTCTACGGGCTCGCCGGCCCTGGCTTCGGCCGGCTGCCGGGGACGCCCGTCTTTCGCCTGCTGATGGGCGCGGCGTGGGTGGGCGGGAGAAAGACTGCCCCGCCCCCGCCGGCATGCGTCGAAGGCGCGCCGTACTCCCTCGCGGAATGCCCGGACCTCGACGTCGACGGCGACGGCGTGCGGAACGGCGCCGACGCGTGCCCCGAGGTGAAGGGCCGCGCCGCGACGCAGGGCTGCCCCGACGCGGACGAAGACGGCGTCGTCGACGCGAAGGACGAGTGCCCGGCGGTGAAGGGCCCCGCGGCGCTCAACGGCTGCCCCGACTCCGATGAAGACGGCCTCGTCGACGCGATGGACGAGTGCCCGACCGAGGCCGGGCCGTCCGAGCGCAAGGGTTGCCCGCTGAAGGACTCGGACGGAGACGGCGTGCTGGACGACGTCGACGCGTGCCCGGCGGTGCCGGGTGTCGTCGAGCGCCAGGGGTGCCCCGTCCCCGACACCGACGGCGATGGCGTGGCCGACGACGTCGACAACTGCCCGAAGGTGATGGGCGTGCCCGAGAATCAGGGCTGCCCGGGAGAGGAGAAGCAGCTCGTCGTCATCACCCGCGAGAAGCTGGTCATCAAGGACAAGGTGTACTTCGACACCGGGAAGTCGAAGATTCAGCGCCGCAGCTTCGGGCTGCTGAACCAGGTCGCGCGCATCCTCATCGAGCACCCGGACGTCAGGCGCGTCGTGGTGGAAGGCCACACCGACAGCCGCGGCGCGGCGGAGATGAATCGCAAGCTGTCGCAGGACCGCGCCGAGGCGGTGAAGGCGTACCTCGTCGAGCACGGCGTCGAGGCCACGCGCCTCGAGGCGAAGGGCTACGGACCGGATCGCCCCGTCGCCGACAACGGAACCGCCGCCGGCCGCGAGCAAAACCGCCGGGTGGAGTTCGTCATCGCCACCGAAGAGAAAGTGGAGACGCACCCCGTCGAGCCGCAGTGAAGGAACGAGGAGCCAACCCCATGTCGACCCGTCACCTCGCGCTACACCTCACCGCGCTCGCGATTGCCGCGCTCGCCGCGTGCACCGGCCCCGCGCCACATGACGAAGCCTCCGCCGCCGCGCACCGCACCACGCAGCCGCTCTTCAACAACGGCGGCTTCGAAAGCGGCAGCTTCGCGCCCGACTGGACGGTGAGAACCCACCTGAACAACGGGCTCCCCAACCCGCCGTGGCCACCGGCGACGGTGGCGGACCTGGCGCTCGCAGCGGGCGGCACCAACCTCACCTCCATCGTCACCCACCCGGTGCCGGAGTCGCAGCCGCCCGCCGGCCTCACCGCGATGCCGGGCGTGCCGATGTGGCCGAAGTTCGGCACCGCCACGGCCGTGGTGAACCAGCAAGGGCAAAGCCGCAACGTCAACTCCATCCGACAGTCGTACACGACGACGAGCGCCGACGTGGACCCGGCCGACGGGAAGATTCACGTGCGCTGGGTGCTGGCGCCGATTCTTGAGAATCCCAACCACACCGAACAGCAACAGCCGTACTTCTTCGTCGTGCTGCGGAACACCACGGCGCCGCGGGCGGGCGACCTCTTCAGCAGCTTCAACTTCTCGAACTCGCCCGGCACACCGTGGAAGGCCCAGGGCACGACGCTCTACACCGACTGGACCATCTTCGACGTGGCGCCGGGCAACACCCGGCTGCAGGTCGGCGACACCCTCGAGCTCGAGGTGTACGCGGCGGGCTGCTCGCTCGGCGGCCACTGGGGCGAGGTGTACGTCGACGGCTTCGGCGCCTTCTTCCCGGGCCTCTCGGTGTCGAAGTCGGCGCCGTCGCAGGTGAACGTCGATTCGGACATCACCTACAGCTTCCTGGTGAAGAACAACACCACCGGCGCGGTGCCCAACGTCATCGTCGACGAGGTGCTGCCGGCGGACACCACCTTCGTGTCCCTGAGCGCGCCGCCGGGCGCCGTGTGCACCGCGCCGCCGGTGGGCGGCACCGGCACCGTCGAGTGCGACTTCGGGTGGATGAACCCGGGCGCGAGCACCACCTTCCAGGTGACGGTGCACGCCTTCACGCCCGCCGCGAAGGGCACCGCGACCGCAGGCACCGCCACCACGCTGACCGACTCGACGCGCACGTGGACCGCCAACCAGTGGCGTGGCTACACGCTGGCCATCACCGGCGGCACCGGCGCGGGCCAACAACGCGTCGTCGCGAGCAACACCGCGACGCAGCTCACCGTCGCAAGCGCCTTCTCGCCGGCGCCGGACGCGACCAGCACCTTTGCACTCATCGACCCGCCGGCGGCGGTGGGCACCGCCACCGCGGCGAACGCCACCACACTCACCGACAACACGAAGACCTGGACCGCCAACCAGTTCTCCGGCTGGACGGTGGAGCTCGTCGGAGGCACGGGCGCGGGCCAACAGCGCCGCATCGAGTCCAACAACAACAACCGCCTCACCGTGACGCCCGCCTGGACCACCACCCCCAACACCTCGACGGTCTACGTGGTAAAGCGTCCCGCGCTGAAGGTCGTCAACGGCGATTACGGCGTGCGCGGCAGCACCTACGCGCGGCTGCTCGGCCCGCGGGTGGAAACGGCGATGACCGCCGGCATTCCCTACACGGACCTCGCCATCACCAAGACGGACGGCGTGCCCGCGGTGGCCTGGGGCGGCGCTCTCACGTACACCATCACCGTCACCAACAATGGGCCGCTGGCCGTCACCAACGCGACGGTGACGGACGCGCTGCCCGCGCTGCTCGCGGCAGGCGCGAGCTGGACGTGCGTGGGCTCGAACGGCGGCACCTGCAACACCGCCTCGGGCACCGGCAGCATCAACCACGGCGTCAACCTCCCCGTCGGAGGCCGCGCCACCTTCACCTTGACGGCCAACGTCGTCGCCGGCGCGGGCACCAGCTCGCTGGTGAACGCCGCGCGGGTGACGCCGCCGCCGGGCCTCACGGACAACTTCCCGGCCAACGACGAGGACGTCGACGTCGACGGCGTCGGGCCGCTGGTGGCGCTGACGGTGAACAAGGGCCCCGGGGCCGGCCAGGGCTCGGTGACGAGCTCGCCCGCCGCCATCGCGTGCGGGAACGGCTGCGCGTCCGCGAGCGCCAACTTCCTCACCGGCACCACCGTGACGCTCACCGCGGTCGCGCGTCCGGGCGACACCTTCGCGGGCTGGTCCGGCGGAGGGTGCACCGGCGCCGCGGTGTCCTGCACCGTGACGCTCACCGCGGCCACGACGGTCACCGCGAACTTCACGGGCATGACCGTCACCGGCAGCGCACCGGCAGGCAACGGTACCGTCACCTGCGCGCCGTCCGACGTCGCGCAGGGCGGCACCTCGACATGCACCATCACCCCGGACACCGGCTACGGCGTCGCCACCGTGACGGACAACGGCACCGACGTGACGTCCTCCGTGTCGGGAGGCACATACACGCTGACCAACGTCACGACGAATCACACCGTCGTCGTCACCTTCGGCCCGCTGGCGCTGACGCCCACCCTCACCGCGCCGGCCAACGGCACCACCACCAGCGACCCGCGGCCGACCGTCACCGGCACCACCAACCCCAACGTCACCGTCACCGTGTTGGTCGACGGCGTGCCCGTCTGCACGACGACGTCCAGCGGAACCGGCGCCTTCTCGTGCACGCCGTCGGCGGACCTGAGCAACGGGCCGCACGTCATCACCGCGACGGCGACCAACGCGAACGGCACCACGCCGCCGAGCAGCCCGGTGAACATCACCGTCGACACCGTCGCGCCGGCCGCGCCCGTCGTCACCGCGCCGGCCAACGGCAGCACCACCAACGACACGACGCCGACGTACTCCGGCACCGCGGAGGCGGGCTCCACCGTCACCCTGCGCGTCGACGGCAGCGCCGTCGGCACCGTCACCGCGGACGCCTCGGGCGCGTGGACCTTCACGCCCACGACGCCGCTCGCGGAAGGCAGCCACTCCGTCAGCGCGACGGCAGCGGACGCCGCCGGCAACACGTCGATGGTGTCGAACACCAACACCTTCATCATCGACACCACCGCACCCACCGCGCCCATCATCACCGGCCCGGCGAACGGCGACAGCACGTCGACGACGCCGACCATCGCGGGCACCGCAGAGCCCAACAGCACCGTCACCGTCCTCGTCGACGGCGTCGCCATCGGCACGGCCACCGCCGACGGCACCGGCCAGTGGACGTTGACGCCGACGACACCACTCGGCGGCGGCGCGCACACGTTGACGGCCACCAGCACCGACGCCGCAGGCAACACGTCGACGCCGTCGGCGCCCGTCTCCATCACCGTGCTGACGGCAGCCCCGTCGACACCAACTCTCACCTCGCCCGCCGAGGGAGCGCTCACCAACGACTCCACACCGGCCCTCACCGGCACCGGCACGCCCGGCAGTACCGTCACCGTCACCATCGACGGCGCGCCCGCGTGCACCGCCGTCGTCGACGCGCAGGGCGACTTCACCTGCACGCCCACCGCGCCGCTGGACGACGGCCCGCACGCCGTCACCATCGAAGCCAGCAACGTCGTTGGCGCCTCGCCCGTCTCGCCGCCGAGCCACTTCACCGTCGACACCACGCCGCCCTGGACGCCGGTGGTGGTGGGCCCGGCTCACGGCAGCCGCACGTCGGACACCACCCCCACCGTCACCGGCACCGGAGAGCCCGGCAGCACCATCACCGTGCGCATCGACGGCGCCGACGCGGGCACCACCACCGTGCGGCCCGACGGCACCTGGACCTTCGATGTGCCCACCGCGCTGGCGCTCGGCGCGCACACCGTGTCCGCCACCGCCGTCGACGTGGCGGGCAACCCGTCGCTGCCGTCCAACACCAACGCCTTCACCATCGACGACGCTGCCAACGCGCCGGTGGTGACGACGCCGGCGGACAACAGCGTCGTCGACAGCACCACTCCGGCGCTCGCGGGCACCGCCGCGCCGGGCGCGCGCCTCAGCGTGTTGGTGGACGGCCTCGTCGTCTGCCTCGCCACCGCCGACGTGATGGGCGCCTTCAGTTGCACGCCCGCGACGCCGCTCGCCGAGGGCGCGCACTCCGTCACAGCCGTCACGTCCGACGGCATGGGCGGGCTGCTGACGTCCAACACAAACACCTTCACCATCGACACCAGCGCCCCCGCCGCGCCCGTCGTGCTGTCCCCGGCCGACGGCTCCACGACGGCCGACACCACGCCCACCGTCACCGGCACCGCGGAGCCACTGTCCACCGTCACCATCTTCATCGACGGCATGGCCGCGGGCACCACCACCGCCGACGCGTCGGGCGCCTTCACCTTCGATGTGCCCACCGCGCTCTCGGGCGGCACCCACACGGTGAGCGCCACGTCCGAGGACCGTGCGGGCAACGCGTCGCCGTCGTCCAACGTCAACACCTTCACCATCGGCGCGACGACGGGCCCGACGGTGGTGACGCCGGCGGACGGCTCGCGCACGCGCGACACCACGCCGACCCTGTCGGGCACCGCGACGCCGGGCGCCACCGTCGAGGCGCGCGTCGACGGCCAGGTGGTGTGCACCACCACCGCGATGGCCTCGGGCGCCTGGGCCTGCACGCCCACCGCGGCGCTCGCCGAAGGCCCGCACGCCGCCGCCGCGACGGAGCAGGGCTCGACGGCCACGTCGAACACCAACGCCTTCGTCATCGACTCCGTGGCGCCGGCCGCGCCCGTCATCGTCACGCCAGCCGACGGGGCCACCACCGACGCGACGCCGACGCTGTCCGGCACCGCGGAGCCCGGCGCACGCGTCACCATCCGCATCGACGGCGCCGAGGTGTGCGTCACGCTGGCCGACGCGCAGGGCCGCTGGTCCTGCGTGCCGGGGACGGCGCTCACCGACGGCACGCACACCGTCACCGCGACCGCGACGGACGCCGCCGGCAACGTCTCACCGCCGGCGACGCCGCACACGTTCATCGTCGGCAGTTCGAACACGCCGCCGTCAGTACCGGTGCTGGTGACGCCCGCCGACGGTGAGAAGGTGTCGAGCACCACGCCCACGCTGTCCGGCACCGCCGAGCCCGGCACCATCGTCACCGTGTCCGTCGACGGCCAACCCGTGTGCAGCGCGCGGGCCGACGCGACGGGGCACTTCGCCTGCGCGCCGGTGTCGGCGCTGTCGCCCGGACCGCATCGCGCGTCGGCCGTGGCCACCAACGCCGCGGGTGCCACGTCGCCCACGTCCAACGTCAACACCTTCATCGTGCCCGGCGGCGAGCCCGCGGCGCCCACCATCATCAGCCCAGCGCAGGGCGCGGTGACGAATGACTCGACGCCCACCATCACGGGCACCGCCGAACCCGGCAGCACCGTCACCGTGCGCGAAGGTGCGACCGTCCTCTGCACCGCGACCGCGGACGCTTCGGGAGCGTGGAGCTGCGACGCGCCGACGCTCCCCGACGGGACGCACGGCATCACCGCCACCGCGAGCAACGCCGGCGGCGAAGGCCCGGCGTCCACGCAGCGCGACTTCACCGTCGACACCACCGGGCCCACCACCACCATCACGAAGGGCCCCGGCGCCAGCACGCGCGACACGACGGGCACCTTCGAGTTCGAAGCGGATGAGGCGGGCAGCACCTTCGAGTGCAGCCTCGACGGCGCGCCCTTCGTCGCGTGTCGCTCGCCGGCGGTGCTGAATGGCCTGTCGAATGGCCCTCACGTGCTGGAGGTGCGCGCCACCGACGCGGCCGGAAACGTCGGGCCCGCGGCGCGCTACGAGTGGACGGTGACGGCACGGCCGGTGGGCGAATTCTCCGGCGGCTGCTCGTGCGCCACCGTCGAGCCGTCGTCGGTGCTGGCCGCGGTGGGCCTCCTGCTGGTGGTGCGCCGCCGGCGCAGACAAGCCGCAGGAGGAATCCGGGTGGCCCAGGCCCGCCTCCGCAGGTCCGCATGAGCGGCCTCACCACATCCGGCGCCCGCCTCGGGTGACGACGCTTCCAGCGCACGAGGGGATGTGGGTGGCGGGCGGCTGCGGGCAGACAGCCGCCATCGGCCGAGGTGCTGGCGCACGCACCGGGCTCGTCAGCAACCGCGAACCGGCGAGCGGCTGGTACGGCTCCTCCAGCGCAAGCACCGTCAGCGCCGGCCTTTGGCCACCATCCCCGGCCCGCCAGCCCCGAAGGGACGGTGCCACACGGGACGCTGGCCCATTCCGCGGAGCCGGACTTCGCGAATTCACGCCCGGCGGGGCGTCATTCACCACTCACGCGGCCGGCGCCTTCGCCCGCAGGACGTCCGTCGCGCAGGTGATGTTGCGCTGCCCATAGGACGCGAGCTGATGCGCCAATTCGGCCAGCGACAGCTTCGGCTCGGCGCCGCGCAGCGTGTTCGCCTTGAGCAGCATCGGCAGGTTGACGCCGGTGATGACTTCGAGGTTGGCCTGCTGGCACAGCGAGAGGCTCTGCGTGCACGGCGAGCCGCCGATGAGGTCCGCGAAGACGATGACGCCATCGCCATCGTCCACCGCCTTCACCGCGTCCCGAAGCTGCTGCTTCACGTCGTCGGCGGAAGCGCCTGGCGCAACGCTGCAGGTGGTGACCTTCGGAAGCGACCCGACGATTTGCGTCGCCGTCGAGAGCAACTCCTCGGCGAGGCGTCCATGCGAGGCGATGACGAGGCCGACCATCGAAGAACTCCTGACTGTCCGGGGCGGCGCCGCCCGGGCACCTCCCGGAGGGCACTAGCGCGCGAACGCGCCCGTCGCAACACCCTGCCTGCCCGTGCAGCCCCTCTACTTCTTCTTCGTGGCCGCCGCGGCGCCCAGCGACGGCACCTCCACCAGCTCAGGCAGCGTCATCGTCACCTGCGTCAGCTTCCCACCGCGCAGAAGGTCGTACGTCAGCGTGTCACCGGCCTTGAGGCCTTTCAGCAACGCGCCGATGCGCTCGAGCTTCGAGGTGTCCTCGCCGTTGACCCGGAGAATGAGGTCGCCGCCCAGGTACACCTCGGCGCCGGCCACCTGGGCCTTCACCACACCGCCCCGGAGGCCGGCCTTCGCCGCGATGCTGCCGGGCCGCACCTTCTCGACGAGCAGGCCGCTCTCGGCGGTCCAGTTGAACACTTCGGCCACCTCCCGCGGGATGTAACGGAGGCTGACGCCGACGTACGGCAGCGCCTGCTCGAAGAGGCGCCTGCGCACGGTGTTGGACGGGACCGCGAAACCCAGGCCCATGCTGCCGCCCGACGTGGACAGGATGAAGCTGGCGATGCCCACCACCTCGCCGGCGGCGTTGAAGAGCGGCCCGCCGGAGTTGCCCTGGTTGATGGCGACGTCCGTCTGGATGAGCCGGCGCGGCGCGAAGCCCTTCTCGGGGTTGGTGCGCAGGGCCGACACCACGCCCGCCGTCAGCGTGTGCTCGAGGCCCATCGGCGCGCCCACCGCGAAGACCGGCTTGCCCACCACCAGCGCGTCGGAGTCGCCCAGCTTCGCCACCACCGCGTTCTTCGGCAGCGACTCCACTTTGAGCAGCGCGATGTCCTCGCTGCGCGACATGGACACCACCGTCGCCCGAGAAGAGTAGCCGTCGCGCCACACCACCTCCGTCGCCTCGGCGTCCTCGACGACGTGCGCGGCCGTCACCACGAAGCCGTCCTGGTGCAGCAGCACCCCGGAGCCCATGCCGATGGACACCGCCACCACGGCGCTCGTGTCCGTCTGCGCCATGTGCTTGAGGCCGACGCGCACGGTGACGACCGCGCCGTCCACCTTCGAGAAGACCTCATCCAACGGGGCGGGGGCGGCGGACAGCAGACACAGCGTCAGCGCAGTGGCGGAGAGCATGGCGCGGCATGCTGCCCCAGGCGCGCCGCGACGCCACCCGAATTCGACGGCGCGCGCCTGCGCGCGAGTCTTTGACTACGCTTCCAAGCACCCGTGGCGCACTGGGACACTTCCCGCTACCTCACCCTCTTCGTCGGCGAGGCGACCGAGCACCTCGACGCGCTCGGGAAGGACCTGGTGCGCCTCGAGCAGCAGGGGCCCACCGTCGCGCTGGTGGACTCGCTGTTCCGCCACGCGCACTCGGTGAAGGGCATGGCCGGCAGCATGGGCTACGAGGGCACCGCCACCCTCGCCCACCGCCTCGAGGACCTGCTGGACGCGGTGCGCCTGTCGCCCGGCCACCTCGACAAGGAGCACACCGACCTGATGCTGCAGGCGGTGGACGCGCTGGCCGCGCAGGTGAAGGCCGCGGCCGACGGCGCCCCGCTGCCCGACGCGCACCCGCTGGCGCTGGCGCTCGCGCAGGCCACCGCGAAGCTGTCGGCCTCGCGTCCGCCCACGCCCATTCCGGGTCCGGCCCCGCAGCCCGCCCCGTCGGCGCCGCTGCCGCCCACGCCGCCCGCGGTGGACCTGTCGCTGCCGCCGCGCTTCGCGGTGACGCTGCGCGTGTCGCCGGCGTCCAACCAGCCCGGCGTGCGCGGCTTCCTCGCCACCAAGCGCCTCGGCACCCTGGGCAACGTCTTCAACCTCACGCCGCCGCTCGAAGACATCAAGGGCGGCCGCATCCCCCAGGGGCTCATCACCCTCGAGCTGGAGACGGACGAAAGCGAAGAGACGGTGAAGAAGACGGTGGCCGCCGTCGCTGACGTCGAGCTCGAGCAGCTCCGCGCGGTGGTGCCGCAGGCCGCGCCGCCGGAGCCGAAGCCCGAGCACGAAGGCCCGCGCGTCGTCGGCCAGGAGCCGGCGCGCACCGTGCGCGTGCGCACCGAGCTGCTCGACGAGTTCCTCGACGCCGCGGGCGAGCTGTTGCTGGCGACGGCGCGCGTGCGCGAGGTGGGACGGCAGCTGCCGGATCCGCTGCGCCCTCCGCTGGACGAAGCGGTGGACCGGCTGCACGGACTGGTGCGCGCGCTGCACGACAAGGTGATGCAGGCGCGCATGACGCCCATCGCCGTCATCACCGACCGGCTGCCGCGGGCCGCGCGCGACATCGCCCGCCGCCGGGGCCGCGACGTCGAGGTGACGGTGACGGGCGGGGACATCGAGCTCGACCGCGCCCTCGTCGACGAGCTGAACGACGCGGTGTTGCACCTGCTGCGCAACGCCATCGACCACGGCGTCGAGCCGCCCGAGGAGCGCCGCATGCGAGGCAAGCCCGCGCGCGGCGTGGTGCGCGTCGAGGTGCGTCGCCTGCGCGACCGGGTGCTGCTGGAGATTTCCGACGACGGCCGCGGGCTGGACACCGAGCGACTGCGCGCGCTGGCCGTCGAGCGCGGGCTGCTGACGCCGGAGCAGGCGCGGGGGCTGACGGAGCGCGAGGCGCTGATGCTGTGCACGCTGCCCGGGCTGTCGACGGCCTCCACCGTCACCGACATCTCCGGGCGCGGCGTGGGCATGGACGCGGTGCGCCGGGTGGTGGAGGGCGTGGGCGGCACGCTGGAAATCGAGTCCACCCGCGGCCGGGGCGCCACCTTCCGCCTCTCGCTGCCGCTCACCGTGGCGATGGTGAACCTGCTGCTGGTGGGCGTGGGCGACGACGTCTACGGCCTGCCCATCACCAAGGTGTCGGGTGTGGTGGACACGCCGCGCGACCGCCTGGCGTCATCGCAGAACGTGCCGGTGCTGCACTTCGGGCAGGCAGTGGTGCCGGTGCACGACCTCTCGGCGGTGCTGGAGGTGCCGCGCGCCGCCGGCGTGGAGCCGCACGCCAGCCCGCTGGTGGTGGTGGAAGCGGACGACGGCCCGGTGGCGCTGGGCGTCGACCGGCTGGTGGGCCAGGAGGAAGTGGTGCTCAAGGGGCTGGGCCGGCCGCTCGACCTCGTGCCCGGGTTGGCGGGCGTCACCATCCTCGGCAATGGGCGGCCGGTCTTCATCCTCGACGTGGCGCGGCTCGAGCTGCCGGTGGTGCGCGCGTGAAGGCGCTCACCGCCCGGCAGGAGGACGCGCTGCGCGAGGTGGCGCACCTGGGCAGCGCGCAGGCCGCGTCGATGCTGGCGCGCCTGGTGGGCGACGTCGGCGTGCTGGTGGACGTGCCGCAGGTGCTGGCCGCCAACAAGTGGCAGCTGGGCTGGCTGCTGGGCGGCCGCGACGTGAAGGTGTTGGCGGCGACCTTCGGAATCGAGGGCGACGTCACCGGGCAGTTGTGGTGGGTGCTGAAGGTCGACGACGCGGAGCGGCTCGGACGGCGGCTGTTGCAGCGGCCGGGCGTGTCCGGGCCGCTGTCGTCGGCGGGCAGTGCGGCGCTGGCCGAGGCCGCCAACATCGTCGCGTCGGCGTGCCTGTCCGCCATCGGCACCATGGTGCACGCGGCGATGCTGCCGTCGACGCCCGAGTTGTTCGAGGTGCCGGTGTCCGCGCTGGTGGGCGAGCCCACCGGCGAGGCCTTCCGCACGGTGCTGGCGGCGTCCTTCGTCTCCACCAACGCGCCGTCCTTCGCGGGCTGGCTCCTGGTGTTGCTCGACGAGCCGCGGCGCGACGAGCTGCTGCAGCGCCTCGGGGTGTAGGGCGGCGACCCACGCGCCGGAAGTCCGTTGCCACCTTGTCACCACCCGCGCGACGGCTCGGGCTATAGGGGGCGTGTCGTTTCTTCTCCACCCCTCGCGCTGGACCCGGTCCAGCAGAAGGAGCTGCACGTGAAACTCGACTTCAAGGTCCTCAGCCTCGGCGCCTTCCTCGGCGTGCTCGCGGCGGTGGCACCCGGCTGTGGCGGCAACCAGACGGCCTGCAACGCCAACACCTGCAAGAATGGCTGCTGCTCAGCGCAGGGCGCGTGCCTCACCGGCTCGTCGTCATCGGCGTGTGGCTCCGGCGGCGCGGCATGTGTCGCGTGCACCACCGGCAACGTCTGCTCGGCGGGCGCGTGCGTGCCCGGCGGTACCGGCGGCGGTACCGGCGGCGGTACCGGCGGCGGCACGGGCGGCGGCACGGGCGGCGGCACGGGCGGCGGCACGGGCGGCGGCACGGGCGGCGGCACGGGCGGCGGCACGGG
>JBFMAB010000059.1:0-200287 GCA_040755835.1 Myxococcota bacterium
TTCCGGGCCTCCGCCTTCCGCTCGGCCGGCGTGCCCTTGTTCCCCTCGGCCTTCTCGCCCTTCTTCTCGTCTTTCGCCTCCATCTTCTCCGTCTTCTTCTCCTGGCCCTTCGCGGCGGGCGCGGGCTGGGCAAAGGCGACGGACGACAGGGCGAGCATCAGGAGGAACGTGCGCATGTGCGATGACTCCGGTGGACTGCGGGGTGAAGGACGGGGTTCTAGCTCGGGCCGATGATGACGCTGCTGGCTTTCAGCTGCGGCGCGTGGGCCTGGAAGGTGAGGTCCGGGTACTTTTCCTCGGCGTGGGACAGCGCCCACTCGTCGCGGAAGAGCACCAGCGGCAGCCCGTCGCGGTCCTGCACCGTCTGCCGGTTGCCTTCCCAGTCGAAGGTCTTCGGATCGAAGCCCTCGCCCACCACCCAGCGCGCGTGGCTGTAGCCCAGCTTGTCCACGACGATGTTCGCGCCGTACTCGTGTTCCATGCGGTACTGGAGCACCTCGAACTGCAGCTGGCCGACGACGCCGACGATCGGGTCCTTCATGCCCATCTGGAGCTGCTGGAAGATCTGAATGGTGCCTTCCTCGGCGAGCTGCTCGAGGCCCTTCTCCATCTGCTTGCGGCGCAGCGGATCCTTCGAGCGGACGATCGCGAAGTGCTCGGGGGAGAAGCGCGGCACGCACTCGAAGTCGAAGGCCGGGCCCTCGACCAGCGTGTCGCCGATGCGGAACAGGCCCGGATCGAACAGGCCGATGACGTCGCCCGGCCACGCGTCCTCGATCGCGGTGCGCTCCGACGCCATGAACTGCGTCGGCTTCGCGAGGCGCACGTCCTTGCCGAGGCGCACGTGGTGCGCGCTCATGCCCTTCACGTAGCGGCCCGACACCACCCGCAGGAAGGCGACGCGGTCGCGGTGCGCGGGATCCATGTTCGCCTGGATCTTGAACACGAAGCCCGAGAAGCCCGGCCGCGTGGGCTCGACGAAGCCGACCGACGACGGGCGGCCCGACGGCGCCGGCGCCAGCTCGAGGAAGGCGTCGAGGAACGGGCGCACGCCGAAGTTCGTCATCGCCGAGCCGAAGAACATGGGCGACAGCTGGCCCGCGCGCACCTTCTCGATCGAGAAGTCGTCGCCGCCGACGTCGAGCAGCTCGATCTCCTCCTCGAGCTTCTCGAGCTCCGACCCGGACAGCACGGTGGTGATCTCGGGCGAGTCCAACGGGATAATCCGCTCCACCACCTCCGACTCGCCGTGCCGCCCTTCGGCGGCGAACACGTGCACCGCCTTCGAGCGCCGGTCGTACACGCCCCGGAACTCAGGCCCCGACCCGATGGGCCAGTTCATCGGGTACGCGCGAATGCCCAGCACCTTCTCGAGCTCGTCCATCAGCTCCAGCGGCGAGCGCCCGTAGCGATCGAGCTTGTTGGCGAACGTGAAGATGGGGATGCCCCGGAGCCGGCACACCTTGAACAGCTTGATGGTCTGCGGCTCCACGCCCTTCGCGGCGTCGATGAGCATCACCGCCGAGTCGGCGGCCGACAGCGTCCGGTACGTGTCCTCGCTGAAGTCCTGGTGGCCCGGCGTGTCGAGCAGGTTGACCGCGTGGTCGCTGTAGGTGAACTGCAGCACCGACGACGTCACGGAGATGCCGCGCTCCTTCTCGATCGCCATCCAGTCCGAGGTGGCGTAGCGCTTCGCGCGCCGGGCCTTCACGCTGCCCGCGAGGTGGATCGCGCCGCCGTACAGCAGCAGCTTCTCGGTGAGCGTCGTCTTGCCCGCGTCAGGGTGCGAGATGATCGCGAAGGTGCGACGGCGCGCGATTTCGGTCTCCAGCTGCGAAGCCATGGAGCGGGGCCCTTAGCACCGTCGCGGCCCGAGGGAAGCGCCGGAGCGTCGAAGGCGCTCGCGTGGGCCAGCCCGGGCAGGTATGGCTGCCGGCATGAAGACGCTCCTCGCGCTCGTGTCCCTGGCCGTCGCGCTGCGGTCGTGCCCGGTGCTGGCCTGTACCAACTTCCTCGTGACGAAGGGCGCGAGCGCCGACGGCTCGACGATGATCACCTACGCCGCGGACTCGCACGAGCTGTACGGTGAGCTGTACTTCTTCCCGGCGGCGAAGCACCCGCCCGGCGCGAAGCGCGAGATCATCGAGTGGGACACCGGCAAGCGGCTCGGGGAGATCGACGAGGCGCCGGTGACGTACTCCGTCATCGGCAACATGAACGAGCACCAGGTGGCGATCGGCGAGACGACCTGGGGCGGCCGCAAGGAGCTCGAGAACCCAGACGGCGTCGTCGATTACGGCAGCCTCATGTACCTGGCGCTGCAGCGCGCGAAGACGGCGCGCGAGGCGATCCAGGTCATCGTCTCCCTCACCGAGCAGTACGGCTATGCGTCCTCCGGCGAGTCCTTCTCCATCGCCGACCCGAACGAGGCGTGGCTGTTCGAGATGATCGGCAAGGGCCCGGGCCAGAAAGGCGTCCTCTGGGTCGCGCGCAAGGTGCCCGACGGGTACATCTCGGGCCACGCGAACGCCGCGCGCATCCGCCAGTTCCCGTTGAACTCCCCCACCGACACGCTCTACGCGAAGGACGTCATCTCCTTCGCGCGGGCGAAGGGCTGGTTCACCGGCAAGGACGCCGACTTCTCGTTCGCCGACACGTACAACCCGGCCGACTTCGGCGCGCGCCGGTTCTGCGATGCGCGGGTGTGGTGCATGTTCGAGCGCACCGCGCCGAAGGCCAACGCGAAGGTGGACGCGGTGCTGGGCACGGACCCGAAGGCCGCGCCCATTCCCCTGTGGGTGAAGCCCGAGAAGAAGGTCAGCGTGGCCGACGTGATGGGCCTCATGCGCGACCACTACGAAGGCACGCCGCTGGACATGACGAAGGACGTCGGCGCCGGCCCGTACGGGCTGCCGTACCGCTGGCGGCCGCTCACCTGGAAGGCCGGCGAGAAGGAGTTCTTCAACGAGCGCGCCACGTCGACGCAGCAGACGGGCTTCTCCTTCGTGGCGCAGTCCCGCGGCTGGCTGCCCGGGCCCATCGGCGGCGTGCTGTGGTTCGGCGTCGACGACACCGCGTCCACCGTCTACTTCCCCGTGTACGCCGGCAGCACCGAGGTGCCGAAGCCGTTCGCCGTCGGCACCGGCGACTTCCACCACGTGACGTGGGACTCGGCATTCTGGGTCTTCAACCAGGTGTCGAACTACGCGTACCTGCGCTGGTCCGAGATGCACCCCGAGGTGCAGAAGGTCCAGGCAGAGCTGGAAGGCCGCTTCCTCGCGGCGCAGGCCGAGGTGGACCAGGCGGCGCTCGCGCTCTTCAAGCAGTCGCCCAGGCTGGCGCGCGACTACCTCACCCGCTACTCGGTGCAGGCCGGCGAGGACGTCGTCGCGCGGTGGAGGGAGTTGTCGAAGTTCCTCCTCTACAAGTTCATGGATGGCAACGTGAAGGACGCGCAGGGCAAGGTGACGCACCCCGGCTACCCGAAGGACTGGTACGCCGCCGTCGCGCAAGCCACCGGCGAAAAGCTGCGCACCGCGAAGACGCCGTACGAGGAGCAGCGGGAGCGCGAGGAGAAGGCGAAGGCGAAGGCCACCGCCGAGAGCGTGCTGAAGCTGCTCGACGCACGCGGACTCACGACGGACGCGAAGCAGCGAGAAGCGGTGCTGGCGATGGACGACGTGAAGAAGCTCGAAGGGCTGCTGGTGAAGGCCGCGACGGCGAAGTCGGCGGCCGAGGTGCTCGACGCGAGATGACGCGTCGGTCGAGCGCGCTCGTCCTCTCGAGCCGCTCGCTCGCGCCCGGCGCCACGGGAATCACCCCCGCCCGCCGCCAGACGCCTTCCACGGCTCGATGCCGTTGAAGCCCTGCCCCGGCTGCGTCCCGGAAACAGCCTCTCGAGGTTTCGGCGTCCACGCGGGCCGCCCGGGCTCACCGTCTCTGCGCCCGAGCAGGTGCAGGTCCATCGCGGGGCCATCGAAGCGGAAGTCACCCACCTGCCCTTCCCCGCCCGCGACGTCGGACCAACACGATCGCCGTGCGACGCGCGGCTCCCGAGACACGCCGCGGCGAACCACGCCCATGGTGTCGCGCGGTTCCGCGTTGGCACGCCGCTCGCTCAAGCGACTGCCCGGGAACTGCACCCCCCGACAAGGACACCCACATGAAGAAGCTGATTGGAGCCTGCTGTGCCGCCCTGGCCCTCGCTGCGTGCGACGAGCCCCGGACTTCCCCCACCCGCACGCCGGCCGTCGTCGCCATGAAGGTCGAGACGCCGAAGCCCGTGACGATCGACGTGCCCACGCCGGCCGTGGAGGTCGCGAAGGTCGACGCCGGCTTCGTGGATCCGCTCGTCATCGCGCACGACACGCCGAACGTGGATCACCTCGCGCGCGCGAAGGCGCTCGCCAGCGAAGGCGACGTGAAGGGCGCGCTCACCGAGAGCCGCCGCGCGCTCTTCTCCGCGCCCGCCGATCCCGAGACGCTCACCGTCACCGCGAAGCTGGCCCGCCGCGCCGGCCAGACGGAGCTGGCCGCCGAGGCCTGGGGCCGCCTCGCCGCGCTGCAGCCCGACGACGCCACGCCGCTCATCCAGCAGGCGCGCGCGCAGCTGGCGATGAAGGACCACGCCGGCGCGGTCATCGCCGGGCGCGAGGCCATCGCCCGCGACGAGGGCAACCCCGAGGCGTGGCAGGTGACGGGCCTCGGCCAGCTCGGCCTGGGCGAGCTGTCGGGCGCCATCGCCAGCTTCAAGAAGGTGATCGACCTCGATCCCAACCACGGGTGGGCGCTCAACAACCTCGGCTTCGCGTACCTGCGCGCCAACGAGAACGACAAGGCCGTCGAGGTCCTCGAGCGCGCCGCGGAGCTGCTCCCCAACGTCGCCTTCGTGCACAACAACCTCGGCGTCGCCCTCGAGCGCACCGGCCGTGGTGAGGAGGCGAAGACGGCGTACCAGCGCGCGATGGACCTCTCGCCGAAGTACGTGAAGGCGCGCATCAACGCCGACCGCGTCGCGAAGGCCGGCGTGCCGCAGGAGGCCGTCGAGGAGCCGGACACCATGAGCGACGTGCACCCGATGCCGGAGCCATGACGACACGCTGACGTGCAGCACCGGGGAAGGCGGGGGCCGCGCGGGTCGTGGCCCCCGCCGACTCGTTTTCGGGGTCTGGAACGCGCGGCCCCGGCCCGGCGTTTGCGTGGCACGAGGCCATGGCCACCGCCCCGAGTCGTGCCGACCGCGCATCGCGGCCGCTCTCCCACACCGTGCGCTCGCGCCCGTGCCCGAGGAGCCACGCCCACCTTCCCCACCCTGCCCGGCCTCACCCGGTTACAGTCCTCGCCGACGAATGAGCGGTCTGCGCGCGCGCCTGTGGAAGTGGGTGAAGCGGCTGCTGGTGGCGGCCGCGGTGGGCGTGCTGCTCGTCCTCGCGCTCGCCGTCGGCGCGTACCTCTCCTACTCGCGCGACCTGCCATCGGTGGAGGAGCTCAAGACCTGGCGCCCGCCGCAGGTGACGAAGGTGACGTGCCGGGACGGCAGCACCTGCGCCGAGTTCTACCTGCAGCGCCGCACGTGGGTGGACATCACCAAGGCGCCCCGACACGTGCGCGACAGCTTCCTCGCCGCCGAGGACGCCGACTTCTACCAGCACCAGGGCCTCGACTACGCCGGCATCATCCGCTCGGCGCTGAAGAACCTGAAGCCCGGCGGCATGAAGTCCGGCGCCTCCACCATCAGCCAGCAGGCGTGCCGGCTGCTGCTCCTGTCCCAGGAACGCACGCTGTCGCGGAAGATCCGCGAGTGGATCCTCACGCCGCGCATGGAAGCGGCGCTCACCAAGGACGAGATCCTCAACCTCTACGTCAACAGCATCTACTTCGGGCACGGCCGCTACGGCGTCGAGGAGGCCGCGCTCTTCTACTTCGGCAAGCACACCCACGAGCTGACGCTGGGCGAGGCGGCGGTGCTGGCGGGCACGGTGCAGCTCCCCCACCGCATCAACCCGCTCACCAACATCGTGAAGGCGAAGAAGCGCCAGCGCTACGTGCTGTCACAGCTCGCGAGCCACGGCTTCGTGAAGCAGGAGCTCGTCGACCAGGCGCTCGAGGCGCCCATCGTGCTCGGGCCGCGGCCGCCGAATCCGGTGGGTGCGTACTACGCCGAGGAGGTGCGCAAGCAGCTCGTCGCGCGCTACGGCGAGACGACGGTGCTCGAGAAGGGCCTCCGCGTGGAGATCGCCATGGACCCGAAGCTCCAGGCCGCCGCCGAGGTGGCGCTGAAGGAGGGGCTCGAGGCAGTCGATCGCCGGCAGGGCTACCGGGGGCCCGTCGGAAAGGTGGACGCGCAGCGCTTCCAGGAACTGCGCCCGCTGCTCGTGCAGCGCCTCGCCGAGGCCGGCAAGCGCAGGCCCGACGAGCGCCTCGTGGCCGATCTCACGGTGCTGAAGGACTGGCAGGCGCCGGCCGAGGAGGAGGGCGTCGATCCGCTCGCCGATCCCGACGAGGCGGTGGACCTGGGCGAGCCGCCCGACACCGAGGCCGAGAAGCTGGCCCGTGCGGTCGGCGTGCGCACCGTGGCCGAGGGCCTCGAGACGGTCGGCGTCGTGCTGTCCGTCGACGACGCGAAGGGCACCGCGCAGGTCGATCTCATCGGCGTCACCGCGCAGCTCGACTTCGCCAGCTCGAAGTGGGCGCGCCGGCGCACCGACGGCAAGGTGGGCGCCTACCCCGCGAAGCTGTCGGAGGTGGTGACGCCGGGCGAACTGGTGCGCGTGCGGCTCGGGCGCGCGCTGCCCGCCTCACAGGTGCTGGCGGCCACCCTGGCGCAGGTACCCGCGGTCCAGGGCGCGCTGGTGGCGATCGACCCGAAGGACCGCACGGTGGTGGCGCTGGTGGGCGGCTACGACTTCACCACCTCGCCCTTCAACCGCGCGACGCAGGCGCGCCGGCAGCCGGGCTCGAGCTTCAAGCCGTTCCTCTACGGCGCGGCGCTCGACAGCGGGAGGTTCACTCCGGTGTCCATCGTCAACGACGCGCCCGAGGCGATCCGCGACCCGTACACCGGAAAGCTCTGGAAGCCGCAGAACTACGAGAAGGGCGGGTTCGAGGGACCGATGACGCTGCGCACCGCGCTCACACACTCGAAGAACACCGTGTCGGTGCGGCTCATCGAGGCGCTCGGGCCCGACGCCGTCATCGCCTTTGCGCAGCGCGCGGGCATCCACAGCGCGCTCCCGCAGAACCTGACGCTCGCGCTCGGCACCGGCGAGGTGCAGGTGCTGGAGATCGCCAACGCCTACACCACGCTGCAGACGCAGGGCCTGTACGCCGAACCGGTGATGCTGGTGCGCGTGGCCGACTCCACCGGAAAGGTGCTCGAGGAGCACCACGCCGCGCCCGAGCCGGCCATCTCCCCCGCCACCGCGTTCCTCACCACCTCGCTCATGCGCAGCGTCGTCGAGCAGGGCACGGCGACTGCGGTGAAGGAGCTGAACCGCCCGGCGGCGGGCAAGACGGGCACCGCGTCGGAGTACCGCGACGCCTGGTTCTCCGGCTTCACCGCCGACTACGTCGCGTCCGCGTGGGTGGGCTTCGACGACCACGAGCCGCTCGGTCCCGGCGAGACGGGCGGGCGCGCGGCGCTGCCGGTATGGCTCGGCTTCATGAAGGCCGCGCACCAGGGCCTGCCGGTGCGCGACTTCACGCCGCCCGAGGGCGTGGTGGAGGTGAAGATCGATCCGCTGACCGGCCTCCTCGCGGGCTCGAAGGTGCCGGGCCGCACCGAGTACTTCCTCTCGGGCACCGAGCCGACGGAGGAGACGCACGGGCCCGCCGGCGTCGACCCCAACGAGTTCCTCCTCCACGATTCGAAGGGGGGCTTCTAGCCTCGCCCCATGCTCGCCCTCGCCCTGAGCCTCGCGCTGGCCGCCGCGAAGGCGCCGCCGCCGACGGAGCCGGCGCTCGAGCGCCTCGCCGCCGACGTGGCGTCCGCGCTCGGAGGCAAGGGCTTCGAGCCGCCGATGGGCGTGTACGTCGAGGGCGCGCCCGCGCCGCTCGAGCGCGCCTTCGCCAGCCTGCTGGCCGCGCGGCTCGCCTCCGCGCGCCTCGCGCCGGTGGCGGTCGACGCAAAGGACGCGACCGAGGCCGAGCGCCTCGCCCGCGAGAAGGGCGTGCGCAGCCTCGCGCGGCTGACGCTGGGCCTTAGCGACGCGCGCCTCACCGTCCGCGGCGATGCGCTGTCGACCTGGGTGAACTTCTGGTCGGGCGCGACGCCGACGCGCTCGGGGCCGGCCATCGCGCTCACCGCGGCGGTGGACGCCGACGCGCAGGTGCTGGCGCTGGCCGATCGCCCGCCGCCGGTCGCCAACGCGCGGCTCGCGCTCTCGCTGACGAGTCTCGCGCGGCTGCCCCGCGTGCCGGCGGCGCTCGCCGTGGCCGACCTCGACGGCGACAAGCGCGCCGAGCTGCTGGTGCTGAGCGGCGAGCAGCTGCAGGTGTTCGACGGCACCGGCAAGCCCGGCTGGCGCGCGGACCTCTCGCAGCCGCCCGCCGCGAGGCCTTGCCGCGACGCGTTCGGCGCGGTGTCCTTCGCGGGGGGCAAGGTGAGCGCGTGGTCCGCGAAGCGCGAGCGCCCGGAGTTGTTCAGCGCCGCGGGCAAGCCGCTCGGCGCGGGCGACTCGGTGACGGTGGACGCGCTGACGCTGCGGCCGGATCCCGGCTTCAACCGCTTCCAGCCGGCGCTCACCTGGGCGGGGAAGCCGGTGCTGTTCCCCGCGCCGCCGCAGGCGGTGAGCGTCTTCGGGCCGCTGGCGCTCGTGGTGTTCCCCGACGGCACCGCCAGCCTGACGCGCGGCGCGGCGCCGGCGGGGAAGCTGGGCGGCGTGGGCTCTGGCAGCGCGCTCGCGGACCTCGACGCCGACGGGACGCCAGAGGTGGTCGTCTCGTCCGCGCGGACCAGCGGCGTGACGGACGAGGTGCGCGTGCTGTCGCTGGCGGAGGCCGAGGCGCTCGCCGCGCGCGGTGGGCTGGTCGCGGAGGCGGCCCCGCTGTGGCAGCAGCCGCTCGCCGGCCGCGCGGTGGTGGCGGCGGCGGGCGATCTCGACGGCGACGGCATGGATGAGGTGGTGCTGGGGGCGTGGCCGGCGGACGGTACGGGCGAGCTCGTCGTGCTGCGGAGGGCGACGCCATGAGCGCAGCAATACGCCCCTCCCCTCCGGGGAGAGGGCCGGGGAGAGGGGTGACGCCCGAAGCGGGAGTGCATGCGACGGCGCAGGGCACCGGCCCGTCTCCAGCTCTCCAGCCAACAGCGCGCGCGCGGGACGCGAGCGCCGAGGGCAACTGCCCCTCTCCCTCTCCCTCTCCTCCCTCTCCCCCGCGGGGAGAGGGGACACCGTGCGCGAGCGCCGAGCGCCACTGCGCCGCTCGCTCACCCTCTCCGCAGCGGGGAGAGGCGAGACCGTGGGCGAGCGCCACGCGCCGCTGGACCCCGCCGTCACCCTCTCCCCAGCGGGGCGAGGGGATCCGTTGGCTCGCCTTCGTCCTCGTCGCCGCGACCGCCCTGCCCGCGCTCGCCGGCGGCCGCCCGCGCTACGGCGGCACGCTGCCCATCGCCCTCGTCACGAAGTCCGTCGAGGCGCGCGCGCTGTACGCCGACGCGCCCACCGACGCCGTGGCGCTGTCCATCACCTCGACGCCGTTGTGCCGCCTCGTCGAGTTGGGCCCACCGTCGCCGACCTCCGTGCGCCTCACGCCGAGGCCCGGCGTGAAGCCCGCCGACGTCGTCGCCGCGCTGCAGCGGGTGGCCACCTCGCGCACTCCCTACCGCGCGCTCCTCACGGGCGTCGCGGGCTGGAAGGCCGGCCCGCTACACGTCGACCTCACCTTGAGCGGCCCCACCGCGGATCTCCCGCGCGCGCTGTGCCACCCGGCCTTCTCGCTGGCGATGGGGCCCTTCACCGCCGGCGCGAAGCCCGAGGCCAACCCCGACTTCCCCGAAGGCCGGCCCTTCCTCGACGCGGTCAGCCTCGCCACCGCCGACGCGCGCGCCGCGGAGCGCCTCTTCGCCCAGCGGAAAGCCGCGCTGCTGGTGGGCGCCGCCACCCCCGCCGACGACGCGCCGCAGCTCTTCGTCACCGTCCTCGTCTTCCCTCCGGCGCTCGCGCCGCACCTCCCTGCCGCCATCGAGAGCACCATCGACCGCGGCGACCTGGTGCGCTTCTTCTTGAAGCCGCCCTCCGCGCCGCTGGCGGGCCTGTTGCCGCCGTCGCTGGGCGGGACCACGGACGCGCCGTCCCGCCCCGCGCGGCCGTCGCCGCTGACGCCCGCGCAGGAGATCGCCGTCGCGTGGGACTCGAGCAACGACGGCGAGCGCGCCATCGCCGAGCGGCTCCAGGTGAAGCTGCAGCCGCTGGGCTACCGCGTGGCGCTCAAGGCCTCGCCACGTGACGCCGTGCGCGCCCGCGAGCCCGCCTCGCCCGAGCTGACGCTCCAGTCGCTCCTCCTCCCCCCTTCGCCCGCCGCCGCGCTCGCCGTGCTGCTCGAGGCCTCGGGCCAACGCGCGCGCATCGGGCCCGCCCTCGCCGCCGTCGCCGCCGCGGCCGATCCCGACGCACGCGCGCGGGAGCTGGCCGTCGAGCTCCTCCCGCAGCTGCCGCTCCTGCCGCTCGTCACGCGCGGCGTCGGCGTCAGCGCCGCCCGCGACGTCCAGCACCTCACCCGCGACGCGCTGGGCCTCCCGCGCCTCGACGACGCCTTCCTCGCCCCGGAGTGACTCCACCGTGCGCCTGCGCTGGACGCTCGCCCTCGCCTTCGTCGCCCTCGCCGCGCTGCAGGTGGCCGTGGTGGTGCCCGTCGCGCTGCGCAACCTGTCCGCGCTGCTCGCGCGCCAGCAGGAGTCGCGCATCGCCCAGCTGATGCTGGCCGTGGACGCCGAGACGCAGCGCTTCGAGGCCGACGTGAGGCGCGCGATGGACGAGCTGGAGAAGAGCCAGGCGCTCGAGGACGTCGCGCGCGACGCCGCGAAGGTGCCGCCGCCGCCCCACGTCACCACCGCCGCGTCGCAGCTGATGACGCCGCGGGGCCTCGACGTGCTGGCGCTGCTCGACGACGAGGGCCGCACGCTGTCCTCCGGCCACCTCCCCGCGCGGCTCGGCGAGCCCGGCGATCCCCTCTTCGCGGTGACGAAGCAGCCCGCGCGAACCGTCGTCGCCGCCAACGTCGAATTGTCCGGCCCGTCGGGCCTGGTCACCGCGCCCGCCGTCGTCACCGCGCGGGCCGTCGACTACGGCGATCGCCGCGTCTGGGTGGTGGGCGGCGTTCGCCTCACCACCACGCACGCGAGCGATCTCGCGCGGCTCACCGGCGCGCGGGTGGACATCGTCGCGCGCGACGAGGTGGTCGCCACCGCCGGCCAGCTGTCCGGCCCCGCCACGATGAGGACGGTGCCGCTGGGCGACGTCGGGCGCATCGAGCTGCGCTTCTCCAACGCCGATCTCCTCGCGACGCGCACCGAGGTGCTGCGCGGCTTCTTGTCGCTCGCCGCGTTCGGCCTGCTGCTGTCCGTCACCCTGGGCTTCCTCGTGAGCCGCCGCGTGACCCGGCCGGTGGAGGCGCTCACCGACGCCGCGCAGCAGATCGCCGCGGGCACGCCGGGCGTGAAGGTGGACGCGCGGGGCGCCTCCGGCGAGCTCAAGGCGCTCATCGAGACCTTCAACCGCATGACGGACGAGCTCAAGACCGCCACCGACTCCCTGGTGGCCGCCGAGCGCGTCGCCGCGTGGCAGGAGGTCGCCCGCCGCCTCGCCCATGAGATCAAGAATCCGCTGACGCCCATCCGGATGTCGCTGGAGACGCTGCTGGCCGCCAGCGCCCGCGGACAGCTTGACGAGCGCTTCAAGGCCCTCTTCTCCGAGAGCGCCCGCGCGGTGCTGGAGGAGGTCGACCGCTTGAAGCGCATCGTCGACGAGTTCAGCCACTTCGCCCGGCTGCCCCGGCCACGGCCCGCGCCCGTGGACCTCGCGCAGGTGGTGCAGCCGGTGATGGCGCTCTACGCGCCGCACGACGGCCTCAGCTACGACGTGCAGCTCGCGCCTGGCGTGGAGGTGCTGGCCGATCGCGACCAGCTGACGCAGGTGCTGGTCAACCTGGTGAAGAACGCGGAGGAGGCCATGGCCCCGCAGGGCGGCCGCGTCACCGTGCGCGTGCGCGCCGACGGAAGCCAGGGCGTGGTGGAGGTCGCCGACGAGGGCCCGGGGATTCCGGCGGAGCTGAAGGCGCGCCTCTTCGAGCCGTACGTCACCACCAAGCCGCAGGGCTCCGGGCTGGGGCTGGCCATCGCCCAGCGCATCGCGCAGGAGCACGGCGGCCGGCTCGAGGCGCTCGACGAGTCGCCGCGGGGCACCTGCTTCCGGTTGAGCCTGCCGCGGCTGTCGGAGCGTTAGGCGGCTAGCGCCAGCGTCACCGGCCGGGAGGCGCCGGCGGGGTGGGCACGGGCCCCTCGAAGCCCGGGTCCACCGTCAGCCCGAAGGCGGGTGGCGGCAGCGGCTTGCCTTCGAAGACGGGGATCGGGTCCTGCGGCAGCGCGACCGTCCCCGGATCCTTGCCCAGCACCGGCGTCGCATTTCCGGTGGTTTCGGTGGGTTGCGTGTCGCTGGTGGGCACTTGCGCCGCCGGCGACTCCTGCTCGAGCGCCTGCCCGGAGCGGCTCACGCCGAGGTCCGCATACGACTCGTCGGCTCCGACCCCGCAGCCCGCGAGGAGGACGACTGCCAGAATTCCGACGATCCGCATCATGACGCCCCCGGCGCTGTGCAACGCCGATGCCGACGAACTGGCCGCGAGCTCACTCGCCACGGGCCACCTCCTTCAGTTCGGCTTCCGCGTTGACGATCTGTGACAGCCGCGACCGCTTCATCTGTAGCAGGCGGGCGGCCTCGCTGATGTTGCCCCTGGCCTCGAGGAGCGCGCGCTTGATGCACTGCATCTCCACCTCGTGGCGCAGCTCCTTGAGCGAGATGCCGCGCTGCCGGGCGAGCTCGTAGTAGTCGAGCGGCCCCGGTGGCCCCCCGGTGGCGACGGGCGCGGGCGGCGCCGCCACCACCGCCGCGGCCGGCGCCGGCTCCTCCGCCGCCGGCGACGGGGCGCGCGGCGCTCCATCGTCGTCCATCAACGCGCGCAGCTCGGCCACGTGGCTGAAGGCGTCCACGTCGATGACGGGCCCCTCCGCGAAAATGGCCGCGGCGGCCACCACGTTCTCCAGCTCGCGCACGTTGCCCGGCCAGGTGTGCTTCGCCAGCAGCGCGAGCGCGTCGGCCGACAGCGTGCGGCGCGCCTCGCCGCGCTGACCGGCCGCGCGATCGAGGAAGTGCTGCACGAGCGACGGCAGATCCTCGAGCCGCTCGCGCAGGGGCGGCAGCTCGAGCATCACCCCCTTGAGGCGGTAGTAGAGGTCCGCGCGGAAGCGGCCCTGCGCGATGAGCGCCTCGAGATCGCGGTTGGTCGCGCAGATGACGCGCACGTCCACCTTCAACGTGCGGGTGCCGCCGACGCGCTCGAACTCCCGCTCTTGCAAGACGCGCAGCAGCGCCACCTGCGCCTTCGGGCTGATGTCGCCGATCTCGTCGAGGAAGATGGTGCCGCCGTCGGCCAATTCGAAGCGGCCCTTCCGCTCGCGGATCGCGCCGGTGAAGGCGCCCTTCTCGTGGCCGAAGAGCTCGGACAACAAGAGCTCCTCCACCATCGCCGCGCAGTTCACCTTCACCAGCGGCATGTGCCGCCGCGGCGAGAGCGCGTGCAGCGCGTCGGCCAGGAGCTCCTTGCCGGTGCCCGACTCGCCGCGCACCAGCACGGTGGCGTTGGAGCGGCCGATCGCCTCGATCTGCTTCGTGATGCGCTTGAGCGCACCGGACGCGCCGACGAAGCCCTGGAAGCGCTCCACGTCCACGGCGCTCGCCGAGGCCGCGACCGCGCGCGGCAGCTTGAGCTCGGGCTCGACCACCGCCAGCACCTCGGCGCGCCGGGGCACCGACAGGAAGGCCGTGCGCCGCACCGGCGGCACGCGCTGCACCAGCTCGTCGAGGATCCGGCCCGCGCGCTGGAACTCCGCCTGCGCGCCGCTCGCGTCGGCCGCCGCCTGCCGCAGCCGCCCCATGAGGAAGTAGGTGCGCACCGGGCCCTCGAGGTCCGGCCGCGAGAGCAGCGCCTCGCGCGCCCGGCCGGCCGCGCGGCCCGCGCCGAGGAGGTCGCCCAGCGCGAGGCACAGCTCCCCGCGCGTCAGCTCGACCTCCAGCATCGCCGCCGGCAGCGCCGACGCACCCTTCTCCACGCAGCGGCGGCCGAGCTCGACCTCCGCCTGGGTACGCTCGCCCGCGGTGAGGTGCGCGCGCGCCTTGAGCGCCGCCGCGAGCGCCGCGTAGCCGTCGTTGCCCACCTGCTCGTACGCGAGGCGCGCCTCGTCGAAGAGCCGCGCGGCCTCGGTAAGCTGCCGCCTGTCGAGCGCCACCGCGCCGAGGTTCAGCTTCGCGCCGGCGACCAGGTAGCCTTCGCCCAGCCGCGACGCCTGCGCCAGCGCGTGCTCGGACAGCTCCGCCGCGCGCTCGAGGTCGCCGAGGAAGTGGTACAGCCGCGCCAGGTTCGACGCGGCCATCGCCACCTCGCGGCCGGCGCTGTAGCGCCCGAAGGCCTGGAGCGCGCGCGAGAGGTGCTCGAGCGCGGGCTCGAAGTCGCCCGACTCGGCGTACAGCGAACCCAGGTTCGCCTCGGCGGCGGCCTGCACCGGGCGGCTCTCGACGCCGGTCGCCTTCCACGCCGACACGGCCTGCGCGCGATCGCCCTGCTTGAAGGCGGCGACGCCCTCGTTGAGGCGGGCGTGCGCGGCCAGCTGCGTGAGGCCCAGCGCCTCGGCCGCCGCCGCGTTCTCCGCGAACAGCGCTTGCGCCCGCGCCGCCTCGCCCTGCGCCAACAGCGCCCGGCCCATCACGTTGCGCAGGGAGATCGCCACCTCGCCGGCCACGTCGTCGCGCGACAGCGCCCGGCGGCAGCGCTCGATGGCCGCGGCCGGCTCGCCGCGCCGCAGCGCCAGCTCGGCCTGCGCGGCCGTCGTCTCCACCGCGGTGCGCGCGTCCCCGGCGCTCACCTCGAAGAGCGCCTGCGCGAAGCGCCAGCGGCCGCGCTTGAGGAGCAGCTGCGCGGCCTCCAGCACCCGCGGGGCCTTCTCCGCGTCCGCGCCCAGGCGGGCGGCGGTGAGCAGCCAGCGCGCGCCGCGGGCGTAGTCACCCAGAAGGCCCAGCACATGCCCCAGCGCGTGCGCGGCGCGCGCCTTCGCCTCGCCCTTCGCGTGCGGCAGCGCGCGCTCGAGCAGCGGCCGCGCGTCCTCCAGGGCGCCGCGGCGGGCCAGCAGCTCGGCGGCGGCCAGCGCCTCCTCGGCGGCCTCCGCGGGCGCCGCCCACAGCAACAGCTCGGCGGCGGCCAGCGTGTGCCCGGCCCTGGCCAGCGCGTGGCCGACCCGGCGCGACAGCTCCACCTGGCGAGCGGCCGGCAACAACCCGCGCAGCGCGGCCTTGTCCGAGTCGCGAGTAAAGCGCGACGTCGCGCGGCCCTCGACCAGCTTGACGGTGACGAGGCGCTCGCGCACCAGCGCGTCCACCTGCGCCGCCGTCGGCGACGCTTCGGCGCCCAACACCTCGGCCAGCAGCTCGACGGTGAGCGCCTCGGGGCTGACGGACAGCACCTCCAGCACCGCGCGCTGCAGCTCGGGCAGGCGCTCGACGCGCCGCACGAAGAAGTCCACCGCCGGCACCGGGCGCTCCAGCAGCTCGGTGAGGCGATCGGGGTTGCCGCCGGTGACGTCCAACAGGCGCTGCACCACGTCGCTGCGCGACAGGAAGGCGCGAATGCCGTCCACGTCGAGGCCTGACAGCGCCAGCGTACGGCCCGACACGCGGCTCACCAGCTCGCCCAGCGGCGCCGGCAGCTCCGCGTCGTCTCGGAAGGACAAGACGAAGAGGCCGCGCCCGCGCCCGTCCGGCGTGCTGAAGACCGCCGCGAGGTAGCGCACCAGCTCGAGCGACGCGCGGTCCGCCGCGTCGAGATCGGGGAAGACGAAGACCGGCGCTTCGCGGCCCGCCAGGGTGAACAGCTCGGCCACCGCGTCGAACAGCGCGAGCCGCCCGTCGCCCACCGGCGCGGCGGAGGTGCCCTCGAGCGGCTCCACGGCGCGGGCCAGCGCGGCCACCTTCGCCTCGGGCGCGCCAGCGCGCAGCGCGAAGCCCAACAGCTCCCGCACCATCGGCCCCACCACGCCCCACGGGCGGCGCGCGTCGCGGCCCGAGCGGCCCTCGAAGCACGGGACGCCCTTCGCGGCCAGCGCGCGGGCGAAGCCGTCCAGCAGGTGCGTCTTGCCGACGCCGGCCGGCCCGCGCACGAAGACGAAGCGCGCCCGGCCACTCGTCCGCGCCTCGTCCTGTTCCCTCGCCAGCATCGCCAGCTCGGCTTCACGGCCCGTCGACTCCGTCCCGACGGGACGCAACAGGCGCAGCACTTCAGTCGTCATGTCTCGGCCCCCTGGCGACCGAACTCGGTTTCCCCAAACCGACCCGGCGACGTGGGCTCCGCGTCGACACCTCGGAGCGCATGGCCCGGCAGCAACGCGTGTGCCACCGGATCGGCGGTTTCGGCCCCACCTCAGGCGCAATGACGCCAGTGAATCCGCTTGGTTTCAGGAGCGCTGCGCCCTCGGGGAGAGTCGCCGTGACAAGGGCGCCGCGCGGGCCGAAGCGGGTGACCGGATTTCGGTCAGTCCTTGACTGGCGTCGCCTTGAGGGCGGCCTTGCCTTCTTTCACGTACACCTGGAAGCGGACCGTCCGGCACTGGTACTTCGCGACGAGCTGCTCCTTGTTCTTCAGCAGCTTGGCCTTGAACTTGTCGAAGGTGAGGCCGTCGGCGGGCTCGCCGCACTTCTCGCGGGTGGCGACGAAGTCGCGGAACACGTCCTGGAAGTGGCGGTCTTCCTCGGACGCGCCGCCCACGGGAGCGACGGACTGGACGCGCGGCAGCGACGTCGTCGGCGGGCGGAGGCTGGGACGCTCGCCGGTGGTGCCAGCGGCGCCGGAGCGCGCCTGCTTGATGAGCTCCTGGGGCACGGCGGCGACGCGGGTTGACTCGGCGCTGTCCTCGTAGTTCGCGCCCTCGTCGGGGAACTGGCTCGCGGCCATCGCGAAGGGATCGGACGTCGGCGACGGCGGCGCACCGGCCGTCGGCGGCTTGAAGGCCGGGTACGCGACGGTGCGGGCACCCTCGTCCTCGTCCTGGAACGGTGAGACAGGCGGCGGCGGCTTGGACGCCGCGGGCGGAGGCGGGGGCTGGCGGGCCGGCGGCGGCGCGGGCGGCGCGGGCGGCGCGGGCGGCTGCGACGGCGAGCGCGTCGGCGGGTACGATGGCGCCGGCGGCGGAGGCGCCAGGGAGGCGAACGGGTCGGCCTCGGGCTCCGGTGGGGGCTCGGGCTGCGGCTCCGGCGGCGGCGGCTGGTGGGCGGGGGCCTGGCCGGTGACGGTGGCGGAGGACCCGCTCGCCGGGAAGTCGAAGTCGTCCGGGCTGGCCTCGGGCGCGGGCGCGTGGTCCGGCACCGGGAGCGACGCGGGCCCCGTCGCCTCGTCGCGCTTCACGGCCACGGGCGGGATGGGCATCGGCGGTGGCACCACCATGCGGGCGCCCTCGTCTTCGGAACCCGACCCGATCAGCAGCGTGAAGACGATGGTCAGCAGCAACAGCCCGGCGAGGCCGCCGACGGCGAACACCTGGTAGCCCGCCAGCGCCTGCACCGAGCCAACCGAGGACGCCACCGCCACCACCTCGAAGGGCGTGCCGGCGATCGCCTGGCGCAGCGCGACGGCGTGCGGGAGCGCGCCCACGAGGAGCGGCAACTCGAGCGGCCCGAGCGTGCGCACGGCCCCGGAACTCACGACGCCGATGCTGCCGGCCTTCACCTGCTTGAACACCTCGTCCACGCCCTTGTCGCCGGCGCTGACCAACACCTTGCCGTCGGAGGCGAGCGCGAGCGCGGACAGGCCCCCGGCCTTCAAGATGGCCTCGAGCGCCTTCACGTCGGGGAGCAGCGGCAGGCCGACCAGCGCGGTGCCGGCGGCGCGGACCTCGTTCTTGTCGGAGATGAGCAGCGGCGTCGCGTAGAAAAGCGTCGGCGCGGTGCCGTAGACGGCGATGGAGCCCGCAGCGCCCGCGGCCACCAGCGGCGCGGGGTCGAAGCCTTCGGGCGCGGGCCCCGGCTCGGCGGCGCCCTGGCCCCACAGCCCGCCGGCCTCGTTCACCAGGCCGATGACCACCTGCGCCTGGCTCTCGGCCTTCAGCGCGTCCGTCACCACCGGCCGCACGGCCGCGAAGCGATCGACGCCCGGCGGCTCCACCTTCGCGCCGGGCTTCGGGCCCACGTTGAGCACCGCCGGACTGGCGGCCAGCTTCATCACCGCGGCCTGCAGCTCGGAGCGACGGGACTCGAGGGCCAGGGCGACCGCGGGCGGCGCTCCGGCCACTGCGCTGCGGGCCGCAGACTCGCCGGGCGCGCCGAGCGCGGGGGAAACCTGGAGCAGGTGGTATCCCCACAACCCCAGAGCAACCAGGGCGAACACGAGGAACTTGAGGCGGTTCATCCGCGGAAAGGCATATCACGCAAAGGCAGCCGGGCGTTTTTTTCTGGGGTAGGTTCGCCGCCATGGCACCCCGGACCTTCGCCGTCGCCACCTCCGTGGAGGATCCCTTGCTCGCCGAGCAGCTCGTCGAAGCGCTGCGCGAGCAGGGTCTCGACGCCTTCTCCCGGCCGGGCGGCGCGGCGTCGGCGGCCGCCTTCGCGGCGGCGTCACCGGCCTTCTGGGACATCTTCGTCCCGTCCGAGTCCTTCGAGAAGGCGGAGTCGACCATCCGCGAGGTGCTCGAGGACGTGGAGAAGAACGCCGAGGAGAACGCCCGCGCGGCCGAGGAAGAGGCGCTGTCCGGAGAGAACCCGGTCGGCGAGTGACGCGCGGTCCGCCCGCCGGCACCCCAACAGCCACGCCTTCCACGGCGCGCCCAACTTTCCGCCACAACAGCAGCGCGAGGACGACGGGCGCGAAGAGCGCGAGCGCCGCAGTGAGGCCCGGGCCCGCCGCGGTCGCCGCCCAGGGGTTTCATTTTCCCGAGCTCGCCGGCGCCGCGGGCTCGAAGACCGCCAGCCCGTCGATGGTCCACTTCCCGAAGTCGAGGTTCCGCGTGAGGTAGCGCTCGAGCGGCTCGTCGACCACGCGCTTGAAGCTGCGCGACGCGTGCCGGAGCATGGGACCCTTCTCGGTCTGGATCAGCACGCCGACGTGGGAAATGCGCGTCACAAGCCACGGGCGATCCGCGCGCGCCACCACCAGCACGAGGCCCGACGGCGCGCCCTTGAGCTTCTCCACGGCCTTCGCGGCGGGGATGAGCTCGAGCGCGAACTGGCCCCTGGGCTGCGCGTCGGGGGCCAGCCCGAGCGACCTGCCGCTCTTCTCCTGCCAGGTGGCCGCGGTGATGGTCTTCACCGCCTTCACCGTGTCGTCGCCGCCGTACTGCCGGGTGACGTCCTTCAGGAAGCCCTTGCGCACGTTGGCCGGCAGCCACTGCGCCTCCATCACGTGGTTCCGCGCCTCGTAGGACGGCGCGCCGTCGTAGCGGATGAGGTTGAGCGTCTCCACGAGGTGGTCCGCGTCGGGCGCGACCGACAGCGCCATCGCCTCCTCCACCATCGTGACGCAGTCCACCGCGTCCCACCGCACGAGCGGATCCGGGTCGCGGCCCTCCCCTTCACCCAGCGGGGACAGCACGTAGGCCGTGCCGAGGAAGCCGGCGCTGGCGCGCGCCACCCGCTCGGGCACGGGCAGCGCCTTCAGCTCCGTCATCGCCTTCTGCCTGGCTTCGTCGGACACGCTCGACCAGGGCGTCGCGGCCACCAGCACCGTCACCAGCAGCGTCACTTCAGGCCCGCCTTCTTCAAGATGTCGTGCCGGGCCTCGTCGGAGAGCCGCAGCTTCTCGAGCTGGTCCTCGTACGGCAGCCGGTCCTCACCCACGGCCTGCGCGCTCTCGAGCACCAGCCACGTCACCTTCGTCTGGTCGCCGCCCTCGGCCAGCACCCGCGCCGCGGTCGCGCGCACCCTGTGGTCGGCGTCGCCGAGCGCCCCCTTGAGCACCGGGCCGGCGACCTTCGCGCTCGCACCCTCGAAGAGCAGCACCCCCTGCAGCCGCTCGATGGGCTGCGCCGACGCCAGCAGCTTCGCGGCGTACGTCGCGCCGGCCTTGGCGCCCAGAAGGCACAGCGCCTGCGCCGCCGCGAGCCGCGTCGTCTCGGAGTCGCCCTTCAACAGCACCTCCAGCGAGGCCGCCTGCTTCTTGTCGCCCGAGCGGCCCACCGCCACCACCATCGCCAGCCGCGTCTCGAGGTCCTCTTCCACCTTCGCCGCCTTCATCAAGGGGGCGCCGGCCTTCGGCGAGCCGATCTGCCCGAGCGCCTTCGCGGCCTCCCGGCGCACCACCGGCTGCTTCGCGTCGAGCTGCTCGATCAACTTCGTCGCCGACCGGGCGCTCTTCACCTTGCCGAGGCCCCGCATCGCGGTGATGCGCGTCGAAACGTCGTCCGTCTCCATCGCCCGCAGGAAGGCGCGCTCGGTGTCCTCGCTCGCCACGCCCAGCGCCACCAGCACCTCGAGGATCGCCGCCAGCATCTTCGGATCGGTGGTGCGGCGCTGCGCGTTGATCAGCTCCTCCGACGCGAAGCCCGCCTCGCCGAGGTAGGACAGGCGGTTGGCCGCCTGGTTGACGCCCATGCGGCCGGACAGGAACTGGTCGATGACGGCTTGCGCCTCCGCGCGGTGGTTCGGGCGGGCGAGCGCGGGAAAGGCCAGCGCCAGGACGAGTGACCACACGAGACGCGTCATCGGCGGAACGGTAGCATCGCCGGCGACGATGCGCCGCTCCGCGACCGCCTTCGCCGTGATGGCCGTCACCCTTGCGGGCGCCGCGTCCGCGCAGAGCCGGGACGCCACCGCGCGCTGCCGGGCCGCCTGCGCCCGCCATGTCACCGAGCCGCGCGCGCAGTCGGCCACGTGCGCCGCGTGCCTCTTGCACCCGGACGATCCCGCCGCGTGGATGGAGCGGCTCCCGGCACCGCCGCCCGGCGCGCAGAAGGACCCGGAGTGGAGCGTGCGCTGGGGGGCCTTGCGGCTCGCGGCCCGCGGCACACCGCAGAGCGCGCAGGCGCGGCTCGCCCGGTGGATCGCCACCGGCCGCGGCGAGGAGCGTGAGCTCGCGTGCGTCACCGCGCTCCACGTCGCCGGGGCGCTCGAGCAGCGCCTGGCCGACTTCCTCTCGCCCGCGAAGACGCGCGAGCCCGCCGCCGCGCCCGCGTGCAAGGCGCTGGAGGCCCGGCTGGTCGTGGCCGTCGAGACGTCCCTCTTTTCCGTCGATCCGGTGGAGCGCCGCGAGGCGCTGAGACACCTCGCGAAGGGGCTGGGCCGGCGCCCGGCGGAGGTGGTGCTCCACGCGATGAAGACGCGCCCGCCGGCCTTCGACGAGCTGGTGGCGGACGAACTCGCGAAGCTGGGCGAGGACGGCGAGGAGCCGGCGGGCCGCGCGCTGCTCGAGGCCGCGACGCCCGGCGACGAGGCCGAAGTGAATCGGCTGCTCGCCGTCTACGCCCGTCGGCGCGACGCGCTCCGGCCCCAGCTGACCGCGCCGGACCTCGAGGCTCGCCATGAGGCCGTGCGCCGGCTGGCCGCGCTGGCGCCCCTGTCGGCGCCGGACCTCGCCCCCTGCCTGGAAGATCCGAGCAGCCGGGTAAGGCTCGCGGCGGCGCAGGGACTCGCGCGCGGCGAAGGGCGAACCCGGGCCCAGGCGGCCGAGGCGCGGCTGGCCGGCGACGAGCCCGCGGGGCCCGCTCAGCAACTCGCCTGGCTCGAGATGCTGGCCGACACCTTCGCGCCCGGCTGCGTCGACGTCGCGCTGCGCGCGTGGGAGCGGCCCGGCGGCGACGAGACGGTGCGCGCGCGGGCGCTGTCGGTGGCGGCGAGCTGCCACTGGGCGCAGGCCGAGGCGGCGGTCCTGTCGGCGGCGAGCTCGGGCCACCCCTTCGAGGGCGCGGCGGCGGCCTGGGCCGCGGCGCGGGGTCCGACCAACCCGCGAACAATCGCGCTGACGATGGCCGCGCTCGCCTCGGAGGACCCGCAGCTCCTGGCGGCCGGGCTGGCGGGCGCGGCCCGGCA
The DNA here is from genome assembly GCA_040755835.1 of Myxococcota bacterium. GTDB lineage: Bacteria > Myxococcota > Myxococcia > Myxococcales > Myxococcaceae > JADLDB01. The sequence goes on from JBFMAB010000059.1 coordinate 22,269, forward strand.
CCGGCAGAAGGCGCAGGCCGGACGTGCGGCGGCGCTGACGGCGCACGACGTGCCCGCGGTGCGCGTCGAGGCGCTGCGGGCGCTGGGCACGCTCGATCCGGGCCAGGCCCGGCTCAAGGCGATGGCGGCGCTCGAACGCGACCGCGAGGCGTCGGTGCGCCGCGCCGCGGCCGAGGTGCTGGCCGTGGTGGGCGGCCCCCAGGCGCTGGGCGCGCTGGACAAGGCGGCGAGAGACGACCCGGATCCGGGCGTGAAATTCGTCGCGGGCGATTCGTTGCGTAGACTCGGTGCCGGGAGCCCCATGCCATGACCATCAAGCTCGCTGCCGTCCTCGAGCCCAACGCGGGCCGCTACAAGACCCTGTGTGCCGCGCTGAAGAAGGCCGGCCTGAAGATCTCCAGGGCCCGCGAACCCGCGGAGCTCACCCGCGAGCAGCTCGTCGTCGTCGGCCCGTCCGGCGGCTCGGGCACGCGACTGGCCCGTGAGGTGCGCGCCCGCGTGCCCGACGCGCTGCTCATGGCCGGCCAGGCGAAGGGCTTCAAGGCCGCGTGGGCCGACGCGGTGCTGCCGCTGCCCATCTCGCCGAACGATCTCAAGGTGCGGCTCGTCGAGCTCTCGCGCCGGAACGAGCAGCCGTTCATTCCGCAGGCGCGCCCCGGCGAAGGCATCCTCGACCCGACGACGAACTTCTACACGTTCGCGCACTTCAAGGAGGTGCTGTTCGTCGAGGTGAAGCGCGCCCGCCGCTACGGCTTTCCGCTGGCCCTGGCGCTCATCTCCTTCGACCCCGTGCAGGGGGGGATGAACGCGGAGCTGCTGAGCCAGCTCATGGGCGGCCTGGCGCTGTCGATCCGCCGGTCGCTGCGCGACACCGACTACCCGGTGCAGTATTCGGGGGATCGCGTGCTGCTGCTCATGCCGCACACCGATCTCGCCGGCTCGCTCATCGTCGCGCGCCGGATCTGCGAGCGCGTGGCGAAGGCGACGCTGCAGACGGACGACACCGTCATCCACCCGACCATCTCGGTGGGCGTGGCCGCCGGCGAGCCGGGCCGCGAGTACAACTTCTCAGATCTCGTGCGGCAGGCGCAGGAAGGGATGACCGCGGCGATGGCCCGCGGCGGCAACCGCGTCGAGTTCTTCACCGGCGCCGAGTCGCACGCCGAGGCCGAGCCGACGGAGCTGCCGAAGATACCGCCGGTGCTGCCGCGCGCCTGACGGACACCACGCCGTGCCGCGGCCCGAACCAACAACTCAGGGGCCGCTCAGCTCCATCGCTTCGACCCGGTTCCGGCCGCCCTTCTTGGCGCGGTACAGGTACCGGTCCGCCGCCGCGATGAGGTCCTCGGGTTGACTGTAGTCGGAGTCGTACAACGTCGCGACGCCGAGGCTGATCGTCACCTTGATGGGCGTGCCGTTGAAGACGAAGTCGGTGCCGTCGATGGCGCGGCGGCAGCGCTCGGCGCAGCGGATCGCGTTCTCGGACTCGGACTCGCGCAGCATGAGCGCGAACTCCTCGCCGCCGTAGCGCGCGAAGAGATCTTCCTGCCGCACCGTCTCGCTGATCTTCGCCGCCACGCGCTGCAGCACGTAGTCGCCGGCCGGGTGCCCGTAGGTGTCGTTGATCTTCTTGAAGTGGTCGATGTCGAACATCACCAGCGACAAGGGGACGCGGTGCCTCAGGCAGTACGCGAACTCCTTACGCAGGGTGTCCAGGAAGTACTTCTTGTTGAAGATGCGGGTGAGGCCGTCGCGGGTCGCGCTCTCGTAGATCGACCTCTGGTACTGCTCCTCGAGCTGATCCTGCAGCGAGAACTTCACCACCGTGTTCGCGCCGATCTGGATCTTGTCGCCGTCCTGCAGCGTCGCGACGTTCACCCTGATGCCGTTGAGGTAGGTGCCGTTCGTCGAGCCCAGGTCCACCAGCTGGAAGTGACCGTTGGGCGCCTGCGCGATCTTGCAGTGCTTGCGCGAGATGCCGTCGTCCTCGACCTGCAGCTGCGTGTCGGGCGCGCGGCCCATCACCAGCTCGCCCTTGTCCAGCTTCACCATCTTGCCGATCTGCGCGGCGGACTTGGCGCTGATGATGATCAGGTAGGCAGATGCCTTGGACCGGGTCTCACCCAGCAGATCCCTGATGCTGTGTACTGCGGTCTTGTCCTCGGACATGTGGACCGGAGCTCGCCCCTTTTGACTGCCTCATCGCGACGCTACCACTCAGCCCCGCTCCCCTGCCACAGATCGCTCGAGGTACCGGCGCAGCGCGTCACCCCGGTGCCGGGCCAACCCGTGCATCAGCTTGACCACAGCCGCCGACACCGTCATGTCCCCGGCGCTGATGGCCCCGGCGGCGCGGGCGACGCTGCCCGACTCGTAGAGCGACAGGTCGACCCCGTTCCGCTGGGCCTGGCTGACCACCAGCACCGGCACGCCCCGCCGGCGCGCCTCCACGAAGAAGGGCTTCAGCGAGCGCCCCAGCACCTCGGACACGGGAAAGGTGCCCGCGCCGTAGGCCTCCAGCACCACGCCGCGCACGCGTGGCAGCAGCGCCAGCGGAATGGCCGGGTCGAGGCCCGGAAAGACGCGCAGGAGGAAGACGCGCGGGTCGACCTCGGCCTCCAGGGTGAAGCGCCCTCTGCGCGGCAGGCCGGGCTCGAAGCGCGTGTCCACGCCCAGCACGCCCAGCACCGGGGCGTTGGGGCTGTCGAAGGCGTCGTACTCGGCGATCGACACCTTGCGCACCCGGTTGCCGCGGTAGAGGTGCGAGTCGAAGCAGACCGTCACCTCCCGGGGGCCGTGCAGCGCCGAGGTCACCGCGTCGATGAGGTTGAGCCGCGCGTCGGTGCGAATCTCCCGGAGCGGGCGCTGCGCGCCGGTCAGCACCACCGGCTTCGGCAGGTTCCGCAGCATGAAGGACAGCGCGCTGGCCGTCTCCGCGAGGGTGTCGGTGCCGTGCGTGACGACCGCCCCGTCGTAGCGCGGCAGCCGCTCGTACAGCCGGCGCGCCAGCTTCGCCCACAGCTCGGGCTGCATCTCGCAGCTGTCGAGGTTGGAGAAGAGCTCGAAGTCCACCCGGGCCAACTTCGTCAGCTCGGGCACCCGCTCCTGCACGGTGCGGATGAAGGCGCCGGGCTTGAGCGCGCCGGGACGGCGGCCGGCCATGCCGAGCGTGCCGCCGGTGTGAATGAGGAGGACTTTTTTCATTCGAGACGCGTCGCGCCGTGAGCCCCGCGGGGCGTTCCTTTACAAGGCCGAACCGGGTCGCTACAACGCCCGCCATCGTGGGCCGTCGGCGAGGGACAGTCGCAGCGGTGGTGGTGGCGCTCGTGGCCTCGGTGAGTCTCGGCCAGGACGCCCGCGCGCTCGACGTGCCGGGCTTCGACTTCTCGCGCCTGCCCGCGCCGGCGAAGAAGGAGCTGTCGGCGGTCCTCACCGACGAGTTCGACTACTGCGGCCGCCCGCTGACGCTGCTCGCCTCGCTGAAGAAGGGCGACGCCTGCAAGCACACGAAGCGGTTGGTGGGCTACGCCGCCTCGCAGGCCGCCGAGGGCGTGCCCGCCAATGAGATCATCGTGCAGTTGTCGAAGTACAACCAGGCCTTCAACCGCCCGCGGGCGGCGCTCAAGGTGGACGAGCGCACCTGCCTGGGCCCGAAGGACGCGAAGGTCACCGTCGTCGAGTTCTCGGACTTCGAGTGCCCCTTCTGCGCCGCCGCGCGCCCCCTGGTGGAGGAGCTTCCGAAGACGAAGCCGAACGTGCGCGTGTGCTGGGCGCCCTTCCCGTTGCAGCAGCACCCCAACGCGACGCTGGCCGGCCAGGCGGCGCTGTTCGCCCGCGACGCCGGCAAGTTCTGGGCGATGCACGACGCGCTGTTCGACGCCCAGCTGTCGATGTCCGAGGCCACCATCAAGGGCCTGGTGACGAAGCTGGGGCTGGACCTGAAGGCCTTCGAGGCCGCGGTCAAGGCCAACGCGTACGTCGACGAGCTGACCGCGTCCAAGGAGGCTGGTAAGGCCGCCGGCGTCGACTCCACCCCGTCGCTGTACGTCAACGGAAGGAAGTTCGCGCTGGGGCTTTCGGGCGATACGCTGTCGCTGACCGTCGACGACGAGCTGGACTGGCTCGCCGGAAGCAGCGCCTGGCCTTCGAACTGAGACCTGTGGACCAACGATTCCTCGTCGATCCCCGCGGAGGGCTGACCCCGGCCGACGGCCAGTCTCAGCTCTCTGGGCGCACGGGGTACTACCGGCTGCAGAACACCTCACCCGACTGGGCGCTGTTCCTCCGCAGCCCGGCGCAGGGCGGCACGCAGGAGAAGCTGCCGCGCGTCGTGCTGGCGGGTGACGCCAACGCCTTCCCGCTGCAGGATCTGATCGCCTTCCTCGGCCAGTCGCGCTGGTCCGGCGTGCTGCGGGTGTCGGCGCCGGGCGTCGAGCGCAGCCTGTTGCTCAAGGACGGCGACGTGCGCTCGGCGGCGTCGGACTCGGTGGCCGACCGCATCGGAGAGGTGATGGTGCGGCTGGGCTACGTGTCACGCAGCCAGCTCGAGGCGGTGCTGAACGAGGCCCCGCCGTCGCGCCTCGGCAAGGTGATGGTCGAGCGCGGGATCCTCAAGGCGCACGATCTCTACAAGTGCCTGCACGAGCAGATCAGCGAGATCTTCCACGGGATGATGCTGACGAAGGAAGGCACCTTCGCGCTCATCGACCAGACGGTGGAAGACAAGGCGCTGACCCACAACCTGTCCCTGTCGATGCAGGGCCTGTTGATGGACAGCATCCGGAAGATCGACGAGCTCGCCCAGTTCCGGAAGAAGATCCCCCACGGGCGCATGTTCGTGCACAAGAAGCGCGCGTCCGACGGCACGCTGGAGCCCGAAGAGGACGCGCTGCTTCAGCTGGTCGACGGCAGGCGCACGGTGCTCGAGCTGGGGCAGCAAGCGAAGGTGTCGGAGTTCGACGCGACGCGCATCACCTACCGGCTCCTCGAAGGCGGCTTCGTGCAGCTCGCTCAAGGCCCGGTGGCCGACGCGCCCGCGCCGTCGGCCCCGCCGCCCAGCACGCCCACCCAGGTGCTCGCCGCGCCGCCGCCGCCGGGCGGGCCCGACGCCGCGCGTGTGGTGCAGGTCTTCAACGGCATCTTCCGCGAGGTGCGCAACGAGGTGGCGCAGCGCGGCAACCTCGACCTGTTTCTGGGCTCGGCCAACGCAGCGCTCAAGGGCAACGGCGTGTCGGCCTCGCCGGTGTTGAACGGCCTGGCCTTCACCCCCGACGGCGCGCTGCCGGAAATGCAGGTGCTGACGAAGTACGCGGCGCTCACCGCCGCCGGGCAGATGGGCAGCGAGCCCATCATGTCGCTGCGGCAGGCGCTGTCCGACGTCATGTTCTTTCTCCTCTTCCAGGCCGGCGAGCTGCTCGAGTCGCACGCCGACGAGGACCTCGCGCGCCGCGTGAAGGACATGCTGGGGGCGCTCGACGCGCGGTGACGGCGCTCCCCTTCCTCACGCGCGCGGTCCCTGGGTGCGGCGGCGTCTTCAAGGCGAGCCCCGAGGACTTCGAGGTCGAGGAGCGGCCCGCCTACGAGCCGCTGGGCGACGGCGAGCACCTCTTCCTGTGGGTGGAGAAGCGCGGGCGCTCGACGCAGGACGTGGCGAAGTCGCTCGCGCGGGCGCTGGGGCTCGAGGAGCGCGACGTCGGCTGGGCGGGCCTCAAGGACCGGCAGGCGGTGACGCGGCAGTTCTTCAGCCTGCCCGCGAAGAAGGCCGAGGCGCTGGTGCCGACGCTGGCGCTGCCCGGCGTCACGGTGCTGTCGGCGAAGCGGCACAAGAACAAGCTCAAGACGGGGCACCTGAAAGGGAACCGCTTCCGCCTGGTGCTGCGCGGGGTGCGCGACGTGGGCGCGGCGACGGCGGCGCTGGACGAGCTGCGCGCGCGCGGCGTGCCGAACTACTTCGGCGAGCAGCGCTTCGGAGTGGGCGGCGACAACGCGGCAAAGGGCAAGGCGATCCTCCAGGCCGGCGGGCGGCACCGCGATCGCTTCGAGCGGAAGCTCTTCCTCTCCGCGTACCAGTCGGACCTCTTCAACCGCGTGCTGGCGCGGCGGCTCGACGCGGGCACCTTCACCACGGCGCTGCGGGGCGACGTCCTGAAGAAGCACTCCACCGGCGGCGAGTTCGTCTGCGAGGCGCCGGACGTGGACCAGCCGCGCGTGGACGCCTTCGAGGTGAGCCCGACGGGCCCGCTGTTCGGCCCACAGATGCGCGCGCCCGGCGGCGAGGTGGCAGCGGCCGAGGCGCAGGTGCTGGCCGACGACGGGGTGACGCCCGAGCTGTTCCGCGCCGGCGGCGGCGAGACATTGGGCGCGCGGCGGCTGTTGCGCGTTCCGCTCACCGCCGCGCTCGAAGACGCGGGCGGCGGCGTGGTGCGGCTCGAGTTCGAGCTGCCGGCGGGCAGCTACGCGACGGTGGTGCTGCGCGAGCTGCTGAAGGACGGTTAGAGCCTCGAGTTCATGAACAGCGCGGCCTGGTGCGCGAGGTACGCGAGCAGGCCCACCTCGTACTCCTGGAACTGCGGCCCGCCCTTGCGGTTGATGAGCTGCACGCAGCCGAAGCTGCGCCCGTGCGTCATCATCGGCGAGCACAGCATCGAGCGGGTCTGGAAGCCGACGCGCTCCCCGACGGCGGCGTAGAAGCGCGGGTCCTTCTCGACGTCGGACACCGCCACCGACACCCCTTCGGCCGAGCAGAACCCGGCGATGCCGGTGCCCGCGGGGATGACGATCTTCCCGCTCATCAGCTCCTGCGCCTTGGGCCCGTGGGCGTGGAGGAAGGAGAGGTCGCCGGTGGCGCCGTCGGCCTTCAGCACCGAGCCCGCCTCGCAGGGGATCTTCTCGAGGGCGAGGTCGAGCACGAACTTCGCGGCGTCCTCGGCCGTGGCGAGCTTGTCGATCTCCACGACGCGCATGAAGACCTCGGCCAGCAGGTCCTCGGTCATCTGCCGCTGCGACTTGCCCGTCGGCGGCACGCTCTTCACGCGGCCGATGGAGCCGGTGACCGGCTTGACCGGCTGCACCAGCTCCTCGACGTCGACGACCTCCACGCGGCCGCGGAGGATCTGCGACGGCGACGCCTTCACGCGCCGCGGCGGGGGCGCGGGGTCTGGGCCGCCGGTGACGGTCTTGTCCTTGTCGAAGTTGGCCGCGGCGACGGGCGGCGGCGGCGCGGGCCTCACCTCGGGCGCCTTCGCCGGAGGTCGCGCGTCTCCCAGCGGCGCCATGGGGATCGTCTTGTTCGTGTCCGCCGCCGGCGGCACCGCCTGCAGGCCGGGCTCGGTCTTCACTTCGCTGCGCGCGGCCGGGGAGGCGGGCTGCTCGGGCGCGATGGGCGCGGTGCGGATCTGCGAAGGCCGCTTCACCTGCGCCTTCCGCGCCTCCTCCTCGGTCAGCTCGCGAATGCGAAACACCCTGCCGGACGCGGCCTCGGTCACGTGGATCGAGTTGTCGTCCTGGATGTCCACCATCACGTTCTGGCTGAGCGCGCCCTGCTCGCCGAGCTTCTGCATGCCGGCCTTGAGCGCCGCCATCCAGTTGTCGGCGCCGACCTTCAGCGTGAGATTGAAGCCCCCGGGCTCGCTCGCAGGGATGTAGACCTCGAACTTGGCCATGTTTCGCACCAAACCAGATTTCGGGTTGAGGCGGAATTCTCTCTGCTAAACAGCACGCATGCCCGAAGAGAGAGGCCTGGGGTCGAAGATCCTCGGATTGTTCGTCGAGACCGATTCGAAGGACGGCACGCCCGCCGAAGGCACCGAGGCCGTCTCGCCGTCGGGCGAGAAGAGCGCCGCGGAGCTGGTCGCCGAGCTGGCCGGCCAGTCGATGCCGAAGAAGGGAGCCGCGCCCGCGGCCGGCACGCCTGCGTCGCCGCCGCCACCCGCCGCGCGGCCCGCGATCCCCGCGCCCACCGGCCCGGTGACGCCCGCGAAGGTGGACTTCGACGCTGTTTTCAAGGGCGCGGGCATGGACGCGTCCGAGCTCGACCGCGTGCGCAAGGCCGAGGATCTCTTGAAGAGCCTGCCCGAGGGCACGCCGCAGGACGTGAAGCGGCAGATCGTCGAGGCGTCACTCAAGGCGTTCGGCTTCGAGATCACGAAGATCGTCGGCGCCGCGCAGAACCAGCTGAAGGCGCTCGAGACGTACGTGCGCCTCAACGAGCAGCAGACCGCGAAGGCGATCAGCGACGCGCAGGCGCAGATCGCCCAGCTCGAAGACAAGATCATCGGGCTACGGGCGGACATCACGAAGAAGACCGAGCAGCTCGCGGCGGTCTCCGCGGCGGCGGATTCACGCAAGAGCGAGGTGCACCGGGTGCTCGACTTCTTCGGCGCGCCCGCCACCCCGCCCACGACACCCAAGCCGTGACGCAAGCTGCAGCACGTTCGATTCTCACCGAGGGCCGACCATGAAACTCACTCCGTTCGGAAAGCTGTTCATCGCGTTGGTGGCGCTGGGCGTCATCGGCTTCGTGGGCTGGAAGAAGTACGGCGACGAGGTCCGCGCGTGGTCTGGCGCCGGCCCGAAGACGGGCACGACCGGCACGACCGGTACGACCGGCGCCAACGGCACGGGCGCCGACGTGACCAGGGACGACTTCGCCAACATCCACGCGGGCCTCAACGACGCGCCCCGCGACGGCAACCTGAACGTCCAGGCGGGCAACGCGCTGCCCGACAAGACGTTGTCGCGGCCGCTCAAGGTGGGCATCAACACCTGGGCCGGGCACGCGCCGGGCATCGTCGCGAACGGCGGCATGAGGCCGGGGAGCGCCACGTCCATCTACAAGAAGAAGTACGGCCTCGACGTCGAGTTCGTGCTCCTCGAGGACCCGAGCGCCAAGCTGGCCGCCTTCATCAAGGGCGACATCGACATCATGTGGGACACCGTCGACTCGTGGGCGCGCGAGGCGAGCGAGCTGAAGGAGAAGGGCCTCAAGGCGCGGGCGATCATCCAGGAGGACTGGAGCCGCGGCGGCGACGGCATCGTCAGCCTCAAGTCCATCAAGTCCGTGGAGGACCTGAAGGGCAAGCGCATCGCCACCACCAAGTACACGCCGTCGCACTGGCTGCTCCTCTTCCTGCTGTCGCAGTCGGGCCTGTCGCCGCAGGAACGCAACGAGATCGAGAAGAACCTGGTGTGGGCCGACGAGGCGCCCAAGGCCGCGGCGATGTTCAAGGCCGGCAAGGTGGACGCGGCGGTGACGTGGGAGCCGGACCTGTCGGGTGCGGTGGCCGCGCGCGAGAACGAGGCGCACGTGCTGGTGTCCACCACGGCGGCGACCAACGTCATCGCCGACACGCTGGTGGCGCGGCAGGACATCATCGACCAGGCACCGAAGTCGGTGGGTGACTTCGTGGCCGGCTGGTTCGACGCGATCAGCGTGATGAAGGAGGACCCGCAGGGCACCAACCAGCTCGTCGCCGACGCGCTGAAGCTCACGCCCGACGACGTGTCCGGCATGCTGTCGGGCCTCAAGCTGACGCCCTACGCCGACAACGCGCTCTTCTTCGGCCTGGCCGGCCCGAAGGCGTACTTCGACTCGCTCTTCAACGGCGCCTTCGTCATCTGGCGCAAGAAGGGCGTCGTCACCGCGGTGGTCGACGCGCAGGACTTCAAGGACGCGCGCTTCGTGGCCGCGCTGGCCCCGCAATACGCCGGCCAGAAGGTCGAGGAGTCGTTCGCCTTCAAGGACAAGCCGAAGCTGACCGACCGCGCGATCGTCAACAAGAGCCTGTCGATCCACTTCACCACCGGCTCCGACGAGATCATGCCGGGCAGCTACTTCACGCTCGACTCGCTGGGCGAGACGATGCTCGCCTTCGGCAACACGTACCTGCAGGTCGAGGGCAACACCGACAGCCGCGGCAGCGAGGCGGTCAACAAGACGCTGTCGCAGAAGCGGGCCGACGCGGTGAAGGCGTACCTGGTGCAGAACTTCAAGATCGACGAGAAGCGCTTCGTCACCATCGGCAAGGGCAGCGCGAACCCGGTGGCGCCCAACACCACCGAGGACGGGCGCGCGCTCAACCGCCGCACGGACATCAAGGTCGTCCTGAACGCGCAGTAAGGCGAGGCGAGCGCCCTCTCATGGCCCCTCCGAAGCTCTCCGCGCGGAAGCAGGCCAGGCCGCCCCTGTGGAGCCTCCGCATGCCGCTGCCGGCGGGGACGGGGCGGCTGTTGTCGCTCACGTCGCTGGCGGTGCTGCTCGGCGTGTGGTGCGTCCTGTCGTACGTGCACGTCGAGCGCGACGGCCAGTCGGCGCCGCTGGTGCCGCACTTCTTCCTGCCGGCACCGGACCAGGTGCTGAAGAGCCTCTTCTTCCTCATCTTCGAGAAGGAGCTGCTGCAGGCGGTCGGCGTATCGGCGCTGCGGATCGCCAAGGCGTTCGGGCTGTCGCTCGCGGTGGCGTTGCCGCTGGGCATCGCCATGGGCAGCTTCGAGGTCGTCAACAAGCTGTTCGACCCGATCATCGCGCCGATGCGGTACCTGCCGATCACCGCGTTCATCCCGCTGCTCATCCTGTGGTTCGGCATCGACGAGACGCAGAAGGTGGCGTTCCTCTTCCTCGGCACGGTGGTGTACCTGCTGCCGGCGGTGGTGGACGCGATCCGCGTGGTGCCGGAGGAGTTGGTGCAGACGGCCTTCACCCTGGGCGCGACGAAGGGCCAGGTGATCCGCACGGTGCTGATCCCCGCGGCGCTGCCGCAGATCTTCGACGGCTTCCGGGTGATGAACGCGATCGCGTGGACCTACATCATCCTCGCGGAGATCGTGAACCCGCAGTCGGGCATCGGCTACATCCTGCGGCTCGCGGAGCAGCACCTGAAGCCCGAGTGGAGCTTCGCGGGCATCCTCGTCGTCGGCGTCATCGGCATCCTCACGGACCTCATCATCCGCGCCATCAACCGCCTGCTGTTCGCCTGGAGGGAAGTCGATGTCTGACCAACCGACGACGCCTCTGGCCGGCAGCCCGGCGCCGGCCACGCCCCAGACGCAGTTGGGCGCGGGCGGCCAGGTGCCCAAGCTGGAGCTGAAGGACCTCTTCATCAGCTACACCGACCGCAAGGGCCGCAGGGTGCAGGCGGTGGAGGACGTCAGCCTCACCGTGGCCAACAAGCCGGGCGTGGGTGAGCTGGCCGTCTTCCTGGGGCCGTCGGGCTGCGGGAAGAGCACCATCTTGAAGGCGGTGGCGGGACTGTTGGAGCCGGACTCCGGCGCGGTGCTGGTGGACGGGCAGCCGGTGTCGGGCACGGGCCGCGACCGCGGCATGGTGTTCCAGAGCTACACGTCGTTCGCCTGGCGCACGGTGCGGCAGAACGTGGAATACGGGCTCGAGCTGCAGGGCGTCGGCGCGGCGGAGCGGAAGAAGCAGTCGCTGGCGCTCATCGAGCAGGTGGGCCTCAAGGACTTCGCCGACTCGCTGCCGCGGCAGCTGTCGGGCGGCATGAAGCAGCGCGTGGCGATCGCCCGCACGCTGGCGAACAAGCCGAAGCTGGTGCTCATGGACGAGCCCTTCGGCGCGCTCGATCCCCAGACGCGCTGGGGCATGCAGACGCTCATCCTCGACGTGCTGCACACGCAGGACAACACGGTGCTGTTCGTCACCCACGACGTGTCCGAAGCGGTGTACCTGGCCGACGTCATCTTCGTCTTGTCGCACCGGCCGGCGCGGGTGCTGCACCGCATCGAGGTGCCGTACTTCAAGGAGCGTGACTCGAAGGTGAAGCAGTCCGAGGCCTTCAAGCGCGTGGAGAACCACGTGCTCGACCTGCTGCACGAGTCCAACGTGCAGGGCAACATTCGCGTCGGGTTGTAGCGAGTCCAACGAAGATGTCCGACGGCCCGACCAACTACCTCAAGGCGGCGTTCCTCAACGTCTACAACCTGAGCCTGCTCGCGGGCGCAGCGGTGGCGTCGGCGGCGACGGGCGACTGGTTGATCCTGGCGGGCGCGGGCGCGCTCGAGGCGCTGTGGCTGGTGCTGGGGCCCGACCTCAAGCCCTTCCAGCGGGCGGTGCGCGAAGCCGAGCGGCGGGAGCGCGAGAAGGCCGACCGCGCGCGGGTGGACGCATTGATGGCCGAGTTGCCCGAGCGCGAGTGGCAGCGCGCGAAGGCGCTCGACGAGCTGCGCCGGGAGATCGAGCGGGACATGGCGAACAACCCGTCGTTCCAGGCCATTCTCCTGCAGACGGAGCTCGAGAAGCTGAAGCAGTTGCACATGAGCTTCGTGAAGCTGGCCTACGGCTGCCGGCGCGCGGAGACGTACCTCCAGGCGGTCGACCTGCGCGAATTGGAGCGGCAGCTCAAGGCGCAGGAGGTGCTGAAGGAGAAGGTGGGCGACGAGTCGGTGCGCCAGCTCGCCGAGAAGAACGCGGCGGTGCTGGGCAAGCGGCTCGAGACCATCAAGGAGATCGAGAAGTTCCTCGCCCGCGCGCGCGGGCAGATGAACCTCATCGAGAACTCCGTGCGCCTGTTGCGCGACCAGGCGCTCACCATGACGAGCCCGGACCAGCTCACCGAGCAGCTCGACGACCTGCTCACCGGCGTCGACGCGGTGGCCGCCACGGTGAAGGAGTCGGAGGCGCTGATGACCACCGGGGGCCTCGAGTCGATCGCCCCCATCGCCGGCCCCGAGGCGACGGCGAGGCAGGCGCCCGATCGCGTGCGCGACTGACGGCTGCGCTTCAGCGCACGTCGGCCAGCACCGTGCGAGCCGGCTCCCCCGTGAACGTCTTCACCGGGAAGCCCGCGTCCACGGTGAGCGACTCGCCGGGCTTCACCTTCACCGTCGTCACCTGCCCGCCCTCGCCTCCGAGCCGAAGCGGCAGCTCGATGCCCGGCGGTGTGCCCGCGGGCGCCTCCAGGCGGACGGTGGCCTTCGCGCCGGACAGCGCCACGTCGCCGTCGAGCCGCGGCCCCCTGGGTGATGGCGGTCCACGCCGTGAAGAAGGTCGTGAAGTCCTGCCCCGTCTGGCGCGCGCGAACTTCACCACGTCGTCGGTGGAAACGGCCCTCTGCCGGTTCGCGTGGAGGCGGCGCCCTTTGGACATCACCTGTTGGAGCAGCGCGGCGAGCTGGCGCGAGGCGATCTCGTGCACGCCCGGCTCCGTACCACCGGGCCGCGGCGCGAGCCGCTACTGCTCGACGATGTTGAACTCGGTGCGCCGGTTCTCGGCGCGGCCCGCGGCCGTCGAGTTCGACGCGATGGGCTTGGTCTCGCCGAAGCCGATCGCCTCCATGCGGCCCGGGTCGACGCCGCGCTTGATGAGCGCGCTCATCACCGAGTTGGCGCGCCCCTCGGACAGCTTCAGGTTCTTCGCGTCGTTGCCCACCGAGTCGGTGTGGCCTTCGATGCGCACCTTCTTGATCTGCGCGTTGTCCTTCAGGGCCTGCGCGACCTCGTCGAGGATCCGCTCGGACTCGGCGCCGACGATCTTCGCGCTGCCCGTGGCGAACTTGATCTGCTTCTTGATCTCGATCTTGTCCCTGGTGACGGCCACCAGGCTGTACTGCCGCGGGCAGCCCTTGTTGTCGGCCGGGCCCGGCTGCATCGGGCAGTCGTCGCGATCGTCGGGGACACCGTCGGAGTCGTTGTCGAGATCCGGGCAGCCGTCCTCATCCTGGAACCCGTCCTTGTCCTCGGGCTCGTTGACGCACTGGTCCTTGTCGTCGGTGATGCCGTCGCCGTCCTTGTCCACCACCGGGCAGCCGAGGTTCTGCATCGGACCCGCCTCGTTGGGGCACTTGTCCGCCTGGTCGAGGATGCCGTCACCGTCGTTGTCCGGCTCGGGGCAACCGTCGGTGTCCTGCCAGCCATCCATGTCCTCGGGCTGCGTCGGACAGTTGTCGACCGGATCGGGAAGGCCGTCGTTGTCGGTGTCCTTCGGCGCCTCGACGGGGCAGCCCTTGTTCTCGGGCGGGCCCGGCAGCGACGGGCACTGATCGTCCTTGTCCAGCACGCCGTCGCCGTCCTTGTCGGTGGCCTCCAGCTTCACCACCAGCTTCGGCTGCTCCTTCAGCACGACCTGCCTGGGCGCGCAGTCCTTCGACAGCGCGACGGCCTTCTTCGCGTTCGCCTCGGCCACCGTGATGTGGTGGTACGCGCGGCTCGAGTTCCCCTGGTCCAGCTCGCCCAGGGCGAAGTCCAGGTTGGCCTCGGCCATCGCCAGCTCGCGGGGCGCGCAGCGGACGGCGTTGGACCGCCGGGCGCGCTCGATGTCCGTCTTGATGATGTCGGCGCTCGCGCGAATCTGCGGCCCCGAGTGACACGCGGTCACCGCGGCCAGGAGCAGCACGGCGCTGGCGAGGCGGGCGGTCGTCATGGCGCGGGCGGCGGGGGAGGCGGAGGCGGCTCGCCCTTGCGGGACGCCTTGAGCGCGTTGTCGCGGGCGCGGGTCGCGAAGTCGACGGCCTTCTTCGCGTAGTCCACCGCCTGCTCGAAGTCCGAGTAGCCCACCTCTTCCTTCGACTTGTCGATGTAGAGGCGCGCAGAGGTCCACTCATACGGGGCCAGCTTGTCGGCCTGCGCGGTCCGCGCGGCCTCCAGCATCGTCTCGGCGTCGATCAGATAGGCGGTCGACTGGGTGGGTCCACAGCCCACCACGCACGCGGCGCCGAGCGCGACGGCCAACAGGCGCAACCAGCGTGAGGAGCGGGCCCCGAACATCGAGGCCACAAGCTCCCACGGCGGCCCCGGCCGGTCAATCTTTTGGGGCACTTGTCCCCGGAGGAGGTCGCAGGATTGCCGCGAGGCGGAAAATCTCCCTACAGTGGCGCAGTCATGTCGGGTCCCAAGCTCCCCATCGGCTCCGCTGCTTCCGCGCCCGGCGAGCGGCCGCGCGCCCAGGTGGCCTACGAGGGCGAAGACGAGTTCAGCGCGATGTCCCTCGATCCCCAGCGCAAGCGCGCGCTCAAGACGAAGGAGAAGCTCGACCCCAGGGCGCCCGGAGAGCGGCGCGACGTGAAGGTGGACGAGCTGAAGCCGATGAACGACCAGGGCGTGGTCGGCTTCCTGCGGAAGATCTTCGCGAAGTAGCCCGCGTCAGAAGCGCCCCGACACCGACACCCACCCGCCCTGCCCCGTCGGCACGACGGCGAGCTGCGTCGCCTCACCGGGCAACAGCAACGCGCCCAGGCCCCCGGCCACCGCCGCCCCGACGCCAGCGCCGAGCAGCGTGAACGCGACCGTCCGGTTCGCGTCCACCTTCGGCATCAGCGCGACGGCCTCTTCGTAGTTGGGCGTGCCGGGCGGGTAGAGCCGTCCGTCGGAGACGGAGAGGGCGGCGAGGCGATCGCGGCTCGCCGCGCCCGTGCCGTACACCACCACGCCGGCGATGGCGCCGCCAACGCCCGCGGCGATGAGCGCGTAGCTCACCACGCGCGCGGCCGACGGGCTGGACGGCTCGACGCCGACGAGCGGCGGCGGTGGCGGCGGTTGCTTCACCCCGGGCGGGACCGGCCCGGGCTCGGGCGGCGGCGCGCCGGGCCGGCCGTCCATCGTCTCGGGATTGCCGCCGGGAGGCGGCGCGACCGCGGCGAGCGGCGGAAGGTCGGTGCCCGGCCGCACGCCCGGCTGGTCCTGCCCGGTGAGGATGAAGGTGGCGAGCCGGCCGATGAAGCCGGGCGGCGCGCCGCCGTTGCGCTGCTGCCGCCCGGTGGCGTCGTAGGACACGGCGGTGATGTAGGGCGGGTTCCCCGTGGTCGCGATGTTGCGGACGATGATGACCTCGTCGGCAACCATGAGCGGCCCCAGCTTCCGCGCTTCGTCGTCGTCAGTCGCCGACACGCAGAGCGGCGGCTGCTGCGACACGGCGCTCTCGAACCCCATGTCGATCTGCAGCGACGCGTCCCTCTTGTTGTCAGCGAGTTCGACCGGGTGCGGGAAGCTGACACGGCCGTCCTGCATCAGCCAGAGGCGGTACGCGCCCGGAATCAGCTCGAGCTTGAGCGGCGTCCTCCCGCGCGCCTTCCCGTCGACGAAGACCGCGGCGCCCGCCGGCGTCGACTGCACCACCAGCATGGCCTTGCGCGCGCGCGTGACCTCCTTCCGCACGGCCTCGAAGGCCTGCAGCGTGCTGGGCGGATAGGCGTCGGGATCGAGCGTGAACGCGGGGTCGATGCGCAGGACGCGGCGGTACGCCTCGTTCATCTCCTTCGTGCGCTCGAGGTTCTTGTACAGCTGCGACTGCACCAGCAGCGCCGCGACGGTGACCGGCCACGGGTTCACCTGCGGCGACGCCTTGTCCAGCTCCGTCAACGCCTGCTTGACCAGCTCCAGCCCCCGCTCATTCTCGCCGCCGTAGAGCAGCGTGCGCGCGGAGTCCACCAGCCGCTGGATGTCCTGGAGGCTGCGCGACGGGCGCGGTCGCACCGCGTCCAGCACGACCTCCGGCTCGAAGAGCTGCGCCTTGAGCAGCGGCCGCGCCTCGTCGTGGAACTCCTTCACCGCGGTCGTGAGCGTGGGCTCGCGGCAGTCGCCGGCGCCCATGACGAGCACCTTCCGCGCGGCGAGCGCCTGGCCAGAAACCAACAACGCCCCGAAAGTGACGACGAGAAGAGTTCTCATGGTGGCTCCGGGCTGGTGATCTACTAGACTCCCCAATTCGACGGAAGGAAACGTCGCAGGGAGTCGCATGCTCGCCGCCGGAACGAAGATCGGCCGCTACGAGGTCACCCGCAAGCTCGCCGAGGGCGGGATGGCGGAGATCTACCTTGCGCGCGCCGTGGGCCCCGAGGGCTTCTCCAAAGACGTCGTCATCAAGGTGGTGCGCAGCTTCCTCGCCACGGATCCACAGTTCGTGCAGATGTTCATCGCCGAGGCGCGCCTCGCGTCGAAGCTGAACCACGCGAACGTGGTGCAGATCTTCGACTTCGGGAAGCACGACGACACCTACTACCTGGCGATGGAGTACGTGCGCGGCGCGTCGCTGTGGGACCTGCGCCAACGCTGCCGCCGGGAAGGGGTGCCCTTCCCCGTCACGCTGGCCGCCGAGTTGGGCACGCAGGTCGCCCGCGGCCTGCAGTACGCGCACACGCTGACCGAGCGCGGCCAGAAGATCGGCGTGGTCCACCGCGACGTCACCCCGCACAACGTGCTGTTGTCCTTCGACGGGGCGGTGAAGCTGACGGACTTCGGCATCGCCAAGGCCACGACGACCCACACCGCGCCCGGAATGCTGAAGGGCAAGTTCGCGTACATGTCGCCCGAGCAGGCGCGAGGCGAACGGGTCGACGCGCGCACCGACATCTTCGCGCTCGGTATCGTGCTGTGGGAGCTGCTCACGGGCGGGCGGCTCTTCGACGGCGACAGCGAGCTCGCGGTGTTGCGCGCGGTCGAGGAGAGCGTCATCGCGCCGCCGGCGCGGCTCAACCCCGACGTCCCGCAGGACCTCTCGGACATCGTCATGAAGGCGCTGGCGCGGCCGCTGCCCGAGCGCTTCCAGTCGGCCTTCGAGCTCGAGAAGGCGCTGGCGACCTGGGTGCTGCGCACCGCGCAGTCGGTGGAGGACACCAGCATCGCGCTGTTCCTCCAGCAGCTGTACCGCGCAGAGATGGAGGCGGACGAGCGCCCCGGCACCCCGGCGCACGGCGCGGCGGCGGTGGTGCGCGCGGCCGAAGACGACTTCGGGACCGGCGACACGATGGCCGTCGACCGCTCGCGGCAGCACGCGAAGGCCGCGCCGCTCCAGCCGACGATGACGATGACGCCGGTGCGGCAGTCGCCGAGGAGCGCCACGCCGCGACCGCGCGGCGTCACGGACGACCTCGCGGGCGCTTCGCCGGCCGCGACCATCGAGGTCCCGGGCTTCGCCGAGCAGCTCGCCAGCCTGCGCGCGAAGCACGAGAGCCGCGGCACCGAGCAGGTGCCCCCCCACAAGCCCGGCACCGAGCAGATGCCGGCGTACCAGCCGCGCGCACGGCAGCCGGTGACGACCCAGCCCATGGCCGAGGCGGCGGGGCCGAAGACCGATCAGTACAAGCCCCTCTCGCGGCGGCTCGAGCCGCTCGTCGTGCAGGACGTGTCGCAGGTGAAAGCGCCGCCCCCCTCGGCGCCCAGCGCGCCGTCCACCGAGCCGTACCGCCCGCCGTCGCGCCGCCTCGAGCCCATCGTACCGGCCGAGCCCTCGCTGGTCGCCCCGAGCCCCGCCGAGCCCAGCGGTCCAACCGCGTCGGAGACGCAGCCCGCGGCCCCCGACGAGTTGCCGGGCGCGCTGCCGGAGAAGGTTGCGCCGTCGCGCATGCCCTTCGTCGCGCTCGGCGCCGTGGCGGTGATCGCCGTGGCCGTCGCGGGCGCGTTCTTCGCCACGCGGAACTCGGTGGACCCGCCTGCGCCGCCCATCGTCGATCCGGGCGGTGGAGCCGCCGGCCCCGGAGATCCTGGCACCACCACCGCTGGACCATCCGGTACGACCGTGCCTTTCGGCCCGGCGGAGGTGGACGCAGGCGCTTCGGAACCCGTCGTCGACGCGGGCACGGCCGAGCCCGTCGACGCGGGCGCCGCCGAGCCCGTCGACGCGGGTGACGGTGTGGAACCCGGCACCGGTGGCGGCGGGGGCAGACTGCCACCGACCGGCCCGGTGACGAAGAAGCCCACCGGCGCCCTCGTCGTCCGCGCGACGCCCTACGCCGACGTCTTCGACGGCAAGCGCATCCTCGCGAAGGAGCTCCAGGGCACGCGCACCTTCTCACTGCCCATCGGGACGCACGACATCGTCTTCGTACACCGCAACAAGACCGAGAAGCGCCGCGTCGTCATCAAGACGAACGAGACGGCCACCGAGTACTTCGACGCCCTGCAGTAGCCGCTTCAGAGCTTCTGCCAACGCGGCGTGAAGGGCACGGCCTTCGGCCGCGGCTCGCCGATGGTGATGAGGTACTCGGCGCGCCGGTTCTTCGCCTCCTCTGCCTCGTCGGGCGTGCCCACCAGCAGCGCCTCCTCGCCGAAGCCCTCGTAGAAGATGGCGATGCGCAGCCCCTTCTTCCTGAAGTACTGCGCGATGGCGCGCGCGCGGTTGAGCGACAGGCCGCGGTTGTACTGCGTACCGCCCACCGTGTCGGTGTGGCCCGCGACGTACAGCCGCAGCGTGGCGAGCGATCCGAACTTCGACACCGCCTCGCTGATCAGCTTGTAGCTCTGGTCCAGCTTCGGCTGCTCCTCCGGACGGATCTCCCACTTGCCGGAGTCGAAGTTCAC
The DNA here is from genome assembly GCA_040755835.1 of Myxococcota bacterium. GTDB lineage: Bacteria > Myxococcota > Myxococcia > Myxococcales > Myxococcaceae > JADLDB01. Next base: position 41,511 of record JBFMAB010000059.1, read on the forward strand.
CTCCTCGTGGGGAATGTCGACCTGCCACGGCGTCAGCTCGACGCCGTCGAACAGCCCGCTGGTGGCGTAGGCGCGGATGAAGATCTTCATCACCTGCCCCTTCGCCTCCGGCCAGCTCACCGTCAGCGCCGTGCCGGCGGGCGCGTCGCCGAACGGCACCTCACCGTCGAACGCGTAGCTGCCGGTGTCCATCAGCACGCGCAGCTCGGCCTTCGCCGCCGGCTGGTTCAGCTTGAAGGACACCTTGCGCCCCGCAAGGTCGACGTCCTTCTCCTTGTCGAAGATGAACTTCAGCGCGCCGACGAGCTGCGTCTCGAACTCGAGCGGCATGCCGGCCGTCTCGCCGCGCGGCAGGTTGATGGTGAGCTCGCCCTTCCAGGTGACGGTGCCCTCGGCCTGCGGGAGCTCGATGACGCGGGTGACGCCGGGCCGGCCGCCCCCCTTCACGTCCACCACCTTGCCGTCGTCGCGGGTCAGCTTCAGCCGGAAGCCGGCGATCGGCTCGAGGATGTGCACCTGCACCGACGGCAGGCCCTTGCCCACCATGGTGCGGTTGTTCACCGAGACCTCCACCGCGTCCGCCTGCGCCAGCGACGCCGCCAACAGCACGCCCAACAGGCCCAGTCTCTTCATGCGCGACACCTCTTCCTAAAACGCTGCCCGGAGGCTCTGCGGCAGGACGATGCGGGTCAACCGCCGGTTGACTTTGTTGGCGAACGGCAGCTCGGCCTTCTGGAGGAGGTCGCCCTCGTTCGCCCACACCAGCTCCTGCGAGAGCGGATCGTACAGCTGCCAGGCCCGCGTCTTGCCGGAGGTGGTCGTCTGCAGCAGCAAGACGAAGCGGCGGTGCTGGCCCGCGTTGGGGCCGATGACGCACGGCACGGGGATGCCGCGGGTCAGCGCGCCGGCGGCGGAGGCGAGCGCCTCGGCCAGCGCCATGCCGCCTGGCGTGTCCACGTCGTGCTCGCGCCAGGCCACCTGCAGCCCGCGGGTCGCTTCGGCCAGCAGGTCCTCCAGCAGCTTGCCCTGCGTGGGCGCGGGGCTCTGGTGCAGCTGCGACGGCGGCGGGTGCGCACCGCCCAATTCGCCCCAGTCCACCGCCTTCGCGCGCGCGTCGGCGGACTCGGCCTCGAAGCCGGCCCTCTTCTTCCCGGCGAGGCCCGCGGCCAGCGCGTCGCCGCCGCCCGGCTCGAACGTCGTGGCCGCCTTCCGCGCGGGCGGCGGCGCGGACACGTCACCCGTCTCGTCCTCGTTGGGTTCGATGGTGCCGCCTTTGAGCTCGAAGGCGAACAGCGGGTCCGCCTCGGCGCGCAGCAGCTGGGCGACCGTGTAGTCCTCGGGCGCGGCGTCCTCCAGGGTGCAGCCCGCGTACACCTCGTCGTCGCTCATCGCGCGGATCTCGTCGGCGAAGGCGTGCACCTCGGCGGGCGTGTGGGCCGCGGCGACGGCGCGCTGGAGGAACTCCCGCTGCAGGTCGCTGCCCGCGTCCTCCAGCAGCTCGTCGAACAGGCGCCGGGCCTTCGCGCTCCAGTGCTCGAGCTGCTCCCGGGCGCCCTCGGACACGGGGTGCTTCACCCGCGGCCTCCTTTCGGCAGCCGCTCGCTGCCGCGCCGCAGCGCCGTCACCAGCGCGCTCGTCAGCGCGAGCCGCTCGAGGTGGCTCACCAGCAGCGGCACGTCGACCTCGCTCTTCAGCTTCGCGGCCCAGCGCACCAGGAGCGACGCCAGCGCGGGCTGGCCCGAGAAGCGGTTCGACGCGAGCTGCTTGAGGCGCGCGGCGGCCTCGGACACGCGCACGCCTTCGAGCCCGCGCAGGTTCAGCACGCAGTCGTTGAGGTGCCGCTGCTGTACCTGGGCGTTGCGCAGGTCGGCGAGCTCCTCGAGCAGCACCTCACCGTTCAGCTCGCGGCTGGCGAAGGGCGGAGACGGCTGGGACCTCGACGGCGCCATCGCAGGCGTACGAGTCTACCCGAGGTGTCGGCGGCCCCGGGCCGGCAATCAACGCGCGCGGCGGGGGGCTGCCAGGCGGCGCCGAAGGCCTTCGCGTCCAGCCCGCAGCTGGCGAAGGCGCGCTGCCGCTGCCTCGCGAGTGCCCGTTGGCGACGCCGGGGTAGGTGCGCGCGAGCTCGGTCGCGGTCGCCGCGTCGACGTTCCGGCCGGCAGGGCCCCGATGGGCACGGGGCAGGAAGCGCCCGCGGAGAGGCCGAATGGACCACGGACGGGCTCGATTTCCCGGTCCTCGCCCCGATTCGCGTGGCGCGACGCCGGCCTACTCGAGCAGCGTCATCAGGCCGAGGACGCCCAGCACCAGCGCGGCGAGGGAGTCACCGGCGATGAGCCCGCCGCCCACCAGCGACGTGGTGGACATGTCTTCCGGCAGCACCTCGGTGTGCTCGCCGTCCGGGTCCGCCGACTGCGCGTCCTTGCGCTTCTGCAGCGTGTTCCACGCCGACGAGAAGATGCCCCCGGCGCCGAACCACATCGACGTGCCGAACTCGACGAAGCCGGCGAAGGACGACGCGTAGGGTGACGGCATGAGAATCGCGTCGAACGCGAAGTCGAAGGCGAAGCCGCCGCCCTTCTGGCTCCACACCTTGTAGCGCGCGTGGCCCTTCACCAGCTTGCGGATGACCTCGACCAGCACGCCGAAGCCCACGCCCACGAGCATCGCGCGCACCTGCCACGGCTGCGGGTTGGTGAGGCCGCGGAGCGCGCCGACGAACTTGTACGTCATGGCCGACTGCCACTGGTCCACCTTCGCCTCCGGGTGCGCGAAGGTGTCGATGGTGAGCACCGGGTACGCGGCCATGAAGATCTTCGCCATGTACACGGCGAGCACCGCGCCCACGAAGACGCCGATCATCTGGAAGCGGAACTGGTTGGTGCGGTTGGTGCCCAGCCGCCAGCCGGTCGACCGGTCCTGCTGCATGTCGCCGCCGATCGAGCACACCACGAAGACGATGGAGCCGGCGAGGAGCCCGGCGATCGGATCCACGAGCCCGAGCGCCGACATCGCCACCACCGTCAGCACGAACGCCGAGGAGATCGGGTTCGAGTCGGTGATTCCCAGCGAGATGCCGTTCACCAGCATCATCAGGAAGGACACGCCCACCGCGAACAGCACCCAGGCCACCGGCACCTGCAGCAGGCCCGCGGACACCGCGATGACCGCGAGGCCCCAGAACCCCACCCACAGCACCAGCCGCGTGGTGTTCGTCTGCTTCCAAGCCTCCCCCTGCGGCACCTCTTCCTTCGGCGCACCGGCGCGCAGCTTCGCGACGGCTTGCTTCAAGATGAGCGAGATGTCGACGACCGCCGCGCCCATGATGGTGCCGAGCGCGACGAGGAAGGCGAACTTGCGGTACGGATCGTTCGCGCCGAGCCAACCCTGCGCGCGCAGCCACGGCGCCGCCGCCTGCCAGATGAACGCCCAGGTGATCGCCGGCACCGTGATGCGCGCGCCGACGATCATCCCCGCGCCGATGGTCGACGTGCTGACGCCGGTGGCGGCGATGCGCCCGATGAAGCCGACGTGCCCCAGCTTCTCCAACACCAGCGGGAACGCCGCGCCGACGCCGATGCCGCTGAACAGCTGCGCCACGCTGCGCTTGAGCAGCTTCAGGTCGGTGAGCGCCCGGAGGATGTTCGCGACCGCGAGCCCCGACGGGTAGGTGAGCTGCAGCTTGTCGACCAGCACCGGCGTGTAGACCATGCCGACGCCGATGCCGAACATGCCCACGCAGAGGAAGTAGACGAGCAGGTGCCACGTCTTCGGCTCGGGCAGGCCGAGCCACACCATGGCCTGGATCAGCACCCCCATCGCCGCCATCGACGCCACCGACGCCGCGGCCGTCTGCATGTAGTTGGCGCCGTGCTTGCCTTCCGGACCGTAGAAGTACGTCACCGTCGACCCGAGGATGCCCGCCAGCACCTGCCCGCCCACGAAGAAGCCGAGCGAGAAGTTCATGTAGCTGGCGGTGATGCCGCCGAGCGGCCCGAGGATGAAGATCGCGATGGCCGCGAGGAACACGTAGTACCCGGCGCTGTTCATCGGCAGGAGCCGGGACAGGCGGGTGCTGGGCACGGACTGGTCGCTCACGCTCTTCGTCTCCTCGAATTTTTCAGAACCCGACGACCGACAGCCCGAGGCGATCGGCCCACTTGAACAGGAGCTCGGCGTCCAGCAGCACGGTCCTGCCGGCCTCCACCGCCAGCACCTTCGCGCCCGCCTCGCGCATCACCTCGAGCGTCACCGGCCCGGCGGCCGGCAGGTCGAAGCGCACGTCCTGGTCCGGCTTGCAGCGCTTCACCACCACCCCGCCCGGCCCGCCGTACCTCCCCGCGCGGCGGATGCACTCGTCGGTGCCCTCCACCGCCTCGACCGCCAGCACCACGCCGTCCTTCACCACCACCGTCTGGCCCACGTCGGCGCGGCCGAGCGAGAAGGCCACCTCGCGGCCGACCTCGACGTCGCGCGCCTGCTTCGCGGACAGCGCCGGGCCGGCGAGCAAACCCGGCTTCGCCAGCACGTGCGGCACGAAGTCCGTCGGCGCGACGATTTGAACGCCGTGATCCTCGAAGTAGCGCGCCACCGCGCGGAGGAACTCGTCGTCGCGCATCGAGCGCACCCGCGCGACGATCTGCAGCGCGCCGAGGTCCGGCCGGGCCTGCGTCAGGCTGCGCACCCGGCCGATGCCGCCGGCCATCACCGCCTTCGTCACGCCGTGGCGCTTGAATGCGTCGAGGATGTGCCCGGCCTGCCCCACCTTCACCCAGTCCAGCGTGGTGACGCAGGGGGTGAGATCCAGTTCGTCGGCCTCGCCTTCCATGGCGACCGCGTGCACGGCGAGCCCCCGCGCCTTCGCCGCCTCGGCGAAGAGCACCGGCAACCGCCCGTTCCCTGCGATGAGGCCGATCCGATCCATCGAGGCGTCAGCGGGTGATGCCGCGCTTGCTCGACGCGATGAACTCGAGCAGGTGATCGATCTCGGGGTGCCCGCCGTGCTCGGCCTTCACCCGGTCGAGCGCCTCGTTGAGCCCCAGCTTCGAACGGAAGAGGATCTTGTAGGCGTCCTTGATGCGGCCGATCTGCTCCTCGGTGAAGCCGTGGCGGGTCAGGCCCACGCTGTTCAAGCCGGCGAGCTCGGCCCGGTCGCCCTGCGCCGTGCAGTACGGCGGCACGTCCATCACCACCATCGCGCCGCCCGCGAGGAAGGCGTGCTTGCCCAGGCGGGTGAACTGGTGCACCGCCGAGAGCCCGCCGACGATGACGTGGTCCCCGACCTCGACGTGCCCGGCCAGCGTCGCCGCGTTCGCGAGCACGCAGCCGTTGCCGACGACACAGTCGTGCGCGACGTGGCTGTACGCCATGAACAGGTTCTTGTTCCCCACCCGCGTCACGCCGCCGCCGCCGACCGTGCCGGTGTGCAGCGTACTGAACTCGCGGATCAGGTTCTCGTCGCCGATGACCAGCTTCGTCTTCTCGCCGGCGTACTTGAGATCCTGCGGGGGCGCGCCCACCGACGCGTGGTGGAAGATGCGGTTCCGCTCGCCGATGGTGGTGTCGCCGTCGATGACCGCGTGCGGGCCGACGGTGGTGCCCGCGCCGATGGTGACGTCCGGGCCGATGACGACGAACGGGCCGATCTCGGCCTCCGGGTGCACCTTCGCCCTCGGGTCGACGATGGCCGTGGGGTGAACGCTCACGGCGCGCTCTCCGTGCGTTTGATGATGGTGGCGAGGAACTCGCCCTCGGCGACCACCTGTCCGTCCACCGTCGCCACGCCGCGCTGCTTCCACACCACCGACTTCGCCTTCACGACCTCGGCGGTGAGCGTGAGCTGGTCACCCGGCACCACCGGCTTGCGGAAGCGCGCCCCGTCGATGCCCATCAGGTAGATGACGTAGTCCTTCGGGTCGTACCCGGTGCTCTTGAACGCGAGGATCGCGCAGGCCTGCGCGAGCGCCTCGAGGATCAGCACGCCCGGCATCACCGGCAGCCCGGGGAAGTGCCCGTTGAAGAAGTCTTCGTTCGCGGTCACGTTCTTGTAGCCGACCAGCCTCTTGTTCGGCTCCAGCTCGACGACCCGGTCCACGAGCAGGAACGGGTAGCGATGCGGCAGCAGCTTCGCGATGTCGATCACGTCCATCTTCACTCAGCGCTCTCCTTCTCCAGGCGCTCGAGGCGCTTCCTCAGCTCGCGCAGCTCCTTGTTCAGCTCGGGCAGCCGGGCGAACAGCGCCGCCGAGCGGAGGAAGTCCTTGTGGGGCATCGCCGGGGCGCCGAGCACCGTCGCGCCGTCGTCCACGTCGCTCATCACGCCGGCCTGCGCGCCCACCTTCGCGAGGTCGCCGACGCGCAGGTGCCCGGCCACGCCCACCTGCCCCGCCAGCACCACGCCTTGCCCCAACGTCGAGGTGCCCGACAAACCGACCTGGGCGCAGAGGATCGACAGCGGGCCGACGACGCTGTTGTGACCCACCTGCACCAGGTTGTCGATCTTCGTGCCCCGGCCGATGACCGTCTCGCCGGTGGTCGCGCGATCGATGCAGGTGCAGGCGCCGATCTCCACGTCGTCTTCGACGCGGGCGATGCCGGCCTGCGGGATCTTCACGTGCTCGGGCACCGAGAGGTCGAGCGCGAAGCCGAAGCCGTCGGCGCCGATGACCGCGCCGGCGTGCACGAGGCACCGCGCGCCGACGACGCAGCGGTCCATCACCGCCACGTTGGGCGAGAGCACCGTGTCGTCACCGACGCGCGCGTCCTCGCCGACGTACACGCCGGGGTACAGCACCGCGCGGGCGCCCACCTGCGCGCCTCGCTCCACCGTGGCGTGCGCCATGACGGTCGCCGACGGGTCGACGCGCGCCTGGGGGTGCACCTGCGCCCGGGACGAGACGCCCGGCGCGTGCTGCTTCTTCGGGTGGAACAGCTGGGCCGCCCGCGCGAACGCGAGGTGCGGGTGCTTCACGCGAACGAACGTGCGGTCTCCGCGCGAAGGCGCGTCCTCACCCACGAAGACGGCCGAAGCCCTGGTCGCCTCGAGCGCCGCCCGGTACTTCTGATTGCCATAGAAACTGAGCTGCCCCGGCTGGGCGGACTCGAGGCCCGCCACGCCCGTGATGCTGAGAGCGCCGTCTCCATCCACTTCGCCGCCGACCAGCGCGGCCAGCTCCGCCACTGTCTTGGTCATCCTCACTTCGTCGGCGCGCCCGCCGTCTTTCCCTTCATGGGGTACTTTTCGTTGTAGGTGCGGACCAGCTCGTTGGTGAGATCCATGCTGGGCAGCGCGTAGACGATGCCCGAGTCGGACTTCTCGAGGACCATCGCCAGACCTTCGCGCTGCGCGATGGCGGCGATGATCGGGTCCATCTTGTCGAAGATTTTCTTGAGTTCGTCCTGTTCCTTCTTCGCGAGCTCGACCTGAGCCTGCTGCTCGCGCTGCGTCAGATCGAGGATCTTCTTCTGCATCTCCTGGTACTTCTGCGCGCGCACGTCCTCGCTCATCATCGCGGCCTGCTTCTCGAGCACCACGCTGTCGGCGCGCAGCTTGTTCTTTTCGTTCTGGAGATCGCTGCGGGACTTGTCCAGTTCGGCCTTGAGGCGCGTCTTCGCGTCCTTGCCTTCGTGGACCTCGGTCAGTGCACGCTGGAGATCGACGTAGCCCAGCTTGAGCTCGGCGCGCGCCTGGGTCGCGACCAGCGCGGCGATGGCGAACGCGATGGACGAGCGAATGTGCACGAAGCACTCCTTTCCGGCCCGGGGACGAGCGGCGCGCGCGGACCCTATGTGTGGGGGGCAGGAGGGTCAAGGCAGCCCGACGAGAGGAACGAAGCCGGCCCCGGCAGCCCTACGGGTCGCAGGTGATGTGACACGAATCGGGTGCAGACCACGCCTGGACGATGTCCAGTTCGGAGCTATCCGGCTCCAGGCCCGTCGTCCTCCTCAGGCGCGCGGCGGCCCCCGACGGAAGGTTGAAGGGCTTGTCGGGCTCGTTGAAGGAGAAGCTGGCATCGATGAAGGCGTCGGGCGGGAGCGTTTTCGCCGGCGGCCCCAGGACGAGCGCCGCGAAGGTGCCGGCACCGGGGGACCGCTCGAGCCGCAACGCGACGCGAAGGCGCTCCTCGTCGTCCAGGCGCCGCGGCATCGACACCCTCACGCCATCGCCTGGCGCGACGGGCATCGGCACCGCACCCGAGCACTCGTCAACCTGCTCGAGCGTCAGCCGCGCCTCGAACGCCCACGTGTCCGGCCAGGCTCCAGACGCCTTCTCGAGGTCGAAGATGGCGTAGGCCGGGCCGGGGAAGAGCGTCCTCAGTGCGGCCAGTCGTTTCTCGAAGCGCGCCTTCCCCGGCCCATCCCAGTCCGCCTGGGCCGCCTTCAGTTCGGCCATGAAGCGCGCATTCTCCTCGGCATCCATGGACATGTCCTCGCGCGTATCCCTCGGGCGGCATTCCCGTCGCTCATCGACGTCGACGGCACACGCGCTTGCGTGCCTCTTGGCGTGCTTCGGCACCGGCGCCGTGAGCGAATGCGGCTCGAGCGTGGCGTCGGCGATCGACCCTCGGCAACCGAAGGCGAGCCGTGCGCTTCCCGTCACGCGCCCAGTCTCGGCGCTTTGCCGGGGAGGCAGCGTGGCCTGGACGGCGAAGGGGAAACGCCGGGCAGCGACGGCGGCGCTGACCAGTTCGCGCAGGGCCTCCGACGTCGGCGCGAGGGCCCAGGCGCGGGCCGCGAGGACATGGGCGCGGTCGAAGTCCTTCATCGCCTGAAACCGGCGCGCGTGTTCGAGCATCGTCGCGGGCGATGGCGGGGCGGCGTCGAGCGCCGTCAGGGAAACGAAGCCGCGCGCTGCCTTCGTCGTGTCACGAATACCAGTGGCCGGGATCAGGCGCCCCACGCCGCCCTCGATGACGATGGTGCGTGTACCAGCCACGACTTCGGCCCAGTCGCCCTTCACCGCGATGACGCGCACCGGCGTCAGGATGCCCAGCATCCGGATGACTTCCCCGGACGACGAGGGGGCCTCGCGCAAGCGCGCCGAAGTGGCGACGACGTGCGCGACCTTGCCAACCTCAGGTGCCCGCACCGTCGCGAGGACGGGCTCGGGGGGAAGAGGAGGGAGCTGCGCGTCCGCCTTCGCCGCGGCCGCATCCCCGAGCGCATTGCCCAGGGCCGCCCGGAGTCGCGCGTATTCCGGAGCGTCCCCGAGCGTCTGAAGGAGTTCGCGGTGCTCGCCATTCAAGAGCGCCGTCACGACGGCAGCGTCATCGAGCCGGGCTCCGAGGAGAAACGCGGCCAGGGCGGTCGTCAGAACCATGCCCGGAGAATAGCCGCATCCCCCGCTGCCGCAGGCCTCGACACGGACCGCTCGATCGGCCCCCGGCGTGTCTGCTATGGACCCCGCCCGTGGACCAGCGGCGCATCCTGCTCATCGACGACAGCGAGATCACCCTCGCGATGGAGAAGGCCGTGCTCGAAGCGCGCGGCTACGACGTGCGCGCGACGTCCACGCTGATCGAGTTCGAGAAGATGCTCGCGGACTTCAAGCCGCACGTCATCCTCACGGACATCCACATGCCCGAGGCCAAGGGCACCGACATCTGCCGCACGCTGAAGAACGAGTACGGCACCCAGGACATCCCCATCGTGCTGTTCAGCTCGCTGAGGGACGACGAGCTCGAGGCCCTGGCCACGCAGGTGGGCGCCGACGGCTACCTGTCGAAGTCGCACGGCGTCGAGGCGCTGGGCGAGAAGGTCGACGAGCTGTTCGACAGCATCATCTGGTGAGCGGCTGCGTGACTCGCCGCGCCGCCCTCGCCCTCGCGACGCTGCTGGCCGCCTGCGCCACCCGCGACACCCGCCCGCCCCGCCCGCCCGCCAACGCGACGTTGCTGATCTCCGCCGACGTGCGCGGATACCTCGGGCCGTGCGGCTGCAGCGAGAACATGCGCGGCGGCGTCTCCCGCATGGCCGCGCAGGTCGCAAAGGCGCGCGCGGGCGGCGGGCCCGTCTTCTTCCTCGACGCCGGCGACGCGCTGTTCGGCGCCCCGTCCATTCCCGACGCCGCCGTGCCGCAGCAGGAGCGCAAAGCGAAGGCGCTGGCCGACGCCTTCCGCGCGATGGGCCTCAGCGCCCGCGCCCCGGGGCCCATGGACGACGCGCGCGGCGAGGCGTTCCGAAAGGCGCTCGCGCTGCCGGAGCTCGTCGACGGCGAGGTGCGGTGGCTCGACGCGGCCGGCTACCGACTGGCGGTGGTGTCGGCGGCCACCGTCGCGGCGGCCGACGCGGTGGCGACGAAGGCACGGGCCGACGGCGCGGCCTTCGTGGTGGCGCTGGTGCCGCTGCCCTTCGACGAAGCGCTGCGCGGCGCAGCGGACGCGGAGAGCGTGGATCTCGTGGTGGCCGACCGACCGAAGTCCGAGCTGGCCGCCGAAGAGAACCGCGTGGCCGGCGGCGCGGTGAAGGTGGTGCAGGTGCAGAGCAAAGGCCGCTCGCTGCTGCGCGTCGACCTCTCGCTGCGCGACGACCACCGCGTCGCCTGGCTGAAGGGCAGCTCCGAGCGCGAGCGCGAGTTGGCGGCGCTGGACGAGCGCATCGAGCTGATGCGGACGCAGGTGAACGAGCCCGGCCTCGCCGAGCAGCTCAAGGCGCTCAAGAAGGCCAAGCTGGACGACCTCGTGGCGCGCCGGCAGGCGCTGGCCGACGAGCCGCTGCCCGTGCCGCAGGATCGCAACGCGGCGACGGTGCGCTTCGTGCCGCTCGAAGCCAGCCTCCCGAAGGAGCCCGCGGTGGAGGCGATCGAGACGGCGTACGACCGCGACGTCGGGCTGCTCAACCTCGCGTGGGCGAAGGAGCACGGGAAGGCCTGCGACCCGCCGGATCTCGAGCGCGCAGGCTACGTCGGCAGCCAGGCGTGCGTAGGCTGCCACCCCGACGCCGCGCGCGTGTGGACGCCGACCAAGCACGCGCAGGCCTACGCGACGCTGGAGGCGAAGGCGAAGCAGTACCACCTGGACTGCATCGTCTGTCACGTGACTGGCTGGCAGCAGCCCGGGGGCGTGTGCCGCATCGACGACGTCGACGGCCGCGACGAGGTGGGCTGCGAGTCGTGCCATGGGCCGGGCTGGAAGCACACGCAGATGCCGGTGAAGGACCACATTCGCCGCGGCCGCGAGGCGAAGACGTGCACCGGTTGCCACGATCGCGAGAACTCGCCGTCCTTCGAGTTCGAGAGCTACCTCGCGAAGATCGTCGGCCCCGGGCACGGGCTGCCGATGCCGCGCGACGGTGGCGGCGGCCGCTGACGCGTCACCGCGCGCCGCCGTCGAGGCACTCGAGGGCGCGGGCCACCTCGGAGAGCCACTCCTGCTCCGCCGCCGTCGACTGCGGATCGTTCGCGCGACTCAGCGCGAGCAGGTAACCGTCGCCGGTGCGCGCCACGTCGGCGCCCAGAAGCGCCCGGAGCGCGCCGCTCCGCCACGGCAGCCGCGAGGTGCGCACACCGTCCCAGAAGCAGTCTGCGCAGTCCACGAAGCCACCCGCTTCGTTCTGCGCCACCACCGCGCGCTCGAGCTCCGCCGCGTTCGCCGGCGTGAAACGCTTCCACAGCGCGTCGAGCGCCTTGAGCCGCCGCCCCCTCCGCGCTGGCCCCAGCTCGCTCGGTCCGTGAACGCAGCCCGCGGTGAAGGAGATGGTCCTCCGCGCGCGCACCACCGCCGGCGACGGCGTCACCCCGGCGTCCGCCTGGGCCAGCACCACCGCGGTGCGCACAAGCAGCACCTCGCGCCCCTCAGCCCTCGAGCGACTCCGGGGCCGGCGCCGCCAGGGTCCCGACTTCCTTCGGCAGCTCGGGCAGCGGCGCGAGCCACTTCGTCTGGATGAACCAGGCGACCATGCCCGCGGCCACGAGGAGGAGGAGGACCGCGACCAGCCACCGGGTTCGCTCCGAGCCGCTCCGGCGAGCGCGCAGCGGCTCCTCGTCGTCTTCCTTCGGCGGCGCGGCGGGCTTCGCCTCGGCTGGAGGCGCGGGCCGAGCGGCCGGCTCCGGCGCTTGCCGCGCCTCGGGCGCAGACGGACGAGCCTGGGCGGGCGGCGGCGGGGCTGGCTCGCCGGTCGCCGGAGGACGCGGCGAGGCGTTGGGCGCAGGCGCACGGCCCGGCGGTGGCGGCGGCGCGAACAGCTCGTCCATCGCCGGCGCGGGGCGCGGCGAGGCGTTGGGCGCAGGCGCGCGGCCCTGCACCGGCGGCGGCGGCGCAAACAGCTCGTCCATCGCCGGCGCGGGGCGCGGCGAGGCGTTGGGCGCAGGCGCGCGGCCCTGCACCGGCGGCGGTGGCGCGAACAGCTCGTCCATCGCCGGCGCGGGGCGTGGCGAGGCGTTGGGCGCAGGCGCGCGGCCCTGCACCGGCGGCGGCGGCGCGAACAGCTCGTCCATCGCCGGCGCGGGGCGTGGCGAGGCGTTCGGCGGCGGCGCGCGGCCCTGCACCGGCGGCGGTGGGGCGAACAGTTCGCTCGTCGGCAGCCGCGGGGGCGGCGCCCCGCCCTGCACCGGCGGCGGAGGCGCGAACAGTTCGCTCGTCGGCAGCCGCGGGGGCGGCGCCGATGCCCCGCCCTGCAACGGCGGCGGCGGCGCGAAGAGCTCCGCGGGGAGCCCCGGCTCCGGTGGCGGGCCCCACAGGTCGTCGGACGGCCTGGGAGGCGGCGGCGCCCAGAGATCGACCGGCGGCGCGGCGGTGGCGCGGGCGACCGGCGGCGGCGGCGGCGCCTCCGCGACGGACGGCGGCAGCCGCGAACCGCGCGCGGGCACGGTCGCCTCCACCGCCGTCATCACCTGCGTCGTCTCCCACGGCTCGTCGCCCAACGGCGCGCCCGCGGGCACCACCATCGACGCGGTCTTCTCCTCTTCTTCCTCGTCGCTGGCCCACTTCGCCAGCAGCGCCTCCGTCTGGCGCCGGCGATCGTCGAAGAGCGCCCTCATCAACTCGGCGACCTCGTCGTCCTGCGCCAGCGGCACGGCGGCTGCGAGCGCTCGCGCGAAGGCCGACGCCGACGCGGGCCGGTCGTCGGGGTTCTTCTCCAGCGCGGCCAGCACCGCCTCGTCGAGCGCCGGGGGGATGTCGGAAACGAGCGTGCCGGGCGCTGCGGGCCGCTCCATCACCAGCGCGCGGGGAACGCCAGCCTCGCTCGAGTACATGCGCTGACCGGTGAGCAGCTCCCACAACAGCGTGCCCGCGGCGAACAGGTCCGTCCGCTGGTCCACGGGGTGATCGAGCACCTGCTCCGGGCTCGAGTACATCAACGTGCCGAAGAGCTGCCCGGGGTGCTCCTTCCGAAGCTGGGCGCGCAGCGGCGCGACGCCGAAGTCGAGGAGCTTCGTGCGCCCCTGGTAGGTGACCATCAGGTTGCGAGCGGTCACCGAGCCGTGCACCACGCCCAGGCGGCTCCCGGCACCGTCGGTCAGCGTGTGGCCCGCGTGGAGCCCCAGGCAGAGGTCGTGGACGAGCCGCACCGCCACGTGCACGGGCAGTTGGATGCGGGCCGCCGCCGCCACCTCCATCAGCGTGCGCACGTCCTGGCCCTGGACGAATTCCATGGCGAGGAACGGCTCGCCGCTCGAGCGATCGAGGCCCACCTCGTAGACGCGCCCGACGTGCGCGTGCACGAGCGACGCCGTGACGCGCGCGCCGTCGACGTACTGCTGCGCCACGGCCGCGTTCTTGCGGAGCTCGGCCCGTAGCTGCTTGAGGGCAATGAAACGCACTCCGCCCTCGGCGATGGTCCGCGCGAGGAAGACGTCGGTCACGCCACCACCCGTGAGGCGGGTGGCGATCTCGTACCGGCCGACGCGGCGGCCGCGATCTGCGAGATCATTCAAAGCCCCGCGATTCTGCACGAGGTGAGGCCGACGCACACGCGACTCCTCGCGCACCCGGGGGGATGAGTTTTCCCCGCCGGATGTTTGACCCTCCGTGGGGCCGCTCCCTACGCTCCTCCGCGCCGTATGCTCCTGCCCGCCGTCCTCCTCGCGCTCGGGGCGCTCGATCTCCCGATGCCACCGCCACCGCCGGGCATGACGCTGCTCGCGCAGGTGGCGCCGGCCGATGCTGGCAGCCCGTCGCCGCCCCAGGTCGCGCTCGCCCCCGACGCCGGCGCGTCGGTCGCGTCCGCCGCAGCGCCGGACGACGAGGCCGACGGGCCCGACGCCGCCGACGCCGAGCTGGACGAAATGCGCGCCCTGGAGGAAGCCGCGCTCGATCCGAAGGCCCGGTCCGACGCGGAGCTGCGCGCCGCGCTCGAGCACCTGGGCTACGGCTCGCTGGTGCGCGACCGCCTCGAGGCCGCGCTCGACGTCGCGCAGCTCTCCGGCGACGAGCTCGAGTTCCAGCTCGCGCCCGTCACCGACCTCGACTCCTTCGACGTCAGCCTGGTGAAGGACCGCTACGACATCCCCGTCGAGATGCGGCCACTCGTCGCCCAGTACATCCAGTTCTTCCAGGGCAAGGGGCGCAAGTGGTTCCGCCGGTGGATGTCGCGCAGCACCAGGTACATCCCCCTCTTCCAGCCGATCCTCGAGGCGCACGGCCTGCCGCGCGACACGGTGTACCTGTCGATGATCGAGTCCGGTTTCAACACGCAGGCCAGGAGCTGGGCGCGCGCCGTCGGACCGTGGCAGTTCATCGCCGGCACCGCGAAGATGTTCGGCCTCAAGGACGACTTCTGGGTCGACGAACGCCGCGACCCGATCAAGGCGACGCACGCCGCCGCCCGGTACCTGGCCCAGCTCTACGCCAACACCGGCCACTGGTACCTCGCGTGGGCCGGCTACAACACCGGCGGCGGCCGCGTGCGGCGCCTCGTCGACACCTACGGCACCACCGACTTCTGGGAGCTGTCCGAGCACAAGAAGGGCTTCGCGAAGGAGACGAAGCACTACGTGCCCAAGCTGATCGCCTGCGCCCTCGTCGCGCGGCACCCCGAGGCCTTCGGCTTCTCGATGGACGAGTTCGAGTTCCAGCCGCCCTTCGAGTTCGACGAGGTGCAGCTCACCACCTCCGTCGACCTCGAGGTGCTCGCGCGCGCTGCGGGCACCACCGTCGAGGAGCTCGAGGGCCTGAACCCCGAGCTCAAGCGCTGGTGTACGCCGCCGGCCACCGAGGAAGCCCCGTACACCCTGCGGCTGCCGAAGGGATCCAAAGAGCGCTTCGCCGCCGAGTTCCCGAAGGTCGCGCCGTCGGAGCGGCTCAACTTCAAGATCCACAAGGTCGCGCGCGGCGACACGCTGTCGAAGATCGCCGTCACCTACCACTCGGCGCAGGAGGCCATCCTCCAGGTGAACCGGCTCGCCTCGGCGCGGGCCCTGAAGGTGGGCGCGGAGTTGATTGTCCCGGTGCCGAGCGCCAAGGCGATCGCCTCGGGCAAGGCCGACGTGGCGCTCGAGAGGCAGGTCGCCCGCGCGCGCCGCTCGGGCCTGCGCGCCGCCCGCCCCGACGAAGAGGTGCCCGCGGGCGCCGGCGGGAGCGGGAAGGCGACGGGTGGCTCCATCGCCGTCGCGACCGAGGGCGGGAAGAAGCGCGTCACCTACGGCGTCGCGCCGGGCGACTCACTGTGGAGCATCGCCCGCCGCTTCGACGTGCACGTCGCCGAGCTGCGCGAGTGGAACCCCGAGCTCGGCTCGTCGCGCGGCTTGAAGGTGGGCTCGCGCCTCACCATCTGGCCCGGCCCGGCGGCCGAGCTGGCTCCCGCGGGCACGGCCCCGGCGGCGCCGAAGGCGTCCAGCGTGAAACCCGGCACGAAGCACACCGTCGCGCGCGGCGACACGCTGTGGTCGGTGTCACAGAAGTACGGATGCACCATCGAACAGCTCAAGGCATGGAACGGTCTGGGCTCGAGCACGCTGCAGTCGGGCCAGGTGCTGGTCGTCGCGCAGTAGCGCGCCGCCTCCCCGCGTCAGTGCGCTTCGCGCACGCGCACGCCGAACGGCGCCAGCGCCAGCATCGCCAGCTTCACGTGCTGGATGGCGAACGGAATGCCAATGAGCGTGACGGCCAACGAGATGGCCAGCACCACGTGAGACAGGAAGATCCAGAGGCCGGCGAAGACGATCCAGATGATGTTGAGGATGAAGCTGCCCGCACCGCGGCGCACGTCGTCGTTGAAGTCCTTGCCGAACGGGAACAGCGCGAGGCCCGCGATCTTGAAGCACTGCAGCCCGAAGGGGATGCCGACGATGGTGAGGCAGCACAACAGGCCCGCGAGCAGGTACTCGAGCGCCAGGAGAAAGCCGCCGCCGAAGATCGCCCACAGGAGGTTGAGCAGGAGCCGCATGACGACTTCATATACGGTGCCACGGCGGAGTCATTGCATGCGCCCCCTCCTCGCCCCGGGGCTGTCCCTCGCGCTCGGCTGTGCAAACGCGAGCGGCGCCGTCGCCACCGCCGCCGTCAACACCGCCATCGCCGCGGGCGTCGCCGCCAGCCGCCGCGCCGACGGCGAGTGCTTCACGCCGTGCAACCCGGGCACCGTCTGCAACCCGAAGACGGGCTACTGCGATCCACAGCCCTGTGGGGGCAAGTGCCGGCCCGAAGAGGACTGCGCGAAGACGTCCTGGGGCGAGCGGTGCGTGCCCCGCCTCGAGCTCGAGCTGCGCGGCACGGCCCCCGGCGCCGCGGGCACTCCGACCAGTGAGCCCCCCGTCCAGGCCGCGCCGTCCGCCGCGGGCACGGCGGATGCCGGCGTCCCCGACGCCGGCGCCCGGCCCCCGCCCCCACCGCCGCGGCCGTCCGACGTCCCGACGCGCCTCCCCGACGCGCCGGCGCTGGAGCGGCCGTGAGGGCTCTACGCGTGCTCGTGGCGCCCCAGGAGTTCAAAGGCACGCTGACCGCTTCCCAGGCTGCCAGAGCGCTCGAGCGCGGGCTGCGCGCCGCGCGCCCGGAGTGGCGCACGCAGCGCCTCCCGCTGGCCGACGGCGGCCCCGGCACCGTCGACCTGGTGCTGGCGCAGGTACCCGGCGCGCAGCGGCGCACGACGTGCGTGGACGATCCGCTCGGGCGGCCGGTCGACGCCACGTGGGCCGTGCTGCCGCCGGGGGACGTCGCCGTGGTGGAGATGGCGCAGGCGTCGGGCCTGTCGCTGCTCGCGCCCGGCGAGCGCAGGCCGCTCGACGCCTCCACGCGCGGCACCGGCCAGTTGATCCGCGCGGCGCTCGACGCCGGATGTCGCCGCGTCATCGTCGGCGCCGGCGGTAGCGCGACGACCGACGGCGGAGCCGGCGCGCTGTCCGCGCTCGGCGTGCGTTTCCTCGACGAGGCGCTGCGGCCGCTCGCGCCGACGCCTCGCCAGCTGGCGCGCTGCCGGTTCCTCCACCTCGCGCTCGACCCCCGCCTCGCGCGCACGCGCCTCGAGGTGTGGACCGACGTGAAGAGCCCCCTGCTGGGCCCGAGCGGCGCCGCGCACCTCTACTCCCGCCAGAAGGGCGCCACCGGGTGGGACGCCGTCTTCCTGGAGCAGACGCTGCGGCACCTCGCCGCGCTCGCCCCAGGCGGCGACGGGCCCGGACAGGCCGAGGCACCCGGCAGCGGCGCCGCAGGCGGGCTCGCGTGGGGCCTGCTGGCCGTGTGCGGCGCGGCGCTCAAGCCGGGCTTCCTGTCCCTGGCCGCGCTGGTCGGCCTCGAGCGGGCGCTCGACGAAGCCGACCTGGTGGTGACGGGCGAAGGCCGCCTCGACGCGCAGACCGCCTGGGACAAGGGCCCGTGGGGCCTCGCGCACCTCGCGAAGCGCCGCGGGCGCCGGGTGGTGGCCTTCGTGGGCGACAGTGCGCTGCCGCCACGCGCCTGGGCCGCCCGCTTCGACGAGGTGGTGCGCGTCGGTCCACCCGGACGCCGGCCGGCAGCGCGGCTCGAGGTCTGCGCCCGCCGGTGGGCCGCGCGCGCGGGTCCTCGACGTCAGACGAACTGAAGGAGCTTCCCGCCGTACTTGCGCGCGATGAAATCATCGGCGATCTCCGGCGGCGGGGCGTAGTGCACGGCGACGAGCCGCTCGCGGAACTCGGCCTTCGACATCGACTCGGTGCGGCCCGTCGTCGGGTCGCGGTAGTAGACGCGGTCGCCGCGGACGCCCTCGAGCGAGACGCAGTGGTTGAACTCGCCCATGTCGATGTCGAACAGCACCGGCCGGTTCGGCCGCTCGCGCGCGAGGATCTCGTTCAGCTCGGCCGTCGCCTCGGCATCGCTGCCGATTTCCCGGGTCTCGTACCGCACGCCGAAGAGCTCGCCGACCATCGTGCGAATCTGGTCGGGGAAGAGGCCGCGGTAGGTCCGGTTGCCGCCGCGGCTCTCCTGCGAGAAGACGGAGTAGGTGTCGGAGCCGTTCGCGAACTCCATCGCCGCCGACTGGAAGACCGCCTCGGTGGTGGAGCGCCGGTCGTGGCGCCAGCTGGACGCAAACATCGACGCGCTGGCGCTGATGGCCAGCTCGCCGCCGCCACGCATCGTCACCTTGCCGTCGACCGCGAGGCCCGCTATCAGCCGCGCGTACTCGCCGGGCTGCTGGCTGGCGAGCTCGTACTGCATGGAGCTGACGGTGCAGGTCGGCGCGTTCCCCTGCCAGATGCGCCCGGGCCGCACGAGGTCGAACATGAGGTCGCCGAGCATCCGCTGGCCGGTCGTGGAGCCCGCCATCTTGTCGAGGCTGTCCAGCAGTCGGGTGCCGTCGCCCCCGACGCTGTGAAGCATCGAGCCATTGGAGGAATGGAAGATCTCGGCCATCCCCTGCGCGGCCGCCTGCCCGCCGGCCGCCAGCACGTCGACGATCTTCTCGCGATCGGCCACGCTCATCGCGCGGAAGGCCTCGTGGTTGAAGACGTAGCTGGCCTCGACCGCGGTGCGCGACGTCGGAGGCGTCAACAGCGCATCCATCTTCGCCAGGGTCTCGCCAGGCAGACCCGCGCGACCGGCCGCCGCCGGGTCGAGGCGAGGCAGCTTCAGGTCGTCTTGGCGCGGGCGCCCCTCCACCGGGCCGCGGCCGCCGATGGAATCGTCCGGCGTGCCCCGGTTGCGGCCCGCCGAAGGGTCGTCCACGCCGATGGAGTCATCGGGCGTGCCGCGATTGCGCCCGGCCGCCGGGTCGCCCACGCCAATCGAGTCGTCGGGGGTCCCCCGATTGCGGCCGGCGGACGCGTCGCCCACGCCGATCGAATCATCCGGCGTCCCGCGGTTCCGCCCGGCCGTCGGGTCGCCCTGCCCCAGCGAGTCGTCCGTCGTGCCGCGGCCCTGTGACGGACCTTCACCGCGGTGACTGTGGACGTGCGGCGGCTTGAACGCCTCGAAGCTGCTGGTGCGGCCGGTGGCCTTGTCGAGCGCGACCTTCGCGGCCTCGTCGACCGGCGGCCTGGGCGGCGGCGGAGGGACGGCCGGCTTCGCCTGCGCGCGAGGCGCCGTGACGGTCGGGCGCGGCGGATCCAGCTTTCGGGAAATGGACATACGACCCTCCAGTGGGGGGAACGCCCTATTATCGGCGGACTCCACGCCCGCGTTCTCAGGCGACCATGTAGGAATCCACCCACCCGGCCCCGCCGTGACCCGCTTCGGAAAATACACGTTGGTCTCGCTCCTTGGCCGAGGTGGCATGGGCGAGGTGTTCCTCGCGCGCGCGCCCGGCGCCCAGCGGCCCGTCGTCATCAAGCGGATTCTGTCAACGATGGTTCCAGACGGAGACATTTTGCGGGGATTTCTCGACGAGACGCGGATCGCCGCGCGGCTGCGTCACCCCCACATCATCCGCATCGACGAGCTCGGGGAGGTGGAGGGCGAGTGGTACATCCGCATGGAGTATGTCGAGGGCGCGAGCCTCGGCCAGGTGATGAAGGCCGCGGCGAAGGCCGGCGAGTACCTCAGCCTCAACGTCTGCCTGTACGTGGCCGGCTCCATCGCCAGCGCGCTCGAGCATGCGCACAACGCGCGCGACCCCGAAGGCCGGGCGCTGCACGTGGTGCACCGCGACGTGACGCCGCACAACGTGCTGCTCGGGCGCAGCGGCGCGGTGAAGCTGATCGACTTCGGCGTGGCGCGCGCGGAGCAGCGCTTCCAGTTCACCAGCCCCGGGCTCGTCAAAGGAAAGCTGGCGTACATGTCGCCCGAGCAGGCCGACGGGCAGAAGGTGGACGGGCGCACGGATCTCTTCGCGCTCGGCATCTGCCTGTGGGAGTCGCTCACCGGCCGGCGGCTGTTCCGCGGAGACACGGTGCCCGAGACGCTGCAGCGCCTCATCTCCTGCCAGGTGGCGCCGCCGTCGATGTACCGCGCCGACGTGCCGCCGGAGGTGGACGCGCTGTGCCTCAAGGCGCTCGCGCGCGAGCCGGAAGGCCGATTCCAGCGCGCGGCCGACTTCGTCGAGGCCATCGACACCGTCTGCGACCAGTACGAGCTGACCCAGGGCGCGCGGCACGTCGGCGCGCTGGTGAAGCGCCTCATCCCCGACGCGGGCCACGCCGACGGGCTGGCGCCCGACGAGGAGCCGACCGCGCAGCTCGACCGGGACGCGGCGTCGCGCGGCGAGGTGACGCGGGCGGAGCGCACCCGGCCCCGCCCGCCGCCGCCGCCGCAGGACTCGCGCGAGGAGTCGAAGGAAGCCTCGGCGCCCAACGAGCCGATGACGGAGTTCCGCGTCCCGGTGGTGGAGGACGGCAACCTCATCGGCCGGGCGGGCGAGCTGGCGGACCTCCACCAGATGCTGGGCGCGGGCGATCGCCTGGTGACGTTGTTGGGCCCCGGCGGCGTGGGCAAGTCGCGGCTCGCGCGCGAGACGGCGCGGCAGCAGGCCGCCAACTACTCGGGGCGCGTCTTCTTCGCCGACGCGACGGCCGCCCGCGACACGGAAGGCCTGTGCCTCGCGGTGGCCGAAGCGCTGGGCGTGGCGCTGCCGCCGGGCGGCAACCCGGTGGACAACGTGGGCGCGCTGCTCGCGTCGCGCCGCCGGTGCCTCGTCGTCCTCGACAACGTCGAGCACCTGCAGAACGAGGCCGGCGACGCGGTGTCGGCGTGGCTTGCGGCCGCGCGCGGCGCCCGCTTCCTCGTGGGCAGCCGCGTGGCGCTCGAGGTGGCCGACGAGAAGACATACGAAGTGGGCCCGCTGCGCGTCGACGGCACCGACGAGGTGGAGGCCGACGCGGTGGCGCTCTTCCTCGAACGCGCGGCGCAGGCCAACCCGCGCTTCCCCACCGGCAAGTGGGCGCGCGACGCGGTGCGCGACCTGGTGCGCTGGCTGGACGGCATGCCGCTGGCCATCGAGCTCGCCGCGGCGCAGATGGCGGAGTCGCCGCTGGAGGCCCTGCGCGAGCACCTCCACGACGCCTCCGAGTCGAGCCGCAACCTGCGCGGCGTCGACGAGGCCTTCGAGGCCAGCTGGTCGATGCTGTCGGACGCGGAGCGCAGCGTGTTGGCCCAGTGCACCGTCTTCGCGGCCGGTTTCACCGCCGAGGCCGCGGTGCGCGTGCTGCGGGTGCCGGGCCACAAGGGCGCGGACACCCAGGCCACGCTGCAGGCGCTCCACCGGCTGCGCACGCGCTCGCTGTTGCGCATCACCTACGCCGCGACGAGCGACTCGCCCCGCTACGTCATGTACGAGTCCTTGCGCCAGCGCGTGGTGGGCCGACTACCCGCCGAGGAGGAGAAGGCGCGGCGCCGCCACGCCGAGTGGTTCCTGCGCTTCGGCGAGACGCTGGGCGAAGAAGCCGAGAAGGGCGGCACGGTGCTCGACGTGCTGGCCACGGAGCGCGAGAACCTGGTCGCCGCGTGGCGCTGGTGGCTCGCCCAGGGGAAGGACGGCGCCCGGAAGGCGCTGCGCGTGCTGCTCGCGCTCGACGCCTTCTTCGTGGTGCGCGGGCCGTACGGCGCGCAGCGCACCATGCTGGACACCACGCTGGCGCAGCTCGACTCCCCGGAGGATCGCGCCCCCGGCCTCGAGGCCCGCGCGCGGGTGCTGTTGTCCCGCGGCCGCCTCGCCGAGGCCGCCGCCGACCTCGAGGCGGTGCTGTCCAGCGTGTCCGACGCCGGCGCCCAGGCCCGCGCGCTCGCCTACCTCGGCAGCGTGCGCAAGCAGGAAGGCGGACTCGTCGAGGCGCAGGTGTTGTTCGAGCGCGCGCTGCGCGACCTCCGCAAGGTGCGCGACGAGCGCATGCAGGGCCGCGTGCTGGCCAACCTCGGCGCCATCGCGCAGGAGAAGGGTCGGCTGGACGACGCGCAGGATCTCTACGCGGCGGCGATCGACATGCACAAGAAGTCGGGCGACCGCCGCTTCGAGGGCGTCACGCTGTCGAACCTCGCCACGCTCCAGCAGATCCGCGGCGCGTGGGACGAGGCGGAGGCCAGCCTCAACCGCGCCATCACGGTGCACCGCGAGCTCGGCAACCGCCGCAGCGAAGGCATCGCGCTCACCAACCTCGGCGACCTCGAGCGCGATCGCGGCGCGAGCGCCCGCGCCATCGCCGTCTACCGGCGCGCCGTCCTCATCAACCAGGAGGTGGGCAACCGCCGCTTCGAGGCGGTGTGCCTGCTCAACCACGCGCTCTTGCTGCTCGAGCAGCGCGAGGCGACGAGCGCCGCCGAGCTGCTCGACGAGGCGCTGTCGCTCTTCCTCGCCGTCGGTGACAAGCGCCACGCCGGCCTCGCGTACGGCGCGCGCGGGGCGCTGAAGGCGTGGAAGGGCACCGCCGGCGCGGCCGAGGACTTCGACGCGGCGACCGCCACCCTGGGCGCGGGCGGCGACGTCGCCTTCGTCGCGTCCGTCGACGTGTACCGCGCGCAGCTCGACCTGCAGAAGGCCGCGGAGCTCGAGGCAAGAGGCCTCGACGCGCTCGCCGCCAAGTCGCGCGCCGCCGCCACCGCGCGCATCGACGCCGCCGTCGCGCACGAGCCCGGCGGCTCCCGCGCCGAGCGCTTCGAGCACGTGCGCATGGCCTTGCGGGTGCTCAAGGCCTTCAGCACGCCGCAGGCCGCGGGCTGACGAACGGGCGCGGAACGAAAGCCCTCGGCGCCGTGTCCCCTGGTACGCTCCGCCGCGTCGCACCCAGTCGAGGGGGACACCTGACATGCGAACTCACCTCCGCGGCGCCGTCCGCTCCCGGTGGCTGGGGGCCCTCGTGGGCCTGGCCGCTCTCGCGCTGTTGATCGCCTCCACGCAGACGTGCCTGCGCACGGGCTTCGGGTACGGCCTGTGGGTGAAGGAGTGCCCCGACGGCGACGTGCGCCAGACGATCCAGGTCGACTCCTCCGGGCTGTCGCGCGGGGCGTGGCAGACCGTCACCGTCGGCGTCACCGCGCACTACACCACCGGCGACGTCGACCGCCGGCGGGCGGCGCCGCTCTCGCGCTTCACGCCCTCGGTGGCGCTGGTGACGGCGCAGGGCGAGACGCTGCTCACGCCGAAGGACGGCTGGAAGTCGGCGGGCGACCTGCTGACGGCGGAGGTGCAGCTCCCGAAGGTGAACGACGGCGAGTACGTCTTGCGCGCGCGCGCGCAGAGCGCGCTCGGCGAGGCGACGGTGGACGTGCCCCTTCCTCTCTACACGCCGGCCCGCATCCACGTGCTGACCGACCGCCCGCTGTACGAGCCGGGCGACACCGTGCGCTTCCGCGCGCTGGCGCTCAAGGCGGACGACCTCTCGCCGCTCGAGGAGCGGCCGGGCACCTGGCGCGTCGCCGACCCGAGCGGCCTCGTGCTGCTGGAAGAGAAGGCGCCCGCCGGGCCGTGGGGCGTGGTGGCGGGCAGCTTCCCGCTGGACCAGGGCGCCGAGAGCGGCACCTGGACGGTCACCTGGTCGAGCGGCGCCGACAGCCAGACGGCCAGCTTCACGGTGAAGCCGTTCACCCTGCCCCGCTTCCGCATCGACGCCTCGCCGGAAAAGCCGTGGTACCGCCGCGGCGAGCGACCGGTGCTGAAGGGCGAGGTCCGCTACAGCTCCGGCGCGCCGGTGGTGGCCGCGAAGGTGCAGGCGTTCTGGAGCACCCGGGGCGAGTGGCCGCCGCCCACCAGTTGGACGGACGGGAGCGCGCTGCCGAAGCTGGCCACCACCACGAAGGACGGCGCCTTCACGCTTGAGCTGCCGCAGGTGCCGGCCGATCTCCAGGGCCGCGCCACGCTCGTCGCGCGTCTCGAGGCCGTCGACGCCGCCGGCGACCGGGTGGAAGGCGCCGCCAGCGTGCTGCTCTCGCAGGACGACATCGCCGTCTCCGCCGTCACCGAGCTGGCCGACGGCCTTGTCCACGGCTTCAACAACCGCCTCTTCGTGCGCGCCACCACGCCTGACGGCCGCGTGCTGAACGGCGTCACGCTGAACGTCAGGCGCCTGTGGGAAGCGTCGGACAAGGGCATCGACGCCGAGGTGGACGAGGACGGCGTGGGCGCCGTGCAGCTCGACCCGGGCCCGCCGGTGAACGTCGTCATCCCCGCGCTGCCGTTCCGCCCGCCGCCGAAGGCGCCGCCGGTGACGCGGCAGTCGCTGGAGGAGCTCCTGGACCTCGGCGAGACAGGCGAGGTGTCGCTCGCCGATCGCCTCGCCTTCGATCGCGTCGAGGCGCGCGTGGGCACCTGCGCCCGCTACGCCAGCGACGCGGCGGACTCCGCCATCGCCGGCCTGCTGGTGCGCGCGAGCGGCGCCGTGGCGCAGGTGTCGTCCCCCGGCGGGCGCCTGGGCCGCTGCCTCGAAGGCGTGCTCAAGGAGACGCGCTTCGAGGCGGGTCGCGAACGCTTCTTCCAGGTGATGTACGGCTTCGACGACGGTGAGCTGCCGCGCTTCGAGGTGGACGTGCAGGGCGTTCCCATCGTCCCCGTGGGCCTCAAGGAGCGGCTCGCCGACGCGCTGCTGGACGCGCGCGACTGCCTGCCCGCGACGGTGCGCACCGGCCAGCTGCCACGCCTCTTGCAGTGGAAGGTGGGCCCGGACCGGCGCCGCGTCGAGGTGACGTGGGTGCCCATCAAGGGCGATCCGATCGCCGAGTCCGCGCTGTCGTGCGTGCAGTCGCGCGTCGCCGCGCTCACCCTGCCAAAGGACCGCGAGGCGGGCGAGGAGGACGAGGACACCGCGCTGGGCAACGCCATCGGCGCGGCCTTCGTCCAGGTCATCGCGCCCGAGAAGTACGCCGCCATGCGCCCGCAGGACACGGTGATGGTCGGGTACGAATTGCAGGTGACGGCGAAGAGGAAGGGCGAGGTGCTCGGCCGCACCACGCTGCGCCTCACGCCCGGCACGGTGCCGCCGGTGCGCCTTCGCGCGAAGAGCCAGCTGGTCAGCCCGGGCGAAACCATCACCGTCGAGCTGTTGCGCGGCCCGGACTTCACCGGCGAGGTGCCAGAGAAGCTGTACCTCCGCCATGCGTACCAGACCGTCGAGGCGAAGCTGGACGAGAAGACGCGCAGCGCCCAATTCCAGGTGCCCGCCGACTGGCAGGGCTGGGCCGGCGTCGAGTGGGGCGGCGGCCAGGTGCTCTTCTTCGTGCAGCCCAGCGCACCGCTCGCCGTCGTCGTGTCGCCCGAAAAGCCGCGGTACGCCCCCGGGCAGGTCGCTCAGCTTGACGTCCGCACCTCCGAAGGCGGCAGGGGCGCGCCGGCGGCGGTGGGCCTCTTCGGCGTCGACGACAGCCTCTCGCAGCTGGTGCCGCTGCCTGGCGCCGACGAGCTCGCCTCGGTGCGACCGCAGGCCACCGGCGTCGCCGCGTTCGGCTCGCTGGACGCGCAGGCGCTGTCGCTCGGCCGCATCCGCGGGGCCAACGCCGCCGCCGCGACGCTGCTCCGCGTGTCGTCGATGCCGCCGCCGCCCACCGTGGAGGCCGCGGTGCCGGTGCACGGCGCGACGGCGTTCGACCCCAACGAGACGCTCGTCGACCGCTTCTACGCGGTGCTGGGCGAGCTCTACGCGCAGGAGCGCACCTGGGAGGCCAACGCGCCGGCCACCGAGAAGCTGACGCCGCCGGTGATGGCGCGGCTGTGGGCGCAGGCGCTCGACGCGGTGGAGGCGAAGAAGGAGTCCGCGCGGGACGCCTGGGGCCGGCGCTTGCGGCTGCACCGCCTGCCGCTGGAGCTGCTGGCGCTGACCGATCCCCGCAGCGTGGTGGTGAACGGCACGCGCCTGCCGGAGGACGTGCAGAACTGGCAGCAGTGGGTCGCGAAGGAGAAGCCATGAAGAAGCCCCTCGTGCTGCTGCTGACGGCGCTGGCCATCGGCTTCTGCTTCCTGTCCAGCCTCATGCTGGACAACACCCGCGCCCTCTTCGGCATGAGCGCCGACGCGCTCGCCGGTGATGAGTACGTCGCGAAGCGGGAGGCCGCGCCTTCCTATGCGATGGCGCCGCCGCCGCCGCCCGAGGCGCCGATGCCCGAGCCGATGGAGGAGAAGATGAAGGCAGGGAAGGCGGACCGGCTGATGCCGCAGAAGTCGGCCCGGGCCCCCGGCGCCTTCGGCGGGCGGGGACAGGGGGAGGGCTCCGGCTTCGCCTCCGCCGTGACGCTGGAGGTCGCGGCGGACGAGCCGGACGACTCCGGCAACGCCGAGGGCGGCGAGGGCGCGGGCGCCGCGGCCCCGACGCGCGCGTGGTTCCCCGAGACGTTCCTCTTCGAGCCGCTCGTGGTGACGGACGCGGAGGGCCGCGCGAACGTGCCGGTGAAGGTGCCCGATCGCCTCACCACCTGGCGCGTGCTGGCGCTGGCGCACTCGCGCGCCGGCGGCCAGGCGGGCACCGTGGCCAGCTTCCTCGGCACCCTGCCCACCTACGTGGAGCCGGTGACGCCGCCGGTGCTGTTCACCGGTGACGTCGTGAAGCTGCCCGTGCAGGTGGTGAACACCACCGACGCGCCGCTCTCGGGCGCGCTCACGCTGACCGCCACCAACGCCACGCTGTCGTCTGCGGGCGGCACGGTGAAGGTGCCCGCGTACGGCAACGTCGTCGAGTACGTCACGCTCACCACGCAGAAGCCGGGCGCGGTGGCGCTGCGCGCGGGCCTCGGCGGCACCGACGCGGTGGAGAAGTCCATCAGCGTGCAGCCGGCCGGGCAGCGGCAGTCGCACTCCCGCAGCGGCACGCTGGCGGCGCCGCGCGCCTTCGAGCTCGAGGGCTGGGCGGACGCGCTGCCGGGCACCGAGTCGGTGCGGCTCCGCGTCTTCCCCGGCGCGCTGGGCCTCGTGCGCGCCGAGCTCTCGGCGGCGCCGGCGCGCGGCGGCGTGGCGGAGGACGGCTACCTCTTACAGCTCCTCGGCGAGGCGCCGGCCCTGTTGCGCAAGCTGGGCGCGGAGCCGAAGAAGGACACGATCCGCGACCTCACGGTGCTGGCCACGCAGCGGGTGATGCGCCACGCGCGCGCGCCGTCCGTCGACGCCGCGGCGCTGCTGGCGGAAGCGGCGCTGGCCCACCCGGACAACCCGGTGCTGGCGCGCCTCGGCGAGCGCCTCGCGACGCAGGTGGCCATGGCCCAGCGTGCCGACGGCACCTGCCAGGGCGCCAACGGCTGGACGCTGCAACGGCTGCTGGTGACGACGGCCGACTGCGTCCGCGCCGCCCGCGCCTCGTCCGCCACGCCGGCTGCGAAGCAGCGCGCCACCGCGATGACGCTGAAGGCCTCGGGCGCCTTCGAGCGCAACCTGGGCCGCGTGGCGGACGCGTACACCGCCGCGGCGCTGCTCGCGACGGGCACGCTGTCGGGCCCGATGGCCGAGGGCCTGAAGAAGCAGGTGAAGGCCGCGCTCAAGGACGCGGACGACGGCGCGAAGTACCTGCCGGTGGACGAAGGCGTGGTGCGCGCCGACGGTGCGACGCCGTCGACGTACGAGGCGACGGCGCTGGCGATTCTCGCGCTGCAGGGCGACGCCGACGCGCCGCTCGCCGACCTCGGCACCTACCTCCTGTCGGGCTACTCGGCGCTCTGGGGCTGGGGCGACGGCCGCGCCAACCTCGTGTGCCTGCGCGCCGCGGTGACGTTGTTCAAGGACCCGGTGCCCGCCGGCGTGAAGGTGACGCTCGAGCGCGACGGCGTCGCGATGGCGTCGGGCGAATTGCGCGCCGCCGCGCTCACGGACGTGCTGACGCTGGACGCCGACGCGGCGGGCAGCGCGGGCAAGCACCGCTGGACGGTGAAGGCGGATCCGCCCGTGCCCGGCCTCGGCTACGCCTTCACCCTCGTCGCCTTCACGCCCTGGAGAGACGAGCCCGGCGGCGGCCTGCAGCTCACCACGAAGCTGCCGCAGCCCCTCACCGTGGGCCGCGCCGCCGACGTCGAGGTGACCGCCGCGGTGCCCGCCGACCTCGCCGCCGCCATCGAGCTGTCGCTGCCCGCCGGCGTGCAGGCCGACACGCCGTCGCTGGACGCGCTCGTCTCGTCGGGGAAGGTGTTGCGCTACGAGACGCAGGACGGCCAGGTGACGCTGCACGTGCCGCCGCTGTCCGCCGGCGCCGTCTTCACCGCGAACGTGAAGGTGGTGCCGACGCTGGCGGGCACCCTGCACGCGGCGCCCTCGGTGCTGACGCCGGAGGGCCGGCCGCAGCAGGCGAAGGCCTTCATGCCGCTGACGTGGGTGGTGAAGTAGCGCCTACCGCTCCTCGAGGAGCACCTTGAGCTCCTTCACGCGCCGCGTGATGTAGTCGCGCTCCAGCTTCTGGAACGGCTCCGGCAACAGGTCGCGGCTGGTGCACTCCTGCACCGCCACCAGGTTCTGCAGCTCGAGCTCGAGCGGGTAGCTGGGCGGCACGAAGTCCTTCACCACCGCCTCGACGTCGGCCAGCGAGACCTCCTCGCGGCCCTCGGTGACGGCGCGGAACTTCGCCCGCACGAGGATCGCCTCGATGTCCGCGCCCGAGTACTGGTGCCCGTTGGCGGCCAGCTTCGAGAAGCTGGGCACCTCCACCTTCACCTTCGTCTTCTTCTGCATCGCCTGGAACAGCTCGTCCCGCTCGGCCTCGGTCTGCGGGTAGAAGAGCGCGAGGTGCTCCTCGGCCCGGCCCTGCCGCTTCAGGTCGATGGGCAAGAGGTCGGGCCGGCACGTCAGCAGGAACCAGACGATCTTCCCGCGGTAGTGGGTGTTACCCATGAAGCTGGCGATGGCCGCGAAGATGCGGCTCGACGTGCCCGAGTCGCCGCCCGCGTCCCGGTCGCCGAGGAAGGCGTCGGCCTCGTCGATCATCACCGCCACCGGCCACAGCGCCTTGAGCAGGTTGAAGATCTTCTCGAGGTTCGCCTCGGTCACGCCCTGCCACTGGCTGCGGAAGTTGAGGAACTTCACGCAGGGAATGCCGATCTCCCCCGCGAAGCAGGTGACGAGGAACGTCTTGCCGGTGCCGACCGGGCCCGACACGAGGTAGCCCATCGGCATCACCTCGATGCGGCCCTTCTTCAGCGCGGCCGACGCGTCGCGCAGCATCTTCTTGGCCTTGCCGTGCCCGGCGACGACGTCCAACGTGTGCTCGGGCTCGATGAACTCGAGCAGCCCGTGGCACTCGGCCTGGATGATCTCCTTCTTCTTGTCCTTGAGCGTCTCGGGGGTGATGCGCAGGCCCGACTCGAGCGCCTCGGTCAGCAGGCGGTCGAGGTTGATGCGCGAGAGGCCCGCCGTCATCTTCGCCAGCGCGAGCAGCGACACGTCGGACACCGACTGCAGCTTCTTGCCTTCCAGCTTCCACTTCACGAACTCGAGGCGCTCGTCCTCGGTGGGCAGCGCGAGCTCGATGTTCGAGACGTAGGGGTTGCGCGACAGCCGCGGGGAGATGTCCGCGAGGTTTTCGGTGATGAGGACGATGGACAGGTCGCCTGAGAGGAACTGCGGGTCGCCGGCCCACTTCACCAGCGTCGCCAGGACGAAGCGGTCCTCGGCGGACAGGTGCCCCATGTCGCCGGCGGGGGCGATCGTCTCGGCGAAGTCGATGACCAGCGCCAGCGACTTGCCGTCGGACAACCGCATGCGCAGGTAGTTCTCGAGGATCTGCAGCGCGCGGCCCGGGTCGCGCGGCATCACCTTCGCGTAGTCGGTGCCGTACATGGCGTCGTACGCGCCCAGCACCCGCGAGAAGTCGGTCTGCGTCTCCGGCGCCGTCGCGCGGACTCCCGAGCTGCGATCGTAGAAGATGACGTGGTCGCGGCCGCCGAACAGCTCGTCCGAGAAGAACTGCTTCAGGTTTCCGAAGTCGCGCCCGCCGTCCTCGCGGGTGAGCGGCTGCAGGTCGCGCACCGCGCCGTAGGCGATGAAGGTGCTGACGGTGCGCGTGTAGTACCGCTGGGCGAGCTTCTGCGCCCACAGGGGCAGCCCCGCGAGCGGATCGTTGGTCTTCTTCCTGGCCATGGTTCCCCACTGACGAGCGGTGCCGGGCGAGGTTAGCGCGCCCCTGGGCCGCCGCGGTCACTTCTTCTTGAACGGCTTGCTGAGCTGGGCGGGGTCGTCCCCCGTCACCTCCAGCGTCTCGACGAACGGCTCGTAGCCCGGCGCGGTGATCATCACCGTCGCCTTGCCGACCGGCACCTGCCGCATCTGCGGCCACGTCTTGAGCGGCGAGCCGTCGGGCTCGGTCAGGTCCTCGCCGTTGATGTTGAGGCGGGCCTTCCCGGCCGCGTCGTCGGGCACGACGATCATCACCAGGCCCTTCGGCGGCGGCTTCAGCGCCACCACCGCGACGATGCCGACGAGCAGCACCGCGGCGGCGATGGCGAGGCCGATGATCAGGTTCCGGTTGCCGCCCACCGGCTGCAGCGCGGGCAGGGACGGTGCGGTGCCCTCGACGACGTTCACCGGCGCCATGCGGCTGCCGTAGGCCCCGGGCGCGACCGGGGCGAGCGTCGGCGAGGTGTCGTTGGGCACGCTGGACAACGTCGGCGAGGTGCCGGACGTCTCCATCATCACCGGCGGCACGGCGCCGGAGAGACGCCGCGCGGGCACGTTCTGGGTCGCCACGGGAGGGCCGGGGCGCGCGCTGAAGCCGGGCGGCCGAGCCACCGGCGGGCGGCCGGGGTCGGTCGGCACTTCCGGCCGCTCGTGGCCCGGCGGGTTCCGAACGTTCAGGTTGCGCGCCGCCGGCTTGTCGCCGGGGTTGGTGGCGTCGTCGAACGGCGCGCCGCCATCCACCAGCATCGTCGCCTGGTGCTCCTCCTTCTCGTTGGTGAGCATCGGCGCCACCGCGGTCAGCCGCGGCATGCTGGGCACACTGGGCGTCCGCCCGGGCGGGCCCACCGCGGGGGCCACCGGCGACGTCACGGGCGTCAGCGACGGCGGGCCCGCGGGCCGGACGATGGGCGGCAGGCCCGCCTGCGTGGGCTGGATCACCGGCGGAGCGCCGGGGGGCACCATGGTGGGAATCGACGTCACCGCGCTCGCGTTGACCGCGGCGGCCGGCGCTGCGGGCACCGCGCCCATGCCGAAGCCCATCTCTGCGGCCAGCGCCATGCCCTCGGGCGCCTTGATGTCCGCGTACTCCGAGAGGCGCGACTTCTCCTTCTCGTAGTCCTCCGCGAACGTGGACTTCATGAACTGCGACAGGTCGCGCTCACCGAAACGCGCCCCGGAGCTGTACATGAAGCCCTGCAGGTCCATCGCGAGGTCGCTCGCGTACTGGTAGCGATCGTCCACGTCCTTCGCCAGCGCCTTCATGACGATGCGCTCGAGCGCCTCGGGGATCTTCCGGTTGAAGTGCGACGGCGGCAGCACCTCGACCTTGCGCACCTTCTCGAGCACCGAGAAGTCCGAGTCGCCGACGAAGAGGCGCTCGCCCGTCAGCATCTCGTAGAGGCAGACGCCGATCGCGAACACGTCCGAGCGCCGGTCGAGCGGGAGCCCGCGGATCTGCTCCGGGCTCATGTACCCGAACTTGCCTTTCAGAATGCCGGCCTGCGTCTTGGTCGCCTTGCCGGCCGCCTTGGCGATACCGAAGTCGATGACCTTGACCTCGCCGTCGTAGCTGATGAGCGCGTTCTGCGGCGACACGTCGCGGTGCACGATGTTCATGTCGCGCCCCTGCCGATCCTTGGCGCGGTGGGCGTAGTCGAGGCCCTCGCAGCACTTCGCGATCAGGTAGCAGGTCAGCGGGATCGGCGCGGGCTCGCCCTTCTTGCGACAGCGATCGAACACCGCGCGCATGTCCTTGCCGGACACGTACTCCATCGCGATGAAGTACGAGTTCGACAGGTGCGACAGCTCGTAGATCTGCGCGATGTTCGCGTGGCTCAGCTGGACGGTAATCTTCGCCTCGTCGATGAACATCGAGATGAACTCTTCATCTTCAGCGATGTTCGGGAGGATGCGCTTGATGGCGACGAGGCGCTCGAAGCCGCCGGCGCCGAACGTCTTGGCGCGCCAGACCTCGGCCATACCGCCGATGTTGACGCGGTCGAGCAACAGGTACTTCCCGAAGGGGATCGGTTGCCGTTTGGGAGCGGTCGTCACGTGCGGTTTTCGGTGCTCGGCGTTGGACGCGAGATGCCGAGCGTAGTGACGGGTCCGCCCAACCTCAACGACCAGAATCAGCCTGATCGTCCGGTGTAGGCAGCTGCCACACGTCCCCGAGGTCGCCGGTCCCCAACTCGGGCCGCGGTGGGGCCTCGGGACGCGGCGCCGGCGCGGGCTCGGCGACGGTGACCTCCTGCATCCAGGGATCCTCCGTGCCCACCACGCGCGGCGTGCCGAAGATCTCGCCGGGCGCCAGCCCCACCAGCGTCACCCAGGCGCGCTTCCCGTCGGGGGCGAGGCAGTAGATGAGCGTGCCGGCGCCCTTCCCCGCCGCGTCGGCCGCGGGCCCGCTGCAGCCCCTTCGGACGTCGACCGTCCAGGAAGCCACGCGCTCGCCCTTCGAGAAGAACGGCACGGCGCCGAGATCGTCCACGAAGGACGCCAACAGCTTCGGCTCATCCGGCACGGCGGTGTGCGAGGCGTGCTGCGAGGCGCCGTCGGCCAGCGCCACCACCGCGAGCAGCGCCCGCTCGGCGGAGGACACCGGCGAGCGCACCGACGCCAGCACCGCGAAGTCGAAGAAGAGCAGCAGCACGCCGGCGATCGGCCCCAGCCGGTAGCCGCGCCACGACGCGTCCAGGCCGCGCGCGAGCCCGTAGCCCAGAAGGCCGCCGCCGAGCAGCAGCGCGGCGACGCCGGCGAGCGCGAGGCCGAGGTTGGGCAGCGTGTTCATCCACGCCACCTCCGCCGAGCCCGCGCGCACGTAGCGCACCAGGTCGCCCCCGTAGAGGACGGCGAGCCACACCAGCAGGAGCGCGTGGAGCACCAGCGCGGGCGGGCCGAGCTTCTTCGCCATCACCCCACCTGCCCGGCCAGCACCCGCGCGGGGTCGATGGCGCTGGCCCGGCGCGCGGGGAGGAAGGCGCCGGCCACCGCGGCCAGCACGCCCAGCGCCACGCCGCCCGCGACGAGCCACGGCGGCACGACGAAGAAGCTGTCCGGCTTGAAGGGGAACTCGGGCAGCACGCGGGCCGCGAGCATATCGACCCCGGAGGCCGCGGCCAGCGCCAGCAGCGTGCCGCCGGCGCCCCCGAAGAGCCCCAGCACCGACGCCTCCGCCATCACCAGGCCGAAGACGTCGCGCCGCGAGGCGCCCACCGCGCGCATCACGCCCAGCTCGCGCTCACGCGCCCGCACCGACGCCGACAGCGCGTGCGCGATGTTGAAGGCCGCCAGCACACAGATGAGCAGCGACAACAGCGCCATCGCCGAGGTGGTGATCGCCACCGCGGCGCCCGCGTTCTCCGCCATGCGCCGCTCCTGGTCGTCGACGCGCAGGCCCATCGCCTTCACACCCTCGACGATGCCGGGCACCTTCGACGGCTCCACCGCCTTCAGCGCGACGCCGGTGAAGGTGGCCGCGTCCACGCCCGACGCCCGGTTGATGCGCCGCGCCGCGTCGAGCGGAATGACCACGCCGGCCAAAAGGCCGCGGTCGGACACGCCCACCACCTGCAGCTGCCCGCGCGTCATCGGGCCCGGCTTCACCTCGGCCACGAAGCTGCGGTTCCAGTCCACCGGAAACGTGAAGCCCGTCAGCATCGTCGCCGACAGCTGCGGCAGCCCGCGGCTCTGCGCGAAGGACTTGTTGTAGATCTCGATGAGCCGCGTCGCCGCCACCGCGGGGATCGGCTTGCCTTCGCCGGGATCGCCGAAGTCGCCCAGCTGCACGTCCTGCTTCACGAAGTCGGGGTCGACGCCGACAGCCAAGACCTCGATGCCCATGCGCAGGCGCCGCCCGAAGAAGTCACCGTCATAGAAGCTGACCGCCGGCACGCGCACGCTCATCTTCCGGTACGCGGCCTCGACGCCGGGCAACGCCGCCAGGCGATCGACGGCGGCCTGGTCCAGCTTGCCGCCGAGCAGGCCCAGCGACAGCTGCGACGGCACCACCTCCACGAGGCTCGCGTCGACGGGGAAGACCTGCTCGCGCACCACGCGGCCGACGCCGAGGCCGAGCGCCACGAAGAAGACGAGCGAGGCGATGCCCACACCCACGCCGAAGACCGACGACACCGACGCCCGGCGCTCGCGCGACAGGTTGAGGCGCACCAGCCGGCGCAGCGAACGGCCGTTCACGACAGCTTCCCTTCGACCAGCGTCAGCACGCGCGACGCGGCGCGGCGCAGCCGGTCCTCGTGCGTCACCGCCAGCACCGTGAGGCCGCCCTTGTTCAGCTCGGTGAAGAGCGCCACCACCTGCTCGCTGGTGGCGGCGTCGAGGTTGCCGGTGGGCTCGTCGCACAGCAGCACCTTCGGCCGCGCGAAGAGGGCCCGGGCGATGGCGACGCGCTGCCGCTCCCCGCCCGACAGCTGGCTGGGCAGCCGCTCGGCCTTGCCCTCGAGGCCCACGCGCGCCAGCGCCTCGATCGCGCGCGCCTCGGCGTCGACGGGCGGCACCGGCGAGAAGAAGCTGGGCAGCGCCACGTTGTCGCGCGCCGACAGGCCCTGCACGAGGTGGAAGGACTGGAAGACGAAGCCGACCTGCTCGTTGCGGAAGCGCGCCAGCGCGGCGTCGGACAGGCCCGACAGCGCCGTGCCCGCGACCGACACCTCGCCGCGGTACCCCGTGTCCAGCCCGCCCAGCACGTGCAGCAGCGTGGACTTGCCCGAGCCGCTTCGGCCGACGACGGCGACGAACTCACCCGGCTGCACGTCAAAGGACACGTCGTCCAGGACGCGCACCTGACCGCGCTCGCCGTCGTCGTAGCTGCGGCACAGCCCCCTCGCGGAGATCACGGCGCCTTGCCCGCGCTCCCCGCCGCGCCGCCCAGCTTGAGCTCGAGGCGCGCCTGCACCGCCTGGTCCTTCGCGCTGACGGCGAGCGTGACGGTCTTCAGGTCGTCCGTCGCATCCAGCCAGCGCACCGTGGTGGCCTTGATCGCGAAGCCGCCGATGCCCCAGGCGCTCTCGGGCAGCGCGCGCACCGACTGCGAGAGCCGGGTGAGGTCGACCGCCACGGCCACCGCGTCGCCGCCCAGGCCCGCGACGGGCGAGCCGCCCTTTCCGTCCGACTTCACCAGCGCGTCGAGCCGCTGCACCGGCGACGCGAAGAGCACGCGGTCGTCCTTCACCGTGAAGTGCACGCCTTCGCCCTGCGCGTACGTCGTCACCAGCACCGGGGCGCCGTCGCGCTCGGCCTTCTGCATCTGCGCGCCGAAGCGCGGTGCCACCTGGGCCACCTTCTCCAGCGTGGGCCACGCGCCGTCCTTCGTGGTGAGCGCCGCCGCGCCGGACAGGTGGACGTAGGTGAACGGGTTCGTCTGGCGGATGTCGAAGGTGGGCAGGCCCCGGTCCAGCGGCGGGCGCTCGGCCAGCGACAGCGCCGCCACCGCGCCCGGCTGCAGCTTCTCGAGCACTTCGGCCTTCACGTCGAAGCTCGCCTCCCGAAAGGCGCGCGACAGGTACGGCCCGAGCAGCTCCTCGGTGAAGGGCGCCAGCCGCTGCGGCGCGCCCTGGAAGCGCAGCACGAGGAAGGCGTCGCGAGGCAAGAGGCCGAGCAGGTCCGGCCCGCTCTTCGTCTCCAGCACCGACAGCTGGGCCGGATCGCCCTTCCACGGCGCGTCCACCGCCACCGAGAGGCCCGCCGGCGACAGCCCCGCCGTCACCAGCGCGCTCGTCACCGGCACCTTGCCCAGCACCGGCGAGCCCGGCGGCAACCACGCGAAGAGATCGCCCGTGCCGGGCAGCCGCGCCTGCGCCGCCTTCAGGCTCGCGTCGCTCGACAGCGCGTCGGACTCCGGCATCGACGCCAGGCCCGCGAGCTGCCCGACGGCGTCGTCGGTGCCCACCAGCGCGTAGCCCTTCGTCAGCACGTAGCCCAGCCGCGGCGGCTTGCCCTGCTGCGGGCTGAACGTCTTCAGCGTCAGCTCGCCGACCTTCGTCTCGCCGCCCGCGCCCGCGCCCAGGCGCCGGTGGGACAGCGACTCGAGCGCCGCGTGCAGCTTCGCCGGATCCCTCACCGGCAGCACCAGGTACGCGTGGCCGGTGATGAGCACCGCCGCGCCCGCCGCGCGCCTGCCGTCGAGGCCCGCCTTCTCCAGCGCCTCGGCGCTGCGCACGTCAATGCCCAGCTCGCTCACCAGCGCGTCCGAGAAGGCCTTCGCGTCGGTAAAGCCCTGCAGCTGCGCCGCGAAGCCGGTCACCTTGAGCGCCTGGAGG
Source organism: Myxococcota bacterium (assembly GCA_040755835.1). Classification (GTDB taxonomy): domain Bacteria; phylum Myxococcota; class Myxococcia; order Myxococcales; family Myxococcaceae; genus JADLDB01. The sequence continues at coordinate 78,133 of JBFMAB010000059.1, forward strand.
ATCGCCAGCCGCTGCCCCAGCGCCTCCACCGACGGAACCACCACCACGCCGACGGCGCCCTTCGGCAAGAGGCGCTCGACGGGCACCGCCTCGTCCCCCTTCTTCCCGCACTTCGAGCAGCCCGCCGCCAGCGAGAGCGCGAGGAGCGCGGCGAGCCGTACCGTCGCCCCGCGCCTCATCGCACGCGCTCCGGGCCCGACGGCAGCGACGCGGTCGACGACAGCTCCTCGGTGACCTGCATGAAGTGCTCCATTTCGCGGACGGTCTCTTCGGTGGCCGCGACCTCGGCGGTGAGGGCCTCCAACTGGCGGCTCACCACCTCCGGGTCGCGAATGGCGATCGACTGCTCGTGGGTCAGGCGCAAGACGTCCTCGATTCCGGCCAGCTGGTGGGAGACGACCTCCCGGCTCTCCTCGGCCTGTACGAAGCGCTGCACCCGCTTCTTCAAGATCTCCACCCGCCGCGCCTTCACGTCGCGCAGCCGCTCGTTCTGCTCGGCGGCCACCTCGCGCTCGAGCTGGACGAGCTCCTTCTCGATCGCCTCGCGATCGGTGGCGGACAGGAAGCGGCGGTAGCTGTTCAGCGTGCTGACCAGCCGCAGGAAGCTGGTCAACAGGCCCTCGAGCCGGCGCTCGCTCGACGCCACCAACACGCGGCCGCCCGGCATCTTCCGGTAGCTGTCGAGGATCCGCTCCTTGAGCGCCTGGAGCTCCTGGTAGTGCTGCCGCTGCGACGGGGCGAGCTCGTTGAGGAGCGCCTCGAGCTCGTCGGGCGAGGCCGCCTCGTCCAGCTGCGCGGCCCGGGCCCGCACGGCGCGGCGGAAGGACGGCATGGTGGACAAGAGCGCCAGGTACAGGGCGGAGGCGCTCCCGGCGGCGGCGAGCGGCACCCAGTCGCCCGTGATGACGGAGGCGACGCCACCCGCGGCCAGCGCGAAGAGGTTCGCGGGCATCAGCAGGGCAGCCTTGAGGTAGTTGGGCGATCGCTTCTTCACCGGCTGTTGGGACCTCGCGCCGAGGCAACGTACTTCAGGGCGCCGAGGTCCGCAGTGTCTTCCGCCGAAGGGGCCGGCGGCGCACCGAACAGTTTCTGGTTGAGCGCCGCCGCGCTCTCGAACAGCTCGTGGTACGTGACGGGCGCCTCGTCGGCGAGGCCGAAGAAGGCCAGGTTGTCCTTCAGCGACGCGGGCGGCGCGGCGCGGATCGCCTCCGTCGGGTCGCCCAGCTGAGGCGCCACCGCGCCCAGCACGCGCGCGGCGTCGGTGAGGTCCTTCGTCACCGCGGCGTTCGCGTCGAGCAGCCCTCGCAAGAGCCGGCGAATGCCGTCGGGGTAGCGGGCCGCGAAGTCACCGCGCGTGACCAGCACCGTGGCCACGAGGTGCGGCGCGTCGGCGGTGGTGCCGATGAGGGAGCCACCGATCTCCTTCACCGCGGGCCCCACGTCGCCGACGAAGCCCGCCACCGCGTCCACCTTCCCGGCCTTGAGCGCCGCACCGGCCTCGAAGCTGGACTCGAGCGGCACGAGGCGCACGTCGCGCAGCGACAGGCCGGCGCGCGACATGGCCCACAGGAAGACGTACCAGGGCAGCGCGCGCTCCTCGACGCCGATGCGCTTGCCCGCCAGCTCGGCGAAGGTCGAAATGCCCGCGCGCGCGCCGATGACGTCGTGCCCGCGGCTCCGGCCGAGCAGCATCAGCGTGCGCGGCGCCGCGTCGCGCAGCAGCGACGCCGACATCGCGAGCGACGACACCGGCAGCGCCGCGAGGTCGACGCCGCCGTTCTCCCCGCCGGCGATCAGCGCCTTGCGCAGCTCCTCCTCGCGCTCGAACGGCACCATCTTCACGTCGATGGCGTAGGCCGCGCGGAAGAGGCCGACGCGGTCCGCGTCGCCGGCGGCGTACAAGAGCGGCGCCACGCTGCCGCGCGGGACGAAGCCCACCAGCACCGGCCGCGTCGGCACCTTCACCACGTCGTCCACCGGCGCCATCACCCCCGCGGGGAAGTCGCCCACCGCCAGCCGCGGCGCGCGGCCGTGCAGGCGATCGCGCAGGCGCTCGACGTAGCCCAGCCGGTTCGCCAGCACCGAGCCCGCGGCCAGGCCCACGAAGAACAACGCGAGCAGCAGCCGGCCGACCCGCAGTCGCCTCCGGCCACCGCCCGCGTGGGAGTCGCTCACCTTGCGGCGCCCAGGTGGGAGCTACTTGACCTCGACCTTCTTGCCGATGGTCTTCTCTCCGCCGGCGGAGACCTCCGACACCGGCGCCGGGCTCTGCAGGCCCATCTCCATCTTGAACTGCTTCACGAGCTCCTGCGCCTGGATCGCCTCGGCCTCCTCCTCGATCTTCAGGGCCTGGTGGTCGACGCCCTCGAGCGCCATCTGCATGCGCGCCTCGTTGATGGCGGTCTGCTCTTCCACCTTGCGCAGCATCTCGTCGTGCGTGGCGTCGATGCCCGCGACCTCGAAGGACTCCATGGCGTCGGCCACCTTGGCCTGCCACTTGGAGCGCCGCGCGTCGCGGATCGCCGCGAGCGCCTCGGCCGTCTTGCGGTCCTTCTCGCGCATGAACGCCTTCTTCACGTTCAGCGCCTTCTCGTAGGCCGCCTTCGCCGTGGCGAGCTGCTGCTCGTTGCGGGCCAGCGCGCCCTTCTCCATCTGGAGCCGCGTCGCGTACTGCGCCGCGAGGTCGTCACGCCCGGCCTGGATCGCGGCCCGCACCTTGGCGGTGAGGTCGTTCACCTCGGCCTTGTACTTGGCGTTCTCCTTCTCCAGCAGCGTCTGGTTCGCCCGGACCATGGCGATCGACTCGTTCATCTTGGGCACCTGGTCGTTCAGGTCCCGAATGTTTTGCTCGAGGATGAGTTCGGGATCCTCGATGGTGCTGACGAAGAAGCCGACAAAGCTGCGCATCGCGCGCTTGAAGCGTTGCCACATGGTGGGGCGATCTCCCTGGTCGTGGGTGCTGCCGAAATCCTACACGCTGGAACGCATGACGTCGTGGGAAGGTGTGTATTGCGTGTCAGCCGCGCTTTCGTCCGGCCCACACCTTCGCCCAGCCGGGCGTTCCGCCGAAGCGAAAAACCTCGCTGTCAAAGGCACTTGCGGCCCACTTGAGGGCGAGGGCGGCGCTCACCAGCACCGAGCCGACCGTCAGCGCGGTGGTGGCGGCGGTGGCCGTTCCCAGGACGGCGGCCTTCACCAGCAATGCCACGTTGAGCAGCGGCACCAGGGCGGTGACGGTGGTCAGCTCGATGCCGGGCATCTGCGACACCAGCGCCGGCGCCAGGCCCGCCAGCATCACCGGCGTCATCAACGACTGGCCTTCCTTGAAGGTCCGCGCCATGGACGAGACGGCCAGGGCGACGCCGCTCACCAGCAGCGCCGCGGGCACCAGGCACGCGAGCATCACCGCCACCTGGCCCGCGGTGAAGCGCAGGGACGTGCTGGCGCCCTCCCCGGCCAGCGAGAGGCCCGCGCCGAAGGTGCCGGCCATGGCGCCCAGGTTCACCAGCGTGGACACCACCGAGACGAGCGCCACCGTGAGGTACTTCGCGGCCATCACCTGCACCGGCCGCACCGGGCACACGAGCAGCGTCTCCAGCGTGCCGCGCTCCTTCTCGCCCGCGGTGAGGTCGACCGCCGGGTAGAGCGCGCCGATGAAGAGCATCATCAAGAGCACCACCGGCAACAGCCGCGACGCGATGAGCGGCCCCAGCTCCTTCTGGAAGTCGAGGTCCACCGCCTCCAGCTTCACCGGCGTCGCGAAGGCGGGATCCAGCGCGCGGGCCTCGAGGCGCAGCCTCAGCGCGCGCGCGCCGGCGGCCTCCAGCACCGGGCGCACGCGTTCGAGCGCCTCCATCGATCGGTCGAAGCGCTTCGTGTACAGCACGGTGACGGTGGCCTGGCGGCCACCGTCGACGTCGGCCGCGGCGCCTTCCTTCGCGTCGACGATGGCGGCGACCTTCTTGTCGCGCAACAGCGCCTCGGCCTCGGGTCGCGCGACCCGCCGCCAGGTGGTGTGCGGGGGTGGGGCTCGCGCGTCGAGGAAGCGCTGCGCGTCGGCCGTCGTCACCGCGACCACCAGCGGCTCGTGCTTCAGCCGGTCCTTGCCGGCGGCGATGATCGCCCCCATCAGGGTGAGGATGCCGGGGTAGAGGAGCACCGGAAGCACCAGCGTCAGCACCACCGTGCGGCGATCGCGCACGACGTCGAGCAGCTCCTTCTCGAGCAGCACGAAAAGCACGCTCACGGCCGCGCCTCCGCCGCGCCGCTCGCGAAGTGCAGGAAGGCGCCGGTCAGCGTGGCCTGGCCGCTCTCGGCCCGCAGCGCCTCGGCGGTGCCCCGCGCGACGATGCGCCCTCCGCGCACGAAGAGCAGCCGCGTGCAGAGGTGCTCCGCTTCCTCCATGCGGTGCGTCGAGAAGAGCACCGCCTTCCCGCGCGCTCGCGCCCGCTGCACCAGCTCGAGGATGTCGCGGGACGCCAGCGGGTCGAGCGAGGCGGTCGGCTCGTCCAGCACGTAGGCCGGGGGGTCGTGCACCACCGCCCGCCCGATGGAGATGCGCTGCCGCTGCCCCTGGGACAGCTGCCCGCAGCGCCGGTCGAGGAAGTCCTCGAGCTCGAGCTCCCGCGTCACCTCGGCCACGCGCCGCGCCAACGTCGCCTCGTCGAGCCCCTGGAGCCGCCCGAAGGTGGTGAGCACCTCGCGGCCGGTGAGGCGCTCGTAGAGGCCGGTGGACGCCGTGAGAAAGCCGAGGCGTCTTCGCGCCTCGAGCGGCTGCCGGTGGACGTCGACGCCGTTGAGCACCGCGCGGCCCGCCGAAGGGGTGAGCAGCCCGGCCAGCACCCGCAAGGTCGTCGTCTTGCCGGCGCCGTTGGGGCCGAGCAGCCCCACCACCTCGCCGGCGGCCACCTCGAAGGACACCCCGTCCACGGCGCGCAGCGCGCCGAAGTCATGGATGATGCCGTGCACCTCGATGACCGGGCTCACCGCCGGCGGACTCTAGCGGGGGTCGAGCGCCGACGCCGGCTTGATGACGTTCATGCGGCGGCCCATCGGCGCGTTGCCGAACGCGACGCCGTCGATGGCGTTCTCGTAGATGACGAAGTCAAGCGCGTAATCGCCTTCGGGGATCCGCAGGACGTAGTCGGACTTTCCTCCCTCGAAGCCCCACTCCCACTCGCGCAGATCGCTCTGCCGCGTCATCTTGAGGCCCACCTCGGGGCCGCCGATGGTGTCGTCCACCACGCTGCCGCCGACGCGAAGCGGCCCCGTCACCCTCACCGTCTCGTACGCGAGGTCCTGCACCACCGGCTCGTCGACCAGGATGCGCGAGACGAGCAGCTGGCGGCCGCTCGCGTACTCGGGGAACGTCTGGCGATCGATGGTGAAGTACACCTCGTACTCGCCCTTCGGCAGGCGCACGCGGAAGAAGCCGTCTTCACCCACCGTCACCGAGCGGCGGTACCAGCTGTACTGGCCCGTCATGGCGCGGTTGCGGAACGACAGCCACCCCGCGCGCTGCCCCGGGGGCGGCACCGTGCCGTCCACCGTGAGGCGCCCCGAGAACATCGCCGTGTCCAGCGAGATGGGCAGCGAGACGTTCTGGTGCACCTGGAAGTAGCGGTCGACGACGTAGAAGCCTTCGGCGAGATCATCGCCCAGTCCGTCGTCCACCCAGAGGATGGTGAAGTAGTCGCCCGGGAAGACACGCAGGAAGAAGGCGCTCGAGTCGAGCGGCACCTCGTAGAGGAGGAAGCTGGAGACGTCCGACGCGTTCGCCGCGCCGAACAGGAAGAGGCGCCAGTTGTAGCTGGGGTTCGGCCGCACCGGCTTCCCGTCGACGAGGATGCCGCCCTCCACGAGGTGCGTGGAGAGGTTCACCGACAGGCGCCCGTCGGAGTTCAAGTTCACGTACGGCGCGAGCGGCTTGTTCCAGACCTCCGACGGCAGGTGGCGATCGGGCGCGGCCTCGAAGCGCAGCTGCACGCCGTACTCGCCTTTCGGCACCAGCGCCGCGTAGCCGGGCACGCCGCCTTCCTGGTGGGAGATGACCGCCGCCTCGGTGTCGCCGGGCCGCACGAAGGCCAGCTGGTAATCGGCGCCCTGCCGGCGATCCGGCATCGGCTGGCCGTCGAGCGTCACCTCGCCCTCGAGCAGCGAGGTGGGGATGTCGATGTCCAACTCCTGGTCGTACTTGAAGTCGAGGTTGCGGTTGACGACCTGGTAGTTGCGCAGCTCGGTGCCGTAGAGCGACGACGCCGGCGTGGACAGGAACAGCGTGAAGGTGCCTTCCAGCAGCGACAGCTCGTACGCGCCCGACTGGCTGGTGACCCGCACCTCCTGGCCCTGCGGCAACCCGTAGGCCTGGAACCAGATGTCCTGCGGGAAGCGGCTGGGCGTGAAGGGCAACCCGCCGAAGATCGCGCTGCCGCGCAGCACATGCGAGTTCGCCAGCAGGCTGCGCGACTGGTCCTTCGTCATGTCGAGGAAGCCGAAGTCCTCGTGGCCCTCGAAGGTCGGAAAGACGCCTTCGGGCCAGTACTTGAGCATGTCGTAGCGCGACCGCATCACCTTCGCCTCGTAGCGGCCGAGGGAGTCGGGGCTGCGGTTCAGCTCCGAGCGAAAGCCGCCGCCGAGGAACTGAAGGTTGATGTTGCCGCGCACCGGCGCGCCGTTGAGCAACGCCTCGCCCGTCAGCGTGCGCAGCGCGACGCACAGCCCGAAGCGCTGGCCACCGTCGAACTCCACCGCGCCGCCGTCGAGCTCCTCGGTGGTGCCGAAGGCCTCCGGCGGGCAGTCCTCGCCGGCGTACACCGGCGGGTACTGCACCGACGCGTCCGGGTAGATGACGGTGATGACGCCGCTGTCGGGCTTGCGGCGGCCCGCGTCCGGCGTCTCGCCCCCGTCCGGTAGCTCAGGCCCCGGGCCGCACTGGCACGCAGACAGCGCCAGGGCGAAGGCCAGCGCCGGCCCCCACACCCCTGGTCTGTGCGTACGGCGAAGGGACACCCGGCCTGCTCCCGGAGAAGTTGGCTCCGATGTGGGCCGTATGAAGCAAAGGCAACGCCATTTAGCAAGCCCCCGCCGTCATTCAGGTTTTCGTTCAGTGGATCCGGGGAGATCCGGTCCGCCGACAGGATGCTGGCACCGGTGTCAACCGAGTGTTGCCAACAGCCGCGCGGCGTGGCGCTCGGCCTCGGCCAGCACCTTCCGCTCGTCCAGCGTCACCACCTCGCGCTCGCGCATCAGCACGCGGCCATCGACGATGACGTCGCGCACGTCGCGGCTCTGTCCGGCGTAGACCAGTGTGGACACGACGTCCCCGTTGGGCGTGGCGTGCGCCTGGGACAGGTCGACCGTCACCAGGTCCGCCAGCCGGCCTTCCTCCAGGCTGCCCACCTCGCCATCGAGGCCCAGCGCCTTCGCGCCGTTCAAGGTGGCGAGTTCCAGCGCCTCGAGGGCGCTCATCGAGGTGGGGCCGGTGCGCGGCTTGTGGAGGAGCGCCGCGAGCCGGAGCTCCACGAAGATGTCGAGGTTGTTGTTGCAGGGCGCGCCGTCGGCGCCGAGGCCCACCACGATGCCCTGCTGCATCAACTCGGGCACGCGCGCGTAGCCCGACGCCAGCTTCAGGTTCGCGCTGGGGCAGTGCGCGACGCGGGTGTGCGACTCGCGCAGGTGCTTCTGCTCGTCGGCGGTCAGCCACACGCAGTGCGCCAGCGTGGTGTGCGGCCCGAGCAGCCCGAGGTGCGCGAAGTACGAGACGTTGTCCATGCCCGTCTTGTCGCGCACCACGTCGCACTCGGTGGGGTTCTCGCTGGCGTGGCTGTGAATGCGCACGCCCTTCTCGGCGGCGATCCCGGCGACGCGGCGCAGCAGCTCCTCGGTGCACGACAGCACGAAGCGCGGCGCCAACGCGTAGCGCAGCCGGCCCCCCTCGGCGCCGTGCCAGGTGTCGATGAGGCGGACGCTCTCGTCGAGCGACGCCTGGGTGGCCTCGCGCAGCCGGACGGGTACGCCCTGCCCCGCGTCCATCATGCACTTGCCGCCCACCAGGCGGATGCCCGCGTCGCGCGCGGACTCGAAGACGGCGTCGTAGTGACGCACGCTGCCCATGTCGAGCGCCGCCGTGGCCCCGCTCTTGATGAGCTCGAGCCAGGTGAGGTCGGCCGACGCGCGCATCGACGCCGCGTCATGCGCCGCCTCGAACGGCCAGATGCGCTCGCGCAGCCAGTCGAGCAGCTCCAGCCCGTCGGCGTGGTTGCGGCACAGCGTCTGGCAGGCGTGGATGTGGCTGTGGATGAGCCCGGGGATGACGACGCGGCCCTTCGCGTCGATGAAGCGGCGCACGCCGCGCTTGCCGCCGCGCGCCGGCGGGCCCACCTTCGCGATCCTGTTGCCCTGGATGACGAGCTCGGCGTCGCGCAGCACCTCGCGCGCCGCGTTCATCGTGACGACTGTGGCGTTACCGATGACCAGATCCACCGGGCCGGAGCTTCCCCCACCCGGCGATCCAGGTACACTTTTCCTTCGTGAAGATCCTGCTCCTGGCCACGGCCCTGCTCATCGACATGCCGGGCGAACCGACGCCCTACGCCAAGCCGGTGGGCGCGACCCGCGTCAAGTACATCGAGCTGCTCGAGAACAACACGCACATCATCTACCCGCTCATCGCGGTGGTGGTGGTGGCGCTCATCGCCCTCGGCGTCATCACCGCGTGGCGCACCGAGGACATGGACGGCCTGCAGAAGGCCGAGCTCAAGCGGGAGATCATCCGCGAGCTGCGCCGGGAGATCTGGGGCATGACGGCCGACGCGCTGTCGAAGAACGTCGGCATCCCTCGGCTGAAGCTGCTCAAGGTGCTCGAGGAGATGCAGGCTGACAACATCCTCGAGGCGCGGACCGACACCAGCCACGTCACGACGTGGAGAATGAAGGGTCTGTCGAACAGCGTGTAGCGGCGCGGACGCCGCGCCGCTCATCGCGCGACGCCGCGGACGCGGGCGATCACCTGCGGCAGGTACGGGTCGCTGGTGTCCATGACCGCAAAGACGCCGTAGTCCTTGTTCAGCTGCGGGGCGATGCCGCCGTCCGCCGCGGGGCCGAACTCGATCTTCCCCAACACCTCGCGCGTGGGCACCGAGGTGTTGGTGGTGCCGGCGAGCGAGCGCGGCAGGCGCAGGTTCGGGTCGCCGCCGTCGGCGCTCCAGTGGAAGAAGCGGCAGTCGCCGGTGCTCATCGGATCGCACTGTTCGAACGGCACCTGGCCGCGGCCGCCGTCGGCGAGAAACTCGGCCTGCCACAACGACACGCTGCGCACCTCGAGGGGGGCGTCACCGGCGTTGCCCACGCCGTAGAAGTCGGCGGTCAGCGTCACCGTGCCGGTCATGGTGATGTCCTGCGGCACGCCGCGCGGCAAGAGCGACTGGCCGGTGAGGTTGAGGATCAGCGTCTGCGGCATGCGCGTGGCGCCGACCGGCTCGCCCTGCCGCGTCCACAGCACGCGCGCCTGGTCGGCGGCGTCCTCGCGGCAGCCCGAGCGCGCTCGGTAGGTGAGCGCAACCGGCGCCGTCTCCCACGGCTTCGGGTCCATCACCGATGCGGGCACCCTGGTGTTCCCTTCCATCCATGAGGGCTGCGTACCGCCGTCGCCCGCCGCCGGCGCGTTGGCGAACACGAAGTCGATGGTGGAGCCGCCGTCGCAGCTCGCGCCGACCTGCGCCTGGTAGTTCAGCGTGTAGGTGACCGGCGTGTTGCCGTCGTTGCGGAAGTACAGCTTGCCGGTGCGCTCGTACGCCACCACGCCGCCGTCGACGCCGACGCAGGGGCTCGGGCCGCCGTCCGGCGGGTAGAGGCGCGCGTCGCACAGCGAGCCCGCGCGGGCCTCGAGGAAGGTGAGCGTCTGGTCCGTGCAGCTCTCCAAGGGCGAGTCGTCCCACTTCACGCACAGCCGCGGCAGCGCCTGGATCCCCTGGCCGGTGAGCGGCACCGACTTCGTGCCGAGCTCCCGCGGGAGCTCGATTTCCAGCGCGCCGGCCACCGTGTCGGTCGCCATGGGCGCGAACGTGAGGACCGCGCTGGCCGACTCGCCGGCCTTCAGCGTCGTCACCAGCGTGGACAGGTCGCCGGTCACCGAGGCCGGCACCGACGCGCTCAGGCGCGCCGCGCTCACCGGCAGGTCGTTCGAGCCCGAGTTCGTCAGCGTCACCGTGATGGACTTCATCTCGCGGACGTACACCTCGCCGAAGTCGATGGTGGCCGGCATGACCGTGGCGACGGCGGTGACGCCCGTGCCCGCGACGTTCAGCACCACCGTGGGGTTCACCGGGTCGTCCGAGGCGATGGTCGCGGTGCCCGTCTCGCGCAGGTCCGCGGTGGTCGGCGTGAAGGTGAGCGGCAGCTGCGTCTCCTCGCCCACGCCCACCACCACCGGCGCGGTGGTGCCGAGGCCGAACAGCGCGTTCGAGAAGGTGACGCCCGAGATGGTGAGCGCCCCGGCGCCGCTGTTGCGAATGCGCACCGACTGCGTCCCGGTGACGTTGAGCTGCACCTGCCCGAAGTCGACGCTCGACCGGGCGTTGCCCATGTCGTCGATGACCTCGATCTTGGGCTCGCGCTTGGTGGTCTGCGTGCCGCACGAGCACCCGGACAGCGCGAACATCCCGACGACCGCCAGCGCGCCTGCGATCTGCTTCTTCATCACGTTCTCCAAGAAAAGGACGGCCTTCAGACCAGCTCGGACTTCGGCGCGCGGACCATGAGGTCGACCACCGCGGCCCTGGGGTTCTTTCCTTCGTAGGCGATCAGGTACACCTGCTCGCAGATCGGCAGCTCGACGCCGAACTTCACCTGCAGGTCGCGGGCGCTCTTCGCCGTCTTCACGCCCTCGGCGACCTGGTGCATGCCGCCGAGGATCTCCTGCATCGACTTGCCCTGGCCCAGCGCCATGCCGACCGTGCGGTTTCGCGAGAGGTCGCCGGTGCACGTGAGCACCAGGTCGCCCATGCCGGCGAGGCCCGACAGCGTCAACGGGTTGCCGCCCATGCGCACCGCCATGCGGCTGATCTCCGCCAGCCCGCGGGTGATGATCGCCGCGCGCGAGTTGTGGCCGAGGCCCATGCCGTCGCTCATGCCCGCGGCGATGGCGATGACGTTCTTGAGCGCGCCGCCCACCTGCACGCCGACGACGTCGTTCGAGGTGTACGTGCGGAAGAACTCGGACGCGAACGCCGCCTGCACCTGCCGCGCGGTCTTCTCGAAGCGCGAGGCCACCGTCACCACGGTGGGCAGCTTCTTCATCATCTCCCTGGCGAACGACGGCCCCGACAGCACGGCGATGTGCGGCGAGTAGTCCTCGGGCAGGCACTGCTCGAGCACCTCGGTCATCGTCGCGAGCGTGTCGTTCTCGATGCCCTTGGCCACGGTGACGATGGGCACGTGCATCGGGAAGAAGCGGCCGGCTTGCGTGACGAAGCCGCGCTGCGCGTGCGACGGCACGGCGACCACCACCAGCTCGGCGTTGGCGGCAGCAGCCTCCACGTCGCTGGTGGCGCGGATCTTCCCGGACAGCGGCAGGCCCGGCAGGTACTCGGCGTTCTCATGGGTCGCGTTGATCGCCGCGGCCTGCGCGGCGTCGCGGCTGTACAGCACCACCTCGTCGAAGTTGGCGGTCAACACCTGCGCCACCGCGGTCCCGAAGCTGCCCGCGCCGAAGACGGTCGCCTTCTTCATGGGCGGGCGTCCTAGCACTTCGGGGCGCGCTTGTGGCCGGGCGCGCGCTTTGTCCCGGCCCCGTCAGAGGCCCGTGACGAGGCCCACCGAGCACACGGGCATGGCCACCGAGTCCTCGGCGCGTCCGTGGAACTCGAGGCCCAGCTGGAAGACGAAGGACGTCTTCGTGGACAAGGGCAGCTCCGCGCCGCCGCGCAGCCCGCCGTTGTGCCCCAGCACCACGTCCGGCGGCACGCCTCCCAGCGGATCCAGCGCGACGGGCTCGGTGTCGAGCGCCAGCAGGTAGCGCGCCTCGAAGAAGAGCCGCGCCGAGCGCCGTTGGCCGTTGCGGTAGCTCACCACGAAGGCCGGCGAGAGGTTGATGTTGCGGCGGCCGGTGATCCACCGCGCGCCCCGGTTCTCCCGCGGCGCGGACTGCGTGAAGAAGGCGTAGCCGCCCTCGAGCGCGATGGCGAGCGCCCAGGAGTCGTTCTGCAGCAGGCCGAAGCGCATCGTGGCGCGCGGCTCGTTCATCGTCCCGTAGAAGGAGTCGAAGCCCACGCCGAGGTCGAACCATTTCGCGAGCCCGAAGGACGCGCGGATGGAGAGCAGCGGGAAGCCGAGCAGGAAGAGCTGCCCGCGCCCCCACGGGCCCAGCGTGGGCGCGCCCATCATGCTGATGGTGTTGGGCTCCTCCGGCGGCCGCTGCGGCCGGGCCCAGGTGGCGGGCGGCGGGCGCGGCGTGACGGGCGCCGGCAGCGGCTCCCGCCGGGCCGCCGGCGCGTCGATCGGCGACGGTGGCGGCGTGGGGGTGGGCGCGGGAGGCGGGGTCGCCTGCCCGGGGAAACCGCCCCACTCGTCCTCGGGCGCCTGGGCGAGGGGAGCCCCCGACAGGAGCACCACCCCCAGCATCAGGCTGCGCAGTCCGCTCATCGCGGGCCCGAGTCTCGCACGGCCGGCGGGCGAGGTGTCAGAGCGACTTCAGGTACAGCACCAGGTCCGACTTCTCCTGGTCGCTCAAGGCCGAGGTGACGCCGTGGCGGTCGCCCGGGTTGTTGAAGATGCGGTCCTCGAGCGTGCCCTGCGTGCCGTCGTGGAGGTACGGCGCCGTGCGGCCGATGCCCAGGAGCGACGGCACGTTGAAGCCCCGCTGCAGCACCGGGCCGTTGTCCGGGTTCGCGCCCGCGAGCGCCACCGTGCCGACGTCGGCGTTCTGGTTGTTGGTGAACAGCTCGCCGGCGTGGCAGGTCGCGCAGCCGGCCTTCTCGAACGCCGCGCGGCCGCGCTGCGCCGCCTCGACGGGCATGGCCGTCTTCAGCGGGTTCTCACCGAAGGGCAGCTGGTCGATGTACGCGTCCAGCTTCGCCGCCGCGGCGGGCGAGAGGCCCGAGCCACCCATGCGCTCGGTGATGGTGTGCACGTTGAACGCGTCGAGCGTGGTGAACTCGCCGCTCCAGTGGTACGGCGCGGTCGCCAGCAGGTGGCGGCCGGCGAGCGCGGGCGTCTGGCGCGGGCCGTCGGGGAACTGCCACACGTGGCCATCCTCACGGCCCTCGAGGTGGCAGGTCGAGCACGCGACGTTCGTCTGCGCCGAGCTCATGCGGGTGTCCAGCGCGTCGAAGAAGAGGCGGCGGCCTTCGGCGAGATCCGCGGGCAGCGTGTCCTGCGCGACGGGGATCGGCTTGCCGGTGTTGATGACCTCTGCGCCGTCGCCGCGGCCCTGTGCCGTCAGCACGTCGATGCGGTGGTCGAACTGGCTGTACACGTACGCCTTGGAGCCGTCGCGGCTGAGCGCGATGCCGTCGGCGCCGGCGCCCACGCGCACCAGCGAGCGCACCGAGGTGCCGGTGCGGTTGAAGTCGAGGTCCGCGCCCGTGCGGCGGTACGTCGGCATGATGGCCACGTTCGACGACTCGCGGTTGACGACGAAGAGCCAGGTGCCGGTGGGGTCGACCACGCCCACCGTCGGGCCCTGGATCGCGTCACCGGCGTCCGACACGCGCGGCGCCAGGGTCGAGGTCGGGAAGTCCTTGTTCTCGCTGTTCGTGCCGGTGGTGAAGCACGCGGTCAGGTCGTCCACCTGCGGCGTCGGCGTCGACGAGGTGTCGACCGTCACGATGCCCGCGGTGGCGACCGCGCCGATGTTGCACGGGCCGCCGGCCGAATAGTAGCCGCCGGCGCTCGACGGGCGCCGGCCGATGGAGTCCTCGCGCGCCCACACCACCGGGGCGAAGACGCGGTTGCCGTCGGGCGTGACGATCAGATCGTTCATCGCCCGCGCGCGGAACGTGGAGAAAGCCGAACCGATGCCCGTGCTGTCGCGCGACGCGTTCGCCGCGGCGTACAAGCCCAGGTCCTTCTGGCCGAGGCGCGCGTTCTCGAGGTCGACCTCGACGATCTGGCTGCCGGGGCTCCCGGTCAGCGGGTCGCCCTTGAGCAGCGAGACGACCGCGCGCTTGCCGTTGCCCACCACCGCCACGCCGCGGGGCTCGTTGCCGACGTTCAGGTCCCACTTGAGCGCCAGCGTCGCGGTGTCGAACGCGGTGAGGGTGCCGGTCTCCACCATGGTGCGCGAGGTCGCCGAGACGACCAGCAGCGTCTTGCCGTCGGGCGTCAGCGCGAGGCCGTTGGGCTCGACGCCGACGTCCAGCGTCTTCGCGACCTTCCAGTCGCCGCGGGTGATGACCGAGACGGTGCGCTCGCCCCGGTTGGACACGTAGATGGTGTCGTCGGCGCCGACCAGCACGCGGGTCGGGTGCAGGCCGACCTTCACCTCGGCGATCTTCTGGTCCGTCCTGGTGTCGACGACCGCGACGATGCCGTTGTCCGTGTCGACCGCGTAGAGCAACGCGTCGTCCTGCGAGAGCGCCAGCGAGCCCGAGGCCCGGCTCGCGCTCGCGCTCGACCCCGGTCCACAGGCCGTCAGCATCGCCGCCGCCGCCGCCAGCGCCCCCACCAACATCGTCCGCTTCAGCATGTTCATGTGCTCTCCCGCTCCAACGACAGCGTTTGACTCACGTCAGCCCCAATCCCGGCCCCGGCGCGTCTGCCACCCGTGTCAGGGTGCCGGTCTGACGTCGCCCCTCGACCACCGTATCCTTCTGGAAATTCAAAATCTTTCCAACCCGCGCCGCGTCACCTGCAGCCCCCGTGCCTGCCTTGATCGGGCTCAGGTCCCAGGGGCGACGGCTGTTTGATGCCAGAAGGGACCCTTTCGATCATTGCGCTGTGCAGCATTCTGCGCTGCAACTGCGCAGGGCCGCGCACGGGTGCGCGCGACTGACCAGGCCATGGCGACCCCGGAGACGGTGGAGTTCCTGTCGTTCCGACGGACCTTCACCCTGCTCATCCTGTTGGTGGTGCTCCCGTCGGCGGGGTTGTCCGGCTTCGGCATCGTCGCGATCGTCAACGAGCGCGCGGCGGTGGAGAAGCGGCTCGAGAGGGTGTGGGCCGGGCGGCTGGCGGGGGCGCTGGCGGAGTTGCAGGCGGAGCTGGCCGCGGCGACGGCGTCGGAGTCGGAGGATGGCCTCGAGCTCACGTTCAACGGCCAAAGGCTCACCGACGTCGGCTTCACCGTGGACGGCGAGGTGCACTCGCGCGACGCGCGCGTCGAGGCGGCGGTGAGGAGCCTGGGCCCGGAGCTGGCGCAGCTGCCGGCGCGGCCCGTCGTCTTCTCGGTGGTGGGCCCGCAGACGATGCTGCTCGCCGCGGAGCGCTCCGGCGAGCGCGTGGTGGGGGCGCGGCTGTCGGGCGCGGCGGTCGACGAGCTGCTGGAGCAGGTGGGCGCGCGGCTCATCCCCGCGGGAGAGCCCGCGCGGCTCGCGCTGGTGCCGGTGAAGCGCGAGGCGCCCGAGGGCGTGGTGGCGCGCCTGGTGTCGGGCGTGTCGGAGGTGCGCGAGGCGGCGCTCGGCCCGCGCGAGCTGGCGAGCCTCTCCCTGCCCGCCCCGCTGCAGGACTTCCGGCTGGTGGCGTACTCCGAGGGCGAGGACCCGGTGGCGCGAGCGTCGTCGCGCAACCGCGCGCTCTACGGCGTGCTGCTCGGGGTTTTCTACATCACCCTCGCGCTGGGGGTGATCTTCACCGGCCGCACGCTGTACCGCGAGGCGCGCCTGTCGAGGCTCAAAACGGACTTCGTCTCGCTGGTGAGCCACGAGCTGCGCACGCCGCTCACCTCGATCCGCATGTTCATCGAGATGCTCGCGCTCGGCCGGGTGAAGGGCGAGGAGATGCAGACGGTGCTCGATCTCCTCTCGCGGGAGACGACGCGCCTGTCGGAGATGATCGAATCGGTGCTCGACTGGGCGCGCATCGAGAGCGGCCGCAAGCAGTACCAGATGGAGCGCTGCGGCCCGCAGGGGCTCGTTGACGCGGCGGTGGCGGCGTTTCAGGCGCAGCACATGGGCGCGCCGATGAACTTCACCGTCGAGGTGGCCGAGGGGCTGCCGGCGGTGAACGTGGACCGCGCGGCGATCGGCGGCGCGCTGCTCAACCTGCTGCAGAACGCCTTCAAGTACACGAAGGCCGACAAGCGGATCGCGCTGCGCGTGAGGCGCGACGACGGGCACGTGGTGTTCGAGGTGCAGGACAACGGCATCGGCATTCCGTCGCGCGAGCACCGGAAGATCTTCGAGCGCTTCTACCGGGTGGACGACCTGCTGTCGCGCGAGACGGAAGGCTCCGGTCTCGGCCTGTCCATCGCCCAGCGCATCGTCCAGGCGCACCACGGACGAATCTCCGTGGACAGCGCGCCGAATCGTGGCAGTACCTTCCGCATCCACCTGCCCGTCGCCCATGAGTGACCAACGCCTCAAGATCCTGGTCGTCGAGGACGACCTCTCCATCCTCACGGGGTTGTCGATGAGCCTGCGCTACGAGGGCTACGAGGTGCTCCAGGCGCAGGACGGGAAGACGGGCCTGCAGAAGGCGATCGACGAGGCGCCGGACCTGCTGGTGCTGGACGTGATGCTGCCGCAGATGAACGGCTTCGAGGTGCTCGAGGAGCTGCGCGCGCGTGGCAACCAGGTGCCGGTGGTGGTGCTGTCGGCGCGCGGGCTCGAGCCGGACAAGATCACCGGCCTGAACCTCGGCGCCGACGACTACGTGGTGAAGCCGTTCGGCCTGCAGGAGCTGCTTGCCCGCATCCGCGCGGTGCTGCGCCGCCGCTTCCGCGACGGCGACGCGGTGGCCTTCTCGGACACGCGCGTCGACCTGCGCGCCAAGACGGTGTCGCGGGCAGGCCAGCCGGTGGACCTCACCGCGCAGGAGTTCAAGCTGCTCGCGCACTTCGTCACCCACCCGGGCCGCACCTTCAGCCGCGACGAGCTGCTGTCGGGCGCGTGGGGCTACGGCTACGAAGGCACGGCGCGCACGGTGGACAACTTCGTCAGCCAGCTGCGGCAGAAGCTCGAGGCCTCGCCGGACGAGCCGCGGCACTTCAAGACGGTGCGCGGGCTGGGCTACCGCTTCGATCCCTGAACGGCCGGTTCAGAACTCGCCGCGCGAGGCGCGTTCGACGAAGGCGATCAACGCGTCGGGCAGCATGAAGCGCAGCACCACGTCGCCCACCTTCAGCTCCGAGCCGTCGCTCAGCGCCGCGCGCTCCTTGCCGGCCAGCTTCCGGCCGTCGACGAAGGTGCCGTTCTTCGACTCGGCGTCGGTGACGGTCCACGCCTGCGTGCGCTCGTCGTGCTGCAGCCACGCGTGGAAGCGGCTCACCGAGCCGTCGTCCACCACGATGTCGTTCGACTCGACGCGCCCGATGGTGACGCCCATGGCGAATGGGTTCATCCGCCCGGGGACCTTCTCCACGAGGAGGATGAGCGGCTCACCGGCGCGCGGCCGCGTCATCTCCCCGCCGGTGTTCGTCATCATCCAGTGGTCGGACTCGGTGACGTTCTGCGGCGGCGCGCGCCACACGAGGGCCGGTGACTTGAGGCTCGCCCGGGCCCCCGACGGGTCCAGCATGAGGCGGCGCGCGAAGACGGACAGGCCGAAGGACACGGCCCCACTCTAGACGATCGACCTCCGCGCGGCGCGGTCGATCGTGGCGTACAGTCGTACGCCATGCACCGCCGCTACACCGTCCACCGCGATGGAGACCTGCTCGTCGAGGACCTCGGCCCCGACGGGAAGCCGCTCGAGCCCGAGCCCGTGCCCGCCGAGGACCGCCTGCCGATCGAGGTGACCGTGCTGGCGCCGGACGACACCGACTCCCGCGCCGCGCTCATCGACCTCCTCGAGATGGCGCTGGGCCTCGAGACGGACGGTCCCGAGGCGGTGGGGCTGAAGAAGAGGGACGGCGTGAAGCTGGGCGTGTTGAGCTGACGGCGCTCAGATCAGAGCCCGGCGAGATCGTCGAGCGACGCGGTGAAGGCGCCCGCCGCGCTCGCCGCCCTCGCCGGGGCGTCAGGCGCCAGCGCCACGGCCGGAGCCTTCACGCCACCGGAGAGATCGACCGGCGAACGCCGGCCCGCGTCGAAGCCGTCGCGGGAGTAGGTGTGGAGCTGCGCCGCCGGCTGCCGCTGGAAGGCGCGCTCGGCCTGCAGCGTGCGCAACGTGCCGCCGAGGCCCTGCGGAAACTGCTCGAACGCGTCGCGAAACCGCGACAGGCCCAGCACCTGCGGCACCTTCTGCTCGCGGACGGGCTGGAGGCTCTTGCCGCCCACCTCCACCGGCGTGGCTGACCGCGAAGCGCGATCCGCCTCGAGGAACTGGAGCAGGTCACGGGCGAAGGAGCGAAGGACGTTCACGACGTCATTGTCGCCGCCTGGAGGCCCCGGGTTGCCAGCCCGGACAACCGCGCCTACTCACTCAGGATTCGGCGGGCCTCGACCGAACTCTGGAAAGGCTCCTTGCCCTCGGGCCACGGCATCGACGCGAGCGCGCGGGCCTTCGTCGACGGCGTCTTCCGCGTGTCCGAAGGCAGCTCGCGGATCGCGTTGCGCAGGGACTTGAAGGTGGCATCGTCGGACGTGTTGGAGTCGCCGAGGCGCTTGTCGATCTCGCCCATCAGCACCGAGTCCTTCATGAGCAGCGGGTACTGGTCGGCCTTGCCGGTGAGCGCCTGCTGCACCACGGCGACGGAGTCGTTGCACACGCCGGTCACCCCGTAGCCTTCCGCGTACAGGTTCTTCGCCTTCGCGGTCGTCTCGACGAGATCGGTGAACGCGCCGGCGAGGTGGATCGCCTGCAGCGCCTTGTCGCCGGACGCCTCGGCCACCGTCTTCTTGCCGCACCACGACGGCTCGGCGTGGACGTTGGCAGGGAAGAAGCCGGTGCTGCTGACCCCCTGGTAGTACTTGATGTCGGCGTCCAGCCTGGGGCCCTTCGTGTTCGGCCCCGACTTGATGCTGATGACCATCTCGCTGTGAACGGCGGGGACGAGCGCTTCTTTGCCGCTCGCGTCCCTGATGCCCGTCTTGATCATCAGCGGCGCGGGCACGTCGACGAACTTCGGCGGGTTCGTCCCGGGCACGACCGTCTTCAGGTTGGAGAAGTTCGCGATGCGCTCGTCGAAGCGGACCGACACCTGGTAGCCGTCCCTCTTGAGCGCGGCGGTGAAGTCCTCGAGCCTCGAGTACGACTTGCCGCCGTAGGTGACCTCGAACTTCTGGCCGTCGGCGGCGCTGGCGTTGCCGGCGAGGCGCTGGAAGACCTCGGCCACCACGCGGTTCGTCTTCACCTGCGCGTCCGGGGTGGTGCTGGGCAGGTCGCCCTGGAAGAGGCCGGGCGCGAGCTCCTTCATCTCGGACTTCGGGCGCGGGGCGTCGACGCTGGCGAGATCCTTCAGGTCGAACTTCTGCGGCAACAGGTTCGGCGCGGGTGCGGCCGGCTTCAGCTTGCCGGCCTGGTACGCGGCGTTCATGGCGAGAATGCCGCCGGACAGCTGGCCGGGCGTCAGCTCGAGCGCCTTCGTGAGCGCCTCGGGGTTGGCGAGCACTGCGGCGCGCAGCTCCGGGCTCACCTCGACGCCCGTCCTCGCCTTGATGCCGTCGAGCACCTTGCCCAGCGCGGCCTGCCCCTGCGGCGAGGCGCCCATCGCCTTGAGCACCGCCGGCAGCGACACCGCGTCGGGGTAGCGACCGGGGATCAGCTCCATGTTCGACGGCCCGGCGGACTTGAGCGCGTTCGACACCGTGGCGGCCACGCGGGCGTTGGTCGCGGCGCGCGGCGTCCACCCGCGGCTCGCGGGCTCGGCGGCGGGCGTCCCCGGCGTGGGGCTCGAGGCCGGCGGCGTGTCGCGGATCGTCCGCGGCGTGGTGACGGAAGGCGAGTCGTTGCGGATGCGGCCGGTCATGGAAGCGCTCCTTCGAACGGGGAGTGGGTCAGAGGTTGACTTCGTAGGGGAAGCGAACGTGGAACTTCAAGAAGGCGAACCACGAGAGCCAGATGGACTGGCCGATGGGGTTCCACCCGAACGAGCCCAGCGCCTGCGGCACGTACACCTGCGCGCCGCCGCCGAAGCTGATGAGGAAGCGCTCGGTGGCGGAGAGCTGGATGGTCGCCTTGAGCTCGAGCCCCGGCCTCAGGAAGTGCGTGGTGGGGATGCCGGCGAGGTCGGAGTGGATGAAGAGGTAGGTCAGCAGCAGGTGCGCGTCGAGGGAGAAGCGCCCGCGGCTCTTGTTCCAATCGCGCGCGGACCTCTGCCCGGTGCTGATGAGCGTGAGGCCGATCGGCGTCCACGTCACGCCGTACATTCCCACGCCGCCGAGCGCGTCGAGCTTCGGCGAGATGTACAGCGTCGACGGGATGAAGATGGACGGGCCGATCCGCACCTCGGAGATGCCGTCGGCCATCTTCTGGTACTTCGGCGGGATCGATCCGCGGTTCTCCTCGACCCACGCCTGATCGATGACCGCGTGCACGTTGATCATCAGCCCGAAGTGCGGGACGGCGCCGCGGTTCTCGAGCAGCGGTCCGTAGAACCAGGAGCCGGCGGGCCCGAAGCCGACGTCCGCCGGCACCTTCACGCCCGCTCCGGACGGCACGGCCCACAGCAGCGCGGCGATGAAGAGGGCTCGCACGCGGACATCACACCCCGGGATGGCCAGGTGCGCAAACGCGACCGACTCTGTCTGATTGAAACTTCCGCCGACGAGCGACACCGCGCGTCACCCCCGCATGGCGCTGCGGCTCTCGTCCCTCCTCCCGCTCGCACTCCTCGTTCAGCTCGCCGACTACTCGAAGGTGCTCAAGTTGGTGCCGACGCGCAGCGCCTCGCGGTCGCCGTCACGGGCACGCGCACCGGCAGTCCCAGGTACCATTGAGGCACTGGTCCATCGCCGCGCAACCGGTGGGGCACGCGCCGCAGGGGCTGGGCCCACACCCCGCATCCGGGCAGTCGCAGCCACACCGCCACGCGCCGTTGACGCACCTCTGCGCGTTGACGCACGGAGCCGCGCACGCGCCGCATGGGTTGGCGCCGCAGGTGGAAGCCGTGTTGCCGCAGGCCGAGAAGAGCACCGCCGCGAGCATCGCGAGGACGAAGCGCATGCCCCGATGGTCGCTCCACCTGCACCGCGTGTCACGCCACTGGTGGTGCGCGGCGGCCGCCTCGACGCGCAGCTTCGGACCCGAGCGCAGGCTGCCCAACGCTCGGCGCCAGGCCCCTCGCGACGGCGACGGCCCCAAGCGCCGAGCCTGTCGCCTCGAGCGCGGCGGGGACGTCCAAGACCGCGGGACGGGGTCGCCTCGCGCGCGACTACGCCGGTGCGCTGGCCGCGGCGGCGCTCGTGCGCACCGAAAAGCCCACCGCCGCGCCCCCGCCCTCGCGATTCCTCGCCCACGCGGTGCCGCCGTGCGCCTCCGCGATGCGCCGCACGAGCGCGAGGCCCAACCCCAGCCCTTCGGTGCTCCCGCCGTCCGGGCCGCGGGTGAACGTGTGGAACAGGCGCTCGGCGTCCTCGGGCACGCCCTTGCCGCGGTCGAGCACCTCGAAGCGCGTCAGCTCGGCGCCCACGTCCACCTCGAGCGCGTCGGCGCCACCGCCGTGCCGCTTCGCGTTGTCGAGCAGGTTCGCCAGCGCGCGCTGCAGCAGCGTCGGGTCGGCGCTCACCGTCGCCGCGTCGCCTTTCAGGCGCAACGCGCCCAGCTCGAGGCCGCTCCGCTCCAGCGCCCGTGCGCACTGCTCGCGCACGTCCAGCTCGCGCCTCGCCACCTGGCCGAACTCCACGCGGCTCGAGGCGAGCAGCTCGCCGACCAACGCGTCCATCTCCTCCACCTCGCGGTCGAGGTCATCGAACGTCTTCGGCGTCGCGCCGCCGTCGCGGCCCAGCTCGCTGATGATGCGCAGGCGGGCGAGCGGCGTGCGCAGCTCGTGAGACACCGTGGCGAGCAGCTCGCGCTGGTCCGCCATCTGCTTCTGAATCCGCGCGGCCATCTCGTTGACCGAGTCGGCCACCACGCCGATCTCGTCGGGCTCGCGGCAGGAGAGCTCCGCGCGCGCCGTGAGATCACCCGCGCCGATGCGCCGCACCACCTCCGACAACTCGTCCAGCGGCCGGGACAGCCGCCGCGCCACGCGGCCCGACGCCATCCACAGCGCGAACAGGCCCACGCCCAGCATCACCGGCCAGCGCCAGCCGAGGCCCGGCGGGTGCCGAAAGCACAGGCGCGCCGAGCCGAGCGGCTGCCCGCCCCGCGCGATGGGGATGTCGAGGCCGTGGCGGCCGCACGGGGCGCCCGTCGCCAGCAGCGCCGCGCCCGTCGCGTCGTACAGCTCGACGTCGGCGGACAGGTCCTCGGCGGCTTCCCGCGCGAAGCGCTCGCGCGCCGCCGGATCGTCCCACTCGCGGGCGAACTGCTTGCCCACCCAGGCGCGGCCACGCTCGAAGGTCTGCGCCCACTCGGGCTCCTGCACGCGCGCGATCAGCGTCATCACCAGCATCACCAAGACGGCGGTGGACAGGATGCCCCAGGTGAACCACGCGAAGATGCGCCGCCGCAACCGCGCGCCCACGTACCGGCCAATGGGCCCCATGCGGCGCCGGCGCCAGTGGCCGTGGCGGTGGTGCGGGAACACGTGTCAGTCCTTCGCCAGCACGTAGCCGACGCCGCGCACCGTCTTGATGAGCCTGGGAGGATCGTCCTTCAGCTTCTGCCGCAGGTGGCTGATGTGCACGTCCACGGTCCGCTCACTGACGACGACGTCGCCGCGGCCGGCCTCGGACAAGAGCGCGTCGCGCGGCACCACCCGGCCCGCGCGCCGCATCAACGCCACGAGGATGTCGAACTCGATGCCCGTCAGCTCCACTGGCGCACCCGCGCGCGTCACCAGCCGCGACGGGACGTCGACGGACACGTCGCCCACCTGGAGCGCCTCGCTCATCACTTCGGGCCGGCTGCGGCGCAGCACAGCGCGGAGGCGAGCGAGCAACTCGCGCGGGCTGAACGGCTTCGCCACGTAGTCATCGGCGCCCAACTCGAGGCCCACCACGCGGTCCGTCTCGTCGCCGCGGGCCGTCAACATGATGACCGGCACCTGGCTCTTCGCGCGGATCCGCCGGCAGACCTCCAGCCCGTCCAGGCCCGGCATCATCACGTCGAGCAGCACCGCGTCGTACGCGCCCTGCTCGAGCGCGACCAGCCCGCGGGTCCCGTCCGGCGCGTGCGCCAACGTGACGCCGTTCTGCGCGAGGTACGACGAGAGCAGCTCCGGCAGCCGCTCGTCGTCGTCGATGAGGAGGACCCGGAAGCTCATGGAGCACGCGACTCTACGGAGCGTTGGCCGGGGGCGCCACGTTCCCGCTCGGCACGGGCGTCACCACGGAGGCGGGCACGGGCACCGTCACCACCTGCGGCGCCGGCGCAGCGCCCTGCGGCATGATGACGAAGACCAGCGGCGCGGGCGTGGGCTGGGGCTGCACCACCGTCTGGGGAGCCGCCTTCACCTCGGGCTGGACGTCGCGGGCCTCGCGCCAGCCGCGCCAGTCACCGCGCGCGTCGGCGCTCCGCCCGTCCCGCCAGTCGTGGCAGCCGTGGTGCATGCGGTGCCGCACGCTGGCGATGCCGGAGCCGAAGCCGAAGACGACGCCGAGGCCAAGGAAGACCATGAGGAAGCCGCGCATGACGTGTGTGTCCTTTCGCGTTTCAGGTGCGGCTCAGCTCAGAGGTTGACGGCCTGGGCGTCGCCGCCGCGGCGGTGCGGCTCGTGGCGGAAGTGCCCATGGCCGCAGCCGTGCATGCGCGCCGGGCCGAACTCCAGGAGGTTCGCGAGGCGCGCGCGCTGCTCCGCCGTCAGCGCCTCGTGAAGGGCGGCCATGCCTTCCTTCACCGCCTTCTTCACTTCGTCCACCGCCGCCTGCTGCCTCTCGAAGGCCGCGTCGATCGCGGCGCCTTCGAAGCGCTCGCCGCGCATCGCCTTCGCGAACGCCGCGCGGCCGCGGAGCAGCTCCTCCCGGGCCGCCCACAGCTTGCGCTCCGCGTCCTCGACCGCGCCGGCGATGACCTTCTCCTGGCCGGGCGTGGTGTCGAGGTGCTCGAACAGCCGCCGCAGCATCCACCGGCGCGGCCCGCCGTACCCGCGCCGCCCGTGGCCGTACCGCCCCCAGCGCCACACCTTGATGAGGCCGATGAGGCTCAAGGTGCCGACGAGGAATCCGAACATGCTGTCTCTCCTTGCTGCTGCACGGGCGTCGGAATGACGCCCCACCGAAGGCCACTGCGATTCGCCTTGCGTGGAGGGACGGTAGGGAGCGACTGTGAAGACACCCCCGGCCTCGAGGTGAAGAAGTTTGAAGCCGGGCCGTGTTGTTCCAACACCATGACGCGCCTGACGAAATGCCTGCTGGTGACGATGTGGCTGGCGCGCGTGGCGCTGGCGCAGGACGCGTCCGACTTCCCGCCGCCGCCGATGGTGACGCTGGAGGAGTCGGAACAACCCGCGCTGCCGCCGGGCCAGCCCGACGCGCAAGGCCTGGTGCAGCCGCCGGCCGTGGCGAACGCGCCGTACGAGCAGGTGGTGGCCGAGGAGGCCAGGGCGAAGACGGAGGAGCCGCCGGGCCGCGGGCTGCGCATCGCCATGGGCCTGCTGTTCGGTGGCGCGCTGGGCGCGGCGGGCGGCGTGGCCGGCGGCTTCGCGGGGCAGGCGACGCTGCCGGACTCCGCGCTGCAGCCCGTGGGCGCGACGTGGGCGGGCGCGGGCATCGGCTTCAGCATCGCCGCGCCCATCGGCGTGCTGCTGTCGGGGTGGCTCTTCGACGGCGACGGCAGCGGGTGGGCGACGCTGCTGGGCGACCTGGTGGGCGCGGGCATCGGCGCGGCCGCGGTGCTGTTCGGCGGGCCGGAAGGGACGCCGCTGCTGTTCGCGCTGCCGCTCGCGGGCAGCGTGGTGGGCTACGAGGTGACGTCGCCCGCGGCGAAGTCCCAGGTGCTCGTGTCGGCGACGTTCGCGCCGTCGCGCGACGGCGGCGTCACCGTCGGCTTGAGCGGACGCTTCTGAAGCTACCTTTCGGCGTGCGGAGTCCCACGCCCCGTGCGAGCGTCCGCCCATGCGCCTCGCCTTCGTGCTGACGACCTCGAAGCGATTGCCGTCCCAGGCCGCCGTCGACGCGGCCTTGGCCGACTACCCGGGCGTCGGGCCCGCGACGTGGTTCGGCCGCGCCGAGCACGACACGCTGACCTTCGAAGCCGGCGGCGTGGAGGTGATGGCGGCGCTGATGCCCGCGCCGGTGCCCAACGGCGAGGCGGACGCGGCCACCGAGCACAGCATCTCGGGCGTCACGGGCCAGTGGACGCTGCCGGCGCACACGAGCCACCTCATCTGCATGCTGCGGCAGGGCGACAGCGGCCTCGCCGAGATGGTGCGCTTCACGCGCATTGTCGGCGCGCTGGCGCGGGCGTCGAAGGCCGTGGGCGTGTACTGGAGTGAAGGCCACGCCACGCACCACCCGGAGCTCTTCATCGAGCTCGCCGGCTCCGACCTGCCGCTGCCGCTGTGGGTGGGCGTGTCGCTCGCCGCGACGAAGAAGGGCGTCGAGCTCTTGAGCATCGGCATGAAGCAGCTCGGCCTGCCGGATCTGCTCGTCACCGCGCCGGAGATGAACGCCAACGTGCTGGAGTTCTTCTACGACCTGCTGGCGCACGTCACGCGCCGGGGCGAGGCGCTGCCGGAAGGCGACACGGTCGGCCGCTCGGAGCACGAGCACTTCGCCGTCACCTATGTGCCCTCGCCCGTCGAGCCCGACGTGAAGGTGTGGCGCGTGCAGCTGGACGGCGGCGCGAAGGTCGCGGCCACGCGGAAGCGGCCGCCGACGGCCGCGGTGAAGACGGCCGCGAAGCAGAGGTCGGCGGCCCGGAGGCCCACGGCGAGGAAGACGCGGAAGGCCTCGCGCAAGCCCGGCAGGTAGGCGCTCCTACGGAGTGCCAACGCCAGGCCTCAGGCGATCAGCTCCTCGATCGCGTGGCCAGGACCGTCAGCGCTCGAACTCGGTTCCACAAGAGCGACACTGGTTGTCGGTATTGTGACATCAAGTCAGCGAGGCAGCCGTCGGCGCGGGAGGGCGTCATGGCTGCCGCACCGGGTACACCTGCGTGCCGCTGATGCGCGAGGCGTGCGTGTCCCGCAGGCCCGCGGGGAGGAGGAACGCCGGAAGCGGCACGAAGACGGTGAAGAGCGGCGTGAAGTGCAAGACGAGCGCGCCCAGCACCGCGCCGCACCACAGCAGGGCGGGGCGCTCCCGGCGGAACTTCTTCAAGAAGTCGTCGAGGCCGCACTCCGCTTACGCCGGGCATCGCCCCGCCCGAGCGGTACAGCGCGACGATGGCCGACTTCACGAGCCGAAGCACGAGGCGTCGATGACACGGACAGGCGCGCGCGACCCGCGCCGGTTAGGGTGTGGGCCTGTCGTCATGCCCGTCCCGCCCGTCCGTGTCCGCGCCCTCAACGAGAAGCCGCTCCGCCCCGACCGTGACCTCGTCCTGTACTGGATGACGTCGTTCCGCCGCGCGCAGTCCAACTTCGCGCTCGACCGCGCCATCGAGCACGCGAAGGCGCTCAAGAAGCCGCTCGTGGTGCTGGAGGCGCTCCGCGTCGGCTACCCGTTCGCCAGCGACCGGCTGCACGCGTTCCTGCTGCAGGGCATGGCGGACAACGCCCGGCGCTTCGCGAGGTCGAGCGTGACGTACCACCCGTACGTCGAGCCGGCGGCCGGTGACGGCAAGGGCCTGCTCGAGGCGCTCTCGGCGCGCGCCTGCGTCGTCGTCGGCGACGACTGGCCCTGCTTCTTCGTGCCGCGCATGCAGGCGGCGGCCGCCGGGCGAGTGGACGTGCGCTTCGAGCTGGTCGACTCGAACGGGCTGTACCCGATGCACGCGACGGCGCGCGTCTTCACCACCGCCCACAGCTTCCGCGTGCACCTGCAGAAGACGTTGAAGCCCCACCTCACGGAGCTGCCGGCGGAGGCGCCGCTCGAGCGCCTCGCGTTGCCCGCGTACGCGCTGCCGAAGGACCTGCTGCGCCGCTGGCCGCGCGCCTCCGACGAGATGCTGGCGGCGGGCCCCTCGGCGCTGGCGGCGCTGCCCGTCGATCACTCGGTGCCGCCGGTCGCGCGCGTCGGTGGCAGCACGGCGGCGCTCGCGCGGGTGGCACTCTTCGTGGAAAAGAAGCTGCGCGACTACGCCGAGGCCCGCAACGAGCCCGAGGTGGACGGCACCAGCGCGCTGTCGCCGTGGCTGCACTTCGGCCACGTGTCGGTGCACGAGGTGTTCCGGGCCATCACCGCGCAGGCCCGCTGGTCGGCCTCGGTGCTGGGCAAGTCCATCGGCGGCGCGAAGGAGGGCTGGTGGCACCTGCCGCCGTCCACCGAGGCCTTCCTCGACGAGTTGGTGACCTGGCGGGAGCTGGCCTTCAACATGGCGAGCCACCGACCGGACGACTTCACGTCGTTCGACTCGCTGCCGGCGTTCGCGAAGCAGACGCTGAAGGCGCACGAGAAGGATCCACGCCCGCACCTGTACACGCGCGAGCAGCTCGAGCACGGACGCACCCACGACGCGCTGTGGAACGCCGCGCAGATGCAGCTCGTGCGCGACGGGTGGTTCCACAACTACCTGCGCATGCTCTGGGGGAAGAAGATCCTCGAGTGGTCGAAGACGCCGAAGGACGCGCTCGCCACCATGGAGTACCTGATGGGGAAGTACTCTCTCGACGGGCGCGACCCGGTGAGCTGGTCCGGCTACCTGTGGGTGCTCGGGCGGTACGACCGCGCCTGGGGCCCAGAGCGCCCCATCTTCGGGAAGGTCCGCTACATGTCGAGCGACAACACGGCGAAGAAGATCCGCGTGAAGGACTTCGTGCGAAGGTACGCGCCGTGAGAGCCATCCTTCAGCGCGTGAGCGAGGCGTCGGTGACGGTGGACGGCGTCGTCACGGGGAAAATCGGCCCGGGCCTGCTGGTGCTGCTCGGCGTGGGCAAGGGTGACACCGAGGCCGACGTCGACTTCATGGTCGACAAGATCCCGATGCTCCGCATCTTCGAGGACGAGGCGGGGAAGATGAACAGGTCGCTCCTCGACACCTCGAAGGCGCTGCTCGCGGTGAGCCAGTTCACGCTCTTCGCGGACACGAAGAAGGGCCGGCGCCCCAGCTTCATCGACGCCATGCCACCCGACGAGGCGAAGCGGCTGTATGCGCTGTTCTGCGAGAAGTGCCGCGCGCTTGGCCTCGAGGTGCAGGAAGGCGTCTTCGCCGCGCACATGGACGTCGCGCTCGTCAACGACGGTCCGGTGACCATCAGCCTCGACTCGCGCTCGGCGTGATCGGCACCGGCGCGGTCAGGCTGGCTATCGGAACTCGGCGACGGCCTGGATCGCGCCGACGAGGTGACGGTTGAGCTCGTCGAGGCGCTCCGCCGGGATCCAGTACTCGGCGGGGGCCTCGCCGCCGACGAGTTGCACGTCGAACTGGCTGAGCCAGCGCGCGTCGACGTCGAACCTCGTCACGAAGCCCGCCCGCTCTCCGGCACGTTCCAGTCCCGGGCGATCCTCACCGCGTACGCCAGCTGCACCACCGGGTAGAAGATCGGCTGCTCCGGCAGCCGGGGCGGGAAACGCGCCCAGCCGGAAGCGCGGATCAGCGCCAGCTCCGTGGGCCCCACGGGCCGAAACAGCGTCTTCACCTCGAGCGTCACGTCGGCATCCCAAGCCTGGGGGTGCCACGGACTCAGTCCGGCGGCGTCCCTGACGAGGGCCCGCCTACCACCACCTGCAGCGCCGCGCCGTGGTCCGGCGGCGTCCCGCGGAAGTCCTGGTAGCGCTCGCGCGCCTCGAGGCCCACCTCGCGGAGCAGCTCGTCCAGCCGCTCGGCCGTGAGCCGAAACAGCTCGAGCCGGTGCAGCGCGAGCTGCCCGTCCCGTCGCTCGCGCAGGTGCGGCGTCACGCGCGGCGGCGGCGGCGCGTCGCCCGGCGGCGGCGGCGGCTCGAGCTGCGCGTCCAGGGCGAACGCCCCGTCGGGCGCGAGGTGCGCGGCGACGGTGGAGAGCAGCGCGCGCGCCTCGTCCTCGTCGTGCGCGAGGCCCAGCGCGTTCCGCGGCAGCAGCACCACCGCGAAGCGCCGGCCGAGACGTTCGGTGCGGGGATCCGCGTTCACGAGGCGCAGCGAAGCCTTCGGCGCGTCGGCCTCCCGCCGCTCGATGGCCGCCGTCAGCAGGCGCGACGACGGCTCCACCGCCACCACGTCGTGCCCGCGCCGGGCCAGCGCGCAGGCCAACTCGCCCTCGCCCGCCCCGAGGATCAGCACCGCCGCGTCCTTCCCGGCCAGCCGCGCGTAGAAGTCCTGCGCCAGGTCGGCGCCGATCACCGACAAGGGCATGACGCGTCGGAGCGTACCGCCTAGAGTCGCGGGTCTCCATGTCGTCCGAGTCCACGACGCCCCAGCGGACCCAGCTCGGCTTGCGGGCCGCGCGCATCGACCGCTTCGCCTCGCAGGAGTTCCACCTGGTGCTGGTAAACACGCCGGACGCGGGCCGCAGCTACCCGCTCGGCGACACGCTGCGCATCGGCAAGGCGCCGGACAACGACGTGGCCATCGATCACCCCACGGTGAGCCGCAACCACCTCGTGGTGCGCCGGCAGGGCGACCAGTTCCTCGTGCAGGACCTCGGCAGCACCAACGGCACGTTCATCGACGGCGCGCAGGTGCGCGAAGGCTTCCTCCGCCCTGGCGCGCTGCTCGAGGTGGGCGACGTGCAGCTGCGTTTCCAGCCGCAGCTCAAGTCGCTCGAGGTGAACCCCACCGACGAGAACCGCCTGGGCGACCTCGTCGGCGCGTCGCTGCCGATGCGGCAGATCTTCGCGCTCATCCAGCGCATCGCGCCTACCGACTCGACGCTGCTGCTCATCGGCGAGACGGGCTGCGGCAAGGGCGCGGCCGCGCGCACCATTCACAAGCTGTCCGGGCGCGCCACCGGGCCCTTCGTCGTCTTCGACTGCGCGTCGGTGTCGGA
This sequence comes from Myxococcota bacterium, assembly GCA_040755835.1. Taxonomy (GTDB): domain Bacteria; phylum Myxococcota; class Myxococcia; order Myxococcales; family Myxococcaceae; genus JADLDB01. Next base: position 108,278 of record JBFMAB010000059.1, read on the forward strand.
GAACCTCATCGAGTCCGAGCTGTTCGGCCACGAGAAGGGCGCCTTCACCGGGGCAGTGTCACAGCGCGTGGGCTGCCTCGAGCGCGCCAACGGCGGCACGCTGTTCCTCGACGAGATCGACGATCTGCCGATCGACCTGCAGCCGAAGCTCCTGCGCGCGCTCGAGGACCGGGAGTTCCGCCGCCTCGGCCAGTCGCACGGCTCGCACAAGTTCGACACGCGCGTCATCGCCGCGTCGAAGAAGGACCTCTGGGCCGAGACGCAGGCCGGCCGCTTCCGTGAAGACCTGTACTTCCGCCTGTCCGTCTTCACGCTGACCTTGCCGACGCTGCGCGACCGGAAGGAAGACATTCCCCTGCTGGTCGACGCCATGGCCGGCAACCCCCTGTGGAGCCGCCTCTCCGAGAAGCAACGCGACCAGTTCCAGGCGCACACCTGGCCGGGCAACGTCCGCGAGCTGCGCAACGCCGTCGAGCGCCTCAAGCACGTCGCCGACATCCCCGAGCTGGCCAGTGAGAGCTTCCTGCGCGAGTACAACGGCCCCGCCGCGCAGGACGGCGAGACGCTGCCCGTCGACTACGGCGGCCCCTTCAAGGAGTCGAAGGAGACGCTGGTGCGCGCCTTCGAGCGCGAGTACTTGACGCGCCTGCTGTCGAAGACGAAGGGCAACATCGCCAAGGCGGCGCGCGACGCGGGCCTCGATCGCAAGCACCTGTACTCGCTCTTGCACAAGTACGGGCTGGTGCAGACCGGCGAGGGCGAGGAGTAGAGCACTACTTCCGCAGCAGGTTGCGCTGGCGCAGCTGCAGGTAGCGCTCGGACGCGGCGAAGCGCACGAGCTCCATCATCTCGGCGGGCAGCGCGCGCTTCACGCGCAGAGCGGCCACCGCCGGGGCGATACCGCCGCACACCACCAGGCCCGCGCGGTTCGACGAGTAGCGCGCGCCTTCGGCCAGCTGCGAGTAGTTCAGCTTGCGGCCCACGCGGGCGATGAGCTGCCGCACGCGGTCCCATGCCCGCTGGGGGATCGCGTCCTTCGCGACGCGCGCCTCGGCGGACTGCGCGCGGCCGTTGGCCACGTCGGCGACGAGCTGCAGGCCCTTGAGCAGCTGGTCGCGGCGCAGGTTCCGCAGCGCCATCAGCTCGGGCAGCTGGGTGAAGAGCGCGCGGCCGGCGAAGAAGCGCAGCTCGGCGCCGTCGGTCTCCTTCTTCACCGCCAGCTTGCCGACCAGCAGGCGCGGCTCGCCGGCGTACACCAGCGAAAACGGCGGCCCGGGGTCCTCGGCGATGTACACCTCCGGCGCGCGCAGGCCGAGGATGCGCACGGCCGCCAGCAGCGCGTCCGCCGCGGCCCTGGCGCCCTTCCCCGCCTCGAGGTGGAACTCCTCGTCGGTGCCCGCGTGCCTCCCGGTGGTGGGGTACAGGCGGCACAGCGCCACGCCGACCAACGCCATCAGCTCGCCGGCCTCGCCGCGCAGGCTGGGGTGCTTGAGGCCGACGCGGTCGGTGGCGTTGAGGATGAGCCGCGGCGTGCGCGGCGCGGCGTTGGGATCGCCCTCGAGGGCCCGGGCGATCTCCAGCATGAGCGACGAGCGACCGGGATCGTTCGCCGTGTCGAAGTGCTCGGCCAGCAGCCGGTAGCCGTCGGGCTCGAGCGGCTCATTGCGCACGCGCTCGAACAGCGCCTTCCGCTCGGCGGACAGCGCGCGCGAGGGCGACGGCCCGAAGGACGGGGGAAGCGACTCGTCGGGATCGCCGAGCGCGACGGGCAGCTCCTGCGTGCGCCGTGCGCCGTGGTGCTTCGAGCCTGCGCGGGCCGCGGGCGGCGGCGGCGCGTCGTCCAGCTCGTCCAGCGCGCCCGGCTCGTCCGCGTCGTCACTGTACGACGCGCGGCGCTCGTCGACGCCGTCGTCGTCGGGGAGCTCGATGTCGCGGGAGCCGACCTCCTCCGCGTCCACCTCGTCCATCGACTGCTCGAGGCTGCGCGTCTCGTCGACGCGGCCCGCGGGCCGAGAGTCGTCGAGCTCGTCCACCTCCAGTTCGCGCGTAGCCCCGGCCTCCTGCACCTCGTCGTCGTCGGGACGCGCGGGCGCGTGGGCCTGGGGCGTCTCATCGTTGGCGGCCGGCTCGGCGAGCTGCTTCGCGATGCGTTCGGGCACCCGCGCGTGCGCGTGCGACGGAGGATCGGGCTCGACGCGGGCCTGCAGCAGCTTCGCCACGGCCTCGAAGTCCGGCGGCGACGACGCGCCCGCCGGCGGCTTCAGGCCCGGCCGCCGTGGCACCACCAGCGGCCCGCCCGGCAGCGTGCTCGTCCTGGGCGGCGCCTCCTCGGCGAGCTCCTGCTGCAGCCGATCGGCGCGCTGCGAGAAAGTGACGGCCTTCGCTTCGTCCTTGAGCGCCTCGCGCGCGAGCCGGGCGAGGCGGCGCCACAGCTCGAGGCGCTGCGCCTTGTCCTCGGTGGCGGTGGCGGCGTGCTCGAGCGCCCAGGCCACCTCGGCGTCGCGCCCGCCCAGGGCCTGGACCCGGTCGGCGTAGGCGAGCCACGCGGCGCGGTGCCCCGGCTCGTAGCGCACGGCGTTCTTGAGCGCGGCCAGCGCGTCGGCGGGCCGCCCGCCGCGGTCGAGGAGCGCCACCAGCTCGAGCCAGGCATCGCGGCTGCGCGCGCCCCGCGGCTCGCGCTCGAGAAACGCGCGGAGCGCCTGCTCGAGCGCCGGGTCGTCGCCGATGAGGCGCAGCGCGGCGAGCTGCTGCGCGGTGGCCTCCTCGTCGCCGGGCAGCTCTTCGAGCACCTCGGTCCACGCGGCGAGGGCGAGGCGCGTGTCGTTGAGCGGCGAGCCCGCGAGGCGCGCGAGGCGACGGTACAGCTCACCGCGGCCGGCGGCGCGCCGGGGGATGACGGCGAGCGCCTTCTCGAGCGCCCGCACCGGCCCGAAATCGCCTTGCACGGCGGAGAGCTCGGCGAGGCCCGCGGCGGCCTCGGCGTGCGTGGGCACCAGCGCGAGCGCGGCCTCGAAGTCGCGCCGGGCGGCGGCGACCTCGCGGCGGGTGAGCGCTTCCTCGGCGCGGAGAACGAGCGCCCGCGCGCGCTCCGGCGGCGCGCCCGCGCGCTTCACGCCTTCGTCCAGCGCATGGCGGATGCCGGTGTTGTCCTTCGCCTGCGCGAGCAGGCGGACCTGCTCGGAGACGGCGCGGGGGTCGCCGGTGGCGGACACCACGTCGGCCCAGGCCTGCGCCGCGCCGGCGGGATCGTTCAGTTCGGACTCCAGCAGCTCGGCCAGCTTCTCGGACCAGGCCGCCTTGTCCTGCTTCGTCGCCGCGCGCGCCGCGGCGTCCCGGTAGAAGCGCGCGAGGTCGCGCCAGGCGCCGCGCTGCACGTAGTGCGCCTCGAGCTTCTTCGCCGCCTGGGGATCGGGCCCTTCGCGCGCCGCGGCGGACAGCACCGCCGCCACCTCGGCGGCCGCCTTGCCGATGCGCGCCACGTCATCGGCGATCGCCATGAGCTCGATCTGCGTCGAGATGCGTCGCGGCGCGTCGGGCGGGTCGACGGTGGTGATGGGCTCCGGCGCCGGCGGCGTCACCGAGGCGGTGTCGTGGCTCGCGGTGGGCCGCTCGGACGCGGGCGACGGCTCGAGGCTCAGGCCCAGCTCGCGCACGAGCGTCCGCGCGCGGTCGCGCTGTGCGGTGCGGTCGCCGGCGGCCAGCAGCATGCGCACCGCCTCGTCGAGGGCGCGCTTGGGCGGGTGACTCTTCTGCAGCGTGCGAAGGTGCAGGAGCCGCAGCGGAAAGGCGTGGGCGAAGCGGCCTGCCTGCTCGGCGTACTGCGCGGCCTGGGCGTAGCGGAGCGCGGCGCGGGACGGGTCCTTCAGCTGCTCGTCCCAGAGGCGGGCGCGGCGCAGCGACGCGCGCGACGCGTGGAACAGCTTCTTCTTGCGCAGCGCCTCCTTCGTCTCCTTCTCGAGGGACGCGTCGAGCTCTTCCCAGCGGCCCTCTCGCTCGAGCAGCGCGTTGAGGACGGCGCGGGCGCGGCGATCGGCGGGCCGGGAGGCGAGGAGCTCGGTGAGCGCCTCGCGGCTCTCCTCGAGGTTGCCGGCGCGGCGGGTGAGGCGCGCGAGGTGCCGCAGCACGGCGAGGCGCTCGTCGCCTTCGCACTCCTCGAGGCCCTGGTTCAGCACCAGCATCGCTGGCCCGTAGGTCTGCGCGGCGATCGCCATGCGGGTGAGCGCCGCGGCGAGCTGCGCGTTCATCGTGACAGCGCGGCTGGCGCGGACGAGCTCGTTGAAGGCGCGGACCGGCGCGCCTTCGGCCAGCAGTCGCGCGGCGATGCGGCGGTGCATGTGCACCACCCCGCGGCCCTCGGGCGCGACGCCCTCCGTCCGCACGGTCTCCATGGGGGTTTCCCCGGAGAGGTCGCTGAGCGTGCGCGCGCCCGGATCGGTGGACATCGGCGACGGAGCCTAGACGAATCCCCGACCCGCGGACGGGAGAACGCGGTGCGCCTGCGTCGCCGTCGCACATCGGCGCAGGCCGTCGTCCCCGCGCGCCCGGGGAGGTGCGACGGCGCGCCGGGCGGCGCGGTTGGTCCATGCAGCTTGCACCGGGCGCGCCGGGAGTCCGGCTCGCCGGGAGTGCTATGGCATCCGCCATGACGCGAACGATGGTGCTCCTGGCGGCGCTCGGGCTCGGTCTGGCCTGTGGCGGAACGGGCGGAGGAAGCGACGCGGGCGCCGGTGGTGGCGGTGCGGCGGGGAGCGGCGGCGGCGGCGGTGGCGCGGCGACGGACGGCGGTGGCGGCGCGACGGGCGGCGGTGGCGGCGCGACGGACGGCGGTGGCGGCGCGACGGACGGCGGCGGCGGCGCGACGGGCGGTGGCGGAGGCGCGACGGGCGGTGGCGGAGGCTCGGACGGCGGCGCCGACTTCTCGCGCGTGCAGTGCCGCACCGGCGCCGACTGCCCCGGCCAGTCCACCTGCACGGCGACGGCGCCGGGCGGCGTGTGCAACGGCTGCGGTTCGGACAACGACTGCCCCGGCGCCACCACCTGCGGCGACTTCGGTGCCTGCGTGCGCGACTGCACGGAGGACGCCGACTGCGGCGGCGCGCTGCGCTGCACGACGACGGGCCAGTGCGCCATCCGCACATGCAGCAGCACCACGCCCTGTCCCGCGCCCTACGTCTGCGGTGGCGCCACCTGTGCGCGGCCGTCCTGCGCCGGCGCCGTGACGTGCCCCTCGGGAATGACGTGCGTCTCCGGCGTCTGCATGGAGCCGTGACGCGCGGAGCCGTTCACCTCTCGCGGCGACCGGCTGGCGCGACGGCCCGGGCGGACCGCCGCGCTGGCCGAAGGAGCTCGCGACCGGGTCCTCCGAACGGCGCGCCCTGGATGACCTCGCGGGGAACGCGCGCCTCGCAGCCACTCACGCCTCGACGGCGGTGGCACGGCCGCGCCGACGCGCCGCGGCGGTCCACACGGCCGAAGGGCGGCTCGAAAGCAGGCACTCGTTTCTCGGAGGTGGCGGCACGGCGCGCCGCGGCGCACCATCTGGGCGACGCGGGGGTGAACATGAGCACTCGTCCTTCCTTCGTCGCGCCCCGGTCGAGCCCAGTCGCCCGGCGCGCCTCGCCCGGGCGAAAGGCCCCGGGCCGGTCGCGGCGTCAGGAGGTGCACCAGTGAGCGGCTCGCGCCCGCGCGTCTCCGTGCTGCTCCCCGCCCGCGACGCGGAGGCGACCGTGCGCGCCGCGGTGACGAGCATGCTCCGGCAGACGTTCGCCGACCTCGAGGTCGTCGCCGTGGACGACGGCAGCGTCGACGGCACGGGCGCAGAGCTGGCGCGGCTCTCGGCGGAGGACGCGCGGGTCCGCGTTGTGACGACGCCGGGCGTGGGCCTGGTGCGCGCGCTGACGCTGGGCCTCGAGGCGTGCCGCGCACCGCTCATCGCGCGCATGGACGCCGACGACGAGAGCCTCCCCCGCCGGCTCGAGGCGAGCATCGCCGCGCTCGACGAGGACCCCTCGCTCGCGGGCGTCGGCACCGGCGTCGACATCTTCCGGGACGATCGCCCGCCCAGCCCCAACCTGCAGGCCTACGGCCGCTGGCTGTCCTCGCTCACCTCGCCGGAACTCGTGTTCCGCGACCGCCTCGTCGAATCGCCGCTCTGCCACCCGTCGGTGACGCTGCGCCGTGCGGCGCTCGACGCCGTGGGCGGCTGGCGCGACGGAGACTTTCCCGAGGACTGGGACCTCTGGCTGCGCCTCCTCGAGTCCGGGCACCGGCTGTCCGTCGTCGGCGAGGTGCTGCACCGCTGGAGAGATCACGACCGGCGCCTCACCCGCCGCGACGCGCGCTACGCGCTCGAGCGCCACCTCGACCTGAAGGCCGACGTGCTGGCGAAGCGCTTCGCCGGGACGCCGCTCACCTTGTGGGGCGCGACGGACACCGGGAGAGGCCTGTCGAGGCGGCTCGCGGCGCGCGGCGCGACCGTCGCGCGCTTCGTCGAGCTCTCACCCCGGAAGGTAGGGCAGACCATCCACGGCGTGCCCGTCGTCAGGCCGGAGGCGCTACCGGGGCCGGGCGACGGGCACCTGCTCGCGTGCGTGGCGGCCAAGGGCGCCCGCGAGGACATCCGCGGGTGGCTCACCGCGCGCGGCTGGGTCGAGGTGCGCGACTTCACCTGCGTCGCGTGACGGCCCCCGACGGCTGACCGCGCGAAGGCCTCGCCGCCGACCTGTGACAGGGAGCACGGCATCTCGTGCGTTCGGGTCACGGAGCACGCCCGCAGGACACGCTTATGGCCGCGCCGCCCACCTGTGACATGGAGCGCGGATTCTCCTGCGTTCGGGTCACAGGGCACGACCGCCGAACAGGCGAAGGACCGCGCCGCCCTCCTGTGAGGGGAAGCACGGCTTCTCCTGCGTTCGGGTCACGGGGCACGCCCGCTGAACACCCGGAAGCCGCGCGTCTCCGAGCGAACGGAGCGCGCGGCCCGTGTGAGTCGAAGCGATCTCCGTTCAGCGCGTCGCGAGAAACGCCTCGAGCGCCTCGAGGTCCGCCGTGCCGAGCGCGCGCTGGTCATGCGCGACGATGGTGGGCCGGGGATCCGCCAACACCGCGCGCAGCGTCGGGCGCGAACCGTCGTGCAGGTACGGCGCTGAGGCGAAGACGCCGCGCAGCGACGGCGTGTCGAGGCGCTCGGCGGCCCCCGTGCCGCTCGCGTGCGTGAGGCCGTCGGTGAGCGCGTCGCCGGCATGGCAGCTGGTACACCGCTCGGTGAACAGCGCCTCGCCGCGAGCGATGAGGCCCGGCGCGAGGCGGCCCGCCGCCGGGTTGTCCGGCAGCGGCACGGTGGCGAGGAAAGCCGAGAGGTCCGCCACGTCACGGACACTCAGGCCGATGCCGCCCATCTGCGACACCATGCGCGAGGAGAAGGCCGGCAGGTCGGCGAGCGCGCCGTCCCAGTGGTAGGGCGCGGTCTTCGTCACGCCCCACAGCACCGGCGTGTTGCGCGCGGCGATGCGCCTCGCCGGCGGATCCCACGGGCTCACCCACCCGCCGGGCTCCGGCAGCACCCAGGACAGCCCGTCCGTGCGGCCCTCGGGGTGGCAGCTGGAGCACGACACGCCGCCGAACTCCGGCTGCGTCAGGCGCGGGTCGACCGCCGAGTAGAAGAGCCGCCGGCCGCGATCGACGTCCTCCGGCAGCGGCGTGCGGTCGAAGGGGATGACCGCGGTCTCCTCGAGGTGGCCGTTGCGGTTCTCGATGAGCGACACGGTGTAGTCGAGCGCGTTGTGGACCCACGCGCGGCGCAGGTCACCCGCCACCGCGATGCCGGTCGGCCGCGCGCCCACGCGCACCACGTCGGCGATGCCGCGCGACGGCACGCGGAACTCGGGCGACGTGCGGCCCTCGGCCGAGACAATGGCGACCGAGTTCGAGTTGTGGTCGGCGACGAAGATCCACTGCCCCAGCCCATCCACCACCAGGGACGACGGCGCGTCCATGCCGGTGCTGCCGCCGATCTCCCGGCAGCCCTCGTCGAGGTTGGTGCCCAGCAGCGCGGGCGGGTACGGCGGCAGCTCGTCGGTCGCCTCCGAGGTGATGGGATCCACACGGCGGCCCGTGTCCTGCCAGACGGTATCGCTCGAGGTGTCGATGGTGCTCATCGCGGGCGCGACGGCGAGGCGGAGCGATTGGTTGAAGCCCCGGTCGAGGCCCGTGCGGCTCTGCACGTGCGCGACGTACACGCGGTCGCCTGCCGGCGAGAGGATGACGTCTGCGGCCTGCGCCGGCGTGCGGGCGGGGATGTCGCCGAAGGCGCACTCGGCCTGCGTCGGCTGCGTCAGCGTCAGCGTGGTGAGCGCCGACGTCTCGAGGTCGAGGACGCGCACGGTGCCGTCGCCGAAGTCGGTGACGTAGACGCGGCGGCCGTCGGGCGCGGCGGTGAGCGCCCAGGGCTGCCCGCCCACCGTCACCTCGCGGCGCGGCTCCAGCGTCGTCGCGTCGAGGATGGAGATGGTGCCCGACATCGAGTTCGCGACGTACAGCTGCTTCAGGTCGGTCGAGAGCGCGAGGCCCACCGGCTCGGCGCCCACCGTCGCGGTCACCTGCACGCCCGCGCCGTCGGCGGTCAGGCGCGACACGGTGCGCGCGCCGCGGCTCGACACGTAGACGGCGCCGCCCGGCGCCACCAGCACGCGCTCGGGCGCCCGGCCCACCGCCGTCTGCCGCACCACCGTCCGCGTCGCGGTGTCGATGACGTTCAGGCGATCGTGGTCGGCGTCGGCGACGAACAGCAACGCGTCGTCGTGGCTCACCGCGATGGAGCCGGAGCTCTTCGGCACGACGTTGGACTGCGTACACGACGCGGCGAACAGCAGCACGGCGACCAGGGAGACGAGACGAGGTGACGGCATGGCGCGCTCCTTCGATTGAGACGAGTCAACGGTCGGCAGTCCCACCGCTGGAGGCCGCGCTGCACTCGCGGTGCCATGCGCGAGGAGCCGGAGCGGAGACCGCCGAGCGTGTCGCCCGCTGCGCAGTCCCGCGGAGTTGTGCAACCCCGTGCGTGATCGTGCTCAAGTGATGGCGCGCGGATGGCGCGGGCGGCCGCCTGCAACGCGACACCGACGTCGCGGTCCTCACCTTCCACCTGTCACACGACGGAGGTCATGATGGTTGCCCGCCTGCTCCGACGCATCCTGCTGCTGCTGGCCGTGTCCACCGCCGTCCCCACCGCTGCGCAGATGCTGGCCAACCAGGGGCCGCCGCAGCACCGGCTCGTTCAGAAGCACACGTTCGCGCTGCGCTACAACCCGCTGGGGCTGCTCTACGCGGGCAACCTGACGTACCGGTCCCGGTTGTACGAGGCGGCGTCGACGGCGCTGCGCGACAACTTCATCGGCGGCGGCCTCACGGCGACGGCCAGCCCCGCGTTCCTCCGGGTCGGCCCGATGCTCGAGGTGAACCCTCTCACCGTCTTCGGCCTGTGGGCGAGCGTGCAGTTCGTGCAGTACTTCGGCACCTTCAACCTGTACCAGGGCTTCGCGTCGGCCAACTCGGACTTCTCGGACACGGCGCTGCGGCGGACGGCCGGCCAGACGACGCGCGGGTGGGAGCTGACGATCGGCGCCAACTTGCAGTTCAAGGTGAAGTCGATCGTCGTGCGCAGCCAGGCGCGACTGTTGCGCCCCGACATGAACGGCGATGACCGCATCTTCTACGATCAGTTCTACGACCTCGGCGTGCCCAATCGGGGCTGGTTCCTCACCAACGACCTCGACGTGGTGTGGCAGGGCCTCGACAACCGCCTCATCGCGGGTGCGCGCTACACCGCGAGCGTTCCGTTCTACGACGCGCGGCGGCACGTGGTGCCGGGCGAGCCGGCGCCGGACAACTCCAACCACCGCGTGGGTCCGTTCATCGGCTTCACCTTCAAGAGCGAGGACGGCGCTCGCTTCAACACGCCGACGGTGTTCCTGCTCGTGCAGTGGTTCCTCGTGCACCCGTACCGCACCGGCGTGGACACGCCGCGGGCGCTGCCGCTCATCGGCGTGGGGTTCCAGTTCACCGGCGACTTCCTGCCCGTGAAGTGACTCACCGCGCGTCGAAGCCGGGGAACACGGCGCTCGCCGCGGCGCGCAGGTCGGGTGGCACCGGCGCGACCAGTGACAGCGCGTCCAGCTCCAGCTTCCACGCGTGCAGCAGGCAGCGCGGCCCGCTCGCGCCGCCGTAGAGGCGATCGCCGACGATGGGGTGGCCGATGGCGGCGAGGTGCGCGCGGAGCTGGTGCGTCCGCCCGGTCTGCGGAAAGAGCTGCACCACCGACACTTCGCCGTCGGCGAGCCGCGTGAAGTGCGTCTCCGCGGGCACGCCGTTGGCGCGCTCGCTGGCCCGCCAGCGCCCGGGGCGCGACGGGTCCTTCGACAGGGGCAGGGTGATGCGCCCGGACGCCGGCAGCCCCGGCGCCGTCACCGCGAGGTACTGCTTCTTCGCGCGCCCCTCGCGGAACGCCGCCGCCAGCCGGCGCGTCGCCGCCGGCTGCTTGCCGAAGACGGTGACGCCCGACGTCTCCTTGTCGAGCCGGTGCACCAATCCTGCCTCGCGGCCGAGCCGCGCGCTGACGAGGTCGACGAGGCTGTCGCCCACGCGTCCGGGCGTCGGCTGCGCGGTGACGCCCGCGGGCTTGTCCACCGCGATGACGTCGTCGTCCTCGAACAGCACGACGAGCGGCGGGTGCTTCGCGGGCGCCTGCGTCACCTCGCGGCCGCCCTCCTCCAGCACCACCGTCAGCTTCGCGCCGCGCCGCACCGCCGCGTCCCCGTCGCGCGCGCGCCGGCCGTCGACGTACACCGCGCCGGTGTCGACGAGCGCCTTCGCTCGCGCCGCCGGTACGCCGAGGCCGCGCGCCACCACCGCCGCCACCGTGCCGCCGTCGCCGCTGTCGAAGGTGCGCCGCTTCATCGATCCTCCACCACACTACATCGCACCACCTCGAGGAGTTGACGGATCGCGCCGGGCCGCGCAGAGATAGCCCTGTGGCTCTCTCCCTGAACGCGCTCGTCGAGCACCTGGACGATCACCTCTGCGCGCAGGCGACGCGCGACTGGCGCGCCTTCTCCGGCGTGGAGCCCGACGCGCCGAAGGTGGCCGAGCTGCCGGAGCTGACGCGACCCGACGTCTTCCAGTACGTGTCCGAGCTCATCGCCAGCCCGCGGACCGACGAGGGCAAGCGCGGCCGGCTGGTGCTGCTGCGCCGCGAGCTGGCGCGCCGCTTCGTGAAGAGCCGCTCGGCCGAGCTGACCCTGGGCATCGAGCGCGCGCTCCAGCAGGACACGTTCCTCTCCGGGGCGAAGACGTGGACGCCGGCGGACGCGCTGCGCGAGCTGCCGCGCATCAGCCAGCGCGAGCTTCGGGACCAGCTCGCGCGCGATCTCTCCGCCGCGCTGTGGGAGCGGCGCGATCTCTGGGCCCGCCGCGCCGACGCGGAGCTCGCCGCGATGCACGTGCTGTCGCCGGATCCCGCCGCGCTCGTCGAGCTGATGCACGGCAGGCCGCTGGCGCCGCGGCAGGTGCAGGCGGCGGCGTTGTTGCGCGACACCGAGGACGCCTGGCGAGATCTCGAGGGCTACGCGCTCAAGCGGCTCGACACGCAGCTGTCACCCCGCGTCGCGCGCCTCCACGACGTGCAGCGCGCCGCGCAGGCGCCGTGGCTGGGGGAGCTCTTCCGCCGGGAGGAGCTCTTCCACGCGGTGACGCGCTGCCTGGGCGACCTCGGCCTGCACCCCAGCGCCGACGGCCGCATCACCGTGGACCAGGAGGCGAAGGAGGGCCGCCCGCCCGGCGCCCACCTCTTCGAGCTGCGCGTGCCCGACCAGCTGCGCCTGCTCCTGCAACCCGACGTCGGCTACCCGGTGTATGCGTCGTGGCTCGGCGGCTGGGGCACGGCGCTCTCACGGGCGCACGTCGGCCGCGCCCTGCCCTTCGTCGAGCGCCGCCTGGGCGATCGCGCGCTCCCGCTGGCGGCGGGGCAGCTCTTCTCGTCCTTCCTCCTCGAGGAGGCGTGGCTCAAGCGCTACCTCCGCCTCACCTCGCCGCAGGCCCGCGAGGCCGCGCGGCTGTTCGCCTTCTTCCAGCTGCTGGAGCTGCGCTGGCAGGCGGCGCTGACGCTGGCGCACAAGGACCTGCTCGCACGCGGCGCCAGCGGCGCGTTGGCCGACGAGCTGGTGTCGCGGCTCTCCGACGCGGTGGGCGCCGAGGTGTCGCGCGGCAGGACACTCCCGGAGGTGGACGTGCTGGGCGACGCGGTCGTCAGCCTGGACGCCTGGGCCCTGGAAGGCCGCCTCGCGCAGACGCTGACCGAGCGCTTCAACGAAGACTACTTCCGCAACCCGGCGGCGGGCCGCTGGCTGGTCGAGCTGTGGGGGAAGGGACAACGCGACGACGCGGCGCAGGTCGCGGCAGCGCTCGGGGACGAGTCGCTCGACGTGCTGCGCGCGGGCCGACGCCGCGTCGCGGTGATGGGCGCCTGACGAGGCGGGCTGTCCGGTAGCCCGTCGCGCCGGGCGCAGCTACTTCTTCTTCGACTTGAGCGCGCCGACGATCTTGCTCTTCGTCGCGTTCTTCGGCGCCGTGGCCTTCGCCGCCGCCTTCGCCTGCGCCGCGCGGTGCTTCACCGCCCGCAACAGCGCCATCTCGATGACCAGCAGCTCGTCCGCGAGCTCCTCGTTGCCGCCGTGCGCCTGCGGCAGGGGTGCGTCCAACTCGACCCTCGCGCCGTACCGCATGCGCAGAGCCTGCTCCTCGCGCGCCGTGGTCGCCGTCCTCGTCAGCGCCGTGGCGACCGTCTTCGCCGTCACCACCGCCGTGCTTCCGCCCTTCCGCTCCATGATGTCTGCCCTCGTTCCGTTACCTGAACAACCGGCCATGTACGATGCGGCGGTGCCGCAACCGTTGGGCAGTGTAGCGATCGACCCCGACCCGGCAAATTTTTGGCCGGCGCGCGTGCCGATTGTCGTTCAACGAGGCTGTAGCAGGTGGAACCGTCCGTCATTTGGACAGTTCTGGACCGTCTACTCACCCTCGTCGGGGAGGTCGCCACCCGCCGCCGGCACACCCGCGTCGGCCTTCTTGCGCTCGATGCCGAAGCGCTCGAGGGCGGCGGCGATGCCTTCGGGCTTGTCCTCGTCGGGCAGGAAGTCCCCGGGCACCTCGATGCGGGGCGCCTTGCCGATGTCGGTCATCTGCGAGTCGAGCACCAGGTGGAGCTCCGCGTCAGCGCCGCCATCGGCCGCCACGGCCAGGCGCCCGTCGAGGTGCGCCTTCAGGACGACGGAGGTGTCGGCGTCGACGTAGAGCTCGCCCTGCAGGCTGCGCGGCACGCGCAACTCGTAGAAGGCGCGGCGGCGCTTCGTGGTGTCGTCGACGCCGCCCTTCGGCTCGAGCACCGGCGGCAGCTTCGAGGGGGGCTCGACGGTGGCGTCGGCGAGCGACACGACGTACTTCCACGCGGTGCGGCCCTCGAAGCTGGAGGTGCCGTTCGCGGTCAGCTTCAGCCGGCCGCGGAAGAGCTGGTCGAAGTCGCGCACGGCGCCGAAGGCCTCGTCGCGCATGCGCTCGGCCATGCCGCGGTCGCGCAGGCGCTGGCGGAACCTGCCGGCGCCGTCCTTCCCATAGGTGGAGCGGGCGAACACCTGGCCGCCGACGCGCATCACCTCGAGGCCCTGGTTGTTGGTGTTCGACAGCGTGGCGAAGAAGTCGCCGGACATACCCCCGGGGCCCGCGAGCAGCTCGCGGCTCTCCTTGAGGCGCACGTTCTTGCCCTTCGCGTCGCCGCCGGACCACTCCCAGCTGATGGTGGCGGTGTAGCGGTGGGCGCCGATGCGCTCGGTGGCCTCGGCCGCGCTCATGCCCAGCACGCGGCGGGCGACGGCCGGCTTGTCGGCCACGTCCTGCGGCGGCAGCTTCTCGGAGGCGGCCGCGACGGCCTGCGGCGGATCCTCCGGGGAAAAGATGCGCGCCTTCGCGGCCTTGTCGACGGGGTCGGCGCAGGCCAGCAGGGACAGGCACAGCGTGATGACGGCGGGCTGCTTCACGTTGAGGCCGGGCACCCTACCACCGCGGCCCCCCCGCGCCAGAGGGGAGTCGCCCCTTCGGTGGACATTGCGCGGCGCTCGTGCTGAACGCGCGGGCCGCATGCAGAGCCTCCGCGACAAGTTGATGAAGGCGGGCCTCGTTTCCGAGGCCGACGCGAAGCGGGCCGAGGCCGAGAAGAAGAAGGTCCCCCCGCCCCGCGACGCGCGACCGGCGCGCAACGAGGAGGGCCGCATTCCGAAGCTGCCGCCCCTGGCGGGCAGCAAGGAAGCCAACCGCCAGCTCGCGCGGCAGCAGCTCGAGACGGACCGCGCCATCCGCGAGAAGGTGCTGGCCGCCCAGGTGGCGATCGAGCCCGGCGCCACCGTCTTCTACTTCGTCACTCGGAAGAACAAGCTGCGGCGCCTCGAGCTGTCCGAGGCGCAGGCCAAGCTGCTTCAGGACGGGCAGCTCGCGGTGGTGGAGCGGCCGGACCCGGACAAGATCGAGCACGCGCTGGTGCCGCCGCAGGTCGCCGAGGAGCTGCTGGCGCTCTCGCAGAAGGCCGTGCGATTCCTCAACAAGGCGGGCGCGCCGGTGGGCTTCCTGTCGGACGAGGAGATTCACCGGCGCGCCACCGAGGCCGACGCGGAGGACGACGGCGGGCCCCGGGCTTGCGAGACTCGACCGGAAGCGGGCGAGGCCGGCGCGACCTTCATCACCGTGAAGCGGGCGCCGAAGCCGTGAAAGGCCGGGATGCCCCGCTTTCGCTGGGGTTGCCATGGACACGACAACGAGGGGCGTCGAAAGCCCGGGCTCGTGTCGAGCGGCCCCCCGGGCTTCATCGGCGCCAGCGCGCGCGTCGATGAGGTGACGGGCCCGCGACGTCAGCGGCAGTGGAGACGCTCCACGCCGCTCTCCCGCAGCGCGCGGTTGAGGTCGACCGCCTCGTGCCCCGGCTCGGCGCGACCGGCTTCCGGGCGAGGTTCGACGACCGGCACCCGGCAGCCGAGGCCCCTCATGCCGCGCGCGAAGCGAGCCCGATGGTCCCAGTGCCCATGAGGCCCGGGGTTGTGCCTTGCAGGTCGACGTGTGCTCCACCACCACGTCCAGCGAGTACTCGGGCACGCGCTCCCCGGGCGCTGCGCCGGCTGGCACCTTCGGCGCCCCTGCCCCTATTCAGCCGCGCAACCGCATCGTCCCCCCACGGCCCGTGCCGAACCCGGGCACCGAGGCGCGCGTTGCGAATGGCCACGAGCGCACGCACCCTTCCGCGGTCACGCGATGTCCGCACCGACAGACCTGGTGATGCCGTTGATGACGCGGACAGCCAGGAAGGCCGCGCCGATGAGCAACAGCGACGAGATGAACGAGAGCACCGCGCTTTCCATGCGGCTGCTCGCGCGTGACACCGTGTTGCCGATGAGCCACAGCGCCTGCCATGGCCCGACGATGCTCGAGTCACCACCGGTGCCATCGAGCATCTGCCGCGAGATCCGGAACGGGCGCACCAGGTTCACAAAGGGAATGAACCACGAGGCCACGGCGCCGGCCGGCGTTACGCCCAGACGGACACTACGCGCCGCCACGTGCCGGACCGCCAAGTGGAACCAGCGGCAGAACAGCACCACCGTCGTGATGTATGTCGTGATGTATACGAGGACCAACACAAGGCCCAGCACCGCGAGCACGACGGAGCCGGGGTTGAGCCGCTCGCCCATTCCGTTGTCCTGTGCGCCGAGCAGGGTCGCCAATTCGACGCCCAGCATCAGCGCCGCCGTCGCCCACAGCCCACGCCGCGCCCAGGTCGCGCGTCCGTGCAGCGACGGCAGCGCGCCCACCTGCCGCGCCTTGCACTGCATACACAGAAAGCGTTGCTCGCCGATGGGGTCGATGCACTCGCCGCACCCGAAGGTGCCGCAACGGTCGCACGCAGCGATGGCCGTCACGCCGGAGTGGCGAAAACAAGTGGAATTCGATGAGGCAACGGAGGAAGCGTCGGCGGACATTCGATGGTCTCCTCAGAAGAGTGCAACGACGCGAACGAGCTCCTGATTTAACAAATATTCTTTATTCTCTTCTTTATTCTTCACTCTCTTTGCAGCTCGAGTCAACACGCTTCGTGGCGGACGTCGTGCCCAGCGTGTCGATGACGTCCGAGTTTGGGCAGCCGTTGCTGCCGTGCGCGGCGCGGCCGAGGCCGGTCAGGGCGTCGGTAGAGCCGTCCGTGTCGGTCGCGCATGCGCCCTTCGAGACGCCGCGAAGTGCGCCTCCCCGGCAACATCGAGGCGGGCGTGTGACGGATCGCGGCCGCCCGGTCGCGGGGAAGCGTCAGGTTTCCTGCAGACGTCGCACCCGACGGGCCGCCCGAGTCAGCGCCGCCTCCCTTCCTGGAATGTCGTCTCCAGCTCCACCGGCTTCCCGTCGCGCAGGACGACGGCCGTCACCGTCTCGCCCGGCTTCGCCTGCATCAGCACGAACATCAGATCCTCGACGCTGCGGATCTCGAACGTGCCCAGCTTCTGCAACACGTCCCCGCGACGCATACCCGCCTTGTCCGCACCGCCACCGGGCCGCACGTCCGACAAGAGCACGCCGGTGACGCCGGGCGGTGGACCGCCGTAGTCGGGCACCGTGCCCAACGACGCGTTGAAGCTGCGCGCGTCGCCGCGCCCGGCGGGCGCGGGGAGCTTCGTGTAGGTCAGCTTCGCGCCCTGCGTCCTCAGCGCGAGGGCCTCCACCACCATCGCCACGCGCGCCATGCCGGCGTCGTTCAGCTTGTCCGCCGAGTCCGACGGCTTGTGGTAGTCCGTGTGCGCGCCGGTGAAGAAGTGCAGCACCGGCAGGCCCGCCGTGTAGAACGGCATGTGGTCGCTGGGGCCGTAGCCGTCGCCGCTCGCCGTGCACTGGACCCGCGCCTCGGCGCACGCGTCCTGCACCAGCGCCATCCACTCCGGCGCCGTGTCGCTCCCCAGGACGGTGAGCGTGTTGCCGCGCAGCCGCCCCACCATGTCGAGGTTCAACATCGCCACCGCGTTCGGCAGCCACGCCGGCTTCGACGCGATGAGCGCCGCGCTGCCCAGCACGCCGCTCTCCTCCGCGGAGAAGCTGGTGATGATGACGTCGTGGGTCAGCTCGGCCCGCCGCGCGGCCAGCGCACGCGCGATCTCCAGCAGCGTCGCGGTGCCCGACGCGTTGTCGTCGGCGCCGAGGTGCGGCTCGTGCTTGTCCGGCGCCAGCGAGTCGGGACCGCCGTACCCCAGGTGATCGTAGTGCGCGCCGATGACGATGACGCCGTCGCCGGTCTTCTTCCCCGCCGGAATGCGGCCCACGAGGTTGAACGCCGGCGACTTCTCAACATCGAGCGCCACCTCCAGCTCGACGTCGACGCGCTGCCTCGCCTCGAGCTTCTTCCACACCGGCTCGAGCACCGCGCGCTTCACCGCCAGCACCGGCACGCCCGAGTCGCCCGGCCCTTCGGGGCGCAGCGTCGGCAAACCCGCCTCGCGCGGCAGCTCGTCACCCTTCCCGCCGGCGTGCGGATCCTTCGCGGCCGGCGCGGGCGCGTGCGGCGGCGTCCCCTTCGCCTCGGGCGCCGGCGGCTGCGGCTTCGGCGGCACCGGCCAGTCCACGATGAGGACAGCCGCTGCGCCGGCCTGCTTCGCGGTGAACACCTTCTTGCGCAGGTCGCCCGCCTTCCGCTGCGCCTCCGGCGTGTCCAGCTTCGGGTGCTCGGGCACGAAGCGGCGCACCACCGCCACCTTCCCTTTCACGTTGAGGCCCTTGTAGTCGTCGAGGCCGAGCTCCGCGTCCTTCAGCCCGTAGCCCACCAGCACCGCCTGGCCCTTCACCTTCGCCTGCGCCGAGAAGCCCAGCGGGGAGAAGCCGGCGCCGTCGGCCGCCTTGCCCGCCACCTTCAACCTGGTCGCCGCGCCGGGCCTCACCTTCGTCGTCACCTCGAAGGGCACGCGGTAGCCACCGTCGGCGCCCGCGGGCTCGAGCCCCAGCGCCTTGAAGCGCGCCTCCAGCCACGCGCCCGCCTCGTCGAGGCCCTTCGTGCCCACGCCACGCCCCTCGCGCGCCGGGTCTGCCAGCCAGGTGACGTCGTCGCGGATCCGCTCGGCCGCGCCCGGCGTCACCGCCTTCGGCGCGTGAGCGTCCCACTTCGCGAGGAAGAGGTTGGTGTCCGTCTTCCCCTCGGCCGTCATGCGGTTCGACGCGAAGATGAGCCACTTCCCGTCGGGAGAAAACATCGGGAAGCCGTCGAAGCCCTTCGTGTACGTGATGCGCTCGAGGTTGGTGCCGTCGACGTCCACCGCCCAGATGTCGAACTCGCGGCCCTTCGGGTCGCCGAAGTTGGACGAGAAGAGGATTCGCTTGCCGTCGGGCGTGAAGAACGGGGCGAAGGACGCCGCGTTCAGGTACGTCACCTGCTGCGCGTCGCTCCCGTCCGCGTTCGCCACGTACAACTCCAGCTTCGACGGCCGCACCAGCCCCTGCTTGAGCAGGCCCTGGAAGTCCTCGAGCTCCTTCCCGGGCTTCGGCCGCGACGCGCGCCAGACGATCTTCGAGCAGTCCGCGCTGAAGAAGGCGCCGCCGTCGTAGCCGGGCGTGAAGGTGAGCCGCTTCACGTTCTTCCCGTCCTTGTCCATGCGGTACAGCTCGATGTCGCCGTCGCGCACGCTGGTGAAGATGATGCTCCCGTCCTTCGCGCACACCGTCGCCTCGGCGTCGTAGCCGGGCGCGTCGGTGAGGCGCGTCACGCCGGTGCCGTCGGCGTTCGCGCGGAAGATGTCGTACGAGTCGTAGAGCGCCCACACGTAGCCCATCCGCATGTCCGGCTTCGGCGGGCACGCGTCGCCGCCGAGGTGCGTGGACGCATAGAGGAGCTCCGTGTCCCCCTTCAGGTAGTGCGCGCAGGTGGTGGCGCCCTTGCCCGACGACACCTGCGTCAGCTCCGGGTTCTCGAGGCGCTGGCCGTTCGCGAACAGCGGCATGGTGTAGATGCGATCGCACGCCTGGTCGCCCGTGCGTCGCTGCAGCGAGACGCCGGTGCCGTCGAAGCGCCAGTACGCCTCGGCGTTCTCGCCCTCGAAGGTGAGCTGGTAGAGTTCGGTGAAGTGCGTCTCTTCGGGCAGCCGCACCGGCGGCGGGTGGGCGGGCGGCGCCGGCGGCGCGTCCGGGGTGGTGGCGCAGGCAACGAAGAGCAGGGTCGGCAGGGCGAGGCGCTTCATGGCGCGCGGTATAGCCCTCCCAAACGCCCCGCGTCCGGGGAAACCTGCCCGCCTTTCGACTGGGCCCGCGCGCCCGAAGCGTGCCAGCCTTCCATGCATGCGCTCGCTCACGCTCGCCCTGTTCGCCGTCGCCGCAACCGGCTGCGCGACGCCCTGCGCCCAGCTGCGCGTCTCCAGCGCCGCGTACACCGCCGGCGAGACGATGCAGGGCTCGCTGCTCAACCAGTCCAGCTTCTACGAGCTGCAGCACGGCGTGTTTTGCCTGGCGTACCTCGAGCGCCGGGAGGGAGATGCGTGGGTGCGCGCGCCGGAGCCCGAGCGCGGCTGCATCCTCCCGCTCCTCATCACGGCACCGAGCGCCACCGTCCTCTTCAGCTACCGGCTCGACGCGACCCTGCCCGAAGGGCCATACCGGCTGCGCTTCGAAGTGCGCCGCGGGCGCTTCCGCCTCTTCGGCCTCGGCGTCGGCGGCACCGGCGACAAGAAGCTGCTCGCCAGCGACCCCTTCACGGTGCGGGCGGCGCGCTGAGACGCGCTACGGCAGCAGCCGCGTCACCTTGTCCCAGAAGCTGCGGAAGCCTGCGTTCGGGTCGTAGTTGACGTTGCGCAGACGGGCCTCGAAGTCGTCGCGGGGGATCAGCTCCTCGCGGCCCCAGGGGTTGATGATCTTCACGTACTCGACGCCGTCGCGCGTCTCGGTGCCGGTGACGAGCACCTTGTGACCGCCGTCGCCCCACTTCATGCCGACGAGCACCGAGCGGCCCGCGGCCACCTCGTCCAGCACGAAGTCGGTCGCGGCCTTCTTCTCGTCCCCGGACGACACGTTCTGGAACGCGAAGTCGTGGCCGTAGAGGCTCTCGAGCACCACGTCGGCCTGCGCCGCCGTCAGCCCGCCCTGGCCTTCGATGCCGCCGCCGTGGTGCTTGTCGTCGGCGTTGTCGTAGTCGGCCAGCCCGTTGCCCAGCTCCATCAGCGCCGGCGCGAGCAGCTTCTGCGGCAGGCTGCGCGGCGTGCCGTCGTCCAGCACCCCGTCCTCGCGTTTGATGACGTCGCCCCCGCGCGTCGTCACCTCGCCCTCGGGCGACGCGAGGCCCGCCACCAGTCGCACGTACTCGGCCGGGTTCGTCTGCAGGAGCTGAATCTCGATGGACGTCGGCACGCAGGTGCCCTTGTTGCGCTGGGCGACCGCTTCCGGCACCGCGACCTCCTGCACCAGGTCCGCCAACAGCGTCTGGCGGTCGACGCCCTCGGCGAGTTCCTGCTTCGTCAGCTTCGCGAGGCCGCCCAACAGCGTGTCCTTCCCGCCGAGCGCCTTCTCCCCGGGCAGCTTCCCTTCGAGCAGCAGCGTCTGCAGCGCCAGCGCCGCGACCGGGTCGCCGTGCGGCTTGCCGTCCGACGGCTCGAGCAAGGTCTCCTTCACCGACAGGTAGCGCGCGCGATCCTTCGGCGACAGCTTCGCGAGGGCCTCGGCCTCGAGCTGCGCGTTGTCGCCGAGCTGCGCGACGGCCGCGTCGGCGCGCTTGCCGTTCACGTCCCGCTGGTCGTTGACGTACGGCGCGTCCTCCACCACCACCGACGTCCCGTCCTGGCGCTCCGTGGGCTGGCCTTCGAGCAGCTCGCGCGCCTTCGCGATCGCCTCGTCCCGGGTCGGCGGCTTCCTGCAGACGTTCAGGTCCACCGGCGGCGGCTGATTGGCTTCGAAACGGCTTGGCACGCGCGGGAGCTCCGGCTTGCGAGCCGGCGGCGGCGGCTTGCGCTCCACGTTCGGGGTAGAGGGGCGCAGCGACGGAGACCTCTTCGAAATGGAAATCGTCATGACATTTTCCCGAAATCAGCGGCAGAAGCGTCTGAGGGATTCACGGCCTGGCCGAGCGCGAGTTTCTGTGGGCATTCGGCGCACACCCGCCCGGCCGGGGCCACGCTCGGTGCAGTGGCCGGGCACCTCTCCACCTCCGGCGTGTTCGAGGGCGGTCCGCGGCAGTTCGTGAGCAGCCAGGCGACGACGCGCTCCTCGCAGACCGCCGTCGGCGGCGAGCGCGGGCCGTGGCCTCGGCGTGCGTCAGGCCGCCACGACGCGAGTCGCTCTCGCGTCATGCGAGGACCTCTCGTGCGCCAGCCGCGAAAGGGCCGCCGGGCGCGGCCGCGTTTGCGTACCATCGTGCCCATGTCGGACACCCGGCCCCGCTTCCTGCGCGACCTCGACACGATGATCCGCGCGCGGTACCCGCTCATCTACCTCGTCACCTGGGAAGAGCAGCGCGTGGAGGCGCTGATGGGCGACGTGGCGCGCGCGCACGGCAAGGACCTGCTGGAGTGGACCGCCACGCGCGGGCTGACGGCGCTGTCGGGGACGCTGCGGGGCGTCGACCCGGACGGGACGCGCGAGCCGGTGCAGGCGCTGCTGTCGATCGGCAAGCTGCCCAACCCGGCGCTGGTGCTGCTGAAGGACTTCCACCACGCGCTCGGCGAGCCGGTGGTGGTGCGCGCGCTGCGCGAGCTGGGCGTGAAGCTGAAGTCGGCGTTCACCACCGTCATCCTCATCGGGCCCACGCTGAAGCTGCCCGACGAGCTCGAGAAGGACGTGTCGGTCATCGACGTGCCGCTGCCGACGCGCGACGACCTGATGCAGCTGTTGCGCGACATCGCGCGGGTGGTGACGAAGTCGAAGCGCGCGGTGGTGGAGCTGACGGTCGAGCAGGCCGAGTCGCTGGTGGGCGCCGCGCACGGGCTCACCCTGAGCGAGGCCGAGAACGCGTTCGCCAAGGCCATCGCGCAGGACAACCGGCTGGACGGGAACGATCTGCGGCTCATCCTCGAGGAGAAGAGCCAGGTCATCCGCAAGAGCGGGCTGCTGGAGTACTACGCGACGGACCAGACGCTGTCCGACGTCGGCGGACTCTTGCACCTCAAGCGCTGGCTCGGGCGGCGCCGGCAGGCGTTCAGCGAGGCGGCGCGCAAGTTCGGCCTGCCCGAGCCCAAAGGCCTGTTGCTGCTCGGCGTGCAGGGCTGCGGGAAGTCGCTGACGGCGAAGGCGATCGCCACCACCTGGCGCATGCCGCTCGTGCGGCTCGACATGGGGCGCATCTACTCGGGGCTGGTCGGCTCGTCCGAGGAGAACCTGCGCAAGGCGATCCGCGTGGTGGAGAGCCTCGCGCCGGTGGTGCTGTGGGTGGACGAGATCGAGAAGGGGCTCGCCGGCGCGAGCGGCAGCAACGACACCGGCGTCTCGGCCCGCGTGTTCGGCACGCTGCTCACGTGGCTGCAGGAGAAGACGGCGCCCGTCTTCGTGGTCGCCACCGCCAACCGGATCGACTCGCTGCCGCCGGAACTCCTGCGCAAGGGCCGCTTCGACGAGATCTTCTTCATCGACCTGCCGTCGGAGCGCGAGCGGCGCGACATCCTCGAGATTCAGCTCAAGCGGCGCGGGCGGAACCCGGCGCTGTACCCGCTGGACGACCTCGCGGCGCAGACGGAGAGCTTCAGCGGCGCCGAGCTCGAGCAAGTCGTGGTGAGCGCGCTGTACGACGCGTTCGCGGACGGGACGGAGCTCGAGACGCACCACCTGGTGATGGCGGTGCAGGAGACGACGCCGCTCGCGGTGACGATGGCCGAGGACGTGCGGCGGCTGCGGGACTGGGCGAAGACGCGCACGCGACCGGCGTCGTAGCGGCGTCGACCGAGATGGGAGCGGTGGGGCGGTCACGTGAGGCGGCCGTGCGGGTCGCGCGCAGCACCTCGGCGCCCCCGCGCGACGCACACCTCCCGATGTGAAGGAATTGTCGCGGGAACGACGTTTCGTTTCACATCGTGCCCGGCCCCGGGTCAGCCGCGAATCCCCGCCGCCGGAGCCGACAGGCTGGTGGCGGACCGGCACTCACACGCTTGAGCCCCATCGCCCCTTTCCACCCCGAGGCGGGCGCGCGCTTGGCGACCCGCCTGCAGGGCGCGATGCTCACCCGCTGATGCGCCTCCTCTTCGGGCTCTCCGCCGTGCTCCTCGCCCTCTCCGGCTGCGGCACCGCCACCTGCGCCACCGACGCCGATTGTGAGCTGCCCGCGGTGTGCGGCAGCGAAGGCCGCTGCGTCGTGCCCGAAGCGCGCGCCGACGGCGAGCCGTGCAGCGACGATCGCCACTGCGCCGGCGGCGCGTGCGTCTTCTCGGCGGGCGCGGGCACGTGCGCAACCGCGTGCGAAGACGCCGCCGGCTGCCCCAGCGGCCGCTGCGCGCTCTCCACCGACGCGCGCGCCGACGGCGCTCGCCTGCGCTTCACCTGCGCGCCGGCATCCGGCGACCGCTATTTCGCCGAGCGCTGCAGCGCCGACGCCGACTGCCGCACGGGCCTCTGCCACGACGGCCGCTGCGTCACCGCGTGCGGCGCCTGCCCCGCGGACTTCGAGTGCCAGCCAGCCACGCTCACGCGCGACGGCCGATCGCTCGACCACGGCGTGTGCACCTGGTGGCCGGTGCAGCCCGTCGTGGAGCTCGGCCCCGCGGTCACCACCGACGCCGCGCCGACGGTGCTCAGCTTCGAACTGCCCGAGGGCTACGAGGCCTTCACGCTGGTGCTCGAGGACTTCGACGATCGCGTGCCGGCGGTGACGCGGCTGGTGGCGCCCGACGGCCGCGTCTTCGTGGGCAACGCACGCGACGCGGGCCCCGGCGACCTCGCGCGCTGCGCGAGCGGCGTCGGCGGTGCGACGGTGCTGGTGCCCGGCAGCGACGTGTCCGAAGCGCGCGCCGTGCCCGGCCGCTGGACGCTCGACGTGGCGACGTACGAGCCCGCGGGCTTCCCGGTGACGGCGACGCAAGTGGCCGGGCGCATCGAGCGCGTGGCGGCGGTGCTCAAGCGGCCCGAGCGCGGCGGCGTGGTGGACGTGACGGTGCGGATGGCGCCGGAGGTCGGCTACAGCGTCGCCGACGGCGGCGGCACCTGGGTGAAGGCGCTGCTCGCGCGCTTCGAGGACCTGACGCGCACGAAGCTGGGCGTCTCCGTGGGGCAGGTGCGCCTCGAGTCACTGCCGCCGGACGCGGGCGTCACCGTGGCGACGCTGGCCGACAGCCGCGCGCTCTGGGCGCGGTACGGCGAGGGCGCCGTCGCGTCGCGCCCCATCAACGTGATGGTGGTGAAGGACCTCTCCTTCGCCGGCGGCGTCTCGGGCGGTACGCCGGGCGCGCCGGGCGTCTACGGCCGGCCCGGCAGCGGCATCACGATCGCCCCGCTCGCCTCGGGCCCGCAGGCCACCGGCACGCTGATGGCGCACGAGGTGCTGCACTGGCTGGGCCTCTTCCACAGCTCCGACGAGTACTTCGGCGCCGACCTCGTGTCCGACACGCCGGCGTGCGCCAACCCCGCGGGCAGCGGGTGCCCCGACGCGCGGAACCTGATGTTCCCGTACTTCCCGACGGGCAACCCGCTGACCCTCACCGCGGGCCAGCAGCGCGTGCTGGAAGGCAGCCCGTGGGTGTACCGCTGGCGGCACCCCGGCGCGTGCGGCGCGCACGACGTCACCG
Source organism: Myxococcota bacterium (assembly GCA_040755835.1). Classification (GTDB taxonomy): domain Bacteria; phylum Myxococcota; class Myxococcia; order Myxococcales; family Myxococcaceae; genus JADLDB01. Next base: position 133,084 of record JBFMAB010000059.1, read on the forward strand.
CGCTGTCCGGCGGCGGCTTCGCCTCGGGCACCACGGTTGGCGCGCCGGCCACGCTGTCCGCCTCCTGCGGCGGCGCGGGCGGCGAGCGCGTGCACCTGGTGCGCCTCGAGTCCGCCGCGGCGAAGCTGGAGGCGACCGCCACCGGCGCCGGCTTCTCTCCCGTCGTCTCGGTGCGCCGCGGCACCTGCGACGGTGAGGAGCTCGCCTGCACGGCGGCGGACGGCGGCGTCGCGACCGCGTCCGTCGACACGGCGAACGCGGGCGCCTACTTCGTGGTGGTGGACTCGGCCGCCGACGGCGGCGTCTACGAGCTGGACGTGACCGTCACGCCCTGACGTCAGCGGCCGAGGAGGCTCTTCGCGCCGGAGATGAGCACCTCGAGCGACGTCTCCACCACCTTTCCGAACGGCGGCTTCAGAACCCGCCGCGCGGGGCTGACGACGCTCGCGTCCAGCACGCTGCGCGCGTGGCTGAACGTCTCGAAGCCGGTGACGCCGTGGTACGCGCCCATGCCGCTGGGGCCGACGCCGCCGAACGGCAGATTCTCCTGCGCGAAGTGCACGAGGCAGTCGTTCAAGCACGCGCCGCCCGAGGTGACGCGCTTGAGCACGTCGTCGCAGCGGCGGGCGTCGTCGTCGAAGTAATAGAAGGCCAACGGGCGGGGCCGCGCGGCGATGCGCTCCACCGCCTCGTCGAGGCGCGCGTACGTCTCGATGGGGAGGATGGGGCCGAAGATTTCCTCCTGCATCACCGCCATCTCGTCGGTGACGCCGACGAGCACCACCGGCGACATCACCCGGCCGGCCTTCGCGAGCGCGCCCAGCTCCACCACCTGCGCGCCCTTCGCCCTCGCGTCGGCCACCAGCCCGACGAGCCGCGCGTGCGCGCGATCGCTCGCGATGGAGGTGAAGCCTTCCAGCCGCGGGTACGCCTTGTCGACGGCGCGCCTGAGCGCGGCCACCAGCGCCTGCTCCCGGCCCATTGGCACCAGCGCGTAGTCCGGCGCGATGCAGGTCTGCCCGCCGTTGAACAGCTTGCCCACGGCGATGCGCTCGGCGGCGCGCTCGAGGTCATACGACTCGTGCACCAGCGCAGGCGACTTGCCGCCCAGCTCCAGCGTCACCGGCACCAGGTTCTCCGCGCAGGCCTTCGCCACCTTGCGGCCGATGTGCGTCGAGCCGGTGAAGAGCAGGTGGTCGAGCGGCAGCCGCGTCACCGCCTCGGCGACGTCGGGCCCGCCTTCCACCACCGCCACCTCCTCGGCGGTGAACGTCTCCGCCACGGCGCGCGCGATGAGCGCCGAGGTGCGCGGCGTGAGCTCCGACGGCTTCACCAGGCAGCGGTTGCCCGCCGCCAGCGCGCCGGAAAGCGGCCCGAGCGCCAGGTTCACCGGGTAGTTCCACGGCGCGATGACGGCGACCACGCCCCTGGGGAGGAACTCCACGAAGGCGCGCGACGGGCGGAACAGCGGGTGCGGCGCGACGGGCCGGCGCCGCATCCACGCGCGGAGGTGCTTCCGCGCGGCGCGCACGCCGTCGAGCGTCAAGAGCACGTCGGCCGACAACGACTCGCCGCGGCTGCGCACGCCGAAGTCCTCGTCGATGGCGCGGCAGAACTCGTCGCGGTGCTTCACCAGCAGGCGCTCGAGGCGCGCCAGGCGGTCGTCCCGCTCCTCCGCCGACGGGAACGGCGCTCGCCGCTGGGCCCGGCGGAGCTTCTCGTAGGCCGCCTGCACGTCGTTCACCTGGTTGCGCGCCTGCATGGCTGCCTCCCGTCAACTGGTCCGACCAGACTTGGCCACACCTGTCGCGAGCCGTCAACGGGTCACCTTGCCTTCGGACCGCCGGACCTGCTAACTGGTCGGACCAGTCATGAGAACCCGCGCGGCCGCCCCGAAGAAGAACGTCGCCGAGCGCATCGCGTCCACGCTGCGGAGCGCCATCGTGAAGGGTCGGCTCAAGCCGGGCGACGCGCTGCCGTCCGAGCGGGAATTGGCCGAGCGCTACGAGGTGAACCGCTCGTCCATCCGCGAGGCGATGAAGCGGCTCGAGGCGTGGGGGCTGGTCACCATCCGCCACGGCGGGGCGACGCGGGTGACGGAGTTCCTGATGAACGCCGGGCTGTCGGTGCTGCCCGAGCTGCTGGAGGCCGGCGGCGAATTGGGCACCAGCGTGCTGGCGGACCTGCACGAGCTGCGGGGGCTGCTCCTGGGCTTCTGCGCCGAGCGCGCGGCGCAGCGGGCCGACCCCGCGTCGGTGGCGCGGCTGGACGAATTGGCCCGCCGCCTCGCGGAGCCGCGGCTCAAGCCCGCCGAGGCACAGGCGCTGGACTACGACTTCTTCGAGCAGCTCGTCCTCATCACCGGCAACCAGTTGCTGCTGCTCTTCACGAAGGTGGTGCGCGACATCTACTTCCGCGCGCCGGAGCGCTTCCTGCCCATGTACCGCGGCGACGTGTTCGACGCGGGCCACCACCGCCGCGCGGTCGCCGCCATCAAGGCGCGTGACGCCCGGGCCGCCGGCGACGCGATGCGCGCGCACGCGGACAGCGCGCTGAGGCTGTTGCGAAAGGACACCGCATGACCGCCATGGGACGACTCGCGTCGCTCTTCGGCGCGGAGGCGCCGGACAACGCCTGCCGCTACGCCGGCCAGCCCGGCCACGTCGAGAGCTACTTCCTCCGCGCCAACCACCCCGCCCGGCCGCTCGCGCTGTGGCTCAAGGCCACCGTCCTCGCGCCGCTCGAAGGCCCGGCGGTGGCCGAGGCGTGGTTCATCTTCTTCGACGGCGAGAAGGGCACCACGTTCGCGCACCGGCAGACGGAGCCCTTCCCGGACGCGTCGTTCGCCGGCGTCGGCGCGCCGGAGCTGCTGGCGCGCGCGGCCGGCCTGTCGCTGCACCTGGGGCCCCGGGGCACGGCCCGCGGCCGCTTCGCCGCGCCCGAAGGCACCGCCACCGTCGACGTCGCCTGGGAGCGCGACCCGTCGCCCGTCGGCAAGCCGCTGTCCATCTACCCGTACCGGCTCTTGCGGACCGGTCCGTTCCCGAAGTCCAAGCTGCTGACGCCCTTCCCCGCGCTGCGCTTCTCGGGCCGCGTGCTGCTGCCTGGCGGCGAGGTGACGCTCGACGGCTGGCACGGCATGCAGGGCCACAACTGGGGCAAGGAGCACGCCTTCGAGTACGCGTGGGGCCAGTGCCTCTTCCCCGAGGACGACGTGATGGTGGAAGGCTTCTCGGGCCGCGTGCGCGTCGCCGGCCGCACCACGCCGCGCATGTCCGCGCTGGTCGTCCGCAAGGGCGCGCGCACCTTCCGCTTCGACACGCTCTTCGACACCTGGCGCCAGGCCGCCGAGGTGACGCAGGACACCTGGTCGCTGACATTGCGCAGCGCCGACGGCGAGGCGCACGTCCAAATGGACGCGTCGGGTCGGCCGATGGTGTGCCTGGGCTACGGCAACCCCAACGGCGAGCTGTCGTACTGCTTCAACAGCAAGCTGGCGAAGGTGACGCTGACGGTGCGGCCGATGGACGACGCGTCCTTCACCTGCGTCAGCGCGCACGGTGGCGCGCTGGAGTTCCTGCGCCGCGAGGCCGATCCCCGCTTCCCCCACGTCGTCTGAAGGAGCCCGCCCCATGCCCATCGCCTTCGTCGAGACCATGCGCGGCACCGTGCGCGACGCCTCGGGCGTCGAGCGGCCCGTCGACTTCCACGTGCGCGCGGCCGGCGGCGCCGGCGGCCGCTTCGAGCTCTCGGGCGTGGTGCACGCCGCGCCGTGGGTGGACGAGGCGGTCGCCACCGGCACGCTGGCCCTCTCCGCCCTGCCCGCGTCCATCGCCTACGACGTGCGCTTCCGCGCCGCTGACGGGCGGACGCTCCGGCTGCACGGCGCGAAGAAGCCGAGCCTCTTCCGTCCCGTGACGTCGATGACGGTGCTGCCGGTGACGCTGTCCGACGAGGCGGGGCTGGCGCAGGGTGAGGGCACGCTCCGTTTCGACCTGATGGACCTGCCCCGCTTCCTCGCGTCGTGGCTGCCGGTGCCGACGAAGGCGCATCGGCAGCTCGCGGCGCGGCGCGCGGCGGTGGCGCGCAAGGAGCTCGCCTGAAATGACACCAACTCCCTCTCCCCCATGGGGGGAGAGGTTCGGGGTGAGGGGAAGAAACACGATGCCGAACGACACCCTGCAGCGCCTCGCCGAGACGGCACTCCCGCCCGGCCGCCTCCTCCCGGGCGCCACGGCGCACACCGTCACCCGCGCGAAGGCCCTCCTCACCGAGCTGCCGCCGGCCGTCGCCGCCGGCTACGAACGCCTGCTCCTCGCGCTCGACGCGCAGGCATTTCTCTCGCACCGCGCGCGCTTCGCCGAGCTGCCGCTGGGCAAGCGCCTGTCGCTCCTGAGCCGCCTCGAGCGCGGAGAATTCACGCGCCTCGCGCTGCGCGCCCTGCTGACACCGCTGAAGCTGGCGCACTTCGACGACCCGTCCGTCTACGCCGCGCTGGGCTGCCGCTACGCGGTGGAGCCGCCGAAGACGCTGGAGCGCGCGCGCTGGCGCGAGCAGGTCTTCGACGCCTCCACGCTGTCCGACGGCGAGGCGCTGGAGTGCGACGCCGTCGTCGTCGGCACGGGCGCGGGCGGCGCGCCGGTGGCGAAGGCGCTGGCCGCGAAGGGGCACGCGGTGCTGCTGGTGGAGGAAGGCCCGCTCTTCACCCGCCAGGACTTCACCGGCCGCGCGCTGCCGGCGATGAAGGCGATGTACCGGCGCGCGGGCGCGACGGTGGCCTTCGGCAACACGGCCATCCCCATCCCGCTGGGACGCGGCGTCGGCGGCACCACGCTGGTGAACTCCGGCACCTGCTTCCGCGCGCCGTCCCACGTGCTGCAGCGGTGGGCGGAAGACGGCCTCACCGCGCTCGGCGGGGACGGCCTGTCGCGCTTCTACGAGGAGGTGGAGGACGTGCTGGGCGTCGCGCCGTCGACGGCGGAGGCGCTGGGCGCGCCGGCGAAGCTGATCGCGCGCGGCTGTGACGCGCTCGGCTGGTCGCACCACCCGCTCGCGCGCAACGCGCCGGGCTGCGACGGCCAGGGCCTGTGCTGCTTCGGCTGCCCGACGGACGCGAAGCGCTCGACCAACGTGTCCTGGGTGCCGATGGCGCTGGAGAAGGGCGCGCAGCTGATGACGGGCTTTCTGGTGCAGCGCGTGCTCGTCGAGGGCGACCGCGCGGTGGGCGTCGAGGGCGTGACGACGGCCGGCGACGCGCCGAAGCGCCTCACCGTGCGCGCGAAGGTGGTGGTGCTGGCCTGCGGCGCGCTCTTGACGCCGGGGCTGCTCGAGCGCAACGGCCTGGGCCGCACCTCGGGACAGCTGGGGAAGAACCTGTCGATTCACCCGGCCTCGGCGGGCCTCGGGGTCTTCGACGAAGAGGTGCACGCCTGGCGCACGGTGCCGCAGGGCTACGCGATCGACGAGTTCACCGGCGACGGCCTCTACTTCGAAGGCGCGCAGGTGCCGTTGGACCTCACCGCCGTCTCGCTGACCGGCTTCGGGCCCGCCTACGTCTCGCTGATGGAGCGCTTCAACCAGGCCTTCTCGTTCGGCTTCATGGTGAAGGACACCTCGCGCGGGCGCGTGACGAGCGGCCGCGACGGCGCGCCGCGCATCACCTACGTCGTCAACGAGGTCGACCGCGCGCGGCTCCAGCGCGGCTTCTCGCTCTTGGCCCGGGTGTACTTCGCGGCGGGGGCGAAGTCGGTGCACCTCCCGGTGTTGGGCTTCGAGGAGCTCCGCTGCCTCGCCGACGTCGAGCGCCTCGAGCGCGCGACGGTGCCGGTGCGGCACATGGACCTCACCGCGTACCACCCGCTGGGCACGGCGCGCATGGGCGTGGACCCGCTGCAGTCGGTGGTGAACGTCGACCACGAGGTGCACGACGTGAACAACCTCTTCGTCTGCGACGGCTCGGTGGTGCCGTCATCGCTGGGCGTCAACCCGCAGGTGACCATCATGGCCATGTCCCTGCGGGCGGCCGAGGGCATCCACCGGCGGCTCGAGCGCCTCCACGCCCGCGCCCCGGCGGCGTGACGCCCGCGGGTGGCGCTGCGCGCCGGACGGCGACAGAATGCCGGGGAGATGTCGCGCTTCTCCCGGTTCGAAAAGCTCGAGAACGAGCGCAAGGCCTCCACCGAGTCCTCCTCGGGCGCGGCGCTCGATCGCTTCGGGAAGGCCGACCCGCCCGCCACCGAGACGCCGGCCGACGTCGCGCCGTTCGAGCCGCGCCCCGAGAAGCTGGAGCGCTTCGCCGCCGACGGCACCGACGCGATCGCGACCGACGAGGACGAGCTGATGCGCCTGCCGTACCTCGAGTGCCCGAGCTGTGGCGCGCAGGCCGGCAAGTACGAGCGGACCTGCCACACCTGCAGCACCCGGCTCGACGGCCACGAGGCGCGCGCGCACAACCTGAAGCGACTCGAGGCCTACGACGCCGAGCGAGCGGACGCAGCGGCAAAGGAGAGGGCGCGGCGCGAGGCGGAGCTTGCCGAGGCGGCGGCGCTGCGCCACGAGAAGCACGCGGTGCTGGTCAAGCAGCTGCAGGACATCAGGCGGCGGCACGACGAGGCGTTCGGTCCGTCGTTTCCCGTGCCGACCGAGCTCCTCCAATACCTCGGTGTGTGGGTGACCATCGTCGTCGCCGCGGTCCTGGCGATGGAGCTGTCCGGCGCGCCGCGCTTCTTCTTCGGGCTGGTCGCCTTCGTGCTGCTCCTGTCGCGGCTGCCGCGCGGGGCCTGGGCGATCCTCGGCAAGCGCATCGAGCGGCGGTGACCCCCATGGGAGGTGCCATGGCGAAGGTCGTTGGAATCGACGGGGTGCTCTTCGTCTCGAAGGACCCGGAGCAGCGCTAGCGCGGCAGCTCGGGGAGCCGCCCGTCGAGCACCACCCGCCGCCGCTGGATGGACGCGACGCCGCCGCGCCGCGCGATGATGAGCGCACGTTCGCACTCCGCCCAGGCGAGCGGTCCGAGCACCTGCCAGTTCGGTGGATCGACGACGGTCAGCTCGACCGCGCCCAGCGTGAACGCGAGCGCAGGAAGCTTCGCCGCGAGCGCGTCCTTCATCGCCGGAACCAGCGCCTCGGTGAGCGGCTGGTCGGCCGTCGGCCCGAGCAGCGCCGCGAAGCCGTCGGTGTGAATGCGCACCACCTTGGCGCGCGGGCACACCGACTTCATCACCTCCACCATCGCCTTCAACGCCGCGTCGCCGGCGGCGAGGCCCTGGCGCATGTTGAAGACGGTGAACTCCAGCGGATCGACCAGCACCGCGCCCAGCACCCAGCCGTCCGCGTGGCCGTGCGTCGAGAAGTCGTACTCCTCCTTGAGCAGCGAGCCTTCCTTGAGCGCCAGCGCGTGGAACGCGCCCGACACCGCGTCCGGGTGGCCGCGCCGGTGCAGCTCCGCGTCCACCACCTGGTCGACGAGCCACGTCGGCCCATCCGGCCGGCCCTGCGCGGTCGGAAAGAGGGAGAGGAGCGCCTTCACGCTGCGTTCGGAGATGGAGTGCGCCATGCCCGCCACGTACGCGCGCCGGGCTGTGTCCGCAACGCCCTCCGCTGGCGCAGCAAGACAGAAGCCCGGCTTTCCGCTTCGATTCCCACCGTGAGCAGCGCGCACGCGGTCGGCAAGCAGGCCTGACGCCCCCCACGCACGGCGGGGCGACAAGCGGGCGCGGGCCCGCTATGGACGTTCGCCATGAAACCGAGGGACCTCCTCATCGCACTCGGGCTGAGCGTCGCGCTCGCGCTGTCCGCGGTGCTGGCGCTGAAGAAGATGGGCCCGGCGGAGGGCTCGGGCGTGGAGTCCTTCGCGCACCAGCGCGACAAGGCCGGTGCGCTCGAGAAGCTGTGGCCGGCGCCGGCCTTCTCGTACGTGGACCAGCGCGGCACGCGCGTCACCACCGAATCGCTCAAGGGCCAGGTGTGGATCGCCAACTTCATCTTCACCTCGTGCCGCACGGTGTGCCCGCTGCTCACCTCGAAGATGGTGCAGCTCCACCGGCTGCTCGCCGGCGTCGACGTGCGCTTCGTGTCCTTCTCCGTCGACCCGGCGCACGACACGCCCGAGGTGCTGGCGGCGTACGCGCGGAAGTGGGCGCCCGAGGAGCCGCGCTGGACGCTGCTGGCCACCGACGAGGAGACGCTGCCGGCGACGGCGGCGGGCTTCAAGGTGACGGCCATGAAGTCCGAGGGCGGCGTGGATCCCATCATCCACAGCGCCGTCTTCCTGCTCATCGATCGCGAGGGCGTGGTGCGCGGCGCGTTCTCCAGCGAGGACAAGGCGGACTTCCAGGCGCTGGTGCGTGCCACGAAGAAGCTGGTGGGCCAGGACTCGCAGGCCGGCGCCGCGCTGGCGACCGACGGCGCGTCGCTCTACCACCAGCTGTCGTGCGACGGGTGCCACGAGCACCCCGAGCTGGCGCCGCCGCTCGGCGGGCGCGCGGGCCAACGCGAAGAGCTCACCACCGGCGCGGTCGCCGTCGTCGACGAGGCGTACGTGCGCGAGTCGCTGCTCGTGCCGCAGGCGAAGATGGTGCGCGGCTACACGCTGCAGATGCCGTCGTACGACGGGCTGCTGGACGAGGCGCGGCTGAAGACGCTGGTGGACTACGTGCTCGCCATGCCCGCGCCGCTCGACGCTCAGGACGCCGGCGAGGCGCGCGTCGAGGTGGACCCGGTGTGCCACATGAAGGTGCGCGTGACGGACAACGCGATCCGCGCGGACGTCGACGGTGGCAGCTTCTTCTTCTGCTCGGAGTTCTGCCGGGAGCGTTTCGTGGCAGCGCCGGAGAAGTTCGTCACTCCACCGTGACGCTCTTCGCCAGGTTCCGCGGCTGGTCCACGTCCGTCCCGCGCAGGTCGGCCACGTGGTACGCGAGCAGCTGCAGGGGCACCGTCGCGACGATGGGCGCGATGAGCGCGCTGGTCTTCGGGATCTCGATGACGTCGTCGGCGAGCGACTTCACGTGCGCGTCGCCCTCCTCCACCACCGCGATGACGAGGCCGCTGCGCGCCTTCACCTCTTCGATGTTCCCGATGATCTTCTCGTAGTGCACGTGCGGCTCGCTCGGCGCCGCCACCACCACCGGCAGCTTCTCGTCGATGAGCGCGATCGGCCCGTGCTTCATCTCGCCGCCCGCGTAGCCCTCGGCGTGGATGTACGAGATCTCCTTGAGCTTCAACGCGCCCTCGAGCGCCACCGACTGCATCGGCCCGCGCCCGAGGAACAGGAAGTCGCGCGCGTTCATGTACTTCCGCGCCACCTCCTTTACGTGCGGCTCCGTCTTCAGCACGTGCTCGATGGCGGCCGGCACCTCGGCGAGCGCCTTCAGGTGCGCCTGCGCCTCGGCGACCGACAGCGTGCCGCGCGCGCGGCCCAGCTTCACCGCCAGCAGGTACAGGCCGACCAGCTGCGTGGTGAAGGCCTTCGTCGACGCGACGCCGATCTCCGGGCCTGCGTTGGTCATCACCGCGAAGTCCGCCTCGCGCGTCATCGCCGAGCCGACCACGTTGCACAGCGTCATCGTGGTCGCGCCGCGCGCCTTCGCCTCGCGCATCGCCGCCAGCGTGTCGAGCGTCTCGCCCGACTGCGAGATGGCGACGGCCAGCTGGCCCTTCGTCACCAGCGGGTCGCGGTAGCGAAACTCGCTCGCCAGCTCGACCTCCACCGGCAGCTTCGCCAGCGACTCGATCATCCACTTGCCCGCCAGGCCCGAGTGGTAGCTGGTGCCGCACGCGAGGATCCACACGCGATCCATCGCCTTGACCTGCTCGTCGCTCAGCGACCAGCCGTCGAAGTGCACCGTGCCCTCGCTGCGCAGCACGCGCCCGCGCAGCGTGTCGGCGACCGCGCGCGGCTGCTCGCAGATCTCCTTGTGCATGAAGTGCTTGTGGCCGCCCTTCTCGGCCATGCCGGGCGTCCAGTCGATGCGCCGCACCGGCCGCTTCACCGGCGCGCCGTCGCGGCCGAACAGCTCGATGCGCTCCTTCAGCACCACCGCGAGGTCGCCGTCCTCCATGAAGACGACGTCGCGGGTGTGCTCGAGCAGCGCCGGCACGTCGGACGCCACGAAGTTCTCACCCTGCCCAAAGCCCAGCACCATCGGCTGCGCCTCGCGCGTGGCCACGATGCGCGACGGGTCGCTCTCGGCCACCGCCACCAGCGCGTACGTCCCCTTCACCTTGCCGGTCGCCGCCTTCACCGCCGCCGGGAGATCCTTCCCGTTCTTCAGCTCCTGGCGGATGAGGTGCGCGAACACCTCGCTGTCCGTCTCCGACGAAAAGACGTGGCCCTGGCCCTTCAACTCGGCCTTCAGCGCGAGGTGGTTCTCGATGATGCCGTTGTGCACCACCGACACGCCCTCGAAGGTGTGCGGGTGCGCGTTGTCGTCGCTCGGCCGGCCGTGCGTCGCCCAGCGCGTGTGGCCGATGCCGACGAGGCCGGGCGGCGACTCCTGCGCCACCTTGCCCTCGAGGTTCTTCAGCTTTCCCGTGGCCCGCACCACCTTGAGCGCGCCGCCGTTCAGCACCGCCACGCCCGCCGAGTCGTAGCCACGGTACTCGAGCCGCTTCAGCCCCGCCACGAGGATGGGGGCTGCCTGCTTGTCACCGACGTACCCGACGATTCCGCACATGACTCACGCTCCTGCCGCTCCGAAGGTGTCCCCGGCCGGGACAACCATTCACTTCGGCGGCTTCATCCCCTCGAGCACCTTCCTGCGGCGCTCGGCCCAACCTTCCTTGTTCACCTGCTGCGCGCGAGACAGCGCCAGCGCGCCCGCCGGCACGTCCTCGACGATGGTGGAGCCCGCGGCCACGAAGGCTCCGTCGCCCACCGTCACCGGCGCCACCAGCTGCGTGTCCGAGCCGATGAAGACGCCGTCGCCCAGCGTGGTGAGGTGCTTGTTCACCCCGTCATAGTTGCAGGTGATGGTGCCCGCGCCGATGTTGCAGCCGGCGCCGATCTCCGCGTCACCCAGGTACGTGAGGTGGCTCGCCTTGGTTCCCTTGCGCAGGTGCGCCTTCTTCGTCTCCACGAAGTTGCCGACGTGCACGCCTTCGTCGAGGCGCGTGCCCGGCCGCAGGCGCGCGAACGGGCCGACGTGGCACTTCGGGCCCACCACCGCGTCCTCCAGCACGCTGTACGGCTTCACCTCGCTGCCATCGCCCACCGTGGAGTGCGTCAGCACGCTGCCTTGCCCGATGGTGACGCCGCTGCCGATCTCGCACTGGCCCGAGAGCGTCACGTTGGGGCCGATGACGGTGTCGGGGCCGATCTCCACCCCCTCGTCGATGAACGTCGACGCCGGGTGGAGCAGCGTGACGCCCAGGCGCATGTGCTTCGTGTTGAGCCTCGCGCGCAGCACCTCGGCGCGCTCCGCCAACTCGGCGCGATCGTTCACGCCCGCCGTCTCGACGTGGTCCGCCTCCACCACCGCCACCTCGCCCACCTTCGCGGCCTGCGCGACGATGTCGGTGAGGTACAGCTCGCCTTGCGCGTTCGCCGGCGTGAGCTTCTCGAGCGCGCCCCAGAGGAACGTCGCGTCGACGCAGTACAGGCCCGCGTTCACCTCGCCGATCCGCCTCTGCTCGGGGCTGGCGTCCTTCTCCTCGACGATGCCCGTCACGTGGCGGCCGGGGCCGCGCAGCACGCGCCCGTACCCGGTGGGGTTCGGCGGACGGCAGCTGATCATCGCCAACGGGCCCTTCGAGGACCGGTACGCCGCCACCAGCTTCTGCAGCGTCTCCAGCGTCAAGAGCGGCACGTCGCCGTAGAGGATGACGACCGCGCCGTCGAAGCCGGTGAGCGCCTCGCGCGCCGAGGCCACCGCGTCGCCCGTACCGCGCTGCTGCGCCTGCACCGCGAACGACAGCGGCAGCTGCGGGAAGAGCGCCGACAAGGACGCCTTCACCTGCTCGCCCTGGTGGCCGACGACGGAGACGACCTTTTGCGCGCCCAGCTCGAAGGCCCGCGACAGCACGTGCCACGCCATGGGCCGGCCCAGCAGCGGGTGCAGCACCTTCGCCTGCTCGGACTTCATGCGGGTGCCTTTGCCCGCACAGAGGACGATCGCCGCGAGTGGTTGCGTCATGCGGGCCGGTTTTGCAGAGGGCCCGCGCCCGGTCAATGACGGGACAGCCAGCGCGTCTGCAGCGCGCCCTGCGGGGGCGGCGGCGTCAGCGGCGGCTTCTTCGCCTCGACCTGCACCTCGAGCGCGCCGGTGCCCGGCTGCACGGCGATCTGAAACGAGGGCTTCAAGAAGGTGGTGACGATGGGTTCCATGTCAGAAGGCTCCCCGCGGCGGCGCGCGGCGCTCCACGAACTCGGTGATGGACCGCGCCTGCGACGGCGAGAGGTCCAGGAAACGAATGCCCATGCCCGCCGCGGCCAGCACACCGCCGTGCACGGTGCGGACGACGCGGCCCAGCACCGTCATGCCGCGCGCGCCCGGCAACTCGAGCCGCACGGTGACGTGCGCGCCTTCGGGCATCGGGACGTCGGTCTGCACGAAGACGCCGCCCGCCGACACCTCGCGGGCCTGCGCCGTGCGGGGCGTGTTCCAGTCCCAGAGGCGCACCGTCCCCGTCAGGGGCGCTCGGCGGTGCTGGCGGTGCTCCGGGAAGGACATGGCGGCGGGCCCCTGAGCACACCGTGTGCCACGGGGTGCGCATCCGCTGTTTCAATGACTTGCCGACCCATCGCAGGAGCTGGCGGTTCCAGCCCCATGGCACGGCCGCCATGGTGGGGCCGACGGGTGCGCTGACCCGCCACCGGGCTGGCAGGTGAAAACGCGCATCGGCTGGCGGGGCGGCGCGGTACATGGGCCCCATGCGACTTCCCCGCGCGCTGGTGCTGGCCGTCCTGCTGTCCACCTCCGTCCTCGCGGCGCCGCCCTTCACGAAGGGGGCGGTGGCGGCGGCGCACGCCTCGGGGAGCGCGGCCGGCAAGGAGATGCTGGACGCGGGCGGCAACGCCGTCGACGCGGCGGTGGCGGCGGCCTTCACGATGGCGGTGGTGGGGCCGTACCACTCGGGCCTCGGCGGCGGCGGCTTCGCGGTGGTGCACCTCGCGAAGGACGGGACGGACGTGGCCTTCGACTTCCGCGAGGTGGCGCCGAAGGCCGCGAGCCGCGACATGTACCTCCGCGAGGGCGCCTTCGTGCCGTCGCTGGCGACAGACGGCGCGCTGTCGGTGGCGGTGCCGGGCGCGGTGAAGGGCTACCTGGAGCTGCACGCGAAGTACGGCAGGCTGCCGCGCGCGAAGGTGCTGGCGCCGGCCATCCGCGCGGCGAAAGACGGCTTCCTCGTCACGCCCAAGTACGCCGCGATGGCCCAGTGGCGGCTCGACTGCCTCAAGAAGGACCCGGAGGCCGCGCGCATCTTCCTCGTCCCCGGCGCGGACGGCGTGCCTGCGGTGCCGAAAGTGGGCGCGGTGCTGAAACAGGCCGACCTCGCGAAGACGCTCGCGACGCTGGCGAAGGCGGGCGACGCGGCCTTCTACCGAGGCCCGCTCGGCCAGGCGGTGGTGGAGACGGTGAGGAAGGGCGGCGGCGTGCTGTCGCTCGAGGACCTCGCGACGTACTCGACGCGCTGGCCAAAGCCCCTCGAAGGCAGCTACCGCGGCCATCGCCTGGTGACGATGCCGCCGCCGTCCGCCGGCGGCGTGGTGCTGCTGCAGGTGCTGGGCATGATGGAGCAGCGTGGGCCTTTCGGCCCGGCGTCGCGCGACGTCGACGCGCTGCACACCTTCATCGAGGCCTTGCGCCTCTCCTTCGTCGACCGCGCCGTCTACCTGGGCGACCCGGCCTTCACGCCGGTGCCCGTCGAGAAGCTGGTGTCGAAGGAATACCTCGCCGCGCGGCTCGCGCGCATCGACCCGATGAAGGCGACGAAGTCGATGTCGCTGATGCCGAAGGACCTCGCGCCGCCGAAGCCGGAGGCGATGGGCACGAAGAACACCACGCACATCTCCGCCGTCGACGCGGACGGCAACGCGATCGCGATGACGACCACCATCAACTACGGCTTCGGCTCCTGCGTGGTGGCGAAGGGCACCGGCATCCTCCTGAACGACCAGATGGACGACTTCGCGGGCCAGGCCGGCGTGCCGAACTCGTACGGCCTGGTGCAGGGCGAGGCGAACGCGATTCAGCCCGGCAAGGTGCCGCTGTCGTCGATGACGCCGACGCTCGTCTTCATGAAGGACGACCCGAAGCAGGTGATGCTCGCGGTGGGCTCGCCCGGCGGCTCGACGATTCCCACCACCGTGCTGCAGGTCATCTCGCGCGTGGTGGACGAGAAGCTGGACGTCGTGCGCGCCGTCGGCGCCGGCCGGCTGCACCACCAGTGGCTGCCCGACGAGGTGTGGTTCGACGCCACGTCCCTCGACCCCGCCACGCAGGCGGCGTTGAAGGCCCGCGGGCACACCCTGGTGGACAAAGGCAGCGGCTGGGGCGACGCCGAGGCCGTGCTGGTCGACCCCCTCACCGGCCTGCGCACCGCCGCGTCAGACCCGCGGAATGAGGGCGCGCCCGCCGGCCAGCCGTAGCTTCGAAAACGAAATGGACCGCGTTCTGCGAGCGCGGTTGACGTTTTGTTGTGAAAACCGGCCGGTCACGATTCCGACAACGCGCGCATGAAAACCACCATCGCGCTGCTGGGGGCCCTGCTGCTGGGCTGTGGGGAGTCCACCTTCGTCGCCATCGACGACGACGCGGTGGAGCCGGTGGCGTCGGAGGCGACCGTCTCGTCCGAGCTGTCGTCGGCGCGGCCGCTCCTCAACATGGGCCTCGGCATCGTCTCGCGCGAGGCGTGGGGCGCGCGGGCGCCCGGCTCGTGCCGCGCGGGCCAGGTGCCCAACCGTGTCGTCATCCACCACGTGGGCGGCGCGGTGTCGAACCCCCGCCAGTGGCTCGGCTGGTACGACGCCGAGCTGCGCGTGACGCGGAAGTGGTGCGACCTGATGTACCACTTCGGCATCGACGAGAACGGCACCATCTACGAGATGGTGGCGACCGGCGTGGAGGGCGCGCACGCGTCCGCGGCGAACGACCGCAGCGTCGGCATCGTGCTGATGGGCGACTACACCTCGCGCTCGCCGACCGCCGCCCAGGTGGCGTCGCTGCAGAAGCTCCTGCGGGGGTTGAACAAGGCGTACGGCATCGGCCTCAACCGGCAGGCGGTGCTGGGGCACCGGCAGGTGGGCCAGACGTCGTGCCCGGGCAACACCGCGTACCCGAAGCTGGACGCGTGGGTGGCGGGCGCGGCCGCGGGCATGACGCCGCCGCCTCCGCCCGGCGCGCAGCCGGTGAGCGCCCCCCTGCCCGCCTTCTCCGCGTCCGCGTCGGGCCTGCGCCTCATCAGCGCGGGGCCGCGCCGCGTGGTGGACACCCGCGGGACGTCGGCGCTCGCGGCCAACGAGGTGCGGCGCGTCACCGACGCGGCCAGTTTCGGCGGCGCGACGGCGGTGTCCTTCACCGCGACGCTGGTGGCGCCCGGGGCCGACACGTTCCTCTCCGTCTTCCCCGGCACCGGCGTGCCGCCCACCTCGACGGTGAACGCGGTGAAGGGCGCGGTGCGGGCGAACCAGACGCTGGTGTCGCTGGCCGCCGGCGTCGTCTCGATGCGCTCGGTGCAGCCGACGCACGTCGTGGTGGACGAGTCGGCGCGCTTCGGCCCGGCGGGCTTCGGCTTCTTCCCGCTCGGCCCCACGCGCGCCCTCGACACGCGCGGCGGCAGCCCCCTGGCGGCCGGTGAGGTGCGCCGCGTCTCGCTCGCGCCGGTGGGCGTGCCTTCGACGGCCGTCGCCGCGCAGCTGGGCCTCGCCGCCATCCCGCGCGGCGCGCCGGGCTTCGTCTCGGTGGTGCCGTGCGGCCAGGGCGCCAGCACCTCGGCGGTGAACTTCGACGCGAGCAACGTCGCCTCCAGCAGCACGCTGGCGCCCGCGTCCGGTGGCGCGGTGTGCATCACCTCCAGCACCGCGGTGGACCTGGTCGTCGACGTCGCGGGCTACTTCGACGGCGGCGGCGCGGCGCTGACGCTGGCGGCGCCGGTGCGCGTGCTGGACACCCGCGACGGCCAGGGCGGCTGGAAGGGCCTGCCCACGGCGAACCAGGTGCTGCGCGTGGAGCTCTCGCGCATGGCGAACTGGCCGGGGAGCGCGGCGGTCGCCTTCAACCTCACCGGTGTCGGCGCGGCGGCGCCGGGCTTCGCGCAGGTGTGGGACTGCTCGGGCGCGCCCTCGCACTCGAACCTGAACGCGACGCCGGGCACGGCGGTCGCCACCTTCGGGGTGGTGCGCTCCACCGGCTCGCTGTGCGTGATGACGACGACGCCGCAGCACCTGGTGATGGACCTGGTGGGCGTCTACCGCTGACGAGGCGAGTGGCTCCGCGCGCTACCAGCTCACGCCACCAGGCGCGCCGTGAGCGCCGCGTCCACCCGCTGTGAGAGGTCGACCAGGACTGACGCCAGCGACAGGTCCGGCTGCTCCAGCGCCATCGCCCACGCCTGCGCCGCGCGGCCGACGCGCTCCAGGCCATCGAGAGCGCGGATCAACGCGGCGGGCGGCGTGCGGCGCTCCGCCAGCAGCGCCTCGAGCCGCGACACCTCGGTGGCCAGCACCTCGTCGAGCGCGTGGCGCGCCGTCCGCGCGAGGGACGCGCGCCCATCGGCGGTGTCCTTCGCCGCCACCGCGCACAGCTCCACGTCCGCCAGCGCCACGCGCAGCGCCTCGAGCGCCGCGGTCGTCGGCAACCAGTACACGCCGCGCGCGTCACCCACGGTCAGCGCCTGGCTCGCGAGCAACGCCGCGCGCGCGGCCGCCGAAGCGTCCAGCGGGGACGGGACGCTCCACACCAGCCAGCCCAACGTCGGCCTGCGCCACGGCGGCGCCAGCGCCACGCGTCCCCTCGCCTCCGGCCCCGGGCGTGAAGTCTAGCGCGCCGCACTTCCCCACAGGCTGTGGAGAAGTCGCCGTGGCCGCCCACAGCCGATTTTCCGCCTCGCGGCGCGTGATTCTCCACAGGGTTGTGGAGAACTTCAGAGCCCGGCGAGGGCCTCGGACAGCTTCGCCCGCTCGTCTGCCGGCACCCGGAGCAGCTCGAGCGCCTGCGGCAGCGGTGTGCCCTTCGCGACCAGCGCCAGCGCCGCGGCGCCCGTCATCGCGCGGTCGGCGTTCACCGTCCCGCCCGAGGCCACCTGCCCCTTCCAGCTCCAGTGCGCGTCGCTGGTGGCCTGGAGCAGCTTCACCAGCTTCGCGGGCTCGAGGCCCGGGTTCAGGAGCCGGCACTTGGCGGCGAGGTTCGACACGTTGGGCGCGGCCATCGAGGTGCCGCTCTCGGGGATGAGGCCGGCGCCGGTGCTGCTCGCCGAGGCGATGGCGTGCCCGCGCGCGGCGACGTCGACCCACTGCGCGGAGGTGTTCGACTGGCTCCAGCGGCCGCCGTCCGGGAGGCTCGCGCCCACCACCACCATGTTCGGCAGGCGGAAGGACTCCACCACCGTCTTGTCGCCCTCCGTCGCGGTGCCGAGCTCGTAGCCGTCGTTGCCCGCGCCGAAGACGAAGAGCGTGTCCGGGTGCTGCTCCATCACCGCGCGGTACCGCGCCGCCTCCTCGGGCGACACGAAGGACTCGATGCTGACGTTGACGACGGAGGCGCCCGTCTTCGCCGCGGCCTCGAGCGCGGCCGGCAGCGGGCTGGCGCGCGCGGGCTTGTTGGCGGCCTCGGGGTCGTCCGGCACCTCGAGCGGCACCGCGAACAGCGACGCCTGGATGCGCTCCGTCCCCTTCGTGGCGATGCCCGCGACGTGCGTACCGTGGCGGGCGCCGTGCTGCTGCTCCAGCGCGGTGAAGTCGCCCAGCCGCCTGCCGATGGGCGCGCCCGCGGCCGCCTTCGCCGCCGCGCGGTCGCCGGCCAGGTTGTCCGCGAGGATGGGGTGCGCCGCGAAGCCGCCGTCGACGATCGCCACGCGGAGCGACTTCGCCCCGCCCACCAGTGCGCTCAGCGCGTGGAACGTCTCGTCGGGCTCGGCGACCGTCCCCTCGAGGACGTGCTTCAGGTTCACCTCGCGGGGCTGCAGCGTGCCCTTCGCGTCCGGCGCGCGCCCGGGCACGTCGAAGCCCTTGTCGGCGAGGAGCTGCCGCGCGCCCTCGGACGCGCCGGCGTCGAAGCCGACGCCCTTGTTGACGTAGGCCTCCAGCAGCCGGCGATTCTCCGGCGCGCCGAGCGCGGTGCCGCGCAGCTCCGGCGCGACCGTCCGCCACTCCGCGTCCGTCACCTGTCGGTCCGCGAGCGCGCGCTCCAGCGCGTTGGCCTTCGCCTTCGGCGTCCAGCCGGCCGGCTTCGCGTCCTTCGGCGCTGCCGCGGCGGGCTTCGCCGGGGCCGGGCGGGCCTCGGAGGCCTTCGCCGCGGGCTTCGGCGCGCCGCCGGGCTTGATGCGCTGGACCATGCCGGCAGAACACCGCAGCCCCGTCCCGAGCGCAACCGGGTATGACGACGCCCATGCCCCGCCCCCGCTGCTCCGTCTTCATCGCCACCAGCATCGACGGCTTCATCGCCCGCCGCGACGGCGGCCTCGACTGGCTGAACGTCGTGCAGCGCAAGGGCGAGGACTACGGCTACCAGCGCTTCTTCGACGCCGTCGACGCGCTCGTCCTCGGCCGCGCCACCTGGGAGTTCGTCCGCTCGCTGGGCCAGTGGCCGTACGGCGACAAGCGCTGCGTGGTGCTGACGCACCGGAAGCTCCAGCCCATGGCCGGGGAGACGTTCTTCGCGGGCACGCCGAAGGCGCTCCTCGCGAAGCTGCAACGCCAGCGCGTGCGCCGCGTGTACGTCGACGGCGGCGCCGTCATCAGCCAGTTCCTCGAGGCGCGCCTCATCGACGAGCTGACCGTCTCGACCGTGCCCGTGACGCTGGGCGACGGCATTCGGCTCTTCCAGGGCGGCGCGGAGCAGCACTTCGAGGTGACGCGCTCGAAGGCGTACCCGTCGGGCCTCGTGCAGACGACGTGGCGCGCGCGGCCCGCGAAGCCGGCGAAGCGCCGGCGCTGACCTGGGGCCACCCGGCACTGGCGTTCCCCCGGGCAGGTCGAATAGGACGCGACCCCCACAAGGGGCAGCATCGGGGGCAGCAATGCAGTCGAAGGTGGCAGTGGCGGTGGCGTGGATCGCCGCCGTGTCGGCGGTGAGCTGCGGTCAGCAGCCCGTGGGCAGCAACTGTACGGCCGTATGCAGCGCAGGCCTGGTGTGCGACGAGGCCAGCGGGCGCTGCGTCGTCGATTCCTCGTCCTCGGGCGGTGGCACGGGCGGCGGCAGCCAGGCGGCCGGCGATCTCCCCTGCGAGGTCGCGCAGGTCCTCGACGACGCGTGCCTGTCCTGCCACGGCGCCGCGCTGTCCGGCGGCGCGACGGTGCGGCTGGTGACGCGCGCCGACCTCGCCGCGCCGTCGTACGTCGACGCGTCGCAGAGCCTCGCGCAGCGCTCCGTGGTTCGCATGCGCCAGTCGACGGGCGCGATGCCGCCCGCCCCGCAGGCGCCGGTCGCCGCGAACCGCATCGCCGCCTTCGAGGCGTGGGTGAACGCCGGGCTGCCCGCGGGGAGCTGCCAGGCGTCCACCGACGCGGGCGCGGGCGGCGGCTCGGGCGGCGGCGGCGGTACCGTCGCGCCTCCGCCGTACGACGGAGGCGTCGCCGGGCTGCCGTGCGACGTCGCCGCCTTCGTCGCCTCGAAGTGCGCCTCGTGCCACCGCAGCCCGCCGACGGGCGGCGCGACCTTCCCGCTGCTCGGCCGCGCGGACTTCCTCGCGCCCTCGCCGACGTACGCGGGCTGGAACCTGGGCCAGCGCTCCTCGGCGCGCCTGCACGACACCGCCATGCCCATGCCGCCGACGTACTCGCCGCAGCCGACGGCCGCGGAGCTCGCCACCTTCGACGGCTGGATCTCCTCCGGCATGCCCGAAGGCGCGTGCGGCGCGGTGGACGCGGGCGTGCCCGACGCCGGCCCGGCGCCGACGACCTGCAGCACCAACAGCTTCTGGACCAGCGGCGACCACGGCAGCGGGGACATGAACCCCGGCCTCGCCTGCAAGACGTGCCACGCGTCGAAGGCCTTCTTCAAGCAGTACCCCTTCTCGGGCACCGTGTACCCATCTCTCCACGAGCAGGACCGCTGCAACGCGCGCCCGCCGACGGGGACGAAGATCGAGATCCTCGACAAGAACGGCAACGTCGCGCTGACGATGACGCCCAGCGGCACGAGCGGGAACTTCCACTCGTCCCTCCTGGTGTCGGTGGCCATGCCGTACACCGCGCGCCTCACCGCGAACGGCCGCACGTCGACGATGACGACGCCGCAGACGAACGGGGACTGCAACACCTGCCACACCGAGCAGGGGAAGAACGGAGCGCTCGGCCGCATCGTCTGGCCCTGAAGCCGGTTTCGTCCCCGCCGCCACGCGGGCGAGTGGTTGAATGCGCCTTCGTGAGCGCCTCTCCACCGCCCGCCGCGCCCCGCCGCCGCCCGGCGTTGATGACGGGCCTCGTCGATCCCCGCGTGCACCCGCGCGCGCTGGACGACCGCGACCTCGAGACGCTGCTCGAGTTCGGCATCACCGGCGTGGTGGTGGTGGCCGACGCCAGCCCGTCGCCGCACACGCCCGCGGGCCTCTTCGAGCACTTCGAGGATCTCCTCGGCCACGAGTTGCCGCGGCTCGAGCGCGCCGGCCTCCACGCCTGGGCGGCGCTGGGCGTCCATCCGGCGGTGCTGCCGCGACGTGGACTGTTCCACGTGCTCGAGACGCTGCCGTCGTACCTGTCCGGCGGGCGCGTGGTGGCGCTGGGGCTGTTGGGCCTCTCGCGCGGCGGCCCGCACGAAGAGGAGGCGCTCCTCGAGCAGCTCGCGCTCGCGCGACGCTTCAACCTGCCGGCGCTCGTCACCACCCCCGCGGCGCAGCGCGAGGCGGTGACGAAGCGGCTGCTCACCGTGCTGCGTGACGGGAAGCTGCCGCCCGAGCGCATCTGCGTCGACGGCGCCGTGGGCCGCACGGTGCGCGTCATCCGCGAGCTGGGCTTCTACGCGGGCCTCACGCTGCACCCCGACCACCTGGCCGTCGAACGCGCGGTGACGCTGGTGAAGCAGCTGGGCCCCGAGCGGCTGGTGCTGTCGTCGGCGGCCGGCGACGGCGCCAGCGAGTTGCTCGCGGTGAGCCGGGCCGCGCACCGGCTGCTGGCCGCCGGCCTGTCCCGCCGCGTCGTCGAGCGCGTCGCCCGGGAGAACGCCGCAGCGCTGCTGGGCTTGCGTGTAGAGTAGGCAGCGACGTGGCCGCAGACAGCCAGGAACACACCGTCGTCCTTCACGTCACGCCCGGAGAGGTGCTGGGCGATCGCTGGCGCGTCGAGACGCGGCTGGGCCAGGGCGCGATGGGCAGCGTCTTCAAGGGCCGCGACCTCGAGACCAAGGGCCCGGTGGCGATCAAGATCCTCGCGCCCGAGCACTGCCGCAAGCCCAAGGTGCTGGCGCGCTTCGAGCGCGAAGCCGAGAAGATGACGCGGCTGCGGCACCCCAACATCGTGCAGCTGCACGGGCACGGGCGCCGCGGCGCGCTGCCGTACATCGTCATGGAGTACCTCGACGGCATGACGCTCGCCGACGTGCTGCAGCACGAAGGCGGCACCGTCCCGCTGGCCGAGACGATCGCCCTCATCAAGCAGGTCGCGCTGGGCCTCGCCTTCCTGCACAAGAACGGTCTCGTGCACCGCGACGTGAAGCCGCAGAACGTCATCGTCGGCGGCGGCGGGCGCGTCACCATCCTCGACCTCGGCGTGGTGCGCGACCAGGCGAACCCGGGCCTCACCCGCCCCGGCGCCATGGTGGGCACGCCGTATTACATGTCGCCCGAGCAGATCCTCGGCGCCGAGGACATCGACAAGCGCACCGACGTGTACGCGCTGGCGGCGATGACGTTCGAGCTGCTCACCGGCCGGCCGCCGTTCCTCGGAGAGAACAACTTCGAGGTGCTGTACGGCCACAAGAACCTCCCGCCGCCCGACGCCTCGCAGGTGCAGGCCGCGGTGCCGAAGGCGATCGCCAAGGTGTTGATGCGCGGGCTGGCGAAGCGCCGCGACGATCGGCCCGACACCGTCACCGAGCTGGTCGCCGAGCTGGAGGCCGCGGCGGGCCCGAAGAAAGTCGACCTCGCCCGCCGCTTTGCCTTCGTCACGAAGAAGGCCGAGGTGAAGGACCAGAAGACGGCCGAGGAGAAGACGCGCATCCTCCGCGCGCCCGCGGGGCCCGAGACGAAGGACGCGCCGCCCAGCGTGCCGCCGCCGTCGGACACCACCGAGGCTCCGCGCGCGCCGTCGAGCGACGCGGTGCCCATGGCCGACTCGGGCGACGTCGTGTCGGTGCCCGGCATCGCGGTGGGCGAGTCGCACTCGGATCTCAAGACGGTGGTGATGCGCGTCGACGACATGGAGGACCGCCCGCACCGCACCACCGCGCCCGAGCACGCCGTCGAGGAGGCGCCGCCGAAGACGGGGCAGCTCCGCATCGTCGTCACCGCGCGCGGCAAGGCCGCCAACGCCGCCGTCAGCGTCGACGGCGTCTACGAAGGCGTCACGCCGCGCACGCTCACCCTCACCGAGGGTGCGCACCGCGTGAAGATCGAGATGGCCGGGTACAAGGCCGTCGAGCGCGAGGCCTCGGTGGTGGCCGGCACCTCCACCAACCTGCGCGTGGTGCTCGAGAAGGCCTGAGCGGCCGCCTCAGGGCAGCTCGCCGAAGCCCGCGTCCGACGCGACGGCGCTGAAGCTGCCGTACAGCGTGCGGCCCTGGCCGAGGTCCCCACCCTCGTTCGAGAAGAGCACCGAGAAGTCACCCTTGGTCAGTTCGCCCGGCTGGCCGCCCGCGCGGATGACCATGTCGCCGCGCACCACCGGCGGCAACATGCGGACGGGCTCGCCGCCGGGCGCGTGCGCCACCGTGCAGCGCTGCACCGGCTCGGGCAGCACGCCGCCGTCCTCCGACACCACGCCGCCGTCGTCGAGGACGATGCCCGCGTCCTGGCCCGTCATGCCGCCCAGGGGAATGACGACGCCCGGCCGCATCTCCACGTCGCGCAGCGACACCGACACGCGCGCCACCACGTCGAGGAAGACGCCGCGGTTCAGGTAGTACGTCACCTGCATCGCCTCCTGGTTGACGGCGATCTCCACGCGCGAGATGTCGAGCGGGAAGACCGCCCCGAGGCTGCCGCCGAGCCCGTTCTCCGGGCCGCACGAGCTCAGCACCAGCGCCGCCGCTGCCGCTGCGAGGGTGAGCCGCTTCGTCATCGCTCCACCGCGAGCTTGAGCATGCCTTCGTTCGTCACCGGGAGGCCGCTCTGCGGATCGATGGAGCGCGGCTGCCGGTACACCACCACGCGCTTCGACGTCGCGCCCGGGCCCGAGCCGTCGACGAAGAAGCCCAGCTTCGGGAGGTAGCCGCCTTCCTTGTCCACCACCACCTCGCGCCAGTTGCCGCCGACGCGCTGGCGAATGCGCAGCTCGTCCTCGTTGGTGAGGCAGTTCGTCTCGTTCACGCTGTTGCGCTGCGAGCACACGTAAAAGGCGACCGCCGGCTCGTGGTACACCGGGTCCATCGCGAGCGACGGGTACCAGCCGCCGGAGCCCGCGCCGTAGACCGGGTCCGGCGTCGACCAGGTCGTCGAGCCGTTCGGCCGGAAGATGTAGCTGAGCTCGTTGGTGGCGCGGTCCACCACCGCCACGCCGAAGCCTTCCATGGAGTCCCACGCCAGCGACGGCCCCGACTGCGTGTTGCTGATGTTGAGCAGCACCGCGGGCGAGCCCCAGTTGCCGGACGAGTCGCGCTCCTGGAACACGACGTTCGAGCCGTTCTGGTCCGAGGTCCCGAACATCTGGTCGTAGATCATCGCCGGCTGGGTGGCGCCCATGGTGAGTCCGATGTGCCCGCCCCAGGCCTGCTTGTTGTTGCCGCCGGCGCTCACGCACTTGCCGGTCGCGCCCTCGAAGATCTCCACGTCGCTGCCGTTCCAGTCCTGCTGCGGGAACTGCGCGTCGTGGCCGTCGCGGTACGCGTAGAACAGCGTGCCCGTCTGGTCGAAGAGGAGCGCCGGCCACAGCCCCACCAGCAGGCCGCGGTCCGACACCGGGTTGCCACACGTCACGTCGCCGCCAGTGGCGGCGATGATCGTCTCGGTCCAGGTGCCGTTGCTGCGGCGGTTCACCACCGCGTCGCTCTGGAACCAGTAAATCGACATGCCCACCACGAATCCGGGGTCGCCGCCAAGGTACGAGACCGTCGGCTCGCCGCTCACCGGATCGAAGGCGATCGCCAGGCCCACCTTCCGCTGCACCGTGCGGATCGTCTCGATGGGCTTCGTCACGCCGTCCTCCCACTCGACGTACTTGATCTCGAAGTCCGGGTGGCCGGCCATCGTCTCGGTGCCCTTGGGCGCGTAATAGACGACGCCGACGCGCCGCTTCGTCGAGTCGAAGGCGGCCGCGAGGTAGTCGATGCCGCGCACGGCCGGATCGAGCGTGATGATGCTGAAGGGTTCGAGGCCGCCTCCGCCGCCGCTGCCACCGCCGCTGCCACCACCACTTCCGCCGCCCGTGCCGCCACCGCCGCCGCCGCTACACGACGACAGCACCGCCACCGGCGCCGCCCAGAACAAGGAAGCCAGCACGAGGTGAGCCAGCAGGAGTTTTCTCATGGGGATCAAGGTTCCGTTGGGGAAATGAACCGGCCAGGAACGGTGTCCGAGCGTACCCCAAACGGGCCACGGCGGGCAGGCTCCCGTGGGGGGTAGGCAACCGGACGCCCGGGTGGGCGGGAAAGCTTGCGCAACGGAGGCGCGGGCGAAATGCTGCGCCGGCCATGACGCGCGATGACTTCGAGCTCGACGCGGCGGCGCCCGGTGACGCGCGAGGAGAGGCGGAGGCCGAGCGCGATGGCCTCTCGCGGCGGGTCTTCGTGCACCGCCTGACCTTCATGGGGGGCGGCGTGGTGCTGCTGGGCGGCGCCTGCAAGAAGGACGAGCCGCCGCCTCCGCCGAAGCCGGCGCAGCCCCCACCGCAGGCGCTGGTGTCGAGCCACAAGACGTTCACCGATCCCGAGTGGGCCACGCTGTCTGCGGCCTGCGAGCGGATCCTCCCGAGGGACGAGGATCCCGGCGCGCTCGACGCCAACGTCCCCGAGTACATCGACCGCATGCTGCAGACGCGCGAGATGGAGCAGATGCGGAAGAACTTCGTGCCCGGCCTCGCCGCGCTCGAGCGCCGCGCGCAGAAGATGTTCAAGACGTCCTTCGCCACCGCCACGCCCGAGCAGCAGGACGAGCTGCTCACCCTCTTCAAGAACAGCCCGGAGACGTCGGGCGAGGCGCGCTGGTACGAGATGCTGGTGGTGCTGACCATGGAAGGCTTCCTCGGCGACCCGTCCTACGGCGGCAACCGGGGCGAGGTGGGCTGGGCGCTCGTCGGCTTCAAGCTGGTGGGCCGGAACATCAAGGGCGACCCGAAGCCGCCGTACGACGGCTCGAAGCGCCTCGAAGAGCTGCGCTGCGGCGGGAACCGGGGCTGCTGACGATGGCGAAGGATCCGGTGGACGTGTGCATCGTGGGCTCGGGCGCCGGCGGCGCGCCGATGGCGCTGGAATTGGGCCGCGCGGGCTTCAAGGTCGTGCTGCTCGAGAAGGGCGCCTGGTACAAGCCCGAGGACTTCGTCCACGACGAGATCCTCAACTCGCGGCGCAACTTCTTCATGCCGCTGCCGTGGGACGAGCCGCACCTGTGGCGGCAGGGCGCCGACAAGCCGTACTCGCGCACCAACGAGGCGTGGACCGCCAACTGCGTCGGCGGCGGCACGGTGCACATGAGCGGGTACTTCTACCGCTTGAAGCCCGTGGACTTCCGCCTGAAGAGCGAGCTGGGCGCCATCCCCGGCGCGAACATCGCCGACTGGCCCATCACCTACGCCGACCTCGCGCCGTACTACGACAAGGCCGAGGAGGAGTTGGGCGTGTCGGGCAACGCCACGCCCCACCCGTTCCTCGAGCCGCGCACGAAGAACTACCCGCTGCCGCCACTCGCCTCGCACCCGGTCGCCGACGAGATCGAGAAGGCCTGCAAGCAGCTGGGCTGGCACGCGGTGCGGACGGCGCGCGGCATCCTGTCCACCTCGTACAGGGGCCGGAACCCCTGCGTGTACTGCACGCTCTGCGGCAGCTACGGCTGCGAGCACGGCGCCAAGGCCAGCACCAACGTGTCGCTGGTGCCCCCGGCGATCGCCACCGGCAACGTCGAGCTGCGGCCGCGCTGCATGGCGAAGGAGATCACCGTCGACGCGAAGGGCAACGCGAAGTCGGTCGTCTACGTCGATCCCGACGGCGTCACGCAGGAGCAGCCGGCGAAGATCATCGTGGTGTCGTGCACCGCCGTGGAGAGCGCGCGGCTGTTGCTCAACTCGCAGTCCGGCCGCTTCCCGAGGGGGCTGGCCAACGACAACGGACTCGTCGGGAAGAACCTGGTCTTCTCCAGCTTCGGCCAGTCCAGGGCCACCTTCCGCGTGTCGACGCAGGCGAAGGAGCTGAAGTGGCTCGACGTCACCGCGCCCTTCATCGACCGCAGCATGCAGGACTTCTACCTGATGCCCGACGATCGCCACGGCTTCCGCAAGGGCGGCACGCTGGGCTTCATGTGGGCGCACCCCAACCCGATCTTCGCGGCCGTGGGCATCGCGAAGAAGGGCGAGCGCGGCATCTTCGGCAAGGCGCTGAAGGACAAGCTGCGCGAGTACCGCGACAGCCGCATCCTCGAGTTCGAGATCTACGGTGAGTTCTTGCCCACGCCCGACACCTACGTGTCCGTCGACCAGAACGTGAAGGACAAGTACGGGCTGCCGGTCGCGGCCATCACCATCAAGCGGCACCCGCTCGACTTCAAGATGACGCAGTTCCTCGTCGAGCGCGGCGAGGAGGTGCTGGCGCTGCTCAAGCCCGAGAAGCTGGAGCGCGTGGGCACCGCAGGCGAGACCACCATCCTCCAGGGCGGCACCTGCCGTTTCGGGAACGATCCCGCCACCAGCGTGCTGGACAAGGACTGCCGCGCGCACGCGGTGAAGAACCTCTACGTCGTCGACGGCAGCTTCATGCCGACGAGCGGCGGCGTGCCGTTCACCCTCACCATCGCCGCGAACGCCTTCCGGGTGGCCGACCGCCTGGTGCAGCGGCTCAAGAAGGGCGCATGAGGCGGGCGCTGGCGGTGGGACTCGCGGCGGCGCTGCTGGCCGCCTGCACGAAGGAGACGAGCCGCCCGCCCCCGCCCCGCGACGGCCGCCTCGGCGCGCAGCGCTGCACCGGCAAGCCCGGCCCGAAGAATACCGTGAAGCCGCTCCTGCAGCGGCCGTTCGACGGGCAGTACCCCGTGTACAACCTGTTCGACCACGACCTGCCGCTGCCGGGGGAGATCCGCGCGGCGACCGTGGCCGACAAGGAGCTCACCTACTGCGGCATCCAGGCGCTGGGCCTCGCGGAGGGCTACCCGGGCTACGCCTTCGGCCTGCCGGAAGGCACGCCGGTGCTGGCGGCCGCCGACGGCGAGGTGATCGCCGCGGGCACCGCGCCCCCCTTCGCTTGCCCGCTCACCATGCGGCTCGTCGACGACCAGCAGGCCGTCGACCTCCGGCACGACACCCTCGGCGGCGTCGGGTACATCACCCGCTACGTGCACCTGTCGAGCGTCTCGGTGAAGCCGGGGGACAAGGTGGTGGCGGGCCAGCGGCTGGGCCTGTCGGGCCGCTCGGGCTGCGCGCTGCAGCCGCTCCTCTACTTCGAAGTCAAGCGCCTCACCGGGACGCGCACCGGCTCGCCCACCGTGGTCGACCCCTACGGCTGGGACGGGCCGGGAGACGACCCCTGGGCGAAGAACGAGCGCGGCGCCGAGAGCGCCTACCTCTGGAAAGACGGAGAGGCGCCGACCCTGCGCGCAAAGTGATTCGTCAGATGTCCTTGAGGCGCAGCGGCAGCACGTCGATCTTCATCAAGTACTTCGTGCGCGCGTCCGACTCGACGTCGATGAGGTGATCGCCGATGCCCGAGAGGTCCGCCGAGCGGGCAATGAAGCCCCGTTGCTCGGCCTCGCCCACGAAGCTGCGGCCGGTGATCGGCACCCGCACGCGGCTCGAGCAGCGCTCCTCGAAGAAGTTGATGACCGTCTCGTCGCCGGTGCCTGCCGTCTCCGACAGGTAGAAGCTGACCGTCACCTCGGACGGCTCGAAGAGTTGGATCGCCACCTTGTTGCGCCCCGGGAAGCGACCCTCGATGTAGCTGCGGTCGCCCAGGAAGCAGCCGACGGTGGTGTCGCACACGTTCCATTCCCCGTTGCAGTCGTCGGGGACGCGGGTACCGATGAACTGGGCCTCCAGGCCCTGGCACCCCGCCAGAACGGCGAGAAGCGCGACGACGAGCAGCGCCTGAGGTAAAAACGCCCGGCTGATTGGCCGACTCGTCGACCCGGGAGACCGCATGACGCGCGCGTTGTTGGTGGGCTGCATTGCTGGAGCCATTCTTTCCATTTTCCCCGCCTGTGGGAAGGCGCCCGTTCCGTGTGACGGCGAATCGCTGATGCCGGATCCCCACGCCTGCCCCGACCGCGCCAGCCTCGGCTTCGCGCAGGAGTTCGGCACCGGGACGCTCATCGGCACGGCGCCGCAGGAGAGCCTCGCGATCCGCAACGGCTCGGTCGCGGACCTGAAGATCGACGACGTCACGTTCTCCGGCGACTCGGCCTTCACCGTCACCGCCGAACCCATGACGCCCGCCACCATCAAGGGCAACAAGTACATGTACCTGCGCGTGGTCTTCGCCCCCACGCAGGCCAAGCAGTACACCGGCACCATCACCATGAAGTCGAACGCCGTGAACTACGACGGCGGCGTGCTGCAATTCCCCGTGTCGGGCTGCGGCATTCCCGCCGACGGCGGCGCCTCGCCCTGCTACCGCGACGGCGGCACGCCCTGACAAGCGACCGGCGAGTCTGAGGCGCACCGGGCGCGGTGACTCTCTGTCGAGCGCCGCGCCCGTCGTGTCTCTGCGCCCGCCACGCCGTCACCCGGCCATCCGCCCCCCGCGGGGAGGTGGTGGGTGCGCTTCGGCGCCGCCCCGCGGCCTTCCCGGGGGTGTCGCGTACAGACAGAGGCGAGCGTGGCTGTGCGCGGTGACGGCGGTTCGGCGCACCGGACAAGCCGCCGGGCGACGTCCATGCGCAGCCGTTGGACGCGCCTCACCGAGTACGCCGGCGCTGCCGGCACCGCGCGGAAGGACACCCCGCGCCGCGCGCGTGATGAGCCGCGCCCGCGCCTTCGTCAGCGGGCGAAGCCGCAGCCCGCGTCCACCACCGGGCAGCTCACCGTCGCGCCACCGTCACCGACGTAGGTCGACGGGTACGCCGAGATGCTCTGCCGCACGCGGTACGAGATGGGGTCGTTCCGGTCGCGGTCGACGCCGGCGATGTTCGCGTAGAAGCGCCCGGCCGCCACCCGCGACGCCGAGAGGCACTGGCAGGCGATCGGCTCCACGGTGAGGACCGTCGAGTTGCCCTGGTTCTGCCGCGAGATGAGCACCGTCGCGTATTGCAGTGTCGGCGGTTGGTACCACGGCGAGAGGCGGTCGCTGGTGTACGCGAAGATGCGGTTCTGCGCGCCACCGCAGAGGCCACCGTCGGCCACCGAGCCCGTGCCGCAGAAGGTCAGCTCGAGCGCGATGTCGCCCGGCGGGCTGCCAGCGTCACCGTGGTCGAGCACCCACTGGAGCTGCCAGGCCTGGTCGCCCGCGCCGGACACGTTGAACTGGTAGAGGTCCTTGTCCGTGTCGAAGGCGTCGTAGTCCTCGGGCCCGCGGATGCCTTCGCCGCGGTCGATGCGGTGCTCCAGCACGCGGCCGTAGCCGTACGTGAGCACCCCGCTCGCCTCGGTCGTGGCCGAACCCAACGTCATCACCGTCGGCCCGCCCAGCCGGCCAGCCTCGTCCGCGTCGTCTTCCCACGACAGCGTCATCGTCCAGTCGCGGTCATCGGCGTACTTCGCCCGGCCTTTCCCTTCGTCGCGCACGAGCAGGTAGAACTCCGACGCCTGGTTCGCGGGCACCGGCACGGCACCCACCATGTTCTTCAGGTTGCCGAAGTCCGGGTGCTCGTTGCGCTGCGCGTAGAGACAGTGCGGCGGGTCTGCGGTCTTGCACACCGCCTCCACCAACAACGCCGGGTCGCTCGAGGGATCGTCGTAGCCCTTGGGACACGCCGCGGCGCTGTTGATGCACGCCACCTGCCGGTCCTGCGAGGTCGCGCCCTGCGTCACCTGCTGAATGAAGCGGACCTGCCGCGTCGCCGTGGGCGCGAGCGGGGCGAAGCGGCCGCCGCCCGAGGCCACCGTGAGCCGCCAGCGCAGCACCGACGGCGTCCCGCGCGACGGGAGGCTGATGCGGAACCATTCCTCGTCCGGCACCGTAGAGAGCTTCCCGGTGATCGTCTGCGTGGAGTTCGGGCTCATCGACAGCGGCTTCGCCGTCATCAGCGTGTCGTTCGGCTCCTGCGTGTCGACGTCCGGCAGGATCCGCACCTCGATGTCGTACTTGATGCGCAAGTCGCCCTTCACCGGCGTGGTGACGTTCGGTGGCTTGTACCCGTACACCGACAGCCGGTAGGTGCCCGTACCCGAAGCGAGCCGCGCGGTCGCCAGGTCGATGCGCTGGAACTCGTTGTCCATCTGCCCCTCGGAGATCGGATTGTCCATGGGGTCGTACAGCGTATAGGCGAGCCGGTACGGCGGCGGCGGGTTCGTCGGGTGCGGGTCCGGCCCGGTGATGTGCAGGTAGATGATCTGCCGTCCGGCCTGCCCCATCTGGAACGCGTACTGGTCCACGTCATCGGTGGTGGCGAGGTAGCCCGACTGCGTGCCCTGCTGGCCGCCGTTGCCCGCCGCCAGCGCGATCATCGTCGGCGTCGCGTCGTTGGGCTCGTTGGTGTCGGGGTTGTCCAGCACCTCCACCAGCATCGAGTACGGGTTGCGGTTGTCCACCTTCACCTGGTTGGTGAGCTGCTCGTGGCCCACCAGCAGGAACAGCCTGGCGTTCGACTCGGAGAACGGAAGAATCAGGTCGACGGGCTTCGGCGCCGCCGCGAGGTGGCGGTCGGAGCCCGACGCCACGCTGCCGTAGCCGCCGTCGGGCAGGTCCTGCAGCACGTTGATCGAGAAGTCGACGGCCGTCTGCGGCGCGGTGTAGCCGCCGTTGATGTGCAAGAGGCTGCGCGGCGTCAGCGCCGGGAGCTGCGCGAGGTACCAGTCCTTGTCGATGCCGCCGTCCCCCAACGTGCTGATGAAGAGGCCTTCCTTGCGCACGCCGGTGTTCGGCGCGGTGACGGCGTTGACGGTGAGGTGGCAGTGCTCGGCGTCGGCCAGCGCCTCCTCGCGCGAGTTGCAGAAGTCCGGCGGCAGGCCGGCGTCGCACACCGGCTCATCGCCTTCGATGCATTCGTCCGGGGGCGGCGGCGGACAGGCGCTGAACGCCCCCACCACGACGACGGCCAGGGTCGCGTGAACGAAGCGGATACGCATGGCTCTCTTTCAACCTCTCTCGATGCGAGGGACCGGCCGAGGTTACGTCACGGGTTGCCGGGCTGCACCTGCGACGGCAGGCAGCCGGGCAGGAAGTCCTCGGGCCGCACGCGGATGATGCCGTCGTGCGGAGACTTGATGCCGCCCACCGGGAAGCGCGTGGTGGTGTGGCGGAAGGCGCGCATGATCGACCGTCCCGTCGGGTCGTCGCCCGGCCGCATCGACGTCGTCACGAAGATGTCGTTGTAGCCGGCGCCGCGGCGGTACAGCGGCGCACCGCCGTCGGGGTTGCCCGCGTCGCGGGTGTCCGGGAGCGTGTTCGCCAGCGACACGTTCGCGATACGGAACGAGAAGCACTGCCGGCCCTCGCCGTCGACGCCGCCGTCCTTCAGCACCTCGTAGCGGTAACCGATGACGGACAGGTTCTCCGAGTCCACCACCAGCGGGTCGGTGTGCATCATCAGTTCGGCGCGGTTCACCAGCTGGTCGTTGTCCGGGTCCTGGTCCAGGTCCTTCGACGACGGCTGCGTGCCCAGCTTGAACTCCACCGCGTCGGAGATGCCGTCGTCGTCGCTGTCCATGCGCAGCGCGTTGGTGCCGACGATCTGCTCGTCGCAGTCCAACAGGCCGTCGCAGTCCTGGTCGACGCCGCGCAGCTCCGGCGGGCAGCCGGGGTCCAGCCCGCCGCCGTCCGGCAGCGCGACCTGATTGGGCGTGAAGTTGCCGCCGCGTCCGCGGAAGTACACCTCGACGCCGTCGGAAAACCCGTCCCCGTCGGTGTCCACCACCCACGGCAGCGTCCCTTCCTTGCCTTCGTCGGGGATGTTCGGGTCCGGGTGGAAGTCGAGGAGCCCGTCGCTGTCCGTGTCGGCGAGGTCCAGGGGGCTGCCCGCCGGCGCCGAGAAGTTCGACGCCACCAGCTTGTCGAACGAGAACGTGCGCCGCACCTGCCCGAAGCGGAAATTGAGGAAGTTGATCGGCTCGTTGTTCCGGAAGTCGCGGAAGTCGCCGCCGCCCAGGTCCGCCATGCGTTGGAGCCGCTCGGCGTTCTGGTTGACGATGAGCAGCGGGCAGCTGCCCGGCGGGAGGTTGGGGATGCGGCAGGAGCTGCCGCCCGACGGAAGGGTGAT
Organism: Myxococcota bacterium; assembly: GCA_040755835.1. Taxonomy (GTDB): domain Bacteria; phylum Myxococcota; class Myxococcia; order Myxococcales; family Myxococcaceae; genus JADLDB01. The sequence continues at coordinate 165,883 of JBFMAB010000059.1, forward strand.
GCCGCCGTCGAAGTCGCAGTTGGTCGACGCCACCGGCTGCGTCGGCAGGAAGACGTGCACGGTGTTGAGCCGCACGTCGTCGGCGAGGTCCTTCAGCTGGCGAATGCGGCGCACCGCGTCGCCGCAGAGCAGCTCGTCGTCCTGGTTGTTGGTGGGCTGACCGTCGGACAGGAAGATGACGGAGTACTTCGCCCGCGTCTCGCCGCCGTCGAGGTTGATGCGCGTGTTGGCGATGTCGCGGTTGATGACCGCGTAGATGTCCGACAGCGGCTTCACGAAGTCCGTCGAGTCACGGTTCGCCATGTTGCCCGGCGCCGTGAAGCTCAAGATGCGCTGGCGCAGGTTGTCCTTGTCGGCCTGGTCGTAGTCGGTGACGCGCTCGAACTCCGCCAGGCCCGACTTCGACAGCCACGCGGTGGTGCTGCCCGCGAACAGCATCACCAGGAAGGACACCTCGTCCTCCTGAGGCAGGTTGTCCAGCAGGTCCACCGTCGCCGTCGCGCGGCTGCCGTTCGGGTCCGTGACGCGCATCGATTGCGAGGCGTCCATGGCGATGAGAATCTTGATCGGGCGGATCACCTCGTTCGTCGACGGCGTGCAGAACTCGCCTTCGATGCTGACCGTGCGGTCGCGCGGCAGCTGGTCCTCGCGGCGCTGGTCGTACAGGTACGTGTCCGTGCAGGACAGGAAGATGGCCACCGCCCCGGCGGCGGCCAACGCGATCCTGGGAGCTGGTTTCATTGACACGCTCTCGTCTGGCCCACCGACGGCGAGATGCCCACGCACAGCTGCTCGTACTGCGCGGGGTCGACCATCTGGGAGGGCGCGGTGAAGTCTCCGTCCGTCATGGGCGGCGTCTCCGGCCCGGCTGGCACGCGGCACGACGGCGGGGCGAACTGCGCCCAGGCGCACGCCGTCTTCCACACGCCGTAGTCCGTCGCGACGCCGCTCTCCGGCGCCTCGCCGAACCACACCTTGAAGAGGTTGAACCCCTGCCGCAGCCCCGCGCGGTTGGGCGGCGTCACCAGCTGCAGGTTCGACACGCTGAAGCGGTAGCAGATGCGCCCGTCGGCCTGCGGCTCGCTGGTGAGCGCGTACTGGTAGGCGTTCTTCTGCTGGAACTCCGTGTCGCGGCGGACCGGGTTCGAGCCCAGGCGGAACTCCTCGGCGTCGGGAACGCCGTCGCCGTCGGTGTCCAGGCCAGCGGCCTGCGGCTTGAGCGGGTCGAGCCCATAGCGCGTTTCGAGCCCGTCGGGCACGCCGTCGCCGTCCGAGTCCACCAGCGTGGGCCTGGTCTTCAGGTACGCCTCGGCCCACTGCGAGAGCCCGTCGCCGTCCGTGTCCCGCGAGGTGCAGTTGGGCGTCAGCGGCGACGCCGGGTCGCAGCCGCGGCCGTCCTTGGTGTCGGGCCGGAAGCCGTCGTCGAAGGAGCGCACCTCGAAGGCGTCGTCGAAGCCGTCGCCGTCCGTGTCCGAGAAGAACTTGTTCGTCTTGTTCGAGAAGTCGTTGTCCTGCTCGTCGATGAGCCCGTCGCCGTCGGTGTCCACCACGCGATCGGTGTCGCCCGGCTCGCTCGAAAGCGCCTGCACCATGAGCGTCTTCATCACGTTGCGCGAGAACAGCGACGAGTAGTCGAGCGCGCCGAGGTTCAGCTGGCCGATCCCGGTGAAGTCATTGAACTCCTGGTAGACGCCGTTGCCGCGCTGCGCGAGCTGCTGCAGCGTCCACCGGGCGATGTCCTTCGCCGCCGCCGGGCCGTCGGGCACCGCCACGGGGCCGGGCCACCGCACGTACTGGCCGTACACGTCCTGGCAGATCGGCCCGCACGCCCGAACTGCCTCGAGGTTGAACAAGAGCACCGTGTGCAGGCGGATGTCGCCGATGTTGTACTGCTGCTTCAGCTCCATCAGCTGGTCCACGTAGCTGAACAGCTGGTAGTTCTGGTTGCGGTCAGTACCAGCCACGAAGCCGGTGATGGCGTCGGGGTCGTCAGGGTCGATGGTGTTGCAGAAGTCGCCCGCACCGAAGGAGTCCGCCCAGGTCAGCTCGGGGTTCAGATCGTCGGCGTACTGCGTGAGGTTGTCGTTCGCCGAGCATCTGGGGAACGGCACGCCGTCGGTGAGGAACACCACGACGTAGCGCGTGCGGGGAAGCAGTTCGGGGCTGTTCAGCTCGGTCTGGGCGATGTCGCTCGACACCAGGCCGTACGCGTACGCCAGCGCGCCCTGGTAGTCGGTCCCCTTGCCAAGCTCGGCCTGCAGCGTGTTGACGCGGTTGCGCAGCGTCGCGTCGGGGCGGCCGAAGCGCGTCGAGCCGATGCCGGTGCTCCCCGGCCACACGCCCTTCACGTTGGTCTCGAACGGCACGAGCGCCACCTCGACGTTCGGCTGCGTCGCGAACTGATCCAGCAGGCGGTTCAGCGCGCGCACGCGGCCCGGCTGCGTCACGCCCGGGGGCACCGTCGCGTACATCTCGCAGAAGCCGCTCGACTCCTGCGAGCCGGGCGGGTCCGAGATGCACATGGAGCCGGACTGGTCGACGATCAACACCACCTTCACCGGGAAGCCCGTCGGGTCCGGCGGCGAGGTGCAGACCTCCCCCGCGATCGTCAGCCGGTCGTCGACGTTGGTGACGTCCTTCTGCTTGGGCTCGATGAAGACGTCCGAGCACGAGGCGAGAAGTGCAGCCCCCGGCAACATCGCCAGCACCGTCCAGCGCAGCAGCTTGCTCATGGGTTCTCCCGACCGGCCCCTTTGGGCCTGACAGCGTACAAAAGGACCAAGCCCCCCGTCAGCACGTGTGCCGACGAGGGGCCCTGGCGGTTCACCATGTCGGTGGAGCGGCGGGCGAAGGAGCCACGACGCCCACGCCCCACCCGGTTACCGGCGACGGCGGATGAGGGCGAGGAGCGCCAGGCCCAGGCCGGCGATCGACGCGTCCATCGGCACCGCGCTGCACGTCTGGGCGCCACCACCCTTGCCGTCCGGGGTCGCCGTCATCTTGAGCTCCGACACGGAGTCACGCTGGTCGGGGTACGCGCGGTCCGGGAAGGCCAGGTGGGCCTGCAGCTGCAGCGTGTACTCGCCGTCGACGTCCGCGGTGAAGGTGGGCACGTTGCCGTCCTGGTACGCGTAGGCCCAGTGGCGCGACATGGTGACGACCCCCTGCGGGTTCTCGATGGCGGCCTTCGAGCCCGCCGGACGCGACGAGACGGTCCAGATGTACTCGATGGCGGCGCCGTTGCGGTTGGCGAACAGCGGGAGGCGGAACTTCTCACCGGCCTTCAGCATGATGCTGCCGCCGCCGTGCACCCGGAACGGGCTGTTCGGGTCGAGGCAGTCCGCCGGATTCGAGCGGTCCACCACCACGCAGTAGCGCGCGTCACAGAGGTCGCCCAGGCCGTCGCCGTCGTCGTCCCACTGGTCGCGGTTGCGCACCATGCCGCAGTTGTCCGCCGTGTTGAGGATGCCGTCGTTGTCGATGTCGAGGTCGCAGACGTCGCCGAGGCCGTCGAGGTCCGTGTCGAGCTGGCTCGAGTTCACCGCGCTCAGGCAGTTGTCACGCGCGTCGTTGATGCCGTCGCCGTCGACGTCGGCGTTGCAGAGCGGGTCGTTGATGACGTTCTGCGCGGGGTTGGCAATCGCCGGGCAGTTGTCGTTGACGTCGAGGATGCCGTCGCCGTCATCGTCGTCGTCGCACAGGTTGCCGAGGCCGTTTCCGTCGATGTCGCCCTGGTCGAGGTTGGGAATGAACTGGCAGTTGTCCGCCGCGTTGGCGACGCCGTCACCGTCGATGTCGGCGTCGCACGCGTCGCCCGAGCCGTCACCGTCGACGTCGAGCTGCGAGAAGTTCGACGCGGCCGAGCAGTTGTCGCAGAGGTCGCCGACGCCGTCGCCGTCCACGTCCGCCTGGTCGCGGTTGGAGACGAAGGCGCAGTTGTCGGTGTCGTCGGCCTTGCCGTCGCCGTCCGCGTCATCCGTGTACGCCAGCGTCTTGCCGTCGTCCGTGTAGGCCACCCACACCGAGCAGCCGCAGCCGCAGCCACAGCCACCGCCCTCTTCCTTCGGCTTGCCGCACTGGCTGCCGAGACACTCGGGGTTGTCGTTATTGCCCTGCGCGGCTGCGGGCATGGCCCACAGCACCGTCAGCGCACCCACCATCACTGCCATCAACTTGCGATTCATCGTGTTGGCTCCTTTCGAGGCGAAACCGAGCGGGGAAGTAGCAAGCACCGATCCAACCGCTGATCCGGCTTTCTGCGCTCGTGGTTCAACGGGTTAGGCGAGCAGCGAGGCGAAAGCGGCTGGGGGGTGAGGGGGGCGCCCCCCACTCAAGGTGGGGAGGGAACTCCACACCCCACGCGGGTCACAGCCCGGTGACGAAATCGTCGGGGGTGAAGGTGACGACGCCCCGCGGCTTCCGGGTCGCGGGCGGGGTGAATCTGATTTGCGGGACGAACAGCGAGCCGATGCCCGTACCGCGGGGATCGTTGTCGCGCCCGACCTGGAAGTAGATGTAGATGTCGTTGGTGCCCTGCGGAATGATCAGCCCGGTGCCGTCGGGCGAAGGCCGCTTCTGCGTGCCAACCACCGTCACGTTGTAGATGTCGAGCTCATAGCAGGCGCGGCCGTCGGGCGTCGGCGGTGCGTCCTTGATGTCGTAGCCGTAGCCGCGCTCCTGCTGGAAGGCGATGTCGGCGGAGATCGGATCGGTGTGCGCAATGAGCTCGCCCACGTTGGGGAGGCCATCGCGGTCATCGTCGGCCAGATCCTCGGCGATGAGCGGGTTGGTGCTCCCGAGGAACTCTGCGAGGTCCGGCAGGCCGTCGCCGTCGGTGTCGGTGATGCAGCTGTCGGTACCGAGCACCCGCTCCTCACAGTCGTTCAGGCGGTCGCCGTCTTCGTCGTTGGTGTAATTGCAGCCCTTCACGATGTCGATGTTCTCACCGGTGGGGGCGCCGTTCGCGTCGAGAATGACCGCCGGCTTGAGGCCCATCTTGAGCTCCACACCGTCACTCAGGCCGTCGTAGTCGGTGTCGGTCAGCGTCGGGTCGGTGCCGATCTCCTCTTCCTGCAGGTCGGAGATGCCGTCGCCGTCACTGTCCACCAGCACCTCGCCGTTGCGGGACAGCGCGTTGCGGTTCATCGCGATGAGGCGCTTGAGCTTGAGCGCCCGCTGCAGCGACGCGTAATTGAGCGAGGTGAGCACGTCCTCGAGCACGTCGGGGGTCGCCTCCTTCAGCTCGGTTCCACCGGCGCGGGCGATCGCGGCCGCCTGGTAGCGAGCGACGACGTCGGGCATGTCGCGCACATAAACCGGCTGCACGGTGACCTCGCCGGCGTTGTACTTCTTGCCGATCGCCTTGAGCTCCTCGGTGACGCGCGCGAGCTCGCACGAGCTGCACTGCGCCTCGTCGGGGAGGAAGGCGTTGCACTTCGCGTCGATGCCCGCGTTGAACACCGGGTTCGCGCAGCTGGTGTCGGGCGAGGACATGACCAGCACGATGTAGTAGCGCGTGCGGGCCACCTGCCCTCGGCAGCCCGTCTGCATGTCGCCGCCGATGATGCTCTGCGCCAGCTTGAGCGGCGCGCGGTGCGACACCGGGCCCGTCTCGGACTTGTTGCTGTTGTACTGGGTGATTGCCTGCGCCACCCGCTCGTCTCGCGCGAAGCTGCCCAGGTAGCCGGTCGCCAGGGCGTGGTAGCCGACGATGGAGAAGCTGATGTTCTGGTCGGAGAACTGCGTGGTGACCGCGTTCAGCGCTTCGGTCGTCTTCGTGATGATGGTGGGGTCGATGCCCGCACCGCCTTCCAGCGCGAACAGCACCTTCACCGGGAACGCCTCGCCGCTCGCGAGCGGCACGCAGACAGTGCCCCGGAACTCGGAGCGATCCGGGCCGCTCGGTCCCGCTCCCCCAGCGGCGTACAGCCCGGCGTCAGTGCAACCGGCGACGGCGAGCACGAAGACCGCGATCAACCCGCGAGCGTGAAGCGTGCGCATGACTCGCCGGACCTTACTACGGCGCGCGCGTCCGGCACGCCCCCGACGTCGGTCGAAGGAACTCCAGGGTGAACCGTGGTGTCGGCCTCTGGACACTGCACCTGTTCGCCGCAGCGGAGCCTCGACCGATGCCCTCCCTTCTTCACGGAACACACCGCGCACTCTGTGCGACGAGTCCGACCTCGCTCACGTGTAAACCTTGACGATGCGCCTTCGGGTTCGCTCTTATCCAAAGGACTGCCATGCGCTCGATTCTCCCCGCGCTCTGCGCGCTTGCGGTGATCCTGTCGTTCGACGCCAACGCCGCGCCACGGAAGAAGGCCGGCAAGAAGCCCCCCGCGGCCGCCGCGCCAGCCACGGCCCCGCAAGCCGCGCCCGAAGCCTCGGCGTCGAGTGACTCCGGTGGTGCGCCCGCCGTGCGCGGCCCGACGCGCATCGACTTCGACGATCGTCTGATCCAGGGCCAGACGAACAAGTCGGGCGCGGTGTACCTGTACGATCGCAAGGAGCTGAAGGTGCGCTCGATGATCAAAAAGCGCGAAAACTTCCGCGACGAAATCATCGGCTCCCTCTACGACAGCTGATCCACCGCTGGCTCCCCCACCATTGCCGCGAGGAACCCACTCTTGAGCGGACAACCGGCAGTCCTCCAGGTCGTCATTCTCCGCGACGGCCTCCTGGTCGGCACGCAGGTCTTCATGCCCGGCCAGTACACGCTCGGCTCGGGCGGACACAGCGACGTGCTGCTCGACGACGCGACGGTGAGCGAGAGCCACGCGTACCTCTACTTCCAGAACGGACGCGCGGCGATTCAGGACGCCGGCAGCGGCGCGGTGTTCGTCAACGGTCACCGCGTCAACGCGTGCGAAGTCCGGCCCGTCGACGAGATCGCCTGCGGCCCCTTCACCCTGAAGGTCCGGGTGATGGCGCAGAAGCCGGCGACCCGGCCGGCGCCCCCGCCCGACGTCGCCGCGATCCTCGGCGGCCCCGCCGAAGCGCCCGCGCCCGCGCGGCCCGCCCCGGCCAGCCCCGCGCCCGCGGTCGCGCGGCATGCGTCCGCCGCGCCCGCGACCGTCGTCTCGAGCCGCCGCCAGGGCAGCGCCGCGCCGCAGGCCGAGGCCCCGCAGGCGCGCATGCCGCAGCTGCGCCCCGTCGCGCCAGTGCCCGTCGACGACGGCGAGCAGAAGACCGAGAGCATCGCCGTCGGCAACGAGCTGTTTGGCCCGACGAACCCGTCACACCCGCCCGCCGCGGATCCGCACGCGACCGTGCCGCTCTCTTCGCACCAGCCGCAGGCCCGCGCCGCCGCGCCGGCGCCCATGGCCCGGCCTGCGCCAGTGCCCGCGCACGCCGCGCCCACCGCACAGGCACCCGTGCACGTGCCGCCGGCGCGCCCGGCGCCCGCCCCCGTGCACGCCGCCCCCGTGCACGCCGCCCCCGTGCACGCCGCCCCCGTGCACGCCGCGCCCGCGCCGGCCGCGCACGGCCACGCGCGCTCGCGCCAGCCGTCCCATGCGCGCCCGCGCCCCGCTGGCGAGCGCCCGCTGCCGTCGATTCCGTCGGCCAACGAAGGCAAGGGCCGGCCGAATCTCTTCGTCGAGCTGTACTGGGGCGACACGCGCCGCGTCGCGCGCGGCTACAAGAAGATCGATCCCAAGAAGAAGCTGGTCGCCCGCGAGGACGACGCCGCGGACCTGCCGCTCTGGGGCTTCGGCCTGGACGGGAAGGACTTCGTCTTCGCCGAGCAGAAGGGCGACCTGTTCCGCGTCTTCGTGCCCCCGGCCGCCGCGGTGGAGCGCCGCGCGCAGGACGGCAACTTCTACCCGGTCCAGACCGAGACGCTCGAAGTCGGGCCCGACCAGCGCCGCTGCGTCACCATGGGCTCGGGCCACGCGCTGCGCCTCACCGGCGCCGACGACTCGATGCTCGTGGCGTACGTGCAGCCGGCGATCCCCAAGCCCTTCGTCAACCCGCTGCGCGGGCTGCCGTGGCTGGTGCTCGCCTTCCTCGCGCTCTTCACGAGCGGCTTCCTCACGTTCGTCTTCTACTTCGCGGAGCTCCCCGACACGGCGGACTTCACGGCCAAGAACGTGAACCCGGTGGCGGTGAAGCTGATCGCCCCGCCGAAGCCGGAAGAGAAGAAGAAGCTCGAGAAGATGGAGAAGAAAATCGAGAAGGCGAAGAAGAAGCCCGAGAAGGAGCTTCCGAAGATCGTCGAGAAGTCGAAGGCCGTGCCGCAGGAGACGAAGAAGGCGCTCAAGTCGATCGAGAAGCTGTCCGCCGCGGGCCCGGCGATGAAGGACCTGCTGGCGGCGGTGGACAAGCTCGGCTCGGGCCCCGGCGCGAAGAACGCGAAGAACGACTTCAAGCTGTCCGGCCTCATCGGCAAGGCGCCGATCGCCAGCGCGGGCCTCGGCACCTTCGGCCTGGGCGGCGGGGGCGGCGGCGGCATGGGCATCAAGGGCGCGGAGCTGCTGCGCGGCAAGGGCGGCGGCGGTATCGGCGCCCTGGGCGCGGGCCGCATCGGCAAGGGCAACGTGGCCGGAACGGTGACGCACGCGGTCTCGCGCAACGTCGGCGCGCAGGGCACCATCGACAAGGAAGCGGTGGCCAAGGTGATCAACTCGCACCTCCACGAGGTGTCGAGCTGCTACGAGCGCGCGCTCCTCAAGACGCCCGGCCTCGCCGGCAAGATCGTCCTCGAGTGGCAGATCACCACGTCGGGGGCGGTGGGCTTCGCGAAGACGAAGTCCTCGACGATGCAGAGCGCGGCGGTGGAGAGCTGCATCCTCGCGTCGCTGAAGACGTGGCGCTTCCCGCCAGCCAAGGGCGCGGGCGTCATCATCACGTACCCGTTCATGTTCAACTCGGTCGGGTACTGAAACCGTATTGAAGCCGTCGCACGGCAGCCCTGCGCCCACGCGGCCGGCGCGGAGGCGGCCGTCGCACCGCGCGCGATCCGTCAAGCGGCCTCCGGCCGTCGTCGCGCGCACGGAGAAAACGCCTTGAATTCGTCGGCTGACGGTACTTGCATCACCCGGTCCTCGTTCCACGACTCGCGCGACACGCGGGAGGGTTGACGTGCACAGAGCTCTGTTGGTGTTGAGTCTGCTGGCTCCCACGGCAGCGTTGGCGCAGCTTCAGGAACTCGAGAATCCCGGCACGGTGAGCGCGATCCAGGAACGCGCCTACCGGATGCAGCACGAGCTGGGGCTCTCGATCGGCCTGTTGCCGCAGGACGCCTTCTACAAAGGCCTGACGGTGAAGGGCGCCTACGGGTTCCACTTCACGGACTACTTCGCGGCGCAGGGCTACTTCAGCTACTCGTACAACCTGTCGACCAGCCTCCGGCAGCAACTCGAGCGCGACTTCGGCGTGCTGCCCACGGCCTTCGACGAGGTGCAGTTCTTCTTCGGCGGCGACCTCCTGTGGAAGCCGCTGTACGGAAAGCTGGCGGTGATGAACCGCAGCGTCATCCACGGCGAGGTGTTCCTGATGCTCGGCGGCGCCGGCTTCAAGTTCACGAACACCTTCCGCCCGGGCGTGAACATCGGCGGCGGCGGGCGGTGGTTCATTTCGCAGTACGTCAGCCTCCGGCTCGACCTGACCAACTACATCGTGCTGCCCGTGGGCGGCGGCTCGACGACGTTCACCAACGTCCTGGCCCTGAACCTGACGCTCGCGCTGAACTTCGGCGCGTCCGAGTGACGGGAGCACGAGGCGCATGCGATCTCTCCTCCTTCCCGCCCTCCTGAGCGCCGTCACCGCGCTCGCCCAGGGCCAGCCGACGGACCCGGTGACGGGCGAAGCGGCCACACCGGGCGCGCCGGTCGCCGACGGCGGCATCGCCGACGCGCTGTCTCCGGCGCCGCTGGCCGGCGCAGGCACGACGGCCGCCGCGGCTCCCGCGCCCCAGCCGAAGAAGATCGACCCGAAGCTCTTCGACGCGGCGCTGACCGACTACTTCGACGGCAAGCCGAAGGACGCGGCGGCCAAGCTGTTCGAGTACACCGAGAATGTCCCGTCGACGGACGAGAACTACGCCTGGGCGCAGTTCTTCCTCGCGCGCTCGCTCATCGAGCTCAAGCTGAACCACGCCGGCGCCGTGTACCTGGCGCGCATCGCCCGGGAGCGCACCAACCCTGCGGTGCTGCCCAAGGCGCTCGAGGAGCTGCAGAAGCTCACCGACCTGCCGCACGACGAGGTGATGATCGACGAGCAGGTGTTCGGCGCGCTCGACCTCGGCTTCCTCCCTGAGGAGGTCGCCGGCTACGCGCACTACCAGCAGGGTCTCGTCGACCTGCGCGTCGGCAACGAGCGCTGGGCCACCACGCACTTCTCCAAGCTGCCCGAGGGCAGCTCCGAGGCCTCGCGGGCCCGCTACGCGATGCTCGTCACGCGGCTCAAGACGGCGAAGAAGGACATCCCCGAGAAGATGATCGAGGAGTTCTACGAGCTGGCCCAGGACGAGAAGCTGACGCAGGACGCGCGCAACGACTCGATGCTCGCGGTGGCCCGGCTCAAGTACGAGCTCAAGGACTACACCGGCGCGCTCGAGGCCTACGCGAAGGTGCAGCTGCCGCCGCTGGACCCGGGCCGCGCCTCGCTGTACCTCGAAGAGGCGTGGACGCGGTACCAGCTCGGCGAGGTCCACGCGGCGATGGGCATTCTCACCACGCTGGACGCCCCGTCGTTCCGCGAGGAGTTCCTGCCGGACAAGTACCTGCTCAAGGCGCTCATCTACCGCGACCTCTGCCACTACCTGCCGGCCAAGCGCGCCGCGAAGGAGCTGACGCGCAAGTACGCCGACTCGCTCGACGCGATCCGCGAACGGTACGACCTGACCGAGGACACGCGCCTGTTGCGGGCGGCCTCGGCGCGCGGCAGCACCAGGCGGGCGCGCCGCTTCCTCGAGTCGCTCGAACTCGAAGGTGAGCAGCTCGGGCGCTACGCGGGCAGCTTCGGCGACCGCATGTTCGGGTACATGTCGGGCCTCTACGACCTCGCCCGCGCCGAGGCGGTGCGCGTGTACAACGCGCGGCTGCGCGAGGCGGTGCGCGTAGAGGCGGACAAGCTTTTGCGCGCGGCCGAGCAGGTGCGGCTCATGGAGTACGAGGTGGGCCTCAAGCTGTACGAGCGCGTGAAGAAGGGCTCGAAGCTGGTGAAGCCGCTCGTCGAGGCGCCGCTGGGCAAGCACCAGGTCGCCTTCAAGTTCGTGGATGAGTACTGGAACGACGAGCTGCGTGACTACCGCTTCTCGCTGAAGTCTCGCTGCATCGAGGAGACGGCCCGATGATCGCGCTCGCCCCGGTGGTGCTGGTGGTGGCGCTGTCGCAGGCGCCGAACTCGCGGCTCGAGAACCCGCTCGTCACCCGCGCCCGCGAGAAGCAGGACCTGATCGAGAAGTTGCGCCGCGACATCTTCAAGGTCGACCGCAGCCTCGGCGAGACGGACAAGCTGATCGCCAAGAGCCGCAACGCGCCGTACCTGCCCGACCTGCAGTTCCGCCAGGCCGAGCTGTACGTCGAGAAGAGTCGCTACGTGTACTACCTCCAGGCCGAGACGCGGCCCGAGGGGCAGAAGGGCGCGATGGTGTCGCCCGAGACGAAGCTGCTCAAGCAGAAGGCGATCCAGATCTACAACCGCATCCTGCGCGAGTTCCCGGACTTCCGCGACGCCGACAAGGTGACGTTCTACCTGGCGCACGAGCAGCGCGAGCTGGGCGAGTTCGACAACATGCTCAAGACGCTGGGGGACCTCATCAAGAAGTACCCGTCGTCGCCCTTGCGCCTCGACTCGGAGCAGATCCTCGGGGACTACTGGTTCGACAAGGCGGATCTGAAGCAGGCCGAGGAGCACTACAGGGCGATCCTCGACGCGCAGCCGTCGCCGGTGCACGACCTGGCCCGCTACAAGATGGGGTGGATCCGCATCAACCAGGGGAACCACGCCGAGGCGGTGACCTTCTTCGAGGCCGCGGCCGCGAGCGCGCCGCTGCCGGGCGTCGACGTGACCAAGGCGCTGTCGATCAAGCGCGAGGCGCTGCTCGACCTCGTCTACAGCTACACCGAGTCGCGGCCGGCGAAGGGGGCGATCCAGTACTTCGAGAAGCTGTCGGACTCGCGCGCCACCTTCGCGCTGGCGCTCGACAAGCTGGGCAACCGCTACTTCATCAAGCAGCAGTACGAGTTCGCGATCCCCGCGCTGCGCAAGCTGCTCGAAATCCAGCCCGACCCCGAGCTCGAGGTGGAGCGCGTCGAGAAGCTGTACGACTCGCTGAAGGCGGCCAAGGGCAAGGTGCAGCCCAAGCCCGAAGACATCACCTTCCTCGTGCGCGCGGCCGTGCAGGTGAAGATCGACCCCGCGAAGGACGAGGTGAGCCGGAAGAAGGTGCTGGTCGAGCTCGAGGAGATGAGCCGCGACCTCGCCACCAGCATCCACGTGCAGGCCCAGAAGAAGAACGACCGCGCGCTCTACATCGACGCCGCCGACGCCTACGAGCGCTACCTCTCGCTGTTCCGTCCGCGGCAGTACGCCACGGTGATGATGCAGAACCGCGCCGACGCGCTGTTCGCGGCCAAGCGCTTCCCCGAGGCCGCGCGGCAGTTCGAGGAGCTCGCGCAGTACCTCGACTCGGCGCGCGCAGGCGACGCGAAGGGCGCGCGGAAGGACCAGCCGAAGCCCGGCGACACGCTCGACGTGTCCAAGGCCGGCGAGGCCGCAGGCGCCGTCGAGAAGGGCGAAGGCAAGGCCGAGGAGAAGCCGAAGGACGCCAAGCTGGCCGCGACCGCGTCGATCGCCAGCACCGCGGGCACCAAGACGATCGGCGGAGAGATGAAGTCGCACGACGAGGCGCTCTACGGCGCGCTGTTGTCGCATTACTCGTCGCTCAAGCCAGGCGAGGTGGAGCGGCTCAACGCGTTCGAGGTGGCCGACGCGCGGCAGGCGCTCAAGCTGCTCGGCGCCCAGTTCATCGCCCGCTACCCGAAGAACGAGCACGCGCTCGAGGTGAAGTTCAACATCGCGCGCGCCTACTACGAGGACGGCGAGTACAAGAAGTCGGCCGAGCTGTTCAAGGAGTTCGCCTTGAACCACCCGGACCACAAGGACGCCTCGGTCGCGGGTCAGCTCGCCTTCGACTCGCTGCGCCAGATGAACGACTTCAAGGGCATCGACGAGTACGGCAAGGCCTTCCTCGCGTCGAACCTGCCCGCCGCGTTCAAGGCCGACGTGCAGAAGATCCTCACCCAGACCAAGAGTGAGGCGCTGGGCGAGCTGGCGCTCAAGTCGTCGGAAGAGACGGGCGACGTCATCACCGGCCTCCTGAAGGTGGCCGACGAGAACAAGGGCCAGGAGATCGGCGAGAAGGCGCTGTACGGCGCCTTCACCGCGGCGCGCGAGAAGCGCGACCTGCGCAAGGAGAAGGAGATCGGCGAGCGCTTCATCGGCGAGTACCCGAAGTCGCAGTTCCTGTCCGACGTCATGCTGACGCTGGGCCGGCACGCGGCGGAGTCCGGGCGCTTCGACGACGCGGCCGCCTACTTCGAGCAGATGGGCAAGCAGTTCGCGGGCGACTCGACGGGCCTCGACAGCCTGCTCGCCTCCGCCCGCCTGCGCATCGCCATGGGTGACTTCCCGGGCGCGGTGAAGGTGCTCGAGACGACCATCGAGCAGGCTGGCGCGCGCAAGGCCGAGGTGCTGGTGCAGCTCGCGCAGGTGCAGATGAAGATGAAGGCGCCCGCCAAGGCGCGGTCCACCGCCGAGCAGGCGCTGAAGCTGGACAAGACGAACGCGACCGCCGCCGCCATCATCGCGGAGGTGGCGGCGAGCACGCCGGGCGAGAAGGTGGAGCCGCTCATCGCGATGATGACGACCATCACCAACAGCCCCAACGGCGTGGGCGACGACGCGGCGAAGGGCCTCTGGTACGTCGGCGACATGCTGTACCGGCAGTACAAGGCGATCCCCGCCGACAAGGTGGAGGACAAGGTCGCCGCGCTGCAGCAGCTTCAGGGCGTCTTCCAGCAGGCCGCGTCGATGGGCTCGGCCGAATGGGCGGTGGCGTCGCTGTGGCGCATCGGCAACGGGCTCGCGCACATCGCCGACGTGGTGGAAGCCACGCCGGTGCCGCCGGGCCTCAAGCCCGCCGAGGTGGAGGAGTTCCGCGCCGCGGTGAAGCAGCAGGTCGACCCGCTCAAGGCCCAGGCCAACAACGCGTACGAGACGTGCATCAGCCGCGCGGAGTCGCTGGAGGTCTTCAACGCGGCGTCGGTGGGCTGCCGCAAGCGGGTGGACGAGGCGGCGAGCCCGCTCAAGGGTCCGCCGCCGGAGCGCGCGGTCAACGTCGACGACCTCAAGAAGAAGGCCGAGGCGACGCAGAGCGCGGCGGACTTCGAGGCGTTGGGCCTCGCGTACCTCGGCGCGAACCAGGTGAACAACGCGATCCTCAACTTGAACCGCGCGGTGGAGATCGACGACACGCGCGCCTCGGCGCACAGCGCGCTGGGCTACGCGTTCGTCCTGAACGCCGACGCACAGGCCGCGCGGGCCGAATACGCCCGGGCGCTCGAAGCCGACCCGACCTATGACAAGGCGCGCGCCAACCTGGGCGCGCTGCGCTGCCGCTTCTTCGACGTCGAAGGCGCGAAGCGGGAACTGGGCGTGGTGAAGGACCTGAGCGTACTGACGGGGCCGGACGTGGACCCGGAGTGGAAGTCGTGCAAGTAGCCAATCCCCCCAGGCGCCTGCCCGGCGCTGCCCTGCTGGTCGCCGCGGTGGCGGTGGCGGGGTGCAGCTCGAGCCAGCCCGGCAAGACGCCGCCAAAGTACCGGCTCGAAGGCAGCCTCACCCAGGTGATGGACCTGGGCTACGACGAGGTGCGGATCGGCCAGACGGGTCAGGACGTGTCGGTGCTGTTCGTGCGCATCTTCGAGCTGGACGACACGACGATCGACGGCGGCACCGGGAACCAGGTGGGCACCATCGAGGACTACCCGTTCAAGGTGACGCTGGCGCTGCGCGGCCAGGAGCTGCCAGTGGGCGTCAACGTCGACCTCACCGAAGAGGACGACAACATGAACCAGCGCGGGGTGTTCTCGCGCAACGTGCGCAACGATCCGCGAAAGTCCTTCCCGCGGGCGGTCCGCGCCGAGCTGTTCCTGGAGCGCCCGCTGTTCGACGACGCCGGCACCTCGTCCGGGTGGGTCAGCGGGAACTTCCACGTCACGTTCGAGAATGGCATCGAGGCGGCCAGCGGCCGCACGGTGTTCGGCAACTTCAACGCCAGGGTGGACCAATGAGGCGCCTCTTCCTGTTGCTGGCCGTCGCGGGCCTCGCGAGCGCATGTGGCATCAAGCGCGTGCCCGGAAACATCCTCGAGCAGTTGCCGTACGAGGCGAGGATCGAGCTGCTCGAGTCCGAGAACGACCTCGCGCTGGCCGTGGACCGGCTCGACGAGGCGAAGAACGAGGTGAACCGCACGCGCGATCAGATCCGCCGTGCGAAGGAGCGCCTGGACGCCGCGAAGAGCGAGGTGGGCAACGCCAACGACAGCACCTCGCGCGAGGTGGCGGAACTGGCCGTCGAGGAAGCGAAGAAGCGCGTGGAGTGGCTGCGCGCGAGCCAACGCATCAACGGGAAGGAGGAGGAGCTGGCAGAGCAGAACCTCGAATGCGCCATCGCCCGCTACGAGCAGGCCCGCCTGGCCGCGGCGCGCAAGGCGAAACTCGAGGGCAGCGAGGAGCTCGACCCAGAGGTCTTCCAGGCCCAGGTGACGTCGTGCGAGGAGGAGTACGCGCAGCTCAAGGAGAAGCTGAAGGAGACGAGCACCGAGGCGGAGCAGTTCCGGGCCGAGTGGGACGCGGCGCGCGCCGCGCTCGCCAAGAAGACGTTCGACGCCCGCGCCAGCCCGTACGTCGAGTAGCCACCTCGAAGGATCGCCAGAGAGAGCCCCGAGAGTGCCCATGACCTTCCTGCCGTTCGCGGTCGCCCTCACCCTGTCGCAGCTTTCCCCCGCCGAGCTCGAGGCGCTCAAGCGCACGGTCTCGGTCGAGGCGGCCGCGGTGGAGCGCGCGCCCGACGACACCGAAGCTCTGTACCGCCTGGGCCTGGCGTACTTGACGCTGGGCGACACGAAGCGGGCGGTGAAGCCGCTCGAGGCGCTGGTGCAGAAGGATCCGGAGTCGCTCGACGGGAAGCTGCTGCTGGCGCGCGCGTACCGGGGCGCCGGCGAAACGGAGAGGGCGAAGGCGTTGCTGGACCAGGCGCTCTTGTCGATGCCGGACGAGCCGTCGCTGCACGCGGCGCGGGCGCAGCTGGCGCGCAGCCTCGACGACACCGACGGCGCCATCGCGCACTACAGGAAGGCGGTGGAGCTGTCGCCCAACGACGCCGCGCTGGTGTTCAACCTGGGCGAGGCGCTGCACAAGAGCCGGAAGAACCTCGACGAGGCCATCGCCGCGTACCGCAAGGCGCTGACGATGGACCCGGAGCTCACCGACGCGAAGGTGAACCTGGGCAAGGCGTTGGCCGAGAAGGGGCTGTTCGGCGAGGCGAAGGAGATCCTCGCCTCGGTGAGCAAGTCGACGCTGGCCGACGCCGAGGCGCACTACAACCTGGGCGTCCTCCTCGTGCGTGAGGGCAACGTGAGCTCGGCGATCACCGAGTTCGAGCGGGCGCTGGCGATCAACCCGAAGCACGCGCAGGCGATGAACAACCTGGGCGTGGCGTACGACGCGGTGTCGAACACCAGAAAGGCGCTCGAGGCCTTCAAGAAGGCGACCGCGATCGACCCGACCTACGCCGAGGCCTGGTTCAACCTGGGCATGAGCTACGTGAAGCTCGACCAGATGCCGGCGGCGACGCGCGCCTTCGAGCAGGCGCTGAAGCTGGAGCCCGAGTCGACCGGCCCGTACGTGCAGCTCGGCACGCTGTACCTCAAGCAGGGCAAGCGCGACCGCGCGGTGGAGGCGTTCAAGAAGGCGATCGCCGCGGCGGAGGCGGAGGACCAGAAGAACGCGGGCTTCCTGCAGCTGGTGAAGCTGTCGGACCGCAAGCGCAGCACCGACGCCTACCGCGGGCTGGCGCTGGCGTACCTCGGCCAGGGCAAGGTGGACGAGGCGGTGGCCACGCTGAAGCAGGCGGTGGACAAGATGCCGAAGGACGCGTCGGCGCGCGAGGCGCTGGGGGACGCGTACATGGCCCAGGGGAACTACGACGGGGCGATCGAGCAGCTGACGGAGCGGCTGGCGTTGGAGCCCACCACGGACGCGCGGCTGGACCTGGCGCGGGCGTGGTCGAAGAAGCGCGTCGCGAAGCAGGCGGAGCCGCTCTACAAGGAGGTCCTCAAGGCGGAGCCGAACAACAGCGACGCAAAGACGGGGCTGGTGGACCTGTACCTGTCGATGGGGCGCTACGGCGAGGCCGAGGCGGAGCTGAAGAAGGCGCTCGAGGTGGACCCGAACGACCTGCAGGCGCTGGCGCGCCTCGGCATTCTGAAGTCGCGCATGGGCCGCCCGAACGAGGCGCTCGAGCCGCTGGAGAAGGTGGCCCAGGCGAACCCGCTGCTCTACGACGCGCGCGCCGAGTACGCGTTCCTGCTGTTCCGGGGCGATCCCACGAATGCGGACCGCTGCATCGCGACGATGACGGACATTCTCACGGCCGAGCCGCGGCACGCGCTGAGCCTCCACTACCTGGGCGTGTGCCTCTACGCGCGTGACCAGAAGAGCCGCGCCGAGGAGACGTTCAAGGCGGCGCTGAAGGTGGACCCGAACTTCGCGGCAGCGCACTTTTCCCTCGGCGAGCTGTACGAGAACGAGGGGAAGAAGGACGAGGCGAAGAAGGAATACGAGGCCGCGGCGAAGCTGGATCACTCCGAGGCGCGGGACGCGCTGAAGAGGTTGAGCAAGTAGGTCGGTGATGGCGCGTCGTGCACGCGCCGCGGCCTCTGTCCCCTGCCTCTGCCGTGCTTCTTCGGCTGCACAGCCGGCTTTTTCCCCACTTCCCCCGCCCTTCGCCCCGGGGCGAAAGGGGCTCCGCTGCGCGATGCAGGCGGCCGCACTGCCGAGCGGTCACGTCCTCGGCAGCGCTTCACGACCATACCGACGGCTGCACCACACCGACGCGCCGTGGAATTCGTCACCCTTCAGCGTGTGCGGCTCGCCCATTCGGCCGTGCTCGTCTCAGCCATGGCTGCCGATGGTGTGACGCTGCTGAGGCAATTCGAGGCGCCCCGGTGTGGCTGGGCGAATGGAGGAAAAGCGCTGCTGACATGCGCGCCGCGGTCGGCAGGGCGATCGCCTGGCGCGCGCAGCGCACCCTCTCTCCCCGTCGGGGCGCCCCCCGCCCTCAGGCGTGACACGCCTTGAACTTCCGCCCACTCCCACACGGACACGGCGCGTTCCGCTCCACCTTCACCGTCGTCACCACCGGCTCGCCCGACACGTACACCCAGCGGCCGTCGCGCCGGCGGAAGGCCGACCGCTCCCGCATCGTCACCACCGCCGCGTCCTCCAGGTACCGCGCCTCGAACTCCACGTGCCCCGCGTCGTCCCCCAGCCCGCCCGCCTCGCGCGCCAGCACCGTCAAGCCGAGCCACGTCACCGACGCCGCCCACCTCGACAGCGCCGCGACCTCGGCCGGTGAAGTCGGGGCGTCGTGCGTCGCCGAAAGGTAATCGCCCTTCGCCAGCGCGAACGCCGAGTAGCGCGAGCGCATCAACGCCTCCGCCGTCTCCGCCGGCCGCGTGCCGTCGTGCCGCGGCGCGCAGCACGCCTCGTAGGCCGCTCCCGAGCCGCAGGGACAGCTCACCCCACCCGCTCCTTCGCCGAAGGCTCCGGCAACACCCTGGGTGGCGGCGGCGTCACGCCCGTGATGAGCCGCGCGCCGCGCCCATAGGTGAACCACGCCCACGTCCACTGGATCATCACCAACAGCCGGTTGCGGAAACCCACCAGGAAGAGAATGTGAATGAAGAGCCACGCCAGCCAGCCGGGGAAACCCGACAGCTTGAGCCGCCCCGTCTGCGCGATGCCCGCCGCCCGCCCCACCGTCGCCATGATGCCCTTGTCCACGTAGCGGAACGGCTGCCGCGCCCGGCCCTCCAACCCCGCGAGCACGTTGTCGGCCGCATGCTGCCCCTGCTGGCTCGCCACCGGCGCCAGCCCCGGCAAGGTCCCGCCGCCCTCCACCTCGAAGCTCGCCAGGTCGCCCACCACGTACGCGTCCGGGTGGCCCGGAATCGTGAGATCGGCCTGCACCTTCACCCGCCCCGCGCGGTCCAACTCCACGCCCAACGCGCGCGCCAAAGGGGGCCCCTGCACCCCCGCCGCCCACAGCACCGTCCGCGCCGGCAGGAAGGCGTCGCCCAGCTTCACGCCGTCGGCGCGCACCTCCGTCACCCGCGTGGACAGCCGCACCTCCACCCCCAGCTTCTCGATGGCCCGGCGCGCCGAGTCCGACAGCTTCTCGTCGAAGGCCGACAGCATCCGCGGCCCGGCCTCCACCAGCACCACGCGCGCCTTGCGCGGATCGAACGCCCGGAAGTCGCGCGCCACCGTGAAGCGCGCCAGCTCGGCGATCGCCCCCGCCAGCTCCACGCCCGTCGGGCCCGCGCCCACCACCACGAAGGTGAGCAGCGCGTCCCGCACCGCCGCGTCCGGCTCCGTCTCCGCCGCCTCGAAGGCCGACAGCACCCGCCGGCGGATCTCCAGCGCGTCGTCCAGCGTCTTCAGCCCCGGCGCGTCCTTCTCCCAGTCATCGCGCCCGAAGTACGCGTGCCGCACGCCCGCCGCCACGATGAGCGCGTCGTACGTCATCTCCACGCCGTCCTTCAGGCGTACGCGCTTCGCCGCCAGGTCAACGCCCGTCACCTCGCCCATCCGCACCTCGACGTTCCGGTGCTTCGCCAACAACGAGCGAATCGGCGAGGCGATGTCGGCCGGCGACAGGCCCGCCGTCGCCACCTGGTACAAGAGCGGCTGGAAGAGGTGGTGGTTCTGCCGGTCGATGAGCGTCACCCGCACCGGCCTACGCGCCAGGCGGCGCGCCGCGCTCAGGCCGCCGAAGCCACCGCCGATGATGACGACGTGGGCCGTCATGGGTCGGGCGGACTGTAACGGACCGCGCCCGTCCCCGCCCGCTTCTCGCGCCGCTCCGCCAAGAGCGGACCGCCGCCGTCACGGCGTCAGCGTCAGCTCGCCGTGCACGCCCTGCTTCACCTCGGCGAGGTCGCTCAGCATCGGCAGCAGCTCGCCCTCCTTCCACGCCTCGTATTGGTCGCCGTAGTGCGGCGCCTGCGGCCAGCCGCTCGCGCCGGTGTCCACCACCCACCAGGCGTGCGATGGATCGCCCAGGTCGATGACGGTGCGCCACACGGGCCCCGCCACCACCTTGAAGGGCGCCTTGTCGTTGCCGAGGTCGAAGTGCGTCTTCCAGATGCTGTCCAGCTCGCCGCCCGCGCCCATCCGCTCGAGGTTGACGGTGCCGTCCAGCGCCGAGCGCGCGCCGAACGCGTGCATCGGCCGGTGCCAGTGCAGCGCGCCCCACCGCCAGTCCGACGGCTCGCCGCCCAGCGCGTCGAACAGCTCGCCCACCGCCGCCTCGAAGGCCGCCCGCACCACGCCGTCCCGCGTCTCCACCGAAGGCGTGCGCCGGTCGTCCCACACCACGTGCGCCGCGTCGTTGAACCACGCGTCCGACGTGTTGGTGGAGTAGCGCTGCGCGAGGAAGAACTTCACCGCCGGCGCCGGCAGCTCGTCCTCGATGGCCGCGGTGACGGCGCGCTTGTACGCCGTGAAGAAGATGGCCGCCTCCGGCCGGTCCGCCTTCGCGTCGAAGTCCCAGCCCCGGAGCAGCGCCAGCGCCTGCTGCGCCCGCGGAGAAAGCGCGGCCCCGTCGCCCAGCGCCTCCAGCATGCGCGGCACCACCGTCTGCGCGCGCAGCGAGTACGTGTCCGCCTGCATGCGCTGAAAGCTGGCGCGATCGTGCTTCGGCGTGCCCTTCGCGAGCGCGACGATGCGGTCCAGCCGGTACGCCGGCGCGGAGTCCACCTGGATCCGCTGAAAGTCGGGGCTGCCGGGCTCCGCCATCAGGTTGTTGCCGTGGGCCAGCACGCCGTCGGCGGGGTCCACCGCGTGCGGCATCACCTCGCCCGAGGCGAACTCCGCCCAGTCGTACTTCGCCAGCCACCCGGGCACCGGAAACGTACCGCGGTGGTGCGGCCGCACCGGCACCGCGCCCGACACGAAGGACGCGATGTGTCCGTCCACGTCGCCCACCGTCCACGTGTTCCACGTCGACGGCAGCTTCGCGACGATGGGCCCCAGCTCGGCCGCGCTCTTCACCTGGTCCAGTTCGAGCAGCACCGCCAGCGACTGCTCGGCCTTCTCCACCTTCCAGCGGATCGCCACCAGCGGCGACCCCGGCGGGAAGAGCTCCGGGTGCAGGTCGTTGTAGAGCGGCCCGTTGCAGGTGCTGCGCAGCGGCACCTTCACCTCGCGAAAGTCGCCGCCGTCACGCACGCGCACCACCTCCTCGCGGGTGGTGAGCCCGCAGTCGCCGCCCTCGTGCAGCACGAAGCCGGGCCGCGCCGGGTCCTCCTTCTCCAGCACCAGATCCACCACGTCCGTCATCGTCGAGGTGACGCCCCACGCGACGCGCTCGTTGTGGCCCGCCACCACCCACGGCAGCCCCGGCACCGTCACGCCGATGACGTCCAGCCCCGGCGCCTTGAGGTGCAGCTGCACGAAGAGCCCCGGCAGGAAGTGCGAGAGGTGCGGATCGTTCGCCAGCAGCGGCTTTCCCGACGCGCTGCGCGCGCCCGACACCACCCAGGCGTTCGACGCGCCGCCCAGCGTCAGCACGTCCACCGTCGCGCGCGCGAGCGCCACCGGGTCCGCCGGCGCCGGCGCCAGTTTCATCGGGAAGAGCCCGTCCAGCTCCTCCACCACCGCCGGCGGCAGCGGCTGCGCGGGCGCACTGGTGGTGACGGTGCGGCCGCCGCCGAGCGGCTCCGACGGGTAGATGGCCTGCATGCGCTCGACGCCCACCGACATCGCGAGCAACAGCCGCACGGCCTCCTGCTGGTAGTTGTGCGTGATGCTCCAGATGTTGAGGAGCCCCACCGCCAGCGAGTCCTGCGGCTGCCACGGCTCGGGCTCGACGCCCAGCAGCCGGTACTCGAGCGGCGTCCACGTCGCGACGGCGGCGTTGACGCCCTCGGCGAAGGCGGTGATGAGCGCCCGGTCCTTCGGGGCGAGCTGGTCGAAGCTGCCGGTGGCGCGGCGCTCGATCTCCCAGCCGCGCATCGTCTTGTCGTACTCGACGGTGGTGGACGACACGAGCGGTTGCTCGCCGACGATCTCCGACACGCGGCCCCGGGCGAGGCGGCGCATCATGTCCATCTGGAAGTAGCGGGCGCGGCCCTGCACGAAGCCGGACGCGCGCGCGAGATCCTCCAGCGTCTTCGCCTCGACGTGCGGCACGCCCTGCGCGTCGAACAGCACCGTCACCGGCGCCGACAGCCCGGGCAGCCGCAGCGTCTCCACCGCCGCGTCGTCGGGGTAGTCGGGCGACAGCTTGTAGCCAAGCAGGCGAAAGGCCGCGCACCCCGGCGCGAGCAGCGCGACGAGGGACAGGAGCAGCAGCTTCCTGGTCATGGCGTCACCAGAACTTCGCCAGCGTGCGCACGCCGGCGGTGAAGACGTTGGCCGGGCGCGTGAAGCGACCGGGGATGAGGTCCTGCGTGCGGTAGCTGGCGTACACCTGCACCGGCAGGCCGACGCGCAGGAGCGAGATGGTCAGCGTGGCCTTGAGCAGGTTCTTCTCGCCGGGCTGCCACATCTTCTCGCGCTCCCACGACCACAGCGCCGAGTCGCTGCGCCAATACGACTGCAGGGTGCGGATGTGCGTGTACGCGATGGACAGCGTGAGCAGCGGCGGCAGCGTGCGCGCCTTCTCCAGGCTGTTGCCCGAGACGATGGACGCCCGCGTCGGCCCGATGATCGGCACCACGTCGGCGCTCAACGTCGCGCCGAACCAGTCCCCGCCGTCGATCCAGTACTCGTCGCCCACGTACGGCGCGATGTTGTTGAGCAGCGGGTTCAGCGTACCTTTCCCCGACTGGTACTTTCGCGGGAGGAACGCCGCGTAGAAGACGTCCGCGCCGACGTTGCCGCGCGACACGCCGTCGTCCTCGAGGAACGGCTGGTCCGCCGAGAGGTGCGCCTCGATGGTTCCGGCCGCGTGCAGCTCCCACAGGTTGGTGCCGGCGCTGACCGCCTCCTCGGGGTCCATGTTGGTGCCGGTCGGCAGCGCCACCTGCAGCGTGCCCGCCCAGCGGAAGCCGGACGACTTCATCCAGCCGAACTGCGGCAAGAGGTACCGCCCCGCGAGGATGATGTCCGACAGCTTGCCGCTGTTGCCGCTCCACGAGTTGGGGACGCGCGGCTGGCCCATGCTGGCCGCCCACGCCCAGAAGTCGTCCTCGGAATACGCGCGGCCGAGCTGCCCCTGGTAGTCGCCGGGCTCCCACGAGAGGTTGGTGGCGATGGAGGTGTTCAGCACCAGCGGCACGTAGACGGCGAGGCTCAGCTTGTCGGTGACGCCGTACATCAGCTGCATCAACAGGAAGTGGAACGTCGCGTCGGGCCGCGCCCGCAGAATGCCCTGCAGGCCGCCGCCCGGCTCGTAGCGGGGGATGTCGGCGATGAGTGACGTCGCGCGCCGCTCGCCGTCCCACTGCTTGTCCAGCGTCGAGCGCATGTAGGCGACGTCGAGCATCCAGGTGCCCTTCGGCAGCACCTGCGTCTCCATCGCCAGCGCGGGCGAGGCAAACGCGCACGACACCACGGCGAGCAGGAGCCGCTTCACGGCCGCACCTCCGTCACCTCGAAGGGCCCATCGGTGGCGGGCACCTGCCCCATCGCCGAGCGCACCTGCCGCGCGCCGAGGTCGAGGACGACGGCGTTCATACTGTCGCTGCGGTCGACGAGTTCGGGGTCACCCAACACGCCCTGCAGCGTCGCGGCGTCCACCGTGCCGTACGCGGCCTTCAGCTTGCGTCCCACGCCGTCCATGGCGCGGCGGCTGCGGAAGAAGAAGCTCGACCACTGGCGCTGCGGCACCATGCGCGTCCCGGCGATGTTCAGCACCGGCGCGTCGTCGAGGTTCTTCGAGTAGCTCGATCCCGCCAGCAGGTCGTCGGCGCCCACGCTGGCGTACGGCCGGCCGGTCGCGTCGACGTCCTCGGGGCGGTACGGGTAGATGCCGCCGGTGCCCGAGTTGAAGACGTCGGAGTCCACCTCCACCGCCTCGAGGCCGCCGGCCGCGTCGCCGACGAGGCACGTCCAGCCGTAGACGTGCTTCGCCGCCGCCATCACGTCGCGCGCGCTCGCCGCGTCGGTGGCCTGCTCCAGCACCTTCCGCCCGACGAAGCCGATGGGCGTGCCCGTCGCCAGCAGCTTCGCCTGCGAGAGATCCGCCACGTTCTCCAGCACGCTGCCCACCACCGAGTTGTCCAGCGTGTCCGACGGGCTGCACGCATAGCCCACGCCGCGCTCGTTCATGCCCGTAAAGCCGTACACCACGCCCGCCCAGCCGACGGTGACGTAGGCGGGCCCGCTCTCGGGCTGGTGGCGAATGGCGACGGTGTGCTTGTGCGAGGTGTTGGCGTCGAGCAGCGCGAAGTGCTGCGCGAGGTACGCGCCGTCGCCCGCGGTGGCGGTGCCGCGCGCGCCGAGGGCGAACGTCGGCGGGCGGGTGCGGTGGTCGAGGAGCCGCGGCCGACGCACGTCCTGCCGCGCGAGGCCCGCGCCCTTCACCGTGAAGACCAATTCCTCGTCGCGCATGAAGCTGGCGTGCGAGGGCGGCGGGTTGTCGACGATCTTCTTGTCGCCCGCCGACAGCACGACGGTGACGACGGCGCCCATCGTCAGCGGCTGCGACGGCGTGGCCACCACCTCCAAGCGATCGGCCGCCAGCTCCGTCATCACCAGCTGCGGGCTACCCTGCGTGAAGAGCTCGGTGCCGAAGGTGACGCGCACGGTGGCGGGGTCCACGCCGTCGGGGTCGACGAAAACGGCGCGCAGCTTCACGTCGGGCGGCAGCTCGACGGCCTGCGCGTTCAGCTCGGGCGCCCACGGCGAAAAGACGCCTTCGCCCGGCTCGTCGACGTCGCCGTCCCCGTCGTTGTCCACGCCGTCGGCGCCGGCGCCCACCAGCTCGACGGCCTCGACCACCGGCGCGCGCCCCTGGCGAATGGCCAGCGCGACGCCGCGCACCGCCAGCACCGAGTCCACGAAGGTGTTCAGCACCAGCACCTGGTCGTAGGAGAGCCCGCTGCCATCGGCGATGCCCTGCAGCTCCTCGCGCGTGGCACGGTTGAGCGTGCGCTCGACGGACTTCGCGGAGTCCAGGAGCAGCTCGTACGCGAAGCGGCCGTCGGCGTAGCGTTCTTTCTGGTACTCGGTCAGCAGCGACGCGATGTCCGGCCGCTCACGCGAGAGGTACGGGAAGAGCGAGTTGGTCAAGAGGGTCGTGTAGAAGCTGCGGATCTTCGAGCGCAGCTGCGTGCCGTGGGCGAGGCCGCGGTCGTACGGCGCGCCGCTGACGGTGAGCGTCTCGCGCGTGGGCGGCGGCTGCTGCGGTCCGCAGGCGCACACCGACAGCGCCAGCAGGACGAGGAGCGTTCGGGCGGGGGGGCTCAAGGCGCGTGCACCCTACCCGCGGCGCCTCCCACCGCAAGGCGGGAAGCGCCGAACATCCATTCGCGTCGTGAGGGACACGGCGCGGCGCGTCAGGTCACTCCAGCGACACCTTGATCGCGCCCTCGGCGACCGCGCGGGCGATGCCGTCCATGAGATCGCCGTTGATGGCCATGCCTTCGTCGGTGGAGATGACCCAGCCGGCCGCCTCGAGGCGCGCGACCGCGTCCTCGGTGGCCTCGCCCTCCTTTCCGGCCGACAGCATCTCCATCACCGTGCGCTCCTCGGCGTTCATCGCGGTGACCAGCACGCGGAGGTACGTCTCGACGACGGCGCGGCCTTCCTCGGACTCGGCCAGCACGTCGAGGTCGAGCAGCGCGTCGACGGCGTCAGGGCCCACCTCGCCCTTGAAGTCGGGCTTGAGCCGCGAGGCGGCGATGGCGCACAGCGACAACAGCTCCCACGGCCGGTTGCCCGACGCCTCGGCCAGCGCGCCCAGCGCCTCGTTGGAGAAGGTGACGCCCACGGCCTGCGCGGGCGTCTGCACCAGGTTGACCAGCTCATCGTCGGCGATGGGCGGCACCATCACCGTGGCCACGCCGGGCCGGGCGACGACGTCCGCCTCGAAGAGCGCGTCCATGTCGCGGTGCCGGTGGCACACCATGACCACCTTCACGTTCTTCGGGGTGGCGAGGAGCGCCCCGATGACGGCGCGCGCCTTCTCGTGCCCGAGCGCGTGCAGCGCCACCAGCTCGTCGAAACCGACGAAGAGGGGCGCGGCGAGCTCGCCCAACACCGAAAGCGGCTGCTTCGCGTCGGCCTTGAGCTCCTTCGCGCCCACGCGGCCGAGGAAGTCGTCCACCTTCGCGGCGATGCGCTTCAGCACCGCCTCGGGTGACTGCGGCAGCCCGTCGTCGCGATCGGGGTCGCGGAGGTCCAGCGTGAAGGCGGCGCCGCCGGTGCGCTCGACGGCGCGCTGCAGCACCCCCTTCATCAGCGTCGTCTTCCCGATGCGCCAGAAGCCGCGGATGCAGGCGTGGTGGCCGCCCGTCATGTGCGCGGCGAGCTCGTCCTCCAGCCCGCGCCGGGCGCGCAGCTCGTCGGGGAGTTCGTACAGGGCGTCGAGGTACCGGTCGGCCAGCGGGTGCAGCTCGGACATGGAGCCTTCGTCTTAGCGCAGGACCGCCGCACTTCAATGCAGCAGCTTCCGGCGCTTCTGCTTGCCGGCCGTCTTCATCCGGACGACGCCGTCGAACAGGTGCTTCTCGGTGTAGACAGTCCGGTGCGACGCCTTCTCCCCTCGGTGCCACGCCTGCGGCCGCTCGAGCCATTGCCGCACCCACACCTCGCCGTCATAGGCGAACGGCGCGCGCAGCTCGGCGGGCAACTCCTTCCACGCGCGGCGCTCGAGGGGGCGGAAGGCGGCCTCGAAGCCTTCGCCGGCGTGACGGTGCCGGCGCTCGAGGTCCAGCGTGCCGTCGAAGGCCCGGCTGATGTGGAAGAGTTCGTGCAATACCGTGGCGACGCGCTGCCGGGGGGTGGAGCGCCGGAAGAAAAGCGGCCGCAGGGTGATGGTGTACAGCACGCGCACGCCGTGCACCTTCACCAGCGGCTTCTTGCGGCCCAGGCTGTCGGTGCGTCGGCCGCCGGTGAAGGCCAGCGGACGAATGGTGCTGCGCGAGCCCCGCCGGGCCTCGCCGGCCACCACCACGATGCGCGAGGCGTCGACGTGCGCGAACTGGGGCATGGTGCGCGCGACGTGCTCGATGAGGGCGCGGACGGCGTGGGTGAAGTTGGGGCGACGGCGGGTGGTGGCCACGGCGGGCTTCAGTCTACCGGCGGCGCGTCGCGGCCGGGCCCCCGGAAAACGCGTCAGCGCACCAGCGCGAAGTCGGGGCGCGGCGGGGCGAAGCGCGTCCGCGGCTCCCGAGCCAGCAGCACCCACATGCCGAAGACACCCAGCGCCGTGCCCCGCGGGAAGTTGAGGAGTTGTAGCACCGACGCCACCAGCAACATCGCGTCGGTCCACGGGTGGCCCTCGAGGCCCAGCACGCCCGCGGCGCTGGAGAAGCCCGCGCCGAGCGCCGTGCTGACGAGCGCCCCGACCAGCACCGCGCCGAGACCGGCGCCCACCCAGCCCGACACCACCGCGTCGGCCGTCACCGACGCCACGCCCCCACACGCCGCCGAAGACGGCGGTGAGGACGGGGAGGAGCACCAACGGGAGGACGCCCGGGACGATGTGGATCCAGGCTGCCAGCGGTCGGTACGAGGGTATGCCCGCAGGACGGGCCGGCGAGGCCGATTGCCCCGCCGGCGCCTACTTCAGGCCCGCGAGGAGGCCGTCCACGTCGGCCACCTGCTTCTGGTGCCCGGCGGTGGCCGCGTACAGCGCCCTCGCGCGCTCGGCCAGCGCCCGCACCGCGGCGGCGTCGGCGCCCGAGGCCTGCCGCGCGCGGGCGAGGGAGAAGGCGGCGTCGGCGATGAACACGCCCCACGCGCCCGTCTCGTCCGCCAGCGCCAGCGCGCGCTCGAGCGCCTTCGCGGCCTCGGCAAGTTGGCCGAGCGCCAGGTGGGCCTGGCCCTTCGCGATGAGCGGCAGCACCAGCTCGGCGCTCTTCTCGCCCACCGTGAGCGCGGCCTTCACCCCGCGGTCGGCGAGCGGCAGCGCGTCCTTCGGCTTGCCGGCGGCCAGCCACATCGACGCGCGCACGGCGGCGGCCTCGGCGATGTACGGCGCCATGGGCTCCGGCTTCATCGCCAGCACGGCGTCCACGGCCTCCCCTGCCGGCTGCGCCTGGCCCATGGCCCACTGCACCTCGCCGCGCGTCAAGAGCGCCGCGATGCGGTACGGGTGCTCGGGTGGGAAGCTGGCGTTCGCGATCGCCTCCGCGCGGCGAACGAGCTCGAGGCCGCGTTCGGGCTCGCCGGACTTGGCCAGCGTGTCCCCGTAGTTGTTGAGCAGCACCACCAGCCGTGGGCTCTCGGCGCCGAACAGCTTCTCGCGCGTCGAGAGCGCCTGCTGGAAGGTGGCGCGCGAGTCGTCGACGCGGCCGGCGAAGAAGTACGCGTTCGCCAGCATGCTGCGGATCATCGCCACCTCGGGGTGGTCGGCCGACACCTCGCGCTCGCGGATCTTCAGCGCCGTCTCGAGGTGGTCGACGGCCTTCGGCATCTCGCGCGCGGCCATGTAGCTGGTGCCGAGGTCGAAGTGCGCCTTCCACACCAGGGGGTGGTCGGCGCCGAGCCGCTTCACGGTGAGCGCCAGCGCCTCCTCGTGGCCCTTCGCCGCCTTGAGCGGCTGACCCTCGGCGCTGGCGACGCGGGCGATCGCCACCAGCCGCTGCGCCGTCAGCACGTCGTCCCCGCCCAGCCGCTCGATGGTGGCCTCGGCGAGCGCGTCCCAGGCGCGGCCCTCGGCGGGCCGGTTCAGGCTGAAGCCCACCACCGACGTGAGGCGGATCGCCGCGCCGGCCACGGCCTCGTCGTAGCCGACGGACTGCGCCGCGGCGAGCGCCGCCACCCACGCCTGCGCCGCGTCGGCGAACTTCGCGCTCGCCTGCAGCACCTGGCCCTGCAGGGTGAGCGCGTCGGCGAGCAGCGCGCGCTGGTCCAGGTCCCTCGCCTGCGCGACGGTGTTCTCGAGCAGCTCGCCCGCGTCGCTCACCCGGCCCGCCTCCACCAGCGAGCGCGCCTGCGCGAGCGCGTCGGTGAGCGCGTGCACCCTGCCGTCCTGCTCGCCGAGCAGCAGGCTCGGGTCCTTCTTGAGGCGCGCCACGTCAGCGCACGCGGCGATGGGCGGGAGACTCCAGGCCGCCGCGCCGCCCTTCTCCACCAGCGCTTCGTCGGCGCCCGCGAACAGCCGGCCCACCGCTTCGAGCTCGCCGCGGCGGCGCTGCAGGCACGCGTCCTGGAGGCGCCACGCGTCCTCGCCTTGATCGCGGCGCACGAACGTCGCCTCGCAGGCGGAGGCGGCGGCCTGGGTCCACGCCTCGGCCTGCGCGTCCAGCGCCCGCACCACCGACGCCAGCGCGGCGGCGGCGAAGGGCTTCTGCACGGCGCCGAAGGCCGTGCGCACCTTCCCGCGCACCTCGTCGTCCCACACGCCGGCGAGCTGCTGGCCGACCGCCTCGCAGCGGCCGCGCGTCTGCGCGCGCTCGACGAGCACCCCGGCGACGACGAGGCCCAGCACCCCGGCGACGGCCACCCACGGAAGCACGCGCCGGGTGCGCTCGCCCGGATCCTTCTCGAGGTCGGCCAGCAGCGCGTCCATCGACGCGAAGCGCTGGTCCGGGTCCTTCGCGAGGCCGCGCACGAGCAGCGCGTGCACCTGCGCCGGCACCTCGGTGCCCTTCGGGCGCGCGGGCAACACGGCGTCGATGGTGGCCTGGGTCACCGCCGCCGGTCCGCTACCGGTGAACGGCCGTTGCCCGTACAGCGCTTCCCAGAGACACACGCAGAAGCTGAACTGGTCGCTGCGCGCGTCGGGGGGCCGGGCCTGCGCCTGCTCGGGCGACATGTAGCCGACGGTGCCCACCACCACGTCCCCGCGCGTCAGCGGCTCGCTCAGCGAGCCCGAGCGCCCGGAGTCGTCGCCGCTCGCGGGGATGATCGCGCCCACCGGCTCGAGGCTGCCGTCGGCGCGCGCGACGCCGAAGTCGGTGACGCGCACGCGGCCGTCGTCGCCCATCAGCACGTTGGCCGGCTTGAAGTCGCGGTGCACCAGGTGCGCCCGGTGCGCGGCGGCCAGCCCACGGCCCGCCTGGAGGAAGACGGCCACCACCTCGCGCCAGCCGCGCGGCTTCGCGCGCAGCCACGTCCGCAGCGTGGTGCCGGGCACGTACTCCATGGCGATGAAGATGCCGCCGGCGTGCTCACCCACGTCGAAGACGTTGACGACGTTCGGGTGAGAGAGGCGCGCCATCGCCTGTGCTTCACGGAGCATGCGCGCGTGAGCGGCCTGGGCGTCGGCGCCCGGCTGCGAGCGCAGGAGCTTCACCGCGACGCGGCGGTCGAGCTCGGGATCGTACGCGGAGTACACCGCGCCCATCCCGCCCACGCCCAGCGTGTCCAGCACCACGAAACGGCCCACCTGCGCGCCACGCTCGAGCGTGCCAGCCGACGGTTTCTGGGCGGCGGGCAGCTGCATCGCCGACAGCTCCTGCGTTGGCGCGTCGAGGCCGGGACGCAACGCGTCGTGCCTGGCCAGCAGCGGCCCACAGGTGTCGCAGGTCGCCGCGTGCGCGCGCACCGCCGCCCTTGCTTCCTCGGAGAGGGTCCCCTTCGACAGCGCGAGCCACTGGTCGGGTTCGACGCACGCCACGGTCGGGAAAGCATACTCCCCCGCCCGTCACGTCGTGGAAGTGGTCGAGTTGCCTCGACGGGTCGCGGAGGTTCGCGGTATGTGCCCTAGCGCCATGCGACTCGCCGCGCTCTCCCTCTTCGTCTTCTCCATGTCGGCCTGCGGGCCGAAGCCCACCACCACGGCGGACGCCGGCCCCGACACGAGCTGCGGCCTCGACTGCGCCGCGCAGGCCCGCTACGGCCTCATCGTCGAGCGCTGCTTCGAGTACTCCGAGAGCACCTCGACGCCGCAGGATCCGCCGGCGCTGGGCGCGTGGGTGCGGCCGGTCTTCACGCTGGAGGGCGGCGTGAAGGTGCTGCCCGTCGAGTACCGCGTGAACGGGCAGATCAAGATGATCGACAGCTTCACGATCCGCGACGGCAACCTGTACCTGGTGCGCCGCGAGTTCTCGGGCACCGGTCAGTCCGTCACCTACAAGACGGGCATGGACCTCACCGGCGTGCAGTGGTTGGCGATGGAGAGCGGCCCGGGCGAGACGTACACCACCAACACGGACGCCTTCGTGGCGAACACGTCGAGCGGCGTCAGCACCCCCACCACGTACCGCATGACGACGGCGGACGCGTCGGCCAGCGAGCTCAAGACCCCGCTCACCACGTACACCTCGGGGCTCAAGCTTCTGGTGGGCGAGACGCCGGACCACGGCTCGGATCCGCGCCGCGTCTTCGTGCCCGACGTGGGCTTCGTGCTCATCGCGTCGAGCTTCAGCCTGCTGCCCGGCACCACGGTGCCGCTGAGCGTGCAGAAGATCCGTGACATCGGATCGCCCGACGGCGGGTCCGAAGGCTGCAGCCTGGGGGTGCCCTGATGAAGACGATGCGTGTCCTGTCCCTGTCCGCGTTCGCGCTGGTGTCCGCCTGCAAGTCGGCGCCCGAGGTCGGGCCCGAGCTCGCCGCCCCGGAGCTCGTCGACCAGAACTTCGAGATCGTCTCCCAGTCGCTGACCGACTGCGACGTGAAGCTGACGGGCACGGTGGCCTCGGCCGAGCAGGCCGTCACCATCGAGAAGGCGAAGTACGAGTTTGTCGTCGAGGGCGCCGTGCGCCGCACCGGCGAGAAGGCGCTGGGGATCGCCGTTCCGGCCGGCGGGCAGGCGGCGTTCTCGCTCGACGAGACGCTCACCTACGTGAAGGACGAGGACGATCTCAAGGCGATGGACGCGCGCGGCGGCAGCCTGCTCACCGCGCTGCGCGGCACGCTGCTGGTGTCCGCCGAGGTGCCGGCCGCCGGTGACGCGCCGGCCAGCAAGCGCACCTGGGAGCTCGAGTTCGCGCGCTCGAAGGACGTGCGCACCCCGCGGCTGCCGCACGTGAAGCTGCGCGAGTTCGAGGCGGGCCGCTTCGCCGAGGATGAGGTGCAGGCGGTGTTCCACCTGGGCGTGGAGAACCCCAACCCCTTCTACCTCAGCATCTCCGGCGTCGCGTACGTACTGACGGTGGCCGGCAAGGAGATGAAGAAGGGCACCATCGGCGCTGGCGAGAAGATCAGCCCGTCGTCGACCGGCGTCTTCGATCTCACCGTCACGGTGAACCAGGAGTCGCACGGCAAGGACGTGGTGAAGCTGATCAAGGGCCTCAAGCTGCCCTTCTCGCTGTCTGGCGCGCTCAACGCCCCGATGTACGTCGAGCCGCTGATGGCCGAGGGTGAGATCAAGCTGAACCCTCCGCGCTGACGCGTGTCTCTCGTCGTCGCAGCCCTCCAGGGGGCGGCTCGCGACCCGCATGCACTTCCTCGGGCCCGACCCCACGCGCTTCCCGCCCGTCGATGAGGCCGACGAGGACGGCATCCTCGCGGTCGGAGGCGACCTGTCGCCCGACCGGCTGGTGGAGGCGTACCGGCGCGGCATCTTCCCCTGGTACAGCGAGGGGCTGCCGATCCTCTGGCACTGCCCGGATCCGCGCTTCGTGCTCGAGCCGAAGAAGCTGCACGTGCCGAAGAGCCTGCGGAAGGTGATGAAGCGCGGCACCTATGAGGTGCGGCTGGACACGGCGTTCGAGCAGGTCATCGACGGGTGCGCGCGGGCGCGGCGGCCGGGACAGCGCGGCACGTGGATTACCCGGGACATGCGCAAGGCGTACGTGCGCCTGCACCAGCTGGGGCTGGCGCACTCGGCGGAGGCGTGGGCCGGCGGCGAGCTGATGGGCGGGCTGTACGGCGTGTCGCTGGGCGCGGTCTTCTATGGCGAGTCGATGTTCGCGCGGGCGAACGACGCCTCCAAGGTGGCATTCGTGACGCTGGTGGAGTGGGCCGCGAGCTGGGGCGTGGAGCTGATCGACTGCCAGCAGCAGACCGAGCACCTCGGGCGCTTCGGCGCGGAGTCCTGGCCGCGGACGAAATTCGTGGCCGAGCTCGAGCGACTCATGCGATTTCCCACCCGCCAGGGGCGCTGGTCGCTCCAGGCGGGGGAGGGATCGTGACGTGACGCGCGCGAGCGACGACGCCGATCGGCTGGAGCGCCCCCACTGGTGGTGTGAGGGGCGGCGCCGCGTGCTGCGCGAGGTGCTGCGGCGGCAGCTGTTGCCGCGCACCGGCCGGCGGATCCTCGACGTGGAGTGCGGCGGCGGCGGAATGTTCCCCGTGCTGGCGGAGTTCGGCGTGGTGGAGGCCGTCGAGGCGCGCGAAGAGGCCCGCGCGGCCGCCCGGCACCCCACCCTGAAGGTGGCGCCGTGCCGCCTGCCCGACGAGCTGCCGCAGGGCCGGTGGGATCTCATCACCGCGTTCGACGTGCTGGCGCACGTGGATGATCCGATCGCCGCGCTGCGGGCGATGCGCGCGCGCCTCGTCTTCGACGGCCAGGTGGTGGTGACGACGCCGGCGTTTCCCGAGCTCTGGGGGCGCCACGACGAGCGCCACCACCACCGGCGCCGCTACCGCCGGCTGGAGCTCGTCTCGCACCTCGCGGCCGCGGGCCTGCGCGTCACGTGGGTCAGCTACTTCGACGCGCTGTTGCTCCCGGCCCTCGCCGGCGCCCGGCTGCTCGAGCGCCTGGTGCCCGATCGCGCGCCCGCGGAGCCGTCGACGCCACCGGCCGCGCTCAACCGGGTGCTGACCGAGGTCTTCAGCAGCGAGCGGCTCGCGCTGGGCCTGACGCGGCTGCCGCTGGGCGCGTCGCTCGTCGCGGTCGCGCAGCGCGGCTGACGGACGACGAGCGCAGGCGGAGCGCGCCGACGAGACGCGCCGACGAGACGCGCCGACGAGACGCGCCGACGAGACGCGCCGATGACACGCGCCGATGACACGCGCCGATGACACGCGCCGATGACACGCGCCGATGACACGCGCCGATGACACGCGCCGATGACACGCGCCGATGACACGCGCCGATGACACGCGCCGAT
>JBFMAB010000059.1:200387-280336 GCA_040755835.1 Myxococcota bacterium
CACGCGCCGATGACACGCGCCGATGACACGCGCCGATGACACGCGCCGATGACACGCGCCGATGACACGCGCCGATGACACGCGCCGATGACACGCGCCGATGACACGCGCCGATGACACGCGCCGATGACACGCGCCGACGACGCGCACAGACGACTCGCGCAGACAAAACACACCGACGACGCGTGCAGGAGAGGCACCCGATGGCGCGCACCGCCGACACGCGCAGGCGAGGCGACGAACGACGCGCCCAGACGACGCTCGCGCTCCGTCTCCTCAACAGAAGAGTGCGCTCGCGCTCGGCCCGTGCCGGAGCGCTCACCATCGCGTACGCGGCTCAGCCTTCCGGCTCCGGCTTGGCCGGCAGCACGGGCGCCCTCACCGTCAGCGCCTCCACCGCGCGCCGCACGGACTCCCCGCGGCCGGCGAGGAACACCACGTCGCCGACGGCCAGCGGCTGCGTCGGGTCGAGCTGCTCGAGCAGCTGCCCTTCCCGCTGTAGCGCCACCACCAGCGCGCCGGTGCGGTGTCGGAGCTCGAGGGTGCGGAGGCTCTGGCCGAGCGCCGGGCTGTCCGCCTCCAGCACCACGTGCTCCAGCTTCAGATCCGCCAGCGCCGGCAGCTCACCCAGCGTCTTGCGCGGCACGGTGGGCTTGCGCGCCGAGGTCTGCGTTTCCTCCCGCGCGCGCCGCACCTGCCGGTCGATGACGTTGCGGGGCACGTCCAGCCAGCGGAGCGCGCGGACGACGATCTCCATCGCGCTCTCCACCTCCTCGGCCACCACGTCGGCGGCGCCGGCGCCGAGCAGTTGGTCGACCTCGACGAGGTAGTGCGTCCGCAGCAGCACCGGCACCTTCGGCGCAACGTGGCGCGCGGTGTTGAGCACCCGCCTGGCGGCGGCGGGATCGTTCATCACCAGCACCAGCGCGCGGGCGGCCTCGAGGTGCACGTGCTCGAGCGCGTCCTCGCTGGTGGCGTCGCCGTAGTGAATGTCCTCGCCCGCGGCCCGCGCCGTGCGCACCGTGTCCGCGTTCAGCTCGAGCACCACCACCTTCACGCCGCTGTCCTTCAATGAACGCGCGACCAACCGGCCCGCCACACCGTAGCCCACCACCACCACGTGGCCCGACGGCATGGCCTGCGTGTCGGGCTCCGCCTCGACGCGCGCGCCCAGCCGCTTCGCCAGCGGCTCGAGCAGCCGCTCGCCAGCGGTGACGTGCGGCGCGGCCCGCAGCAGCAACGGCGTCAGCAGCATCGTCAGCACGCCCGCGGACAGCACCGGCGCCAACGTCGCCGCGTCCACGACGCCGGAGCCCGAGCCCAGCTGGGCCAGCACGAAGCCGAACTCGCCGAACTGCGCGAGGCCCGCGCCGGCCAGCCACGCCACGCGCGCCGGGAAGCGCATCGCCAGCGCCGCGGCCGCCGCCAACATGCCCTTGCCCGCGATGAGGGCCAGCGTCAGCCCCAGCAGGAGCAGCGGCGAAGCGAGCAGCACCCGCACGTCGAACAGCATGCCCAGCGACACGAAGAAGATGGACACGAAGGCGTCGCGCAGCGGCTTCACCTGGCTCATCGCGCGGTGCCCGTACTCCGTGTCGGCCACCACCATGCCGCCGAGGAAGGCGCCGAGCGCCAGCGACAGCCCCGCCAGCGAGGTGAGCCACGCGGTGCCCAGGGCCAACCCGAGGATGGCGAGGAGGAAGACCTCGGCGCTGCGGGCCCGGTCGACCCACGCGAGGGCGCGCGGCACCACGAAGCGCGAGACGAACAACGTCGCCACCACCACGCCCGCGGCCTTGAGCAGCGCCAGCCCCACCTGCGCGCCGATGCCCGCGCCGCCCTCCCCGCCCAGCAGCGGGACGATGAGCACCATCGGCACCACCAGCAGGTCCTGAAAGATGAGCGTGCCGACGATGAAGCGGCCGTGCGGCGCGTCCAGCTCGCGGCGCTCGGTGAGTGCGCGCAGCACGATGGCAGTGCTGGACAGCGCCAGCGCGAAGCCGAAGAAGACGGCCCGCCCCGTCGGCTGTCCCAGCGTCTTCGCCACCGCGACGACGCCGCCGAAGGTGAAGCCCACCTGCAGCACCCCGCCCAGCGCGACGCGCCGAAAGACGTCGCGCATACGCGAGAGCGAGAACTCGAGGCCGATGGTGAAGAGCAACAACACCACGCCGAGCTCGGCCAGCACGGCGATGTCCTCGCTGGCCTTGACCACGCCCAGCCCTTGCGGGCCGCACAGCATGCCGGCGAGCAACAAGCCCGAGACGGCCGGCAGCTTGAGGCGCGAGAGCAGCAGCGTCACCAGCACGCCGATGGCCGCGATGGCGGCGAGCTCGTCGAGAAGGGGAATGTGGCCCACGTTCGGCTCCTCCTAACGACGCGAGGCGAGCGGCGCCTCAGGCGCGCGGGACGGTGAGGTGGCGAACCGCGTCCAGCAACGACGGCTCGGACGCGTCGAACACGGCCAGCACCCGAGCGGCGAGGCCCGGCTCCGTCGCGTCGAGCGCCGCGCGCACCCGGTCGGCGGCGTGGCCGGGCAGCCGCGGCGTCGGGGCGGCCTCGAAGCGCGCGTCCGCCCGCGCCGAGAGGTGACAGGCGAAGCCGGGGGCGGCAGCGAGCGGCAAGGCGTCCAGCGCGGCTTCCAGCGCCAGCGCGGCCTGCGCCACGGCCAACTGCGCGACGACGCGCCCGAGGAACGCCCGCGTGGGCCCGTCGGCCGACGCCGGCACCTGCGCGGCCACCGCCTGCAGCAGCGCGGCCTCATCCACGCCGCGGAAGACGGCGCCCGTCAGCCGGAAGAAG
The DNA here is from genome assembly GCA_040755835.1 of Myxococcota bacterium. Lineage (GTDB taxonomy): Bacteria > Myxococcota > Myxococcia > Myxococcales > Myxococcaceae > JADLDB01. The sequence continues at coordinate 203,190 of JBFMAB010000059.1, forward strand.
CCGGACGTGTGCCGCTCGCCGTCCACGAGCGGCGCGTCCACCAGCCGCCCCAGCGAGTACGCGAGGTGGAAGCCGTCGCCGGCCGTCGTCAGCGCCAGCCAGTGCAGCTCGTCCGGCGTGGCCCAGTGGCGGGCCACCTGCGGCTTCGGCGGCAGCGCAGCGCCCAGCGCCACCCGGTACGCCGCGAGGACCTGCTCGCACAGCTGGCGGAACGGCGTCGCCATGCCCGACGCATACACCATTTCGCCGCCGCGGCCGTCGCCGGGTGCCGCTCAGGGGGCGGGCGCGGAGGCGCCGGCGTCGGGCGCGGGTGGGACTTCGAGGCGATCGTCCAGCGCGAAACGGCCCAGGGTGCGCTTGAGGATCGCCCAGAGGATCTTCCGGTGCTCCTCCCGCGACACCTGGCCTTCCAGCACCAGGCCGGCGCCGACGTAGCGCGCGGTGGCCCGTCGGCCGGCGATCTCCTCGAGCGCCTGCTGGACACCCTTGAGCTGGCTCTGCAGCACCGGGCTCGCGAAGGTGAGCTCGAGGTGACGCGCCTCGAAGGCGTCCGTCCGGAAGAGCGCGGTGAGCGCCTCGCGGCACGCCTCGTCGTGCGCGGTGACGGTCAGCTTCACGTCGTCGAGCGGCCGCGGCGTGAAGTCGGGGCAGGCCTTCTGCGCGGCGGTGTACGCGGCGGCGTCGGTGACGGGCCTGGTGCCCACGCGGACGCGCCAGGCGGCCACCTTGCCGTCGGCGCCCAGCAGCACGACGGTGCGCCCTGGCTTCAAGCCGGTCAGCAGCAGCTCTCCGGACGCCTCGAGCCACTCCACCTGCACCAGCTTCGGGTCTTCCACCTCGAACCAGTCCAGGCGCGGCAGGCGAACGAACTTTTCCTTCCCGGGCTCGACGTCGTGCGCCCAGTCCACCGGCCAGGCCGCCGCCGACGCCGGCAGCACCAGCACCCACACCGTCAGGAGCCACTCGAGGGCGCGCACGAGAGCCTCTTCACCACGCCCCGCCCGGCCGGTCAAAGGCGCGGGGACGGGACTGGAAGCCACGCGATTCCAGGAGCTTGGGTGACTCAGGGCGAGGCGGTCGCCGATGGGGTAAACAGGGCGTTGAGATGCCGACCTGGGGCATATGGGTCCTGCTTGGGGGGCTCCTCTCCGTGCGCGGGCTGCTGGCGGCCATGGAGGCGGCGCTGCAGGGCGCGAGCGACGTCAAGCTGCGGGAATTGGCCCAGGGCGGCTCGAAGCGCGCGCAGCGGGTGCTGAGGCTGCGGGCCGACCCCGAGGCCACCGCGGCCGCGCTGCGCAGCGCGATGGTGCTGTCGGGCTTCCTGTCCACCGCGCTGGCGGTGATGGCGGCGCCCGAGGTGCTCGGCCTGGGGTTGGACGACGTCTTCGCGTCGCGGTCGCTGATGGTGGTGGTGCCGCTCGGGGTGGCGCTGGCGATGGCGATGCTGGCGACGCTGTTCGACGTCACCTTCCGTTCGGCGGCGGTGCAGCGGCCCGACGCGTGGGCGCTGCTGCTCTCGGCGTTGACGACGGCGACGGTGACGGTGCTGTACCCGATGGTGAAGCTCTTGTCGGTGCCGCTCAACCTGCTGCTCAAGCCGTTCGGCGCGCGCGTCAGCTTCCAGGCGCCGCCGCCCCCGCTCGAGGAGCTCGAGAAGCAGCTCATCCGCCAGGCGCAGCAGGACGAGGTAGACAAGGGCGCGCCGCAGCTCATTCGCTCGATCTTCGAGCTGTCGGACAAGACGTGCCGCGACGTGATGGTGCCCCGCACCGAGGTGGTGGCGATCGACCTCTCCACGCCGATGGACGCGCTCCTGCAGCTCATCGCCGAGGAGAACCACAGCCGCATCCCCGTCTACCAGGACGACATCGACCGGATCATCGGCATCCTCCACGTGCGCGACATCGTGCCGATGGTGCAGAACCCGGAGCTGATCATCCTCCGCGATCTCCTGCGGCCCGTCGTCTACGTGCCGTGGGTGAAGCCGATCGGCGACCTGTTGCGCGAGATGCAGCGCGAGCGCATCCACATGGCGGTGGTGGTGGACGAGTACGGCGGGTTCTCGGGCATCGTGACGCTCGAGGACATCCTCCGGGAGATCGTCGGCGACATCCGCGACGAGTTCGAAGAGGACGTGCGCGCGTACGAGAAGCAGGCCGACGGCAGCTTCCTGGTCGACGCCAGCCTCCCGGTGGAGGACTTCGCGCGCGCCTTCGACTTCAAGTTCCCCGACGAAGGCGAGTTCGAGACGCTCGGCGGCTTCCTGTCGCACCTCGCCGGCGCGATCCCCGAGGTGAACGACAAGTTCCTCTACGCGGGGTGGACCTTCTTCGTGCACTCGAAGGAAGGGCCGCGCCTCGACAAGGTGCGCGTGCTGAAGCCGAAGCCCGCGACGGCGAGCGAGCGCAAGCCGAGCCACGAGCGCCTCGAGCCGGTCGCCACGTCGGGCCGGTGAGCGTCAGTCGCGGCTGCGCTGCAGCTCGGGCACGCCGCGCACCAGCGCCTCGCGCGCCGTCGAGAACTCGAGCGCCTCGGTGGCCGGCAGCTCGAAGCGCACCACGCCCAGAAGCCGCGCCTGCACGAAGGCGCTGCCCGCGCGCCACGGCACGCCCTTGAAGATGAGCGGGCTGTCGAAGGCGAACGCCACCCGCCCGTCCGGCAGCGGCGTCGCGCGCTGGACCCGCTCGAGTCCTACAGCGACGCGCAGCCCGCCCAGGTACAGCTCCCACTCCACCTCGCGGAACGGCTCCCGCGGCGGCGGCAGCGCCAGCGTCACGCCCACCGCGCCGTCGTCGGGCGCGTCGAGGCGCACCTCGAAGCGGGTCACCTCCACGTCGGGCGCGCCGGGACCGCGGGGCGTCGTCGCGCAGGCGCTCCAGCACGCGGCCGCGAGCGGCAGGAGCCAGGCGCGCCGCACGGCTCACCCTCCCAGCAGGGGCTTGAGCGCGTCCACCGACACCGGCCAGCCGTTGCGCCGCGCGAGGATCTCCAGCACGCGCAGGAACTCCGCCGCCGTCTGGAAGCGCGCGGTGCGATCCGGCTGCAGCGCCTTGCGGACGATGGAGGCGGCCTGGTCGGGGATGTCGGGGTTGAGCCGCTGCACGTTCGGCACGCGGCAGTCGCGCACCTTGTGCATCATCTCCATGTCCGAGTTGCCGTGGAACAGCCGCTGCCCGGTGAAGAGCTCCCAGAGGATGATGCCGGCGGCGAAGAGATCGGCCCGGTGGTCCACCGCCTGGCCCAACACCGCCTCGGGCGCCATGTAGGCGATGGTGCCGCGCAGCGCGCCCGAATCACCGCGCATGACGCCTTCCACCTCGGCCACGCCGAAGTCCGTCAGCTTCACGTCGCCGGCCACCGACAGCAGGATGTTCGCCGGGTTCACGTCGCGGTGGACGATGGTGGCGCCGCCGTCACCCACCTTGGCGCGGTGAACGTAGTCCAGCGCCCGCAACAGGCAGATGCCGATGTACGTCGCCGCCGACAGGGGCATCAGCGCGTTCGCCTGGCGAAACGCGTCCTGCATGTACTGGAGCGTCCGGCCCGAGACGAGCTCCTGGACCATCAGGTAGTCCATGCCCGCCTTGAAGCAACGGAAGGTACGCACGATGTTCGCGTGGCGCAGCCGCACGGTGAGCTTCGCCTCGTCGACGAACTGCTTCACCCACGCCGCGTCGTTCCGGTAGCTGGGCAACAGCCGCTTGATGACGACGTCGTCGGGCTCGCCTGGGCTGCGCTGCGTCGCCGGCTTCGGTCGCGCCTGCCACACCTCGGCCATCCCGCCGACGGCGAGACGACCCACGAGCTGGTACCCGCCGAGCTCCGTTTCCTGCGCCACGTCGGCGGAAAGCGTAGCCCGGACGCTCCCGGGGGCAAGCCGCTTTCCCGCCCGAAGGCGCGGCCGAGGAGTGTCAGCGAGCCCGGTAGAGCGCCTCGTAGGCGCGGGCCGACCGCTCCCACGAGAAGTCCTGCGCCATGCCGCGGCGCTGGACCTGCCGGTACTCGTCGGGCCGGCGGAACAGCTCCACGGCCCGCAGCACCGCCCGCGCCAACCCGTCGGACGTCGCCTCGGGGAAGACGATGCCCGTGCCGCCCGGCCGGGTGACGTCGACGACGGTGTCCTTGAGGCCGCCGACCTCCCGCACCACCGGCACCGAGCCGTAGAGGAGCGAGTACATCTGGTTGAGGCCGCACGGCTCGAAGCGCGACGGCATGAGGAAGAAGTCGCTGCCGGCCTCGATGAGGTGCGCGAGCGCGTTGTCGAAGCCCACGCGCACGCCCAGGCGCTTCGGAAAGCGCGTCGCCAGCTCGCGCCAGCGGGCCTCGAAGGTGGCCTCCCCGCGGCCCAGCACCACCGCGCGCGCGCCCTGCTCCAGCACCCGCGGCAACACCGCCTGCAGGAGGTCGACGCCCTTTTGCTCCACCATGCGGCCGACGACACCAAACACGGGCTGCCCCGGCGGCGGCGCGTCCAGCCCGTAGGCCTCGAGCAGCGCCGCGCGGCACACCGCCTTGCCGGTGAGGTCGGCCCCCGTGAAGCGGGCCGGCAACAGCACGTCGGTGGCCGGGTTCCACTCGCGCAGCTCGACGCCGTTGACGATGCCGTGCAAGTCCTTCGCGCGCGCGCGCAGCACCCCGTCCAGCCCGTGGCCGCCCAGCGGCGTCTGGATCTCCTGCGCGTAGCTGGGCGACACGGTGGTGAGCACGTCGAAGGTGCGCAGCGCCGCCTTCATGAAGGACAGCTGGTCGTAGAACTCGACGCCGTCCACCGTGTACAGCGACCATGGCAGCCCCAGCGCCTCGAGCTCGCCCTTGGGGAAGTTGCCCTGGTAGGCGAGGTTGTGAATCGTGAAGACGGTGCGCGCGCGGCCGATGGGCGTGTGCGCGTAGCCCAACTGCAGCGCCAGCGCCGCCAACCCCACCGGCCAGTCATTTCCGTGCACCACGTCGGGCACGAAGCCGCGCGCCTGCGCGAACGACAGCGAGGCCATGGTGTAGGCGGCGAAGCGCCGCGCGTCGTCGGGGTAGCCGTAGAGCGCCGGGCGATCGAAGAACTGCGGCACGTCGACGAAGACGTGGGTCAGCCGCTCGCCCGAGGCCAACGCGCGGTAGCGCACCGACACGCCGCCGAAGGGAAACTCCAGCGACAACGGGCCGGCTTCATCGGCCAGCCCATCACGGGCCACGCCCTGGTAGAGCGGCGTCACCACCAGCACCTCGTGGCCCAGCGCGGCCAGCGCCGCCGGCAGCGCGCCCGCGACGTCGCCCAGCCCTCCCGTCTTGGAGAAGGGCGCCACCTCGCTGGCCAGGAACAGGACCCGCATCAATCTCGGGGCCTCATAGCAGGGAGCAGCGCGCCCCACCGCTGCGGCGGGGTGCTGCATTGAATGGGCCAATTGGAGGCGCTACGGACCGGCGGCATGAAGACGCCCGCACCGTGGAACGAGCCGTTCGATCGCTTCGCCGCGCTCTACGCCGAGGCGCAGCGCGCGCAGCCGCAGGATCCCAACGCGATGTCGCTGGCCACCGTCGACGCGGCCGGCCGGCCGTCGGTGCGCGTGGTGCTGATGAAGGACTTCGACCCGCGCGGCTTCGTCTTCTACACGAATCACACCAGCCGGAAGGGCCAGGAGCTGCTCGCGCAGAAGGCGGCGTGCCTCAACTTCTTCTGGCCGGCGCTCGCCCAGCAGGTGCGCGTGGAGGGCTTCGTCGAGCCGGTGACGCCAGAGGAGGCCGACGCGTACTTCGCCACCCGGCCGCGCGTCTCCCAGCTGGGCGCGTGGGCGTCGCTGCAGAGCCAGCCGCTCGACTCGCGCGAGACGCTGGAGAAGCGCCTCGAAGAGGTGACCGCGAAGTACGAAGGGCAGCCGGTGCCGCGCCCGCCGCACTGGAGCGGCTTCCGCCTGAAGCCCGACCGCATCGAGTTCTGGCGCGCCCACCAGTACCGGCTGCACTGGCGCGAGGAGTACACGAAAGCCGGCGACGACGGCTGGCTCAAGGGCTGGGTCTACCCCTGACTCACCACGAGCCGGAGCTGCCGCCGCCCGAGCTGCGACCCCCGCCGAAGCTGCTCGGCGACGAGGGGGACGACGACGATGACCAGCTCGACGAGGACCAGCTCGACGACGACGTCTTCGTCCGCTGCAGCCGCGCCGTCGTGCGCGTGTAGCTGTTCGTGTACGAGCAGTGCGCGCACGACTCGTCGATGCGCTCCAACCCGCCGCTGTACTCGGTCGCGCGCTGCACCGTCGTCGTCCGCGAGCTGCGCGTCCGGTTGCGGCACCGGGGGCACCTCGAGTGGCTCGAGAACCAGCTCGAGTAGTCCAACACCAGCGCGTCGCGGCAGGAGCCGCACCACCACACGTCGTAGTCCACCGAGCCGACCCGTTCCTCCGCCTTCTGGCCAGCCGACAGGTGCGCGTCGTCTTCGGCCTCGCCCAGCAACTGCCGCGGCCGGCCACACGCCTCGCAGTCGCGCGGTCGCCGCCGCAACCACCGCCGCAACGCCCACACCCCGCCAAGCAAGAAGGCGCCGAAGGTGACGGTGACGGCGCCGCGGTGGCGGCGGAAGCCGTCCTCCAGCGCCTGCCCCATCGGCTTCGGCGGAACGCCCGTGCGCAGGGCCTCCGTCGCGAAGCCCGCTGCGCCGGTCAGCGCCCGCACCAGGTCCGTCCCCAGGCGCGCGCTCGCGATGGCCTCGGCCTCGAGCACCTTGAGGCGCTCCCACTCGCCGGGTACCCGCTCCGCGGGCAGCAGCACCTTCACCTCGCCACGCGCCGCGTTCGCCGCCACCACCGCCACCGGCGTCGAGCTGTGGTGGTCGACGCGGTCGCGCAGGCGCCTGGCGAGCCCTTCGAGGCTCGGCCACCGCGCGGACGTGTCCGCCACGAGGAAGAAGAGCCGGCCCTTCCCGTCCGCGTAGACGTCGCTGGCGGCCACGTCGAGCGCCGCACGCTGCCGCGCGTCCAGCTTCTCGGAGAGGTCGACCACCCAGCTGCGTGGGCTGCGCTCGGGGAACGCCTTCTCGCCGCGCACGTACGCCATGAGCGGCTCGTCCACCGGCTGCGTGGGCGCCACCGCGTAGGCGTTGGGACCGAGTCCGACGTTGTCGGCCACGGACGTGGTGCCCGCCGGCGCGTTGGCGGTGCGCAGGAGCCGCGCGAGCGACTGCGCCGCGTGGATGAGCGCACCGGGCAGGTCGCCGCGCTTCATGTTCGCCACCACGTCGTTGCGCATCACCACGTCCGTCTGCGCGCTCGTCACGCCGCAGCCGTCGCCGAGGATGATCTCGGCCTTGCGATCCTTCGTGGCGACAAAGAGGAGGATGCCGTCGTCCCGCCCGGCGTGGCCCACGCCCCAGGCGTTGAAGACGTGGGTAGCGAAGGTGCGCGGCGTGACACCCGACGTCGTCTCCGTCACCAGCACGCCCAGCTGCCCCACGCCGGCCGCGTCCACCTCGCGGGCCACGTCGTCGAGCGCCGCCAGCGTCTCGAGCGACAGCGTGCCGGTCTGGTCCACGCACCACTGCCCGCGTGGCGGCGGGGCGATGTCCCAGGGCGCGGCGCCGACGGAGGCGGCCAGCAGGGCCGCGGCGAGCGAGAGCATGGCGGCGATTCGACCACGCCGCCGGGGCCCGCGTCAGCCGTTCAGCGCGGCCAGCACGTCGCCGGCGTGGCCGTCGACCTTCACCCGGGGCCACACCTTCTTCACCTTGCCGTCGGGCCCGATGAGGAAGGTGCTGCGGATGATGCCCATGAACTTCCGGCCGTAGAGGCTCTTCTCGCCCCACGCGCCGTACTTCTCGGCCACCTCGTGGTCGACGTCGGCGAGGAGGTCGAAGGGCAGCGAGTACTTCTCGCGGAACTTCGCGTGCCGCTTCTCGTCGTCGGGTGAGACGCCCAGCACCACCGCGCCCGCCTTCTTCAGCTTCGCGTGGCCGTCGCGGAAGTCACAGGCCTCCTTCGTGCAGCCTGGCGTGTCGTCCTTCGGGTAGAAGTACAGCACGACGTGCTGGCCCGCGAAGTCCGCGAGCTTCACCGTCTTGCCCGCCTGGTTCTTCAAGCTGAAGGCCGGAGCCTTCTTCCCTTCCTCGATCATGGGTGCGTCCTCGTTGCCGTGCGGAACAGGTTGTCAGCGCCCGCCGAGGCGCTCGTACAGCCGGCGCGGCGAGCAGAAGGTCAGCATCACCTGCGCGGCCTGGATCAGGTCGCCGTCGCGCAGCTCGACGGGGTGCCCGGGCTGCAGCCTCACATCGCCGACGCGGGTGCCGTTCTTCGAGTTGGCGTCGCGCACCGTCCACGTGCCGCGATCGGTCCGCATGAAGACCAGGTGCACCTGCGACAGGGTCCCGTCGTTGATGGGCGCGTCGCAGTCGGCGCCGCGGCCCAGCGTCAGCTGCGGGCGATCGGACCGCTCGTGCAGCGCGAGCGCCAGCGCCTCGCCCGTCACCGGCACGGGCGTGCCTTCGCCGGGGACCAGCGTCGCGCGGCCGGGCGGCTTCCACGCGCCGGGCTCCCACACGAGCCAGTCGTTCGCGTGCCGCGCGCGAAAGGCGTCGTAGTCGCGCCCCGCGAACGTGCGCTGCAGCATCGACAGCAGGTAGCTCTTCATGGCTTCGCCCTCCGCCGCCCCGCGAGAACGCGGGACTTCACGACTGCCCCGTCTTGCGGCGCAGGGCCCAATACCGCTGCTGAATCTTCAGGTTCAACGGGTCGAACTTCAGCGCCTGCTCGTAATTGGCCAGCGCCTGCGGCACGTCGTTGGCGTTCTCGAAGGCGGCGGCGCTGAGGAAGCGAATGTGCGCCTGGCTCTCCGCGCCGGGGTGCGCCGCCAGGTGCTTGTCGCGCAACGCCTCCATCTCGGTCACCGTGAGCCCCGCCGCGATGCACCTGGCCACCCCGCGGTAGTTGGAGCGATTCCCGTCGAACTCCATGCGCGCCGACGCGTGGCCCACCACGTCGAGCGCCGCCTGCACGCGCTTGAGCGCCGACTCCACCATCGCCGCCTGCGCGTCGGACAGCGGCCGCGCCTTCAAGCCTTCGAGCTCGCGCTTCAGCTCGCGGCCGCGCGCGCGGATGTCGGCGAAGTCCGCGTCCTCGTGCAGCGCCAGCACCACATAGTGGTCGCCGTTGATGCGTTTGTGCCACTGGTCGAGGACCTTCTTGGCGATGACGTCGTCGGTGACGTTCTTCGGCACCGGCGTCAGCGCGGTCAGCGGAAGGCCCTTCACCAGCTGGTCGATGACGTCCTTCTGCCCCGCCGTCAGCGAGAGGAACTGAACGCCGAAGCCCGGCCGCATGTTCCACGCCTGCGCCTGGTCCGGTGTGACGTGGCGGACGACCTCGGCCTGCACGTTGGTGTTGCCGGGCAGCTTCACGGTGACGCGCGAGAAGACGGGCGGCCGCAGCGTGTCGCTGCACAGGAAGAGGCCGCCGCGGCTGATGTCCTGGCACGGCAGCGCGCCGAGCGACTTGCCGTCCGCGCCCAGCACCTCGGCGGCGAAGCGGGCTTCGTGGCGTGGGTGAGCCGGCGCGGGCGTCTTCGTGATGGGCGTGGCCAGCCGGTCCAGCTTGGTGGGCGTCACCGACGAGCGCGACGGCGACGACGCAGGTGGCCGGGAATCCGTCGCGCTGGGCGGCCCCACCGGCACCGGTGCGGGCGGCGGCGTCACAGGCTTCGGCGTCACAGGCTTCGGCGTCACGGCCTTCGGCGGCGCGGGCGGCTCCGGCGGCGGCGGGGAGGACGAGCCCGGCGCGCCCGGCGGCGCGGGCACCGGTGGCGGGCTGTACACGCGCGCCTTCAGCGAGCCGGCGGCCCCCGGCAGCGCCTCTTCGAGCGCGCGCCCGAAGGCCTCCGCGGACTGGAAGCGGTTCTCGGGGCGCTTCTCGAGCGCCTTCATGATCGCCTGCGACCACGCCTTCGGCACCGACGGGTTGACGACGTGCGGCGCCGGCGGCACCTCCTTGAGGTGCGCGACGAGGATCGCGGGGATGTTGGTGCCGCCGAAGGGCGTACGGCCGGTGGCCAGCTGGTACGCGATGATGCCCAGCGAGTAGATGTCGCAGCGCCCGTCCACCGGGCTCGACGACGCCTGCTCCGGCGCCATGTACTCCGGCGTGCCGATGATCATGCCCGCGGCCGTTTGCTCGCGGCCCGCGTCGCTCCGAAGTCGAGGATCTTGACGAAGTTGTCCTGCCGGCCGCGCTTCACCAGCACGATGTTCTCGGGCTTCAGGTCGCGGTGGACGATGTTCACCTTGTGCGCCGCGTCCAGCGCGTCGCAGACCTGCAGGAGCACGGGGATCGCGTCCTCCGCCTTCATCGGCAGCGGCTTCTCGGCCAGCGATTGCCCCTCGAGGTACTCCATCACCAGGTAGTAGCGACCTGGCGGGAGCACGTTCATGTCGAAGATGTTGACGATGTTCGCGTGGCCGATCAGGTTGACCGCGCGCGCCTCGGCGTAGAAGCGCTGCACCAGGCCCGCGTTCGACGCGAGGTGGTCGTGCAGGAACTTGATCGCCACCTTGCTGCCGATGATCGACTGCTCGCCCATGAACACCGTGCCCATGCCACCGCGGCCGATGATCCGGGTGATCTTGAAGCTGCCCACCGTCTGGCCGACGAGCTGCTCGTCGGAGGTACCGGGCTGCAGGCTGCCGGGCACCGGGCTGACCGACGTGCGGGCGAGGCCCATCACCTGGCTCAGGCGCGTGTCGGTGCCGGCGAGCCTCGCCGACGGCGCACACGCCTGCTCCGCCGAGTGCTCCTGTTCACAGATGACGCAGCGCATGGCCCCCACCACCCATCCAACACTAGGGGGCTTCGGGCAAGCCCCGCAACCGGCCCGTCGCCCGGGCGCGCCGCTCGATGTGCGTTGGACACCGCCCGCCCGACTGGAGCGACCGCCCGGCCGTCCTCCCGGCCAACCGCGACCTGATGTGTCAGGCTGCAGGCCGTGACGGCCCGGCGCATCCCCGAGAGTTCCATCGTCCGCGCGACGTGGCTGGCGCTGCTGCACCCGCGCCGGCTCCTCCCCATTTTGGCAGTGAGCGTCCCGCTGGTGGTGGCGCAGGCCCGCTGGAGCAGCGATCGACTGGCCGTGCCGCTGGCGGTGGTGATGTGCCTCGCCTTCGTGTCGGTGGCGCCGGTGTCGTACCGGGTGCTGTTCCCCGATGGCCTCGACTTCAGCCACGGCGCGGTGCGCGTGGTGCTGTACGTCCTCATCGGCTTCGGCGTGGTGCTGTCGGTGGGCGCCGGCATCCCCAGGGTGTTGGGCATCGGCTACACGTTCCTCACCGAGCGCACGTCGCTGGCGGTCAGCGTGGGCATGTTCCTCGTGGGCGGCTGGGGGCTGGGCCGCGACGTCGGCTTCGAGCAGCGCGTGGCGCGGCTCACCGCCGAGGCCGAGCGCGCGCAGCTGATGGCGCTGCGGGCGCACCTCGAGCCGCACTTCCTCTTCAACACCCTCAACGCGATCGCCGAGTGGTGCCGGGTGGACGGCGCGGTGGCCGAGAAGGCGGTGCTGGAGCTGTCCACCATGCTGCGCTCGATGCTGGACGGCGTGACGGCGCCGCGCTGGCCGCTCGAGAAGGAGCTCGCGCTGGTGAAGACGCTGTTCGACCTGCACCTGTTGCGCGACCGCGAGCTGTTCGAGCCCGAGCTCGAGGTGCCCGAGCCGCTCCCCGCCGTGCAGGTGCCGCCGATGTGCCTCTTGACGCTGGCGGAGAACGCCGTGAAGCACGGGCCGGGCGCGGGCCACCGGGGGCGCGTGTCGCTGAAGCTCGCGCACGACGGCAAGGCGCTCACGGCGCGGCTCGAAAACCCGGGGCCCTTCACCGGCCGGCGCGACGGCGGCCGTGGGCTGTCGACGCTGGAGCAGCAGCTGCAGGTCGCCTACGGCGCGCGCGCACGGCTGTGGGTGGGCGAGGCCGGGGCGGAACGGACGCGCGCGACGCTGGTGCTGCCGACGGGAGAGCCGACATGACGACGCTGCGCATCCTCATCGCCGACGACGAGCAGCTCGCGCGCGCGCGCCTGGCGCGGCTGCTCAAGGCCATGCCCGACGTCGAGGTGGTGGGCGAGGCGAAGGACGGCGACGAGGTGCTGGCGCGCGTGCGGCAGGGCGGGGTCGACCTCGTGCTGCTCGACATCCAGATGCCGCGGCTGTCGGGTACCGAGGCGCTGGCGCTGTGGCCGAAGGACGGCCCGTGGGTGGTGTTCTGCACCGCGCACGCCGAGCACGCGGTGACGGCCTTCGACGGCGGCGCGGTGGACTACCTGCTCAAGCCCGTGGAGCCCGGGCGGCTGGCGAAGGCGATCGCCCGGGCCCGCGAGCGCGAGACGAAGGCGGCCTTCTCCGACGCGCTGGCACGGCACCAGCTGTCGCGCCTCGCCATCACCACGCGGCAGGGCGTGGTGCTGGTGGATCCCGCGCGCATCGCCTGCGCGGTGCTGGAAGACGAGCTGGTCACCGTGCACACCGCCGACGGCAGCTTCCTCACCGACTTCACGCTGCAGGAGCTCGAGGCGCGATTGCCGGAAGGCCGCTTCGAGCGCGTGCACCGGCGCGCGCTGCTCAACCTCGAGGCGGTGGCGCGGCTCGAGCCACTCGAGACGGGTGGCTACCTCGCGCGCACCCACGGCGGGCAGACGGTGGAGGTGTCGCGGCAGTCGGCGCGCGAGCTGAGGAGGCGGCTGGGGCTCCGCAAGACACCGGGCGAGGTGGACTGAGCGGAAGGCAGCCGTCGAGCCCGCGTGACGACCGCGGATACCCGCGAGAATCCGCGCCCTCGGCCGAGGATTGCCGCTTTCAATTCATAGTGGCGGTCTTCGCATCGGGCGCGTCCTCGGCGTCGTCATCGCCGTCGTCGATCTGGTCGTTCGCGTCGCCGGCGACTTCCTGCGCCGCGTCCTCGAAGCGCCGGGTCGGGGGCCTCGGAGCCCGGCCCCTGGTCATCGTCGCGGTCGTAGATGCGCACCGGCACGATGCCCTTCACGGTGTCGGTCTCCAGCTCGTCGGTGGCCACGGCGCCCCACGGCGAGATCGCCGTCTCCGACGCGAGGTCGCCGGCAGCGAAGCGCGCCCATCGGGGCCGCGCATAGCCATCTCCCGCGAGTCAGCGTCGGGGAGGCGCATGGCCACGTGCTCGAGACGGCCAGGCGCGAGCACCCACTCCCGGGCGTCGTCGAGGGGGAGCGGCTCGTCGTGGGAGCGCGGCGATGGCGCACGGGCGCGCGCACCGTTCAGGGCGGCCCGGCGCCGCCGAGCCAGCGCGGCAGCGACGGCACCAGCGCCACCTCGAGCCCCGAGCGGGCCAGGCGCGCGACGCCGCCGTCGCGGCGCCGGTGGCGGGGCAGCGCGGGAGCCGGCGGCACCACCAGCAGCGGCGCGAGGAGCGCGTGCATGAGCAGGTGCGCCTCGTCGGCGGGCGCGGGCGGCGACGGCAGCCGGCGCCCGGCGTCGAGCGCGGCGACGGGCTGCGCGTGCGCTCCCGCGAAGACCGCGGCCACGCGCGGCGCGCGCACGGTGCCGGCGAGCGCGCCGGCGCCCAGGCGTGCGGCCACGAGCGCGGCGGTGATCCGCACCTCGTCGTCGTCGAGCCCGGTGCGCAGCGTCGAGAGCACGTTCTCGTTGGCGTCCTCGCAGTCGTGACCGAGTCAGCGCGGGACCTGCCGCCGGCCGGAGACGTCCATGGCGCCGAGCAGAACCGAGTGCCCGGGCTTCGCGGCGCGCTGGGCCTGGAAGCGCCCCAGCTCTCGCCGACCGCGAGCACCGGCATGGTGCGCGCCACGTCGGCGGCGGTGCGGCGGACGAAATCGCCGGCGTGATGGCACAGCTCGTGGACCCGCCCGAGGAGCGCCATCAGCCGGAGCGCGCGCACCGCGAAGAGCCCGAGCAGGAGCTCGGCGACGTCGGCGCTGGCGAGGAGCGCGCGCACGTCGCCGGGCGCGAGCGCGGGCAGGCGGGCGAGCGCCTCAAGCTGGGCCGGCGGCGCCTCGGCGGCGAGCTCGCGCAGGCCGACGGCCGGGTTGAACTCGTAGCGCAGCGTGCCTCCGGCGGGATGCCGGTGCTCCACCCACTCGGGCTCGCCGGGCAGGAGCGGCAGCGTCTGCGCCTCGCCGGCCCACTCCCAGCCGAGGCGCTCGAGGTCGGCGGCGAGCGCGGCGTAGGCGCGCTCCGGGCTGGGCAGGAGACGGAGCGAGGGCGTCATCAGAAATCTCTCGCCACGACCTTGCCCTCGGGATCGACCACCGCCTCGATGACGCTACCGTCGAGCACGGCCATGTATCCCGGCGGCAGCGCGAGCACACGCATCGCCTCCGATCGCTGCTTGAAGACGTCGGCCACGGTGATCACCTCGAGGTCTTCTTTCTCGACCTCGGGATGCGCGACGTCTCCGATGTACCAGCCGCTCGAGCGGCCCTCGGGCTCGTCGCGCTTAAGGTAGATGCGCGGCGCGCTCAGGCAGCCGCGGCGAACGATCACCGCCGAATCGAAGCGAGCGTCGACGCCTTCGACGCCGACCCGGCGCAGCACGTCGACCTGGTCCTGCGCGACCCCGATGGTCTCGAAGGCACCCGGCATGCGGGACTCGAATGGATCGCCGCGAAACTCGGGTTCTTCGACGTCCAGGATGCCGTCGACGTCGACGAGCGTGAGGCGCGACCACCCGAAGTCGATGGTGGTGCCGTCCTGGAGACGCGGTCCGCGCGCATCGAGCTCGGCGAGCTTGTCGAGGAGTGCTTCGGCCTGGGCCCGCTGACGTTCGAGGACCTCCACGCGCACCGTGTTCGGGCCGATCGTGCGGGTGAGCATCATGACTCTTGCAGCCAAGCAATGAGCTCACGGAGTTTGGTACGGATGTCGGCCTCGCGCTGGATCATCTTGGCTCTGTCTGACCTCTGGCTTCACCTTGGGAAACCGCTTGTCGCTGACCATGCCATCCCACGTCGTCCACGATCGAGCGCCCTTGGACGAGTTGACGCTCTTGTGCATGGCCATGAAGTTCTCCGGGAAGTTGAGCACCTCGAGCTGTTGCCGGTACGTGAGCTTGTTGAAGCCCTCCATGTTGGTGATCTCCTTGACCGACACGATGTGATCCGCGCTCAGCTTCTCCCCCGCCGCCGGTGGCTCGCCGTACACCTCATCGACCGTGTGGCGCGCGAGGAGATCGTCGCGGACCTTCTTGCTGGGCGTGGCGCCGCGCAGGCGCGCGTGGAGCTGGTCATCGACGCCCACGGCGGCGCGACGCTTGGCCACCACGTTCGGCCTCGAGCTTCTCGACCATTCGCTGGGTGACGCCCCGCGCCTGCTGCGCGGCCTGCGCCTCCGCCGCGGCCTCGGCGACCCGGGCCCGGGCCTTGGTGAGCCGCTCCTGGGCCTCGCGCATGCGGCGCTCCATGGTCGCGATGGACTCCTCGGGCGTGCGGGTCTGGGCCTTGCGCGCCGCGGCGTACGCCTTGCACTCCGCTTCTCGCGCCGACGCCAGCCTCTCGTCGAGGCGCGAGACCACGCCGTCGTGCTCGACCCTGGCCGCCTTGGCCGTCGCCAGCGACGCCTCCGCTGCCTTGACCGCGCGGTCGGGCGCGGCCATCTGCTTCTCGATGCGGTCGACGAGATCGAGGTACCCGCCGAGCAGGTGCTCGTTGTTGGCGTGGCTGCTGCCGGTGATGACCTCGTCGGCCAGGGACAGGAGGCGCTTGCGGTAGTCGGCGAGCGATTCGAGCTCGCCGCGACGGAAGAGGCGATCGAACGCACCCTCGGTGGTGTCGCCCGGTCGGGGCCGGTCATGGCCAGGAGCTCGGCGAGCTGCCTGGGCGGCGTCTTCTGCTTGGCGGCGCGCTTGCGAAACGCTTCGGTCTCTTTGCGCAGCTCTGCCGAGGGAGCATCACACCGTCGGGGCGACCCGGGCCAACCGAGCCGGCGAGAAGTGGGCTAACCTCGGCTCGAATGCTGCCCGATGACGCCGAAGGCCGCTGCCTCGCCGCGCGTCGACGCGCCGAAGGCGGTCCGCTCACCGACGACGAGGTGATGGCGTACCTCGGGTGGCTGGCCGACGAGCGCATGGCGGACGATCCGCTCGATCCGCCCAGCTACGACTGGGGCTGTGGCGGACCGGTGGCCGGCGGCTCGCAGATGCAGGTGGCCCGCGAGGCGGCGGCGTTGCTCCGCAAGCGGGGTGGCGACGCGCTCGCCCGTCACCTCGCGGACCGCCTGCGCGTCCCCGGCGATCGAGTGCGCGCGGCGAGACTCGCGGTCGAGTTGCTCGGTGCCGCGCACCCGCTGGTGAAGGCGACGCTCACGCACGGCGAGCCCGGCGCGCGCGAGGCGATCGCCGAGGGCTTCGCGCGCCAGCCGTTCCTCGGGCCCGACGCCCCACCGACACTCGTGCTGGGGCTGTTCGACGAGCGCGAAGCGGTAGTGCGCGACGTCGTCGCCGCGCTCGACCGCGCCATCGGTGGGAGCGAGCAGGCGGTGGCCGCGCTGCCGCCCGATGCCTTCGCCCGTGCCCGCCACCCGGACGCGCGCATCGCCCTCGCGGCGCTCACGGGCCGGTGGGGCGAGGCGGCGCTCACCCCCGCGGACTGCGCCCGCGTCGTCGCACGCAAGGCCGTCTCGACGCCACAGATCGAGGCGCTGCTCGCCACGCAGCCCGACCTCGCAGCGCCGCTCCTGGCGGCGGTGCGCGCGCGCTTCGAGGCGGCGCCCGCGGGCCGGCGCTACGAAGCGACCGCGCAGCTGGCGGCCTTCGCGCCCGACGCTGCGGCCTTCGCGCTGGTGCTGGCCGAGGTGCGGGCGCGCTCGAGCGCCGTGGACGCCGCCGTGTGCTTCGTCGCGCGCGCTCCGGCGCTGCTTCAGCCGACCATCGACGCGCTCCTCGCGGGAATGAGCGAAGATCAGCACACCGCCCTCGGCGTGCGCGCGCTCATCCGGCTCGATCCGAAGGCCTTCGGCGCCGCCTTCCCTCGTGAGCAGCGCGCCCGCCTGCGGAAGGTGCTCCGGAACCTGCCCAACGTGCTCGAAGCAGACACGCTCCTCGCGTCGCTCGACGCGCCGGCCTGAGGCACCTTCCGTTGGACTTCGCGGCACCCGCGGCGCAAGGTCCACACCGCTTCGGGAGGGGAGCCGACCCTGCTCGCCGCCGCCGCGGGCCGCTGTCGGCCGACCTCGCGCTCGTCCGGTTCGCTCAACGCCGGATGAGGTCGATCGCGCAGCCGTCGGGCTCCGGCACGAAGGCGAGACGGCGGTGCCGTGCTTCACCGGCCCGGGCTCGCGCGTCACCGCCCCGCCCTTCGCCCTGATCTTCCGCGCACGCGGCGTGCGCAACGGCTCGAGCGCGATCTGGCCGAAGCCGTTGCCCAGCTCGACTTCGGGTGTCCTGGTTGCGCGGGCGCTCGATGACCGCGCCCCCGCCTCGGGGCCGTAGCCGACGAAGGCCAGCGTGAAACGGCCGTCGGGGTAGTCTTCCGGCGGAGCACCATGCCCGGTACGCCCGTGTAGAAGGCGAATGACTTCTCGAGGTCCCGACGCGGATCATCGCGTGGAGGATGCGCGTGGGCCGCTCATGCCCCATCGGGTCCCGCTGCGCGCTCAGCGGTCGAGCTTCCGTTCGTCCACGCACGCGGGATCGTGGCCCATGGCGCAGGCCCGCTTGAACAGCTTGATGGCGGCCGCCTTGTCCCGCTTGACGCCCCGTCCCCCGGCGAGCGCGAGGCCCAGGACGTGGCAGCTCAACCGTGCGCCGGCGTCGCACGAGCGCTCGAGCAGGTCGCGGCCCCCCTGGACATCCTTCCGCGTCCCACGACCGTCGAGCTTCATCAGCGCGAAGTTGGCGCACGCGCGCTGCTCGCCGAGCAGGCAGCCGCGCTCGGCCAGCGGCGCCGCCTTCTGGGCGCTGGCCTTTACGCCGCGGCCCTCCGTGTAGAGGACCGCGAGGTTGTGGCAGCTCAAGCCCGAGTCAAGCGCGCAGGCTTTCTCGAGCAGGGGAACGGCGGCGCGGTCATCGCGCATGGCCGGGAAGGCGCCCAGGTACACGTTGGCGAGGAACTCGCAGGAGCCGCCGCCGCCGCGGTCACAGCCACTCCTGGCGACCTCGAGCGCCCGCTTCTCGTCCCGGGCCAACCAGGTCTCACTCACCAGCACCCTGGCCAGTCGTGCGCAAGCGGGCACGTACGCCGCGCAGGTCTTCTCGAGCAGCGCCTTGCCGGCCTTCGGGTCGTTCATGCCGCCGATGCCGCCGCCGATCATGTGCGCGAGGTTGATGCAGGCCTCGTAGTTCTGCTCGCACGCGGCGGAGGCGAGTTTGCGGGCGAGCACGGGGTCCTTCTCGACGCCCTCGCCGCGCAGGTAGCGCAGCGCGAGGTTGGCGCACGCCATCGGGACGCCGGCGTCGCAGGCATGGGAGAGGTCCTGCGCGGCGCGGGCGGCGTCCTTCGGCGTGCCGACTCCCCACACCCGCAACATGCCCGTTACGAAGCAGCGTCGGCCGGGTCGCTCGTCACAGGCGCCCTCCACCGCCTTGAAGAGGCGCTCGTGGTACTGCGGTGGCAGCAGCCCGTCCTCGACGAGAATCGCGAGGTCCGTGCAGGCCTTCTCGTCCCCCTTCTCGCAGGCCGAAAGGCACGGCTCGGGCTTCATCGCCATGCAAGGCTCGGGCTTCACCGGCGGCTTCGCGAGCACGAGCAGGCCGAGCATCGGGACCAGCACGCGGGTGATTGTCGAGGCACCCGCCGGGAGCGTCAACGGACGGGGGCGTACGCGCGAGCGCGCCGACGGGTTGACTGCCGTCGTGACGCCGGTGGGCGTCGCCTCTCATCGTCGCGGCCCGGCCAGTGGCTCAGCAGCGGACTCCCTCGCCGCGTCTTAGATGCTGCCCTTCACCCGGCCCGGCGCGCGCTGGATGAGCGCCCGGAATTCCGGGCTGTCCACGCGCATGAGCATCACCGTGAGCTCGGTGTCCGCGTCGAGCGACACCCGCTGCTCCTCGCCGTGCAGCAGGCCCACCTTGCCGAAGCGGTGGCCCGACGGGAGGTCCAGGTCCAGCACGACGTTGTACCCCTGGCCCGCTTCGCGCGGCGTCAGCGCCAGCCGGTAGTCCGGCGTGGCCGACGAGGGCGACTTGCGCTCCACCACCACGCGCTTGCCCTCGAAGCCCAGCACCTTCGGCGTGGCGACCGTCTGCCCGCCCTGCTGCACCTCGACGGCCAGGTACAGGGCCTCGGGCGCGCGCGTGGACGGCGACGCCGAGGCGCACCCCACCAGCGCCGACAGCACCGTCAGCACCATCGCTCCGCTTCGGAAGAACGTGAGGCCCATGACTGTTTCATTCCCCAAGCAACTTCGGTTCCGCCCTCCGCGCCGCCTCTTTCCACGCCCTTGCCGGCCGCCACCCGCGACGCCGCTGTCAGGGCGCCACGCCCACGCGCCCGCCGTGGACAAAACGGCACGCCGCCCTTCGTCTGCCCGACGACACGGTGGCGAGACGACGGGTTCCCCCTGCGATTGCGGGACTCCCCCGTTCATGCAGGAACGACGGGCGGCGCTTCCTCTTCCCGGCGACGGCGCTTTTCGACGGGCGGCGGGTGCGCCAAAACCCACCGCATGACGCCTGTCGAGCTGCGCGCCCTGCTCCCTGCCGCCAACTCGCACACCTGGCTCAACGCGGCGGCCTCGTCGCCGGCGCCCAGGCCCGTGTACGAGGCGATGACGGCGCACCTCGCCGAGACGCTCGAGAAGGGCGACCTGCCGTACCCGAAGTGGATCGCCTTCAAGGAGGCCACGCGCGCGCGCCTGGCCCGCTTCATCGGCGCCGCGCCCGAAGAGGTCGCCTTCACGCCGTCGACGTCCTTCGGCTTCCACGTCGTCGCGCAGATGCTGAAGGCCCGCGGCGTCGAGGAGGTGCTGACGCTGGAGTCGGAGTTCCCGTCCACCACCCTGCCGCTGCTGTACGACGGCCTCACGCTGCGCGGCGTGCGCGCGCGCGCCGACGGCCGCTTCACGCTGGAGGACGTGGAGGCCGCAGTGACGCCCCGCACCGGCGCGGTGGCCGTGTCGGTGGTGCAGTTCGCCTCGGGCTTTCGCATCGACTTGACGGGGCTGTCGCGCCTGTGCCGCGACCGCGGGCTGACGCTGTGCCTCAACGCCGCGCAGGGCCTGGGGCAGGTGCCGCTCGACGTGCGCGGGCTGTCCGCCAGCTTCCTCGCCGCCACCAGCCACAAGTGGTTCATGGGCGGCTACGGCGTGGGCGTGCTGTACGTCGCCAGGGCCTGGCTGGACGAGGTGCGGCTGCCGTTCGGCGGGTGGCTGTCGGTGGCGGCGCACGAGCAGTTCGATCCATGGATGCACGCAGACCGGGCCGCGGACGCGCACGGCTTCACCGCGCGCGGCACCCGCTTCCGCCGCGAGGCGTCGGCGCTGGAGGCCGGCGGTGGCGCCTGGGTGGGCCTGTACGGCGTCGACGCGGCGCTCGCGCTGCACGAGGCGCTGGGCGTGGAGAACACGCTCGCGCACAACGTCGGGCTGCAGCTCGAGCTGCGCAAGGGCCTGCGCCGGCGCGGCTTCGTCCCCAACACGCCCGACGAGCCCGAGTCGCTGTCCGGCATCTGCGTGGTGCCCGTCGAGGGTCCGCCGCAGGACGTGGTGAGGGCGCTGATCCGCGAAGCGAAGGTCGTCACCACCGCCCGCGGCCCGGGCGTGCGCATCAGCACCCACGCCTTCAACACCCTGGAGGACGTGGAGCGGCTGCTGGCGGCCTTCGATCGCCTCGGTGTCCGCCCGCGGTAGTGGTACACCGCTCGCCCCCCTCTCATGGAACGGACCGAACGGCTGCTCGACCTGGTGGCGCTCCTGCTCGACGCGCAGGAGCCGTTGCCCTGGTCGGAGATCCGCGCGGCGTTCCCCGACGACTACGGAGGCCCGTCGACGGAGGCCAGCGAGCGCAAGTTCGAGCGCGACAAGGCCGAACTGCTCGAGCTGGGCATTCCCATCACCTTCGTGTCCGGCGACGATGACGTGCCCGACGGCTACGTCATCGACAAGAACGCGTACTACCTGCCCGAGGTGGGGCTGACGCCCGAGGAATTGGCGGTGCTCTACGCGGCGGGCTCGGCCGCGCTCGCCTCCGGCGCCTTCCCCGGCCGGCAGGACCTCGCGCACGCGCTGCGCAAGGTGGGCTTCTTCTCGGACGGGCCGCTGCCGGCGCCGAAGGTGCGGCTGGAGTTGGGCGGCGTGGCCGACGCGCGCGACCTGCCGGGGCGCCTCGATCTGCTGTGGAGCGCCATCAACGCGCGGAAGTCCGTCGAGCTCGACTACTACTCGCCGCACACGAAGGCGCTCACGAAACGGAAAGTGGACCCGTGGGGCCTCGCGCTGCGCCGCGGCCTGTGGACGCTGGTGGGCTTCTGCCACCTGCGGCAGGCGCCGCGGAGCTTCCACGTGCACCGCATTCGCGCGCTCACCGTCAACGCGCAGCGCCCGAAGAGCGCCGACTTCGAGGTGCCGCCCGACTTCCGCCTCGACGACTACGTCGCCACCTGGCCGTGGCAGTTCCGCTTCCACCCGCCGGTGGACGTCGGCGTCGAGCTGAAGGGCGAGTTGGCGCCGCTGGCGTCGCGGCTGTTCCCCGCGCAGCCCACGGCCGGCGAGCGCGTCACGCTGACGGTGCGCGCCACATACCTCGAGGGGCTGCTCAAATACGTGCTGTCGCTGGGCGCGGACGCGCGCGTCGTGTCACCGCCCGACGCCGTCGAGCGCTTCCGTGGCATGGCGCGCCGGGTGCTCGACGCGCACGCGGGAGGGCCCACCTCGTGACGGGGACCGCCGAGAAGGGCCGGCCCCAGGTGCACGAGCGGCTGCGCCGGCTGTTGTTCCTCGTGCCCTTCGTCGCGAAGAACCCGGGCCTGCCGGTGGACGAGGTGGCGAAGAAGCTGGGCGTGGGCCGCGAGGAGCTGCTCGAAGAGCTCGACCTGCTCACCCTGGTGGGCCGGCCGCCGTTCCAGCCCGACGACTTCGTCGACATCTACGTCGAGGACGGGCGCGTGTACGTCGACCTCGACCAGCGGCTGTCGGCGCCGCCGCGGCTGACCGCCGCCGAGGGCGTCGCGCTGGCCGCCGCCGCCGCGCTGCTCAAGCCCGCCGGCGGCGACGCGCTGACGGCCGCGCTCGCGAAGCTCGAGACGGTGCTGCCGCCGCACGCCGTGCAGCGCTACCGCGCCATGGCGAAGACGCTGGACGTCGCGATGGAGGCGCCCGACGGGCTGGCGACGCTGTCGCAGGCGATCGTCGAGCGCCGCGAGGTGGAGCTGGACTACTTCACCGCCGGCCGCGGGCAGACCGAGCGCCGCCGCGTGCGCCCACAGGAGCTCTTCAGCCACCGGGGCTTGTGGTACCTCGCCGCGCACTGCCTCACCCGCGGCGACGCGCGCCTGTTCCGGCTCGATCGCATCGCCGGGCTCTCGCTGACGGACGTCCGCTTCGAGCCGCAGGAGCCGGCCACCCGCGCCATGCCCGGCGTGGTGGACGCGGCCGGCGAGGTGCGGGTCCGCTTCGCCCCCGCCGTCGCCCCGTGGATCGTCGAGCGCTTCGGCGACGCGGCGAGGGCCCTGCCCGATGGTGCAGTGGAGGTGACCGTGCCCGGCGACTCCGAGCGCTGGCTGACGCAGTGGATCCTGTCGTTTGGAGGCGACGCCGTCGTGGTCGAGCCCGGGTGGGCGAAGGACGCAGTTGCCCGAGCGGCGCGCGCCTCACTAGATTCCGATTGATTCATGGGCTTTCAGCTCGTCATCTCCGAGGGCAAGGAGGCCGGTCGGGAGTTCGTCTTCGACCAGGCCTCGGTGCTGATCGGACGCACCAGCGAGTGCGACGTCATCCTCTACGACACCGGCGTCAGCCGGAGGCACGCCCGCATCTACCTCGAGGGCGGGCTGTTCTACGTCGAGGACGTCGGGAGCTCGAACGGCACGCAGGTGAACGGCGAGGTCATCAAGCGGCAGCCACTGAAGGACGGCGACTCCATCTCCCTGGGGCCCGTGGTCTTCGCGTTCAAGGCCGCGGAGCTCGAGCCGCCCACCGCCGAGGAGGAAGTGGCCGAGGGCGGCGCGCACACGCGGATCGTTTCGGTGTCGGAGCTCAAGCGCTCCCGGAACAAGGGCGTGGCGCTGTTGCCGAAGGGCGCCAACCGCGAGGAGGTCGAGCAGTTGGGCCGCCGCGGCACCTCCGTGCTGCCCGTGTTGAAGGGGCCCCGGCCCTCCGCGCCCGGCGGGGCCCGCGGCTCTGGCTCGAGGGGGCCCATCCAGCGGCGGTCGGATCCCGGCATGGCCCGCCGTGGTGAGGCGGCGGAGAGCGCCGACGCGGGGCTCGCGCGCAGCGCCCGCGGCAGCAGCGGTGGCGAGCGCCTGTCGGCGGCCGACCGTGCGCGCCTCAAGCGCGAAGGTGCGCTGGGCGGGATCAAGCTCTTCTGGGCCGAGGCCTCGAAGACCAAACGCATCGTCACCGCTTCCGTCGCGGGGGTGGTGGCGCTCGCGATGCTGGGCGGCATCGGCGCCGCGCTGTGGCCCGCCGACACGAAGCCGAAGCCGAAGGAGCCGGTGTTGCTGTCGGCCGATCCCGTGGAGTACTCCTTCGGCCTCGGCGACACCGTCACCTTCGAGCGGGCCGACCAGAAGACCTTCGAGTTCCAGGTGGTGGCGCCGGTGCAGGTGATGGTGGTGCTGCACTACCAGTCCAGCGACATCAGCAAGGAAGAGGTGTCGGTGGCGATGAACGGCGTCGAGGTGGGCTGGCTGCCGCCCGACACGCTGGCCGCCAACGAGGCCACGCACGAGCTGCTGGTGCCCGCCAACGTCATCAAGCGCAACGACACCAACTCGGTCACCTTCGACAACGTGAGGAACCCGCCCGAGGCCGACCCCTGGAAGATCTGGAACATCTGGGTCGAGGTGGCGGTGCTGCCCGAGAAGGACGAGGTGGGCCTCATCGCCGACGCGGAAGAGAAGTTCGAGCGCGGCCGCAAGAAGTGGGACCAGAAGGACATCGGCGCGTCGAACCTGTGGGAGTCGTACAAGAACTTCCGTGAGGCGTGGCTGACGCTCGAGGCGCTGCCGCCCGCGGCGCGCCCGGCCACCTACGAGCTGGCGCGCCAGAAGATGAACGAGGCGAAGGCCGAGCTGGACCTGAAGTGCAACCAGCTGCTGCTCGAGGCCCGCACCAAGTACAACCTCAAGCAGTACGAGCAGGCCGACTTCGCGCTGCGGCACGTGAACGAGTTCTTCCCGACGCGCGCGCACCCCTGCCCCATGCGCGCCGAGCAGGAGCGCTGGGAGTTCGAGCTGTAGGCGAGCGCCGCGTTTCTTCCGTTGCGTCCGAACCGGCGCGGCGGAATAAGGCGTCTCGCCATGGCACAGATCGACACTTTCAAGACCCGCACCACGCTCAACGTCGGCGGCCTCCCGTACGACATCTTCTCGCTCAAGACGCTGGCCAGGCAGTTCCCCAGCATCGACAGGCTGCCGTTCTCGCTGAAGGTGCTGCTGGAGAACCTCCTGCGCTTCGAGGACGGCCGCGTCGTCAAGAAGGAGCACGTCGAGGCGCTGGTGAACTGGAACCCGAAGGGGGAGCCGGACACCGAGATCAGCTTCACGCCCGCGCGGGTGCTGCTGCAGGACTTCACCGGCGTGCCGGTGGTGGTCGACCTCGCCGTGATGCGCGAGGCGCTGTCGGCGATGGGCGGCAACCCGCAGAAGGTGAACCCGCTGTGCCCGCTCGACCTGGTCATCGACCACTCGGTGATGATCGACAAGTTCGGCACGAAGACGGCGTTCCAGGACAACGTCGACCTCGAGTTCGAGCGCAACACCGAGCGCTACGCGTTCCTCAAGTGGGGCCAGAAGTCGCTCAAGAACTTCCGCGCCGTGCCGCCGGGCACCGGCATCTGTCACCAGGTGAACCTCGAGTACCTCGCGCAGGGCGTCTTCAAGGGCGAGAACGGCGCGGCGTACCCGGACACGCTGGTCGGCACCGACTCGCACACCACGATGGTGAACGGGCTCGGCGTGGTCGGCTGGGGCGTCGGCGGCATCGAGGCCGAAGCGGCGATGCTCGGCCAGCCGATCACCATGCTCATCCCGCAGGTCATCGGCTTCAAGCTGACCGGCAAGCTGGCGCCCGGGGCGACGGCCACCGACCTCGTGCTGACCGTCACGCAGATGCTCCGGAAGAAGGGCGTCGTCGGGAAGTTCGTCGAGTTCTTCGGCCCCGGCGTGTCGGCGCTGCCGCTCACCGACCGCGCGACGGTGGCGAACATGGCGCCCGAGTACGGCGCCACCATCGGCTTCTTCCCCATCGACGAGGAGACGCTGAACTACCTGCGCCTCACCGGCCGCTCGCCCGAGTCGGTCGCGCTCGTCGAGGCGTACTGCAAGGAGCAGGGCCTGTTCCACTCCGCGTCGTCGCCCGAGCCGGTCTTCACCGACACGCTCGAGCTCGACCTGTCGAAGGTGGAGCCGTGCGTGGCCGGCCCGGCGCGCCCGCAGGACCGCGTGCTGCTCAAGGACATGAAGTCGTCCTTCAGCAAGCACGTGAAGGACATCCTCAAGGTGCAGGACGGTGACGCGAAGCTGGCCGCGAAGGCCGTCGTCACCCAGGGCCCGCAGAGCTACGAGCTCACCAACGGCGCGGTCGTCATCGCCGCCATCACCTCGTGCACCAACACCTCGAACCCGTCGGTGCTGCTCGGCGCGGGCCTGCTCGCGAAGAAGGCCGTCGAGCTCGGCCTCGACACGAAGCCGTGGGTGAAGACGTCGCTCGCGCCCGGCAGCCAGGTGGTGACCGACTATCTCACCGAGGCCGGGCTGATGCCGTACCTCGAGGCGCTCGGCTTCCACGTGGCGGGTTACGGCTGCACCACCTGCATCGGCAACTCGGGCCCACTGCCGAAGCCCGTGACGGACGCCATCACCTCGTCGGGCCTCGCGGCCGCCGCGGTCATCTCGGGCAACCGCAACTTCGAGGGCCGCGTACACCCGCTCGTGCGCATGAACTTCCTCGCCAGCCCGCCGCTGGTGGTGGCCTACGCGATCGCCGGCCACACCAACTGGGATCCGAACACCGAGCCCATCGGCCACGACCGCACCGGCAAGGCGCTGTTCCTCAGGGATGTGTGGCCGTCGAACGAGGAGATCAGCGCGGCGCTCGCGTCGGTGAAGCCCGAGGCGTTCAAGAAGCGCTACGCCAACGTCCTCGCGGGCGACCCGCAGTGGCAGGCGCTGCAGGTGAAGGCCGGCGACACCTTCGCGTGGGACCCGAAGTCCACCTACGTGCGCAAGCCGCCGTTCTTCGACGGCATGCCGAAGGAGCCGGCGGCACTGAAGGACATCTCGGGCGCGCGCGTGCTGGCGCTGCTGGGTGACTCCATCACCACGGATCACATCTCGCCGGCCGGCGACATCGCGAAGGACGGGCCCGCGGCGAAGTACCTCGTCGAGCAGGGCGTGAAGCCTGAGGACTTCAACAGCTTCGGCGCGCGGCGCGGCAACCACGAGGTGATGATGCGCGGCACCTTCGCCAACATCCGCCTCAAGAACCTGTTGGTGCCAGGCGTCGAGGGCGGCGTGACGAAGCACATGCCGTCGGGCGAGCAGATGTCCATCTACGACGCGGCGATGAAGTACCAGAAGGACGGCGTGCCGCTCATCATCCTCGGCGGCGCCGAGTACGGCACCGGCAGCTCCCGTGACTGGGCCGCCAAGGGCACCATGCTGCTCGGCGTGAAGGCCGTCATCACGAAGTCCTTCGAGCGCATCCATCGCTCGAACCTGATCGGCATGGGGGTGCTGCCGCTGCAGTTCCAGGCCGGCGAGGACGCGGCGTCGCTGGGCCTCAAGGGCACCGAGACGTACAGCATCGCCGGCATCGCGGACAACCTCGTGCCCGGCAAGAAGTTGACCGTCACCGCGAAGGGCGACGACGGGGCGACGAAGACGTTCACCGTCACCGCGCGCATCGATACGCCCAACGAGCTGGACTACTACCGGCACGGCGGCATCCTCCAGTACGTGCTGCGCCAGCTCGCCAGGGCCTGAGCCAGGCGACGTACCTCCGCCCACACGCCGTCACGAAAATGACGGTGGTGGGCTGGCCGGGAAGCGCGGGCCCGCTAAGCTCTGGCTACAGCCGGAGCGCAGATGTTCATTCGTACGATTCTTCGAGCCGTCATCGTTTTGACGCCGGCGATGCTGGCCTGCTCGGAGCCGGGCCGTCACTTGGAGCTCGTGACGGCGTCGGACGTCGAGGTGCGGCCGCCGGAGCCCCTCGTCACGCCGCCGGTGCTGGAGGTGCTGCCCGTCGCGCCGGTGTACCAGTACGCCGAGCCGTTGCCGCTGCCAGCGCGGCACGTGGTGACGGTGACGCTGGTCCCCGCCGGCGCGAGGAGGCTGCGCGACGTGCAGCGCGTGAACGTGGACGTCACCGTCGACCGCGGCGCCGTCGGGCAGCGGCGCATCAGCGCGGCCTTCGTCTCGCCGCAGGGGCTCGCGTGGGAGACGCAGCACGCGACGGTGGACCTGGCGCCGGGCGGGATCGCGGTCGCGCACTTCAGCCTTCCCGTGGCGTCCACCTTCATCGAGGATCAAAACCTCTTTGGCGCCTGGCAGGTGACGACGCTGGACGACGGCGTCGAGACGGCCGCCGCGGGCTTCGAGGTGACGCCGTGAAGCGCGCGCTCGCGGTGTTCGCCGCGCTGGCCGCGTCGTCGGCCTTCGCCCAGCAGAATGACTGGAGCATCGACCTCGCCTCCGGGGTGGCGGTGATGGAGGAGGTGAGCCCGCTCGTCTTCCGGGTGACGAACGCGGCGAGCAGCGCGAAGACCATCGCGTCGTTCACCATCGGCATTCCCAGTCAGCCGTACGACATCGACGGCGCGGTGCCTCCGGCGGGCTGGCGGGCGAGCGCCATCGACCGACGCAACCGGCGCGTCACCTTCACCGCCATGGGCGCGTGCGGCACGCCCAACACCGGCCTGCGGCCGGGGCAGTCGGCGCTCTTCGAGGTCCGCGTCCTGCCGGTGTCGCAGTCGCGAGACCAGTCGAACCAGAACCTCGACCGGAACCGCACCCGGGTGGTCGACGTGTGCAACACCAACGCGAACTTCAGGAATTACACCGGCAGCTCGGCCTGGCAGCTGGTGGGCCTCGCCGCGGACGTGCGGACGTCGGTCCGCGCGCTCGACGTCGACGACCAGCTGACCGTCACCCTCACCGTCACCAACAACTCGACGGCGACGCAGAACGCGATCGCCCCCGCGGCGCCGGTGGTGAGCGGGACGGCGGCCTTCACCCTGGTGTCGGGACCGACGCCGGCGTCGGTGTCGAACCTCGCGCAGGACGCGGTGGCGACCTTCAGCTGGGTCTACCGCGCGACCGCGCGAGGCAGCGCCACGTTCGCGGCGCGTGCCCAGAACACCCAGGTGAGCTCGCCCACCGCCGTGTCCAGCGGCGTCCTGGTGAGCGCCTTCCCGGCGGCCACCATCGCCACGCCGTCTTCGGTGGTGAGCGGAGGGACGGTCACGGTGCGCGTGCTGCCCACCAACAACGGCGCCGAGACGCTGACGCTGGTGACGCCGCTGCCGCTGTCGCCCACGGGCCCTGCGACGGTGACGCCGCTGTCCGGCCCGACGCCTTCCCAGGTCGACGCGCTGAGCCCGCGCGCGACCACCGCCTTTACCACCACCTGGCGGGTGACGGGCTCGCCGGGCGACCACGTCGTCTTCTCGGGCTCCGTCACCGCGCAGACCGCCGCCGGCGCCACGCTGACGAGCGACCCGGTGACGAGCGGGGACGTGCGCATCGACGAGGTCACGGTGACGGCGTCGCCCGAAGCGGTGCTGTCCGGCGCGGGCGCGACGCAGATCCGCTACACCGTGGCCAACGGCAGCCGCCAACCGATCAGCAGCCTCGAGTTCATCAAGCCTGACGCCAACCTGTTCCGCACGCCGAGCGCGACCGCGGTGCCGTCGGGGTGGACGGCGGGGACCGGTAGCCGGCGAAGCGGCATCTCCTTCACCGCGAACAACGCCGCGGCACAGCTTCAGCCCGGCGCGACCCAGACCTTCACCATCGCCTTCACGTCCATCGGCGCGACGACGGTGAACACGCCTGTTTCGCACAAGGTGCAGGTAACGTTCGCGGACACGACGACCGTGCGTACCTGGGACGTCGTGACGGTGGTGGTCAACCGCCCGGTGCCCGATGTACTGCTGCCGATCGCGGTCGCGACGACGGGCCGCGCGTACTTCACGTGGAGCAACCCGAGCGCCCACGACGGCGTGCTCATCCTGCGGGCGGCGGGCGCGGCGCCCGACACCGCGCCGTCGGCCGGGGTGCGCTACCCGCCCGGGACCGCGCTGGGCAACGCCACCGTCGTCTACGAGGATGCGCTGAGCTTCAACACCAGCTTCGCGGACACGGGGCTCACCAACGGAACGCGCTACTACTACCGGCTCTACAACCGCGACGAGTTCGGCCTGTACTCCGCCGGCCACGTGCCGGCGCCCAGCCCGGGCAACAACCTGCTCGTCATCCCGCCGGGCACCGGTGCGTCGGACCCATTGTGGTGCACGACGGTGGGCCTGCCGGCGCTGCAGCAGCCGTACACGGACCTCGGCAAGGCGGTGTACCAGTCCAGCAACGGCGCGTTCATCACCGGCAGCACCATCACCGCGGGCGCGCCGGTGAACGGCAACGAGAAGTGGCGCCCGACGCTGACCCGCGGCGTGGTGCAAGCGCGGCCGACGGCGCTGCGCTTCGGCGGCGCGGGCGAGCCGTCCATCTTCGTGGGCGATCAGCTGGGCTACGCGTACCGGCTCAACGGCGGGACCGGCGCCATCACCTGGACGGGGAATGGTGGCGCGCCGCTGGGCGAAGTCATCCAGGCTCCGGCGGTGGTGGCGGTGCGCGTCTTCACCAACGCGGCCTTCCAGGCGGCGTACGCCGACGACCTCGTCTTCTTCGCCACGCGAAACAGCGCGAACCGCGCGAGCAACAGCGTGACCGCTCTCGCGGGCGCCACGGGTGCGCGGGTGTTCACCTACCAGCCGGGGGACCTCGATCAGGTCACCGGACCAGTCTTGTTCGACTACGCGGGAAACACGTTGTGGATCGCCAGCGCCCGTGCCTCGGGTCCATCACTGCGAGTGCTGGACGTGCTGAACCCGGCAGCACCGCCGCTGCTCACCGTGTCGGACCTCGGGGACATTCCATCGGGCGTGGCCCGGAACGGCAACGCCAACCAGGCGCTGGTGGTGGACCGTTCCGGCGTCGCGCGGGCTTACTCCATCTCGTCGCGGACCCCGGCGTGGGAGCTGAACGTCGGCGGCACCGTCACCCAGCCGCTGGTCACGTGGGGTGCGGACTTCTTCGTCAGCACCACCACCGGCGTACAGCGCTACCACGTCGACCCCGGCACCAACACGGTGACGGCGGTGTGGGCCGCGCCGACGCCGCTCAACAACCCGTCGTCGGTGCGCGTCGACGCCATCAACGGAAAGCTCTTCGTCGGCGACGGCGATGGCTGGCTGCGGCGCCTCGACGCCGCGACTGGCGCGGTGGAGCGCTCCGTGAAGGTCTCAACGGCGGGCGGCGTGAGCATGCCTTCCTACGACTCCACCGCCGGGCTCCAGCGCGTGTACGTCGGGACTGCCGATGGCCGGCTCTGTGTGTACCCGTCCACCTTCCAATGAGCCTGGGCCCCCGGTCGCGCGCCCCGTGAACGACGTGAAGCCCTCGCCAGCCCCAGACGACGCTCCGCGCCGGCGCGCATGGGCGGCGCCGTGCGTGCGGAGCAGCGTGGCCGGCGAGCCGGCGGTGCTGTTGTGCACGACGGGCGCGCCGTTCGAGTGCCCGGCCAGCGGCTGCTGCGACGTGTCGCCGGACTGCGACGTCATCTGCAACGGCGGGTGAGACGGCGCATCAGCGGCGCGCCCGCGGCGTCTCCGGGGCCGCGAGACGGCGCACCCACGCCACCGCCATTTCCCGCCGCGCCGGCTCCGCGACGAAGGGCGCGATGAGGCCGCCGGGCTCCATGTGCACGGTGTGCTCGACGCGGACCTTCCCGCCCGGCAGCGGCGTGAAGACGAACGCGCCGTGCAGGATCTCGATGCGAACCCACCCTGGCCGCGGCGGGGGGGCCAGCGACGCGTCGGCGTGGAAGTCCACCCGGCACTCACCCCCGGGCGCGCGCACGCGCGTGCGCCGCACGACGTAGTCGCGGTGGCTCACCATGGGCGGGGCGATCTCGTCCCAGGTGACGCGCTCGTCCGGCTTCTCCAGCAGCACCGTGCGCGCCGTCAGGTGCGGCTCCCCGGGATCCATCGCGCCGGTACCGAAGGCGCGGTCGCACAGCGCGCGGGCGTCGCCCGAGACGATGGTGGTGACCCGGTACTCGAGCCACGCCGAGCCCGGCACCGGCCGCGCCTCCAGCACGATGCCGTCCGTCTCCGAGACGACGGCGAAGTCCCCGGCGCCGAGGACGGCGAGCAGCATGAGCCCCGTCATGGCGCCTCCCGGGCCACCAGCCGGCCCGGACCCAGCGCGCGCAGCCGGCGGTTCAACGGGCTGGATGGATCGCTCAGGTGCCAGCGCCACGCATCGGCGACCGACGCTGCGGGCGGCCGCGGACGGAAGCCCAGCTCGCGCGCCGCCTTCTCGTGGGACACGGCGAACGGCGCGCCCAGCACGTGCATCGAGTACGCGGTCACCAACGCGCGCCGCCCGGTGACGCGCTCGAACAGCGGCGCGCCGGCGGCCGCCAGGTGGCCGACCCACGCCGGCAGCACCCACGCGGGGCGCCGGCCCGCAGCGCGCGCGACCGCCCGCGCGAGCTGCCGCATGTCGAGCCGCCCGCCGCCCAGCACGTACGCCTCGCCGCGCCGCCCGCGCTCGGCCGCAGCGATGAGCCCGTCGGCCACGTCCCGGACGTCGACGAAGTCGTAGCCGCCGGCCACCAGCACGCGGACCCGCCCGTCCCCGAGCCCCACGATGAGCTGCCCCATCTCCGACAGGCGGTAGTCCCAAGGCCCCACCACGCCCGTCGGCAGCACCAGCACCGCGTCGACGACGCCGGCCCGCGCGGCGCGCTGCACCGCGAGGCAGGCCATGGCCTTGGTGCGGCCGTAGGCGCCCGCCGCGCGCGACGGGTCGAACCCGGCGGCCTCGTCCAGCACCGGCCCCGACGGCTCCACGAGCGCGTGCACGGAGCCGACGTGCACCAACCGCCGAACGCCGCGCGCCGCGCAGGCCTCGACGACGTTGGCGGTGCCGTCCACGTTGACGCGGACCATGCGGGCGTCGCCGCCTGCCCCGATGCTCACGATGCCGGCGAGGTGGAACACCACGTCGCCGCCCTCGAAGGCGGCGAGCAGCGCCGGCCGCTCGTTCACGTCGGCGCGCACCACCTCGACAGGCAGCCCGGCCAGCGGCGTCAGGTCGTCGCCGGGCTGCACCACCGCCCGCACCGGGCGCCCCCGTCCGAGCAGCGCGCGCACCAGCACGTTCCCCAGGTGGCCCGTCGCGCCCGTCACGATGAGAGGCTTCGGCTCCATCGCTTCTCTCCTCTTCGCGCCGGCCCAGGCCCGCCCGCGCGCACCTGAAATATCGAGCAATCGCTCACATTTTCTGACTCACACCGGGCTCACGTTCGGCTTTGATGGGCTCATGCCGACCGCGCGCCGAGTCTCCCCTCGGAAGAGGCCCAGCCAGAGCCGTTCGCGCGCCACCGTGGAGGCGATCGTGCAGGCGACGGCTCGCGTTCTCCTCAAGGACGGCTACGAGGCCTGCAGCACCAACCGGGTGGCGGAGACGGCGGGCGTCAGCATCGGATCGGTGTACCAATACTTCCCCAACAAGGAGTCGCTCGTGGTGGCGGTGATGGAGCGCCACCTGACGGAGCTGCAGGAGGCGATGGCCGCGCGCCTCGGCGAGCTGGGCAGCGCGGACCTGCCGACGACGGTGCGCGAGATGGTGCGAGCGCTGCTCGAGGTGAACCGCATTCAGCCGAAGCTGCACCGCGCGCTCCTCGAGCAGGTGCCGCGCATCGGCGCGATGAAGCGGCTGCACGAGCTGCACGACCAGTACGAACCGCTGGTGACGGCGTGGCTCGAGGCGCACCGCGAGGAGCTCGACCTGCCGAATCCGGGCATCGCCGCGTACGTCATCATCGCGGCGGCCGAGGGCGTGGTGACGCGCGTGCTCCTGGAGAAGCCGTCGTGGGTCGAGCTCGGGTTGCTCGAGGAGCAGCTCACCCGCCTGGTGCTGGCGTACCTGGCGCCGCAGCTGGTGCCGCCGGCGAGCACAGCGCGGCGATGAGGTCGGGGCGCTCGACGAAGGGTGTTCGGTCGGGCCGGCCGTCGGCCCAGTACCAGCGGCTGTCGGCGAGGCGCGGCGCGCGCAGCAGCACGAGACTGGAGCGCGTGCCGTAGTTGAAGGCGGGCGCTTCCACGCACACGCCGCCCAGCGGATCGTCCTCGCGGCGCAGCGCGAGCAGCCGCTGGAGCGCGGAGGCCTCGGGCACCCGGCCGCCGGGCGCGGCGGAGGGCCACGCCTCGCGGATGAGGCTGGTGCGCGCGTGATCGTCGCCGCCCAGGCTGCGCTCGGTGACGATGTGCAGGCCCGGCGCGAGCACGTCCTGCCGCACCGCGTGCCCGTCGCTCCAGGTGACGAAGGCGTCGGCGCCGTCCGCGTAGAGGAGGTGGAAGGCGTTGTAGCGGGTGGGAGGCAGCGACGAGAGGCGCTGGTGCACCTCGCGGGCGCTGTGGGCGCGCAGGGCGTCCACCACCAGCGCGCCGCGGGACTCGCGGCCTTCGTGCTTCTCGGCCGGGAAGCGGTTGGTGACGGCCACGAAGACGCCGTGCACGTTGAGGCCCAGCCAGGTGCCGCCGGCCTGCTCGTCGCGCGGCGCGACGAAGGGCTCGCCGGGCCAGCGGCGCGGGCCGGACGCCGGGCGGTCGAGCACCTCGTCGCGGTTGGCGGCCACGACGAGCGGCGCATCCCGGTGCTGCCGAACGCTGGCGATCAGGGTACACATGCGGCGTGCGAGACAAGCAGCGAGAAGAAACCCGCCGGAAGCTCTATCACGCCGCGCTCGAGGTTTTCCGACGAGACGGCGTGGACAAGTGCCGCATCGAGGACATCGCGCAGATCGCCGAGGTCAGCCGCGCGGCCTTCTACTTCCACTTCCCGACGAAGGACGACGTGCTGCTCGAGCTGCTGCAGCAGGGCGAGGCGCCCGTCGCCGAGGCGATCAAGGCGCTGCCGGAAGACGCCCCGCTCGAGGCGCTGCTCAACGCCATCACCGACTCGATGGCGGCCTTCTGGCAGGGCGAGCCGAAGCTGGTGCTGGACGTCTTCGGGGTGACGCTGCGGCGCACCACCGTCGTCACCGACCGCGAAGCCGTGGAGGTGCGGGCGCTGGTGGGCCGCCGCTTTCAGGTCGCCGCCGAACGCGGGGAGCTGTCGCCGCTGGTGCCCAGCGAGGCGCTCGCCGACTTCTTCCTGTTGAGCTGCATGGCCACCATGGCCTCGTGGAGCGCCGGGGCCGTCATGCCGCTCAAGGACATGCTCCGCGGGATGAGCATGTTGTTCCTCAACGGCGCGCGAGGCGTGACCGAGCCCGCGCCGCCGCCCGCGCCCGCGAAAGGCAAGAAAGGCTGAAGCCATGTCCGTCTTCAGGGAAGGGCTGTTCGAGAACAAGACCGTCTTCGTCACCGGCGGCTCGAGCGGCATCAACCTGGCCATCGCCCACGCCTTCGGCGCCGCCGGCGCGAAGGTGGCGATCAACGGTCGCAAGCCGGACAAGCTGGAGGCGGCGGTGGCGGGCCTGCGCGAGAAGGGCGTGCGCGCCGAGGGCTACGCGGCGGACGTGCGCGACTTCGCGGCCGTCAACGGCGCCATCGAGGCGGCGGTGAAGGCGCTCGGCCCCATCGACGTGCTGGTGTGCGGCGCCGCGGGCAACTTCCCCGCGCCGGTGGTGGGCATGTCGTCGAACGGCTTCAAGGCCGTCGTCGACATTGACCTGGTGGGCACCTTCAACGCGTGCCGCGCGGCCTTCGAGCACTTGAACAAGCCGGGCGCGGCGGTCATCGCCATCTCCGCGCCGCAGGCCGGGGTGCCGTACCCGATGCAGGCGCACGTCTGCGCGGCGAAGGCCGGCGTGGACATGCTGGTGAAGACGCTGGCCATGGAGTGGGGCGGCGTGGGCGTGCGCGTCAACAGCATCTGGCCGGGGCCCATCGACGACACCGAGGGCATGCAGCGCCTCGCCGGCGACCCGGAGACGAAGAAGAAGGTGGAGGCGGCGATGCCGCTGCAGCGCTTCGGCACCAAGGACGAGGTGGCGCAGGTGGCGCTCTTCCTCGCCTCGGACGCCTCGCGCTACTGCACCGGCGGCGTCTACCCGGTGGACGGCGGCATGGCGCTGGTCGGCGGCAACCTGATGTTCTGACGCGTCAGTCACGTTCATGGCAAACCCATGACGAAGGGCCCGTAGCGTCGTGGGCACATGAGTCCTCCCGCCAGCACCGCGTCTCCCCTGCAGCCCAGGCTGTCCTTCTCGAAGTCCGGCGCGGCCTTCCGCGCCGAGCTCCTCCGCCGCGTCGACGCGTACTTCGCGACGACGGGGAAGTCGCGCCACGCCACCGTTGGGATGCGCCTCAAGTCCGCCTTCTGGGTGGGCGGCCTTCTGACGCAGTTAGGGCTGTTGTCCTTCGTGCCGACGCCGACGTGGCTCTCGGTGCTGCTGGCGCTGGGCGTCGGCTTCTTCGTCGCCGGCATGGGCTTCAACGTCGGGCACGACGCCATTCACGGCAGCTACAGCGCGCGCCGCGGCGTCAACGCGCTGCTCGGGCGCAGCTTCGACCTGATGGGCGCGTCGTCCATCATGTGGAGCTGGGCGCACAACATCGTGCACCACACGTACACCAACGTGCCGGGCGTCGATCACGACCTCGAGCCGGGGCCGTTCCTCCGCTTCTACCGGAAGGACAAGCCGTCGTGGGCGCACCGGCTGCAGCACGTCTACGCCTGGCCGCTGTACTGCTTCACCTCGCTCGTCTGGGTCGTCAAGAAGGACTTCGCGCAGCTGCTCGAGGTGAACCCGCACACCGGCAGGAAGGGCGGCGCGCGCGAGTGGGCCGACGTGCTGCTGGGCAAGGCGCTGCACTGGTGCGTCTTCCTCGGGCTCCCGCTGCTGGGCGGGCGGCACGCGTGGTGGCAGGTGCTGGTGGGCTACGGGCTGTCGCTGGCGGTGTCGGGCTTCACCGCGGCCATCGTCTTCCAGCTGGCGCACGTCGTCGAAGGGCCGACGTTCCCCTCGCCGAACCACGCGGGCGAGTTGGAAGACGACTTCTTCGTGCACCAACTCAAGACGACGTCGAACTTCGCGGCGCGCAACCCGGTGGCGACGTTCATCGTGGGCGGCCTCAACCACCAGGTCGAGCACCACCTCTTCCCGCGCATCTGCCACGTCCACTACCCGGCGCTGTCGAACATCGTGAAGGCCTGCGCGCAGGAGTTCGGCGTGCCGTACTTCGAGCAGCCCACCTTCCTCGCGGCCGTCGCCTCACACGCACGCAGGCTGCGCGACATCGGCCGCGCCGCCTCGCTGCCCGAGACGGAGCCCCTGGCCGCGCCCGCCCGCGCCTGAAGCCGCGACACCGGTGTCTCGCTGGGTGGGGACAGTCCTCCACACCCCGCACGCGACGCTCTGCAATGGGTGCGAGGTGCAGGAAGGGCACGGACCGCCGCACGCGCCCAACCCGCGAAGAGACTGAGGTGTGCGCGTGGCCTACCCCTTGCTCCAGGGCGGCGGGCCCATGCGCGCCCTCCATCGCCGCCCCCTCGCCGCCCTCGCCCTCGTCGTCCTGGCCAGCTGCAGCGGGCTGGACGAGTTGGCGCCCGCGCCGCCGACGCGCCAGTCCCACCACGCAGCGCTGGAGGCCGCGCCCGAGCCGCTGGCCGACGTGTCTCCGGCGCTGGCCGCCCACGCCAGCTTCCGGGCCTGGCTGGACCGCTACCTCGCGGCGCCCGAGGCGGCGCGGCCCGCGCTGGAGGCGGAGGGGGAGGCGCTGGCGTCGGCCCGCCGGCCGCTCGTCCGCGCGCTGCTCCTGTCGCAGCCGGAGCTGGCGCTCAGCCTCGCCGTCACCCCGGTGGAGCGCCAGGCGCTGCCCCGGGCCGTCGCCCAGCATGTCGAAGGCTGGCGCGACGGCGTCGGCACGCTGCACGTCATCGGCGGCGTGGCGGAGTCACCCGAGGCGCCGTCTCCGCTGGAGCGCTTCGTCACCTTCGACGGCGGCGACGAAGTCTTTCGCGCGGGCGTCTTCGGCGCGCGCGAAGGCCAGCTGACGCGGCAGCACGTGCGCCTGCACGGGGTGGCGCTGGACGGCGTCATCGCGCTCACCGAGTCGCGGCTGCGCCGGCTGCTCCCCGGTGAGCCGCGCACGCTGCCGCTCGAGCTGCCGCGCGCGTGCCCGGTGTCGAAGCGGCGCGCCGAGCCCGCGCTCGTCTTCCACGGCGGCGACGCGCTGTACGGCTTCTGCGTGCCCGAACACGCCTCGGAGTACGACGGCACCCTGGCCGCCGAGGAGGACGCGGCCGCCGCCGACGCCGGCCTGCCGCCCGCCTCGTCGTGGACCGAGGGTCCGAAGACGGTCCTCTTCATCCGCGTGGATTTCTCGGACAAACCGGGCGACCCGCTGTCGCAGTCGGCGGCGCAGAGCCTCATCGACACGTCGGTGAACACCTTCTACGTCGCCAACTCCTTCGGCAAGACGTCGCTGTCGACGACGGTGACGCCCACGCTGCGGCTGCCGAAGACGCAGGCCGAGTACAAGACGAATGACAACTACCTCCTGCTGCGCAGCGACGCGCTCGCGGCGGCGACGGCGGCCGGCTTCGTGCTGTCGGACTACAACCTCGACATCGTTGCCTTCGCGTCGACGTTCTCCGGCTGGGCGGGCCGCGGGTACGTGGGCGGCCGCGGCACCTGGCTCAACGGCAACTTCAGCCTGCGCGTCACCGCGCACGAGCTCGGCCACAACTACGGGGTGTACCACGCCAACTTCTGGAACGCGGGCGCCAGCGTCATCGGCGCGGGCTCGAACCAGGAGTACGGCAACCCCTTCGACGTGATGGGCAGCGGCAGCGAGCACTTCCAGGCGTGGTTCAAGCGGCGCTTCGACTGGGTGACGAGCTCCGAGGTGGAGGCGGTGGCCTCGAGCGGCACGTACCGCGTCTACGCGCTCGAGCAGCCCATCACCACCGGGCTGCACGCGCTCAAGGTGCGGCGCGACGCGCAGAAGGACTACTGGGTGGAGTTCCGCCCCGCGCCCAACAACGCGCGCCTGCGCAACGGCGCGTCCATCAACTGGGGCTACCAGACGAACACCGGCGCCCACCTGCTGGACACCACGCCGGGCGACGGCAGCCGCAGCAACTCGGCGCTGGCGGTGGGCTTCACGCTGTCCGATCCGCTGGCGGGCGTGCATCTGACACCGGTAGGCCTCGGCGGCACCACGCCGCCGTCGCTGGACGTGGTGGTGAACCTGGGCAACTTCCCCGGCAACCGCGCGCCGGCGGTGACGCTGAGCGCGTCCACGCTGACGCCGGCCGTCAACGGCAGCGTCACCTTCACCGCGACGGCGAGCGACCCGGACGGTGACGCGCTGGCGTACGGCTGGGACTTCGACGACGGAAGCCTCGGCCCCAACGCGGCCACGGCGACGAAGACGTTTGGCGCGGCGCGCACGCACCACGTGCGCGTCACGGTCAGCGACATGAAGGGCCAGGTGGCGACCGCCTCGGTCCTCGTCACCGTCGGCGCGCCCACCACCTTCACGCTGTCCGGCACGGTGACGAACGGGGGCGCGGGCCTGGAAGGCGTGCGCATCTCCGACGGCACGCGCGCGACGTACACCGCGAGCGACGGCCGCTACTTCCTCACCAACGTGCCGGCGGGCAGCGTCACCCTCACCGCGACGAAGCCGGACTTCACCTTCGCCCGCGGCTTCGCGGCGCCGCTGGCGGTGTCCGCCGACGCAGGCGGCCTCGACTTCACCGCGACGCCGGTGGCCGGCTACCGCCTGCAGGGCAAGGTGACGGCGAGCGGCGTGGGCGTGGCCGGCGTGGTGGTGAGCGACGGCAGCCGCACCGCGACCACCAACGCCACGGGCGACTACACGCTGAACAACGTGCCCTCCGGTCGCTACACGCTCACGGCGACGAAGGCGGGCTGGCAGTTCAACCCGTCGGGCTTCGTGAACCCGCTGGACGTCATGGGCGGCGACGTCGCCAACCTGAACTTCATCGCGGCGGGCGCGTACCTGTCCGGCACCCTGCCCGCCTCGGTGACGACGGCGCCCACGGTGACGGACGGCGTGCGCACCGTCACGGCCACCCGCGACAACGCGAGCCAGCCGTGGAACTACGTCCTCTCTGCCGTGCCCAACGGCACGTGGAACCTGGTGGCGTCGTCGCCGGGCGTCACCCTGACACCGGCGAACTTCACCAACCCCGTCGCCATCTCCGCGGGCATGGGGCGCAGCAACCTGAACTTCCAGGCGGTGGCGACGACCGGCTTCACCGTGTCCGGCACCGTGCGCACCGGCGGCACGCCCCTGCCCAACGTCGTGGTGAGCGACGGCACGCGCTCGGCCACCACGGACTCCCTCGGCCGCTACGCGCTGGTGGGCGTCCCGCCCGGCGCGTACACGCTGACGCCGGTGCTGGCGGGCTACACCTTCGTGCCGGCGACG
Organism: Myxococcota bacterium; assembly: GCA_040755835.1. GTDB lineage: Bacteria > Myxococcota > Myxococcia > Myxococcales > Myxococcaceae > JADLDB01. Next base: position 242,980 of record JBFMAB010000059.1, read on the forward strand.
CTGGCGGTGACGGTGACGAGCGCCGACGTCGCGGGGCAGGATTTCGCCACCACCGTCGTCAACGCGCCGCCGACGGTGGTGACGGCCGCCTCGGCGACGCCCTCGCCGGTGGTGAGCGGCACCAGCACGGCGCTGACGGTGCTGGGCGACGACGACGGCGGTGAGGCGGCGCTGACGTACACGTGGGCGGCGACGGGCGCGTACCCCGTCACCTTCAGCGCGAGCGGCACCAACGCCGCGAAGAGCGCCACCGCCACCTTCTCGGGCGGCGGCACGTACACGCTGGAGGTCACCATCACCGACGCGGGTGGGCTGTCGGTGCGCAGCCAGGTGGTGGTGCAGGTGCAGCAGCAGGCCGTGTCGCTGGAGGTGACGCCGGCGACGGCGAACGTGCTGACGGGCGCGACGCAGAGCTTCACCGCCACCGCGCGCGACCAGTTCAACCGGCCGATGTTCGCCGGAACGCCGGCGTGGAGCGTCTCGGGCGGCGGCACCATCGCTTCGCAGGGCTTGACGGGCGTCTTCACCGCGGGCGCCACGCCGGGCGGGCCGTTCACGGTGACGGCGACGGCGGGCGGGCGCACGGCCACCGCGCTGGTGACGGTGACGGGCACGGGGGCGCCCACCATCACCAAGGCGGCGAGCGCCACGCCCAACCCGGTGCCGGGCACCACCACGCAGCTGTCGGTGCGCGCCGACGATGACGCAGGCGAGGCCGGGCTGACGTACGCGTGGACGACGCCGCTGGCGCCCGCGCCGGTCACCTTCTCCGTCAACGGCAGCAACGCGGCGAAGGACACCACCGCCACCTTCACGCAGGCCGGGGACTACGAGTTCCTCGTCACGGTGACGGATTCCGCCGGCAACGCGGTGACGAGCCTCGTCGCAGTGACGGTGGCGGCGACGCCCACGCGCCTCGAGCTGCAGCCGCGGCTGGCGAGCCTGCAGGTGGGCCAGACGCAGCTCTTCCAGGCCTCCGCCGAGGACCAGTTCGGCGAGCCGCTCGCGCCCCAGCCCGCCTTCACCTGGACGGTGGCTGGCGGCGGCACCGTCGACACCTCCGGCCTCTTCACGGCGGGCACGACACCCGGCGGGCCCTACGCGCTGACGGTGACGGGCGCGGGCCTGTCGGCGACGGCGGAAGTCACCGTCGGCGCCGCGCCCGACACGCAGCCGCCGTCGGTGACGCTCACCAGCCCGGCGGCGAACGCGCAGCTGAGCGGCGCCTTCTCGTTGGCGGCCGCCGCGACGGACGATGTCGGGGTGGTGCGCGTCGAGTTCTACGCCGACGGAGCGACGAAGCTGGGCGAGGCGGCGAGCGCGCCCTTCGCCGCCGCCGCCGATACGAGCGCGCTCGCCGACGGCCTCCACGTGCTGACGGCGCGCGCCTTCGACGCGGCGGGCAACAGCGCCACCAGCGACGGCGTGCCGGTGGTGGTGGGTACGGGCCCGGTGGACGTGACACCGCCCACCGTCTCCATCACCGCGCCCGCGGCCGGCGCGGCGACCGGCCTGCGCGTGCGCCTCGCCGCCGACGCGAGCGACGACGTCGGCGTGACGAAGGTGACCCTGGAGCTGGACGGTGCCTCGGCGGGCGAGCCTACGTCCGCGCCGTACGAGGCGACGGTGGACGTGGCGGCGGGCGCGCACACGCTGGTGGCCATCGCCTGGGACGCGGCGGGGCACTTCACCCGCAGCACCGCGGTCAGCTTCACCGCCAGCGCCGAGGTCCCGCCGGAGCCCGCCCGGCCGGAGCCCGTCACACCGGAGACCATCATCGGCGGCTGCGGCTGCTCCGGCGTGGGCGGCGCCCCGGCCAGCCTCGGCTTCGCGCTCCTCGCGCTGGTGGCCCGCGCCCGGCGGCGGCGGTGACGCGGGCGGCGCTTTCCCCTTTCCGCCGGGCCAGCTAAACGCCTCCGGCATGTCCGAGTGGAAGATCGATCGAGACGGAGACGTGGCCGTGGTGTCGCTGGACGACGGCAAGGCCAACGCGCTCCTGGTGCCCGAGTTCGAAGGGCTCGAGGGCGCGCTGGACGCGGTCGAGCACAGCAATGCGCTGGCGGTGGTGCTGACGGGCCGGCCGGGCTTCTTCTCGGCGGGGCTCAACCTGAAGGCACTCGGCGCCATGTCCCTCGAGGAGAAGGCGAAGCTCGTCTCGGCGATGGGCAGCGCGGTGCTGAAGCTGTTCCTGTTCCCCAAGCCGGTGGTGGCGGCGGTGTCCGGCCACGCGCTGGGCGGCGGCGCGATGTTGGCGCTGGCGTCGGACCTGCGCGTCTTCGCCGACGGCCCGTTCAAGTTCGGCTTGAACGAGGTGCCGGCGGGCCTCTTCGTGCCGTCCTACGCCATTGAATTGGCGCGTGCGTGCGTCTCGCCATCGCGCCTCACCGAGCTGGTGGTCCACGGCCGCATCCTCTCGCCGCTCGAGGCCTTGTCGATGCACGTCGCCGAGTCGGTGCACGCGCCCGAAGCCATCCTCGCTGCGGCGCTGTTGCGCGCGCGCGGCCTCTCCGAGCTGTGCGGCGCTGGCTACGCGCTCACCAAGCGCCTCACACGCGGCCCCGCCGCCGACTTCGCCCGAAAGAGCCTGCCGGGCGAACTCGAAGAGCTGGCGCGGATGCTGGACTCCAGGCGCTCGTAGCAAAGCCCGTGTGAATCCCGAAGGTTGACCCGCGCCCATCGGCTTCACCGATTCGTCACGGAGTTGTTACCGCGACGGGCGACGCGATCGATTCAATGCGCCGCGCCCATGGCCTTTCAATCCCTGATCCGCTTCCTGCTTCCCAAAGAAGAGCACTGGTACGACATGCTGGAAGAGCTCTCGCGCCTCGGCCACGAGGCCGCGCAGGCGCTGCTCACCTTCAAGGACCAGCCGTCGGGCGCGGTGATGCCCGCGGTGCAGGCGCTCGAGCACAAGGCCGACGACGTGGTGCGCCGCATGGAGGATTCGCTCGCGCGCACCTTCGTCACGCCCATCGACCGCGAGGATCTGCACCGCCTCACCAGCGAGCTCGACGACATCATCGACCTGATGAACCTGTCGGCGCGCGCCTTCAGCCTCTACCACCTCGAACGGCCGACGCCGGCGATGGTGCAGATCATGGAGAAGCTGGTCGAGGCCACCGGGATGATCGCCGGGGCGGTGCCGCACCTGCGCAAGCACGAGTTCGATCAGCTCATCGGCGGGGGCCGCAAGGTGCGCGCGATCGAGAAGGAAGCGGACACGCTGTACCGCGACGCCATCAGCAAGCTCTTCTCGGAGTCGCACCCGGATTTCCGCGAGCTGCTCAAGCAGAAGGAAGCGCTCGACCACCTGGAGAACGCGGTCGACCACTGCGACAACGTGGCGGACCTCCTCGCCAACCTGGCCGTGAAGCATGGTTAGCCTGCTCATCGCGGTGGTCGTGATGGCCATCGTGTTCGACTACATCAACGGCTTCCACGACGCCGCGAATGCGATCGCGACCGTGGTGTCGACGGGCGTCTTGCCGATCCGCACGGCGGTGCTGGTCGCCGCGGTGCTGAACTTCGCCGGCGCCATCACCGGCACCGCCGTGGCGAAGACGATCGCCTCGGGCTTCACCGATCCCGCGCTGGTGACGCAGGCGGTGGTGCTGGCCGCGCTGCTCGGCGCGTCGGCCTGGAACCTCGTCACCTGGTGGTTCGGCATACCGTCGTCCTCGTCGCACGCGCTGGTGGGCGGGCTCGCGGGCGCGGTGGTGGCGCACGCCGGCATCGGCGGCTTCAAGTGGGCCGCGCTGGGCATGAAGGTGCTGGTGCCCCTGGTGGTGTCGCCCACGCTGGGCTTCGTCCTCGCCTTCACGCTGATGATCGTCCTCACCTGGATCATCCGTGGCATGCGGCCCGGCACGGTGCAGCGCACCTCGCGGAGGGCGCAGCTGGTCTCGGCGAGCCTCATGGCCTTCAGCCACGGCACCAACGACGCGCAGAAGTCGATGGGCATCATCACGCTGTCGTTGGTGGCCTTCGCCGCCGCCGGCCACACGCTGCCCGGGTGGATGCCGGCGTGGGTGATGCCAGCGGTGCCGGATCAGGTGCCGACGTGGGTCATCGTCGTCTGCGCGGCCGCGATCGCCGCAGGGACCGCTGCCGGCGGCGTGCGCATCATCAAGACGATGGGCACGAAGATCATCCGGATCACCCCTCTGCAGGGCTTCGCGGCGGAGACCGCGAGCGCGCTCGCCCTGCTCGGCGCCTCGTCGCTCGGTGTGCCGGTCTCCACCACCCACTGCATCAACGCCTGCATCATGGGCGTCGGCGCGTCGAAGCGCCTGTCGGCGGTGCGCTGGGGCGTCGCCACCAACATCCTCGTCGCGTGGATCCTCACGCTGCCCGCGTCGGGTGCGGCAGCCTGGGCGTTCATGAAGGGGCTGGCGCTGTTCGTTTGACTCCTATGGCCCGTCACGGCGCGATCGCGGTGGCTCGGGCCGCGGCGAGCGTGGACGGCCCCGCCCAGATTGGTCCGTCATCACGCGGCAGCGGGCGCGATGAGTTGGGTGCCGGGAAAGGTGCTGGCGCTGTGCGCTGACTACTCGGCCCACCACGGCGCGATCGCGGTCACCTCGGGCCGCGCGGCGAGCGCGCACAGCACCGCCCAGCCGCGGTCCGTCATCGCGCCGTGCAGCGCCACGCACCAGTCGCCGGAGGGGTCCAGCGGCAACAGGTACGCCGTCTGCGGCGCGACGCAGCCCAGCCGTCCGGGCGTCCCGATGCGGTAGAGGCCGGGCGCGACGCGCGCGAGCAGCTCCGCCGTGGCGTCGTCGGCCAGCGCGCACAGCTCGACGGCGCCGTCGTTCTGGCAGCCCAGCGCCTGCGTGAAGTGGATCTCCTCGCTGCAGGTCGCGTCCGAGGCCGGCTCCCCGGGCCCCGCGTCGGCTCGCACCACGGCGAGCCCCCCCGCGTCGGGCGCCTCGTGCGCCACGCCGCTCCGCCCGCACGCCGCGAGCGCCAACGCCGCGAGCCACAGCGGCCTCACGGCGCGCGCTGCCTCTCGATGGCGAACAACACCGCCTCGGGCGTCGCTGGAATCGACAGCTTCACCTCGCGCCCCTTCGGGCCGAACGCGGCGATCGCGTGCTCCAGCGCTGCCACCGCCGACAGCGCCAACATGAACGGCGGCTCGCCCACCGCCTTCGAGCCGTGGATGACGTCGTCCTGCGCGGCGTTCTCGAGCAGCGCCACGCGGAAGTCGACGGGCGCGTCGCCGAACGACGGAATCTTGTAGGTGTCCGGCGAGTGCGTGCGGAGGTAGCCCTTCTCGTCCATCCTGAGCTCCTCGATGGTCAGCCAGCCCCAGCCCTGGAGGAAGGCGCCCTCCACCTGGCCCTTGTCGATGGTGGGCACCAGCGACGCGCCGACGTCGTGGAGAATGTCCACGCGCTTGAGCCGATGCTCGCCGGTCAGCCCGCTCACCTCCACCTCGCTCACGCACGCGCCGTACGCGAAGTAGTGGAACGGCTTGCCGCGGCCGGTCGCCTTGTCGAAGTGGATGTCGGGCGTGCGGTAGTAGCCGGTGGCCGACAGCGACACCTGCTGCAGGTACGCCTCGCTCGTCACCTTCTCGAAGGGCAGCGCCAGCTCCGGCCGCGACGCGAGGAAGACGCGCCCGCCCGCGAAGAGGATGTCGCCCGCCGAGGCCGACGGTACGCCCAGCAGCCGCGCCGCGACGGGTCGCAGCCGCTCGCGCAGCGTCTCGCACGCCTGCTTCACCGCCTGGCCGTTCAAGTCGGAGCCGCTGGACGCCGCGGTCGCCGAGGTGTTGGGCACCTTGTCCGTCGCCGTCGACATGACGCGCACCGACTCGGGCGACAGGCCCAGCTCGTGCGCGGCGATGGCCAGCATCTTCGTGTGCAGGCCCTGCCCCATCTCGGTGCCACCGTGGTTCAGCTGGAGGCTGCCGTCGGCGTACAGCACCGCGAGCGCCCCGGCCTGGTTGAGGAAGGACGTGGTGAAGCTGATGCCGAACTTCACCGGCGTGAGCGCCAGGCCCCGCTTCTGCCAGGGGTGGCCCGCGTTGAAGGCGTCGACCTCCTTCAGGCGCTTCGCATAGTCGCTGGACGCGAGCAGCTCGTCGAAGAGCCGGCGGAGTCGGAAGTCCTTCACTTCCTGCCAGTAGGGCGTCACGTTGCGCGGCGCGGGGCCATAGAAGTTCTTCCGCCGCAGCTCGACCGGATCGACGCCCAGCGTCCTGGCCGCCCGCGAGATGACGTGCTCGATGACGGCCATGCCCTGCGGGCCGCCGAAGCCGCGGAACGCCGTGTTCGACGCGACGTTCGTCCTCACCACGCGCCCGGTGACGCGCACCGCCGGCAGGAAGTAGGCGTTGTCGATGTGGAAGAGCGCGCGATCGAGGATGGCGTGCGAGAGGTCCGTCGAAAAGCCGCCGTCGGCGAACAGCTCCGCCTTCAAACCGACGAGGTGCCCGTCCTTCGTGAAGCCGACGTCGTACTTCGTGAGGAAGGGGTGGCGCTTGCCCGTCCACAGCATGTCCTGGTCGCGGTTGAGCCACACCTTCACCGGGCGGCCCGTCTTCACCGCGGCGAGCGACGCGAGGCAGGCGTACGGCGCGGCCTGCGTCTCTTTCCCGCCGAAGCCGCCACCCATGCGCGGCACCGTCACCGTCACCTGGTTGCGCTGCCAGCCGAGGAGGTGCGCGACGAGCGTCTGCACCTCGCTGGGGTGCTGCGTCGACGAGAAGAGCGACAGCGCCTGGCCTTCCTCGGGGACGGCGAGCGTGCACTGGGTCTCGAGGTAGAAGTGGTCCTGCCCACCCGTGCGGTACTCGCCCGCCAGGCGCACGTCGGCCTTCGCGAGCGCCGCGTCGACGTCTCCGCGCTCGAGCTTGTGGAGGTCCCCCAGCCAGCTGCGCTTCGCGATGGCCTCGTCCAGCGTGACGAGCGCGGGCAGCACCTCGTAGTCGGCCTGCACGGCAGCGACGCCGGCGCGGCACGCCTCGTACGTCTCGCCCACCACGAGCGCGACGGCCTGCCCGCGGAAGTGCACCGTGTCCGTCGCCAGCAGCTCCTCGTCGTGCACGACGGGGCCGCAGTTGTTCTCGCCGGGGATGTCGGCGGCCGTCAGCACCGCGACGACGCCGGGCACCGCCCGCGCCCGCTTCGTATCGAGGCCGCGGAGCCGCGCGTGCGCGTGCGGCGACGGCACCACCTGCGCCACCAGCAACCCGTGCGGCGCGGGGAGATCGTCCACGTACCGCGCCTCGCCCGTCGTGTGCTTGAGGCCGCTCTCGTGCAACAGCGGCTGGTGCAGCGGCGTCAGCGGGCCTTCGCCGCGCTCCACCGCCACGTCGCCGGCCGTCGTCTTCGCTTCACGCACGGGGCGCCTCCTCGCCGGGCCGTGGGCGCGCCCGGCATCGCTCGTCGAGCGCCACGCGGGCCTTCACCGCGGACGCAGACCCGTTCACCTCACGCACGACGCACCTCCTCGGCCGTCAGCACGGTGCCGGCGTGGCCCGGCGCCAGCACGGGCACCCGCACGTCCCTCGTCTCGTCGAAGAAGCCGCGCAGCAGGTTGGCGGCGACGAGCGCCCGGTATTCCTTCGAGCCGCGGTGGTCGCTCATCGGCGTGAAGTCCTTCGCCAGCGCCTGCGCCGCGGCCTCGACGGAGGCCTGCTTCCACACCTGGCCCACCAGGGCGGCTTCCGCGTGCGTGGCGCGCCCGGGCGTGGCCGCCATGCCGCCGTAGGCGAGCCGCGCCACCGTCACCTTCCCGGCGTCGTCGACGTCCACGTACAGGCCGGCGGAGACCGTCGAGATGTCCAGTTCGCGGCGCTTCGAGACCTTGTACGAGGCCGCGCGCGCGGTGGCGGACGGCGCCGGCACGGTGACGGCGGCGAGCACCTCCCCGGGCCCCAGCGCTGTCTTCCGGTAGCCCGTGAAGAAGGCGTCGAGCGGCACCACGCGCTCGCCCGCGCGGCCGCGGATGACGGCCGAAGCGCCGAGGGACAGGAGCGCCGGCGCGAGGTCGCCGATGGGCGACGCGGTGCAGAGGTTTCCGCCGACGGTGCCGCGGTGCTTGATCTGCCGCGCGCCGAAGTAGCGCACCATGCGGTGCAGCGACGGGAGGCGCTCTTCCGCGAAGGCCTCCAGCTCCGACACCGACGCGCCGGCGCCCAGGCGAAAACCGCCGTGCACCTCCGTGAGTGCCTTGAAGCCCGGCAGCGCCTCGAGCGAGACGAGCTTCGGCAGCGCGGCGAACCTCTTCGTCACCTCGAGCGACAGGTCGGTGCCGCCCGCGACGATGCGCGCGTCGGGGTGCGCGTCCAGCGCGTCGAAGAGGCCGTCCCACGAGACGGGCGTGATGAAGCGCTGGCCCATGGCCTCGTAGTCGAGCGCCATCGACTCCGGCGCGACGGGCGTGAAGGCGTCCTTCGGGCAGGTGCCGGCCACGGCCTTCGCCGCGTCGCGGATGGGCCGGTAGCCGGTGCAGCGACAGAGGTTGCCGCAGAGCTGGTCGTCCAGCTTCCAGGGCTGGTCGAGGTCCCGCCGGTAGGTGGCCTCGAACATCGACATCACCACGCCGGGCGTGCAGTAGCCGCACTGGCTGCCGAGCGCCTTCGCGAGCGCCTCCTGCGCGGGGTGGTGCGCCCCGCCTTCGGCCTTCAGCGCCTCGACGGTGACGACGTGCTTGCCTTGCACCATGGGGAGGAGCAGCAGGCACGAGTTCACCGCGCGCCACGCCGGCCGGCCGTCGGCGCCCAGCTCCGCTACCGCGACGGTGCATGCGCCGCAGTCGCCCTCGGCGCAGCCTTCCTTGGTGCCGGGCAGTCCCTTCACGTCGCGCAGGTAGCGCAGCAGCGTGGTGGTGGGCGAGACGTCGTGCTCCGTCACCCACGTGCCGTTCAGGTTGAAGCGCAGGTGGTTCATGTGAGGCCGGTTGTACCGCCTTCCCCGGGGAGCGTCAGCCCAGCTCGTCCTCGGCCAGCACGTCGGGCGCCAGCACGGCGAGCTGCGCGCGCACGAAGCGGACGTGCTCGACCTCCTCTTCGTACAGGGTGCCGAAGAGCGCGCGCACGTCGGGCTCGGCGATCTGGTCGAGCGCCGCCAGGAAGAAGCCGCGGGCCCGCGTCTCGTTGTGCAGCGCCATCTTGAGCGCCTCGCGCACGGTGAGCTGCGAGGCGACCTCCGCGGAGCGCGGCGCCTCAAGCTCGAGCGCGACGAGGCCCGGGTGCGTCTCCAGCGCGGCGGCGCCGCCGAAGACGGCCCGGTGCCGCTCGACGAGCTCCGCGCGGTGGGCCTCTTCGTGCTTCGCCATGGCGATGAAGAATTGCGCGGCGCCGGTCTCGTTCCACTGGCTCATCGCGCGCGCAAGCTGCAGGTAGAACTCGCGCGCCGACGCCTCGAGGACGATGGCGGACCCGAGGGCCGTACGAAGCGTCAGGGTCGAGAAGTCGATACCACGGGCCCACATGGGCGGTAGCGTGCCCCATCTGGGGAGGATTGGCGCGGGTCAGCTCTCCTTTTCCTTCTGGGGCCGCCGCGGCACATCATGGGGGCATGCACCGGCTGGTGGAGGCGCTCGACGCGATCAGCGCGACGCGCTCGCGGAAGCTGAAGGTGGCGCACCTCGCGCTCCTGTTGCGCGCGGTGGATGCCAGCGAGCTGCCGCTGGTGTCGCGGCTGGTGCTGGGCCGGGTGCTGCGGCAGGGCGACGTGCGGACGCTGGGCGTGGGCTGGGCGTTGCTGGCGCAGGCGGCGGCGGCGGCCGCGGGCACGTCGGTGGAGCACGTCGGCCGCGAGGCGCGGCGGGTGGGCGACGTGGGCGACGCGCTGCTGGGGCTGTTTCCGGCGCGCGGGCAGACGGTGTCGCTGGGCCAGGTGCGCGACGCGCTGGAGGCCATCGCCGACGCGCCGGGCCGGGAGGAGAAGCTGGAGCGGCTCACCCTGCTCTTCTCGCAGGCGGCGCCGGCGGAGGCGCGGTACCTCGCGAAGGCGCTGCTGGGCGAGCTGCGCGCGGGCGTACAGCAGGGCACCTTCGAGGAGGCGCTGGCGCACGCGTTCGACGTGCCGCTCGAGGAGGTGCGGCGCGCGGCGGCGCTGGTGGTGGACCCGGGCGACCTCGCGGCGCTGGCGCGGGAACGGCGGCTCGGCGAGGCGGGCGTGACGCCGGGCCGGGTGGTGGCGTTCATGCTGGCGACGCCGACGGAGTCGGTGAAGGAGCCCATCGACGCCTCGCGCACCATCTTCGAGGACAAGCTGGACGGCATCCGCGCGCAGGCGCACGTGGTGAGCGGGCAGGTGCGCCTCTTCGCGCGCGGGCAGGACGAGGTGACGCCGGCCTTCCCCGAGGTGGTGGCGGCGCTCAAAATGCTCACGCGCACGGTGGTGCTGGACGGGGAAATCCTCGCGGTGACGGCGGACGGGAAGCCGCGACCGTTCCAGGCGCTGCAGGCGCGGCTCGGGCGGCGCGCGCCGGGCGCGTCGGTGCGGGAGCGCTTGCCGGTGGCCTTCGTGGCGTACGACTGCCTGTACGACGGCGAGTCGTTGCTGGCGCAGCCCTGGACGGAGCGCCGCGCGCGGCTCGAGGCGCTGGGCGTCACCGTGAATCCGGTGGGCCGCTTCGACGAGGCGAGGCCGCTCGAGCCGCAGCTGGACGAGGCGTTCACCGCGGCGCGCGCGCGCGGCAACGAGGGGCTGGTGCTCAAGCGCACGGACGCGCCGTACGAGGCGGGCCGGCGCGGGAGCGCGTGGCGGAAAGTGAAACGCGCCTACGCGACGCTGGACGTGGTGGTGACGAAGGCCGAGCGCGGACACGGGAAGCGCGCGGGCGTGCTGAGTGACTACACGTTCGCGGTGTGGCGCGGCGAGCGGCTGGTGGACATCGGCAAGGCGTTCACCGGCCTCACCGACGCGGAGCTCGCCGCGCTCACCGTGCGCTTCGAGGCGCTCACCACCGCGCGCGTCGGCCCGTACCACCTCGTGAAGCCGGAGGTGGTGCTGGAGGTGGCGTTCGACGGCCTGCAGCGCTCGACGCGCCACGAGAGCGGCTTCGCGCTGCGCTTCCCGCGCATCGTCCGCCTCCGCGAGGACAAGCGGCCGGAGGACGCGGACACGCTGGAGACGGCGCAGGCGCTGTTCGCCGCGCAGGTGGCGAGCGGGCACCGGGAGGACGACGCGCAGGGCCGGCTGTTCGACTGACGGAGGCCAGCCGCAGCCCCAAGTCGAGGACCGTCGGCCGTGCGCGGCGGCGGGTGCCTCCTCGATGGCTCGCTCGGGCTCGGCGCGGCGCGCCTCCACCGGCGCGCGAATCGCGGTCGACACGGGGACGTCTCTCTGCCCGAATCGTGCTCTTCCTGGACGGGGGCGAGGACATCGAAGCACTGGCCGATTCGGCGTACGCGTGCCGCGGTGATTCGGCGGCAAGCACGAGACGTGCCCCGCGGGCGCCTCCCCACGGCGGACTCAGCGATTCGTGCGGGGAAAGACGTGCTGCGGGACGCGCTTTGCGACGACCTCTTGTCCCGCGCCGCGCGGCGCGACGCGCCCGGCCCTTCGGAGGTCGTCCGGAATCATCGGGCGCCCGGGCGGACTCAACGTCCACGGGGGAAAAACCACGTCCAGTTCGCCGGCGCGGAACCGCGCCGACGCCGCGCGGTACGCGGCCACGAACTCCGCGAAGAGCTGCAACCACTGGACACGCACGAGCGCGCTCGACGTGTGGCACCGCGGCCGCTGTCCCCTCCGCTTCAGGGGAATCGAGCGATGCGGGTCCTCGCGCATCACGGCGCGTGCGCCCAACACCGGCCGCCCGGTGGCCGCGTGCTCGGCGGCGAGGGCATCGGCCAGCTCGCGCGCCAGGAGCGCGCGCGTCGACGCATCGCACGAGGCCCACGCCGTGATGGGCTCGAGCTCGACCCGTTCGCTCTCGACGATCCGCGGGCTCCACCGCCCCGCCTCCTCGAGCCCGCGCTTCGTGTGGCGCCAGTCCCAGTTGTAGAAGGGGAACACCTCGTCCTCGCCCAGCAGCGCCTTCAGGCAGGTCAGCCCCGGCCAGTCACCGGGGTGCGCCACGAGCCGCTCCTTCACCCCGTGCGCGAGGATGTACCGGAGCCGATCGAGCTCGGCCTCGGCGTCGAGCACGGGCTCGCAGGAGAACCGACGCTGCCAGAAGGTGCCGACGCGCCCGAGCAGCGCATTGATCTTCTTCGCGATGTTGGAGAGGAGAAACTGCATGAAGCCTGACAGCGCCACACCACGCGCACGCACCAGGAGGTGCAGGTGGTTGGACAGGAACACGTACCCCCGCAGCTTCACCCCGTAGCGGCGCGCCGCGCGCGCGAGGATGGCCCCGATGATCTCCCGCGCTCGCTCGGAGGGCCGCAGCAACAGCTGGCCCTGGTGTGTCCTCGCCGTGACGAAATAAATCCCCTCTGGACCGTACATTCGAACCGCCTGCCCCATCCGCGACCGCCCCCTGGTTCTCGAGTCGACCGGCGAGGGACAGAGGCGCGCCCTTCGCGCCCCTCCCACCCCGCCGAGCCGACGCTTGCGCTCTTCCGTACACGCACTCGTCGTCGGCACGACCCGCTCTTCGCAGCGTTCGTGCCACCCACAAACTCGCGACCCCGCGAGCGAAGGGGTGCGTCCGCCGTCCCGCGTGCAGGCGCGGCGTTTCAAGCGCCGGACGAGCGTGCATGCTCCAATTCGTTCTCAGTTCGCGAGAACAAATCCGATACTCGATACTCGAACAAACCAGATACTCAGAGGATCTGTGCTGCTGTGCTGCTGCTGCTGCTGCTGTGCTGTGCTGCTGCGCTCCGACGAGGTCCTCAGAGGCCTTCCCCCTCCCCAGGCCTTCCCCCTCCCCACCCTCCGCCTGAGCGCCCCCGGAGATCCTCTGAGGCCCTCCTCCTAAGGCCCTCCTCCAAAGGGGCCCTTCCGGAGGAGATCCTCTGAGACCCGCCCCCCCGCCCCGCGACCAGAGACCCGCCCCCCCGCCCCGCGACCACCCGACCGCCCGCTCACCGGGCGTCACCTCGTCACGGAACCTGAAGGAACTGATTCGCGTCGACGGCCCCGCGATCCGGCTCGCTGTCCCGGGGCTCGGTGCCGCGCTTGAACCACAGCTGCACGCTGCCGCGGCCTGGGCTCGCGAGGCGCCCGGTCTTCTTGTCCACCCGGCGCTGCACCAGGTCGAGGCTCGGCGGCGGAGCGAACTCCGGCTGCTCCCGTCCCTCCAGGGCCTTCGTCATGTACGCCAGCCAGATCGGCAACGCCGCGCGCCCGCCCGTCTCGTAGCGCCCCAGCGGGTGGGGGTTCAGGTCGTAGCCCACCCACGCGCTCGTCACGAGGTCGCGGGTGAACGCGGTGAACCAGGCATCGAACGAGTCGTTCGTGGTCCCGGTCTTCCCCGCCGCGGGCTTGCCCAGGCGCGACGCCGGAGCGCCCGTCCCTTCCCGCACCACGCCCCGCATCAGGTCCGTCACGATGAACGCGCTCTCCGGCGAGATGACCTGCTCTCCCGGCTCGTACAGCCGCGCGTATCCGGCGGCCACGCGGTCCTGCAGCGACGCCCAGGGGTCGTCGTAGGCGGTGTGGTCTTCCACCATGCGGCCGAACCGGTCCTCGACTTTGCGCACGAAGTACGTCGGCTTCTTCACCCCCAGGCGATTCAGCGTCGCGTACACCTGCGCGAGTTCGTACGGGTACACACAGGAGCTCCCCAGCGCGGCGGAGTAATCGGGGTTGATGGGCGTGGAGAACCCGAGCGTCTTCGCGAACTCGCCGATCTTCTGGATTCCGATGACCTCGTTCTTGTTCCCGAGGTATCGCGCGAGCTCGATGAAGGTCTTCACCGCGGGGATGTTCATCGAGTTCACCAGCGCGGTGCGCAGGAGCACCTCGCCCTGGAAGCCCTCGTCGTAGTTCGCCGGCTTCCACCGGTTCTGGTTCTCGGGGTCGTCGTAGACGATGGGGCTGTCGACGATGACGGTGCCCTCGGTCCAGCCCATCTTCTCGATCGCGGCCGCGTAGACGATCGGCTTGAAACTCGAACCCGGCTGCCGGCACGCCTGGAACGCGCGGTTGTACTCGTTCGCGTCGAAGTCGTAGCCGCCCACCATCGCCAGCAGGTACTGCCGGTGCGGGTCGATGCTCACGATCGCCGCCTGCGGCTCCGGCTCCTGCTCGAGGCGCACCAGGGGGCCGGTGGTCGGCACCTCCTTCGCCAATGGCTCCGACCACGCCTCCTTGTCGTCGACGAGGCCCTTCGCGTCCTTCACCGCGCGTACGACCACCACGTCCCCGACCTTGAGCGGTGGCGTCACGGTGTTGATGAGCGCCGATGGGTAGTAGCGCTCGGCGTTCACCTCGCGCGCCCAGCGCATGCCGAGCGCCGGAAGCCTGGCCACCTTCCCCCCGATGTTCACGTCGGCGACGAGGCGATCCTTCGAGAACGCGGTGACGAGGCCCACGTAGTACCGGCCGGGCGTCACATCGTCGTCCGCCATCACGGCGCGGCTCTTCGCGATGAAGGCGTCCTGTTCGGCCTTCGAGTCGAGGTGCATCACCGGCCCGCGGAAACCCTGCCGCTTGTCGACCGCGAGGAGCCCCCACAGCACCGCCTCCTGCGCGGCGCGCTGCTTCTCGGAGTCCATGGTGGTGAAGATCTTGAGCCCCTCGTTGAGGAGCGCCGGGTTCCCGTAGCGGCTCACCACGTCGCGGCGGACCTCCTCGGTGAAGTACGGCGCGAACTCGTGGAAGACGTCCTCCACCGGGTAGACCTTGACCTCGGCCTGGCTGGCCTCGTCGTGCTCGGCCTTCGTGATCATCCCCTTGTTCAGCATCTGCCCGAGCACGTACTGGCGACGCTTGCGCGCGGCCTCGGCGTTGCTGAACGGCGAGTAGGTCGAGGGCGCCTGCGGGAGGCCGGCGATGAGCGCCATCTCCGCGAGCGTGAGATCCTTCACGTCCTTCCGGAAGTAGTTCTCGGCCGCGGACTGCACGCCGTAGCTGTGGTGCCCGAGGTACACGTTGTTCAGGTAGAGGTAGAGGATCTCTTCCTTCGTCAGCTCGCGCTCCAGCCGGCGGGCGAGGAGCGCCTCGCGCACCTTGCGCTTGATGTTCTTGGCCGTGGCCTCCTTGTAACCCTCGGCGCTGATGAGCACGGCTTTGGCCGTCTGCTGCGTCAGGGTCGAGCCGCCCTGCACCTTGCCCTTGCCGGTCAGCTTCTTGGCGATGGTCTTGGTCGCCGCGCGGGCGGTACCGAGGACGTCGACGCCGAAGTGGTCGAAGAAGTCCGCGTCCTCGGCGGCGATGAAGGCCTGCACGAGGCGCTTGGGGATGCGCTCGTACGGCACCACCTTGCGGCGCTCGTTGTAAAACTCGCCGGCGAGCACGCCGTCCACCGTGTAGACCTCGGAGAGGATGGGCGGTCGGTACTCCTCCACCTTCGGAAAATCCGGGAGGCCGTCGCTGAACTTCCACCAGGCGAAGCCGTAGGCGAAGAGACCGGCCGTCAGCCCGGTCAACGTGAAGAAGCCGACCAGCTTGAACGGCAGCTTCCACCAGCGCTTCTCGGGCACGTCGACCAGCACCAGCCGTGACTCGGAGGACTCACTCATTCCCGCTTTTTCTCCTGGCGCTTCAACGACTTGGGGTCCTCTGAGGCTCCCTGCGCCGGCCAGGGGAGGCCGGAGCGCTGCAACACATCCACGAGCTCCGCCGGGAGCTTCGCTTCGACCACCACCCGCCGCCCATCTGCGGGGTGAGGGAATTCCAGCCTCGCCGCGTGCAGAAACAACCGCGCGAGCCCCCACCGTGCTTTCGCTTCGCGGTTGAACGCGAAGTCCCCGTGCTTCGGGTCCCCCGCCACGGGGTGGCCGATGGCAGCGAAATGTCGCCGAATCTGATGCGTGCGGCCAGTCTCTATCGCGCATTCCACCAGGGACACGTGGCTGGTGTGACACAGCACCTTGTACCGGGTCCGTGCTTCCTGGAGGTTGACGCCGCGCCGCGCCTTCGACTCCGCCGTCTGCTGGTGCTCGGCCAGTGGCAGGTCGATGAGCCCACAGTCGCGCGGCAGCTTCCCCTTCACGAGGGCGAGGTACCGCTTCTTCGCCTTGTGGTGGGTGAAGACGTCGGTGAAGTGCACCATCGCCGGCCGGCGCTTGGCGACGACGAGGACGCCGGACGTCTCGCGGTCGATGCGGTGCGCGGGGCTCGCGGCGAACTCGTTGCGGACGGCGCGCGGCCCCAGGTGCGCGCGCACGAGGTCGACCACGGTGCCGCCGGTGATGCCGCTGCCGGTGTGCACGGCCATGCCGGACGGCTTGTCCAGCACCAGAATCCACTCGTCCTCGAGCAGGACGACGAGCTGCGAGAGGTCGACCGGGGGCGGCGGCGCCGGAGCGCGCTCCCGGTCTCCGAGGAGCTGCTGCTCGTCGCCGCGGATCGTCACCACGTCGCCCACGGCCAGGTGCTGCTCGGGCTGCGCCCGCTTGCCGTTCACCCGCACCTTCTTCACGCGGATCATCTTGAAGACGTGCGACGTCGGGACGTTCGGCAAGGTCCGTTTGAGGTACTTGTCCAGGCGAACGCCGGCGAAGTCCTCGCTGATACGGAACTCCAGCATGGAAGCGGCTGTGTATATGGGCTCCTGGCGGATTGGAAACGTTGTGGAAGCGCCCCGAAGGTGCAGATAGAAGGCCGCGTCATGGCCAAGCAGCCCAGCATCGAAGAGCTCCTCAAGAACGGGTCGAAGCAGTGGAACCAGCTCCGCAAGGACGGAAAGGTCCCGCTCGACCACACGGGCGCTACGTTCCCCCACCTCTTCTCGGCGAACGCCGACCTCTCGGGCCTCACGCTGATCGGCTCGGAGTGGGAGAAGTGCGACCTGTCGAAGGTGAGCTTCAAGGACACCGACCTCTCGAACTCGTACTTCCACGGCGGTCGTCTTCAGGACTGCGACTTCCGCGGCGCGAACCTCTCGGGCGTCACCTTCGAGAAGCTGAAGCTCCTTCGCTGTGACTTCACTGGCGCGTCGGGGCTCGAGGAGATCGAGTTCGACGACGTGGACATGGATCGCGTGGTGGGCCTCGACGGGGAAGACGCGCCGCCGCCGCCTCCTCCGCCGGCCGTGGGCATCACCAGCTTCACGCGCGAGCAGCGGGCCGCGGCGATGGCCGCGCAGCAACCCGCGCCCGAGAGCGAGTTGCCGCCCTTCCGGCCCGGCGACACGCCCGGCTCCCTGTTGTTCCGAGCGCTCAAGCACGTGGCGAATCCCCCGCCCTGGGTGCTGGACGTGCCGGGCCTCCGCCTGCCCCTGCCGGTCCGCATGCCGCCGGGAACCAGCCTGGAGCACCTGTACCGCGAGGCCGTGAAGACGCGGCTCGAGGGCCGCCGGCCGGTCCCCGACATGCAGGCGGTCGCGAAGGCGAAGCAGATCGTCGCGGAAGGTGGCGCCGACGTCGCCCTCGCGGTGAGCTACCTGCACGAGGTGGACGAGGCGGTCGCGCCCTCCGAGGCGGCGGTGGACATCCTCAACGGTGCGCTCCGCGAGGCGGTGGAGGTCGACGACCCGACGGCGGACGTCGACCCGCGCATCACGCTGGCGCTGAGCGAGCTGCGGGCCAGCGCGGAGGCACTCGAACACGTGGGCGAGCTCCGCATGCGCCTCGCCGCGTGCACGCTCTTCACCGCGCTCCTCGAGGCCGGGTTCTCCCCGGAGAACAACTGGGACGAGGCGGTGGACTCGACCGAGGCCTCGCAGGACCTCGCGCACGTGGCCACCAACGGCAATCGCGAGCTGCTCGCCGACGCGTTCCGGGCGTTTGCGGAACTGCCGGAGGAGGTGCGGATGCGCCGCCTCGCGTACCTCGCCGAGGCCACGGCGCACGTCGAGGCGATGGCGGGCCCGCCCGTCGAAGGCTGACTCCAAGTATTTGGATTTCCTGAAGAAAGGGAGGTCGAAAGGGAGGTCCTCGGAGGATCTTTCTCTCTCTCTCCGGTCCTCTGAGACCGTTTGTTTTCGTTCAGCTTCCTTCTCCGTCTACCGCAGCACGGTCCCGACGAAGGTGGCGACCTCCGGTGCCTTCCGGAACGCCAGCGTCCGAAGTTCGACGGCCCCGAGAAACGCGAGCACGCGCTTTCGCACCTCGACGCGGGGCAGCGCCACCTCGTCCACCGCGAAGCACTGCGCCAGGGCCACCTGTGTCGCCTCGGTCGCCCCCAGCGGCTCGAGCGCCTCGCGGTCAGCCTTGCGGAGCGTCACGAAGTACCGCGCTCGGACCAGGCCGGGATTGCCCTCGTTGTCGAAGTCGGAGCGGAAGGGGGTGCCGCCGACCCGCCCATCCGGGAAGAGTTGCACGACCTCGTCCGTCAGCAGCCGAAGCCCACCCGTGCGGCACAGACGCGAAAGCGTCGACTTCCCATCGCCACTCTTCCCGCACGCCACGATGCCCACCTCGCCCTCCGCCAGCGCGGCGGCGTGCACGAGCACCCCGCCCTGCCGCGTGGTGCCGAGGTACCACGCGAGGCGCAGCACGAGCTCTCCCAGGAACGGCCCGTCCTCCACCTGCACGTGCAGCACGCCCTCCTCGAGGCGAATCACGCAGCGGCCCAGCGGGCCTTCGACCGGCTGCCCGTCGACGGACGTGTGACGTTGGACGCGCAGGAGCGCCGACGCTGCCGACGACTCGACGACGAAGCGGCGCCAGTGCACGCGCGGCGTCGACATCTCGAGGATCGACCGGTCGACCTCCAGCACGCCTTCGCCGCACGCGAGCGGGACGACCTCCGACGGGCTCACGGGCGACGGGCCTTCCCCGGCGCGGCGCTCGGCTCCGGACTGGCGGTTGCGCGCGCGCCCCCCGCCTTCGCCGCGGGAGGCACGACCCGGTTCCGCGCATCGACCACCACCATCCGCGGTTGGTGCCGCGAGGCCGACTTCTCCTTCATCCACGCCCAGGCGGACAGCACGAGCACGTCACCCACCGCCGCGAAGTGGGCCGCGGGGCCGAGCACCTCCACGCCGCCGGGCGCCTTCTGACTGACGACCAGCGCGGTGGAGAACCGTGCGCCCGTCGTGACGTTGAGGACGTCGACCTTCTCGTTTGCAAGGAGTCCCGCGCTCGCGACGATGCCGGCGTCGAGCACCACCGAGTCGGCTCCCGCGCGCTCGGACCGCGTGACGGTGAGCGACTGCACGGACGCGAGCAACACCTGCCGCAGCGCCTTGGAGGGTTCCGCCATGCGACCGGGTTGTGTCAGAGGGCGAGCGGAAGATCCATCTGCACCGGCGCGGAGACGGCCCGCGCGAACATCCCTTCGCGCTGCAGGCCCGCCGCGAGTTCGTCGACGAAGCCGTGAACGGTGATGATTTCGCGGGCGCCGCTGGCGCGGGCCCACTCGACGAGCGCGGGGTAGTCCGCGTGGTCCGAGATGGGGAAGGCGACGTCCGCGCCGCTTCGTCGCGCGCCCCAGGGCTCCAGCGCCCAGCCGGTCAGCACGGCGGTTGCGCGCGGCCCGACGCCGTCGAGGGAGGCGCCGCGCCGGAACGGCGGAAACACGCCGACCTCGCCTTCCCGGAAGGCGCCATCGAAGCGGCGGGCGCCGACGGGCACGCCGAGCTGCTCGTAGACGAGGCTGACGTCGTGAATCGCCGGGTGCGCGGCGACGGAGAGGCCGCGGGCGCGGAGCTGGCGAATGGCCTCCTGCGACTTGCCCAGCGAGTAGGCGAGGACGACGGGGCGCACGCGGGCCTCGAGGTGGCGTCGGGCCCAGGCCGCGACCTGGTCGTAGACCTCCGCCTGCGGGGGAAAACGGTAGCGGGGGTGCCCGAACGTCGCTTCGAGGACGAGGGTGTCGCAGGCGACGACCTCCGCCGCGGTGGCGGTGAGCGACGGGCCCACGGAGAGATCGCCCGTGTACACGAGCCGGTGTCCGTCGGGCCGGGTGACGCGGACCTGCGCGGCGCCGAGGACGTGCCCGGCGGGGAACAGCTCGACGCGGTGACCGTGGACCTCCAGCGCTTCGCCATACGCGAGCGGGTGGGTCGCCTCGAGCGGTCCGAGGCGGTGGGCCATGAGCGCGAGGGTTTCGCGGGTCGCGATGACGCAGTGGTGCCGGGCGATGTGGTCGGAGTGCGCGTGCGAGACGAAGGCGAGCTCGGAGCGGCGCCGGGCGTCGAACCAGAGGGGCGCGCCGCGCAGGACCAGACCTCCGCGCTGCAGTTCGACGGGCATGTCGCGCGTTTACCGGGCGCGGGGGACGAGCGCGAGGGGGCTTCGGAGGATGTCGGCCGGCAGGTGCGGAGGATGTCGGCAGGTGCTCTGAGGACCTTTTCGACGGACCTTTCGACCTCGACGCTTCAACCACTTGCCGAAGTACGCGAACGCGGCGCCGCCCCGAGCTCCGCGACCAGCACGCCGGCGACAATCACTCCGCCTCCGGCGACTTCCCGCATCGACAACACCTCGCGGCCCAGCGCGGCGGAGAGGCCGGCCGCAAACACCGGCTCGAGCGCGAAGATGAGCGCGGCCCGCACGGGTGTCGTCCGCGCCTGCGCCCACGCCTGCAGCGAGATGGCGATGGCGCTCGCCACCACCCCCGTCACCACCACCGCCCCCCAGAGCTCCGGCGTCGGGCGCAGCCGCATGGGCCCCAGCGGGACGAGCAGCGCAGCCAACGCGGCCGTCAGCAGCAACTGCACGGTGACGAGGGCCGTCGGCGGCGCCTCGCGCGCATACTTCCCGGTGAGGGCGATCTGAAACGCGTAGACGACCGCGCACCCGAGCGTCAGCGCGTCTCCGGCCGGGACGCCGCCCGCCACGTCGAGCCCGGTGAGCAGAGCGAGCCCAACCACGGAAACGCCGACTCCGACCAGCGCCGCCGCCGACGGCCGCTTCCGGAATACGGCCAGCTGCGCGAAGGGCACGAAGGCGACGGTGAGCCCCGTGATGAAGGCGCTCCGCGACGGCGAGGTGAGCTCGAGGCCCCACGTCTGCAGCGCATACCCACCGAAGAGCAGCACGCCCAGCACCACCCCACCCCGCCAGGCCATGCGGTTCCGGAGCGCGCCCCGCGCGAGCAACGCCGCCACCAAGGCGCCCAGCGAGAACCGCAGCGCGAGGAACGTCAGCGTGTCCGCGTCATCGAGCGCTGTCTTCACGGTGACGAAGGTTGCGCCCCAGATGGCGGTGATGAAGAGGAGCGCGCCATCGGCCCCCCAGTGCGGCCGGGACGGGAGCTCGGGCGACGCGTTCACGGCACGAAGTAGAACGCCACGGCGAGGATCGCGTACACGCCGAGCAGCATCGCGCCCTCGAGCCAATTCGACTCACCGTCCAGGCCGATGAGCGTCGCGGCGCCGACGCCGACGCCCATGCCGACGACCTCCATGTGGCTGAACTCGAGCGTCAGTGGGTGGCCGAGCGGAACCGACAGCAACACCAGCACCGGCGCGACGAACAGCGCGATCTGCTTCGAGGACTCGAAGGCGATGTTGTACGCGAGGTCCATCTTGTTCTTCATCGCCATCAGGATGGCGGTGGAGTGCTCGGCCGCGTTGCCGATGATGGCGATGACGATGACGCCGATGAAGGTGTGGGTGAAGCCGAAGCTCTCGATCGCGGGCTCGATGGCCTTCACGAGAAACTCGGCCATGACGACGACGCCGACGGTCGCGCCGAGCAGCACGCCCACGGCCTTCGCCTGGCTCCAGTCGGGGAGGTCCTCTTCGACGCCCTCGTCCTCGGCGGCGTAGAGGTGCTGGTGCGTCTTCAGCGCGAAGAGCAGCGACAGCGCGTACATGAAGAGCAGCACCACCGAGATGCCGATGGACATCTTCCCGAGCACCGGCAGCGCCGCGTCGCCGCGCGCGACGTGAAACAGGTCGGGGATGGTCATCGCGACGAGCGCGAGGAACATCATCGCGGAGCCCGACAGCGCGGCGGTGGCGTTGAAGGTCTGCTTCTCGCGGCGCGCGCCGCCCGCGATGATCGCCATGCCCAGCACGAGCAGGATGTTCCCGAGAATCGCGCCGGTGATGGAGGCCTTCACGACCTCGGTCTGGCCCTCACGCAGGGCGGCGATGGCGATGATGAGCTCGGCGGCGTTGCCGAACGACGCGTTCATCAGCCCGCCGAGGCCCGCGCCGAGCTTGTGCGCGATGACCTCGGTGGCCTCGCCCATCAGCCGCGCGAGCGGGATGAGCGCAAGACAGCTGAGGATGAACGTATTGGTTCCGGGGAAGAAGAAGTGGGAAGCCGCGGCCGCAGGGAAGGAGGCAACGAGGAGGCCAAGAAAGACTCGGTCGTCGGTCAGCCAACCGGTCGGTGAATTGACGCCAGCAGGCAATCAGCTCACCCCTGTTCGCGGACCCCGGATGGCCTCGATGTGAAGCGGAGCGGACCGCGCGGTGCGTCCGCTATTCGTCCAAGAGTCGACTCGCCACTGTAGCTGCCAGACATTCACCCGCAGTAGTCACCACAAAAAGTAATTGAAGCATCATTTGCGACGCACAGCCTGTCGGGACAGTCCGGACACGGAACCTTGGGGGGCGTGCAAGTCAGGAGTGACACCTGAGACGAATCCGGCGCAACAGTAAGGACAGACGGGGCGAGATAGCGATGCTTTTGGCTCTGGCTTTTGTTCATTTGCGCACAACCACCCTGTTTTGAACCTGGTCCCCAAGAATGACATCAATCCCATTCGGCATTCCAGAGTGATCAACATCTCCAGCGGATATCGACCTACCGAGACTGCTGCCAGCACCACCCGCCAACGAGCTCGCAAAGAAAGGAGGACTGCTTGTACTTGCGAGATTCTGCGCAAAGCCCGTCGGTCTCCGGTACACAACCCAACCGTGGTTGTTTGTCCCCAGACCCTCACCGGCAAGTATGTCGCGATAGCCGTCGCCATTGACGTCCGCAGTCGCGACGGAGGTTCCAAAACTGCTCGTCCCCGCTATGGAAGCCACTGGCGCACCACCCGCCACTCCCGATCCGTCAAGATCGGCGTAGATGTGAACCACACTGCTGGACGGCTGCCCAACAACGAAATCGGTGCGAGTTGCTCCCAACACGTCGACTCCGCCCGTCGCGGAGGCACCAAACCCGTTCGTGCCAGTGCCGGTTTGCACCGGCTGTGCGAGCACTTGGAGAGCTCCTGAAAACGGGAAGGTAACACCCGCGTCGAACTGACCAGCGGCCACGACTGCCGCTCCCGAATACAGCGCGACGCGATTGATCGAGGTGCGGCTCAGCGGCACTGCAAAGTCGCCGCGCGAGTCGCCGGTGAAGTCGCCGAGGTTCGCGTTCCCAAGCCGGAACAATCCGAAACCGTTGCCGACCGTTGCGTCGAGCAATGGCAGCGGACCGTCGAGGACCCAAGTTGCGGCCCCAACCGGAATGTACGTGTTTGTACCGTCCACTCCGGTACTCGCTGCAACCCACTGAGCTCGAGAACGTCCGTGAAAGATATAAACGCGGCCTTGATTCCCATTGAAGCCACTCGAGCCAACGGCCAATTCATCCAAGCCGTCGCCGTTGATATCGCGAATGATGGACACCATTGTTCCAAAGCGATTCGTAGCAGTGTCTCCACGGATCTCGATGACTTGAGCGGGGTCGATCGGTGCTCCTCCTACGCCACCGAAGTAAATGAACACGCGGCCTACGTTGCTCGACCAACCACTCTGAGCGACAACCAAGTCTCGAACCAGTTCTCCACCAACGTTCCCGACATCTCCAGCAGCGGAAAGGTCTCCGCCAAACAGGCCCGACTGACCATCCCGTGGCTGCAGTTCCAGACAAGATGGCGGAACACATGACGGCTGGCTTGTGAAGGTCGGGCCGCCCCAATAGACAAACACAGACCCGATGTTGGTCGCACGGTTTGGTGCACCAACCACCACATCGTCGATTCCGTCTCCGTTCAAGGAGAAGCCGGACATGACGGTCTGACCGAAGTTCGAACCCGCTGGCCCGCCAAGAGTCACTTCCGTCCAGTCGTTTGCCAAACTCGTTGGGGCCGCAAACGAGGAGTAGTTCCCCACCTCGTCCTTCGCCCGCACCGCGATGTAGTAGGTGTTCAGCGGCGGCAAATCGACCACCCGCGTGATGTTCGTCGCGCTCCACGCGCTCAGCGTGTCCTGGTAGCTCGACGACCCAAAGTAGTCGCTGCTCGCCGCCATCGCGTTGTTGTTCGGCACGGAGCTGGTCGTCCACCGCACGTCGTACCCCGCGTGCCCGCCCGACGCCGAGTCCACCCCGTCGTCGTAGGTCGGCGCCCACTGCAGCGTCACCTGCGCCGCGCGCGCGTTCGTCAGGTTCTGCGTCACCGTCGGCGCCCCCGGGGCGATGACGTCGATCGCCGACGGGTTGTTGATGACGGACGTGCTGTTGCCCGCGGTGTCCACCACCCGCACCTCGAACGCCCCGCTGTCGTTGTGCGGCAGCGTCGCGCTCGTGAACGTGAAGCTCTGCGGATCCGCCGTCACGTTCTGCGAGGCAACGACGCTTCCCTTGAACACCAACTGCACCTCGCCGTTGAGTCCGGCCTTGAACGCGCCCGTCACTCCATTCACGGCCACGTCGAACTGGGCGCCCGCGGCGCCCGCGTTGGTGTCCGCGAAGTAGCCCGCCGTGCCCGTGTCGGCGTTCCGATTGCCGCTCGCCGCGACGAAATAGAGGTTCGTCCCAGTCGTGACCGCCGCGCCACCGATGCTCACCCCCGCCGCCGCCGGCGCCACCAGGCCCACGCGGAAGGACCGCGTCGTCAAGAGCCCGGCGCCGTTGTCGATGGTGACGTCCCAGCGCTCGCCGTCCACCACCGCGACGCCGGGGAAGGACACATTCCCCATCGAGTCCGTCGTCGCCGTCACCGGCGTCCCCGCGGTCGGCGCCACCCGCCGCAGCGTCACCGTCTTCCCCATGCCGCAGTCAGGCGTGTTCGCCGTCACCGTCGCAACTCCGGAGTTCGCCGTCAGACTCCCGGTGTTCGACCGGTTGTGCCAGAACCCCGACGCCGTCGTCTGCGTGCTGGTGAGGTTGAAACCACACGACATCGAGTTGACCACCACGCCAATCACCTGGCAGCTGCCCGGGTTGTTCGCTGTGTCGGTCAGGCTGCAGGCCACCGTCTGCGTCCCGTTCGGGTACGACAGCAGGTGCGTCGCCGTGCCGCTGGTCACCAGCAGCTGCGGCGACAGCGGCATACCGTTGGTCGTGCACGTCACCAGCCGGCCATCTCCGCCCGTCACGTTCAGCGTCGTCACGATGTCATTCACCGCATACGGCGCGCTGTTCGTCGGAGACGTGATGGTACACGTCGGCGCGTCGAGATCGATGGTCAAGTTCCGCGCCGTCGCCGCAGTCGCATTGCCCGCCGTGTCCGTACACGTCGACGACACGGTCCAGGCGTTCGTCCCCGTCACCGCAAACGTCGTCTGCGCCTGATACGCCGGACCCGCCGGCGTCAGCTGCCGCGTCGTCGTCGTCGGGCCCGCGAGCGTCACGCTGACTCCGTTCGTCAGCACGTCCGCGCTGGTGCCGACCGTCACCGTGAAATTGCCTCCAGGCACGTCAGCCAGCCCGAGCATGGTGTTCCCTGCCGACGGGAAGACGATGTCACAGCTGGGCGCCACCCTGTCGATGCGCATGTCGTACCGCGCCGGATCCATCGCGCCGCCCGCGTACAGGTTCTTGTTCCCCGCCTTGTCGGTGAGCTCGACGAAGAACGAGTAGTCCTTCTCGTTCGCCACGCCCTGGGTCAGGTTGACCGAGTAGAGCGCGCTCGCGAACGTCGCGTCCGCGGCGAGGTTGAACGAGCCGGTCGGATTGCCGCTCACGATCTCGCGCACCACCACGGGCGACGTCGCCGACAGCGTCGTCGGATCAACATCACCGCAACCGAGAGCGAACTGGAGGCGCGGCGCGTTGCTCCCCAGCTCGGCGATGTTCAGCTTCCCGTCGGCCATGCCGCCCGCCGTGTCCTGCGGCCACGGCGACGCCTGCCGCACGACGCACGGCCGCGTGACGTCGACGAACACCGGTACGGCCGCCGACTCGCTCGTGGCGCTGCTCGACACCACCACGACCTTGATGGAGTACTCCCCTTCGGTGAACGTGAAACCGCTCGCCGGCGACGTGACGTTCGACTGCATCACGTACCAGCCCGCGCCGCACGCTGGCGACGTCGGACGCGCCGCCATCGTGCACGGGTCCACCGCCTGGGTCGTGCACACGTCCACGCGCCCACCCGCCGGGACGCGCGCGGAGAACTGCAGGAGCCGCTGCGCGCCGCACGTGCCGGGCTGGGTGTCCTGCGCGACGTTGATGGTCGCGTACGGCTGGCCGGTCGGCACGACCGGGCTCTGAATCGCCGGTCGATCGAGGTCCACCGTCACGTCACAGCTCGCCCGGCTCACACCGGCATCCACGCCGATGTTGTCCACCTCGGCGGAGTACACGTACTCGCCGCTGGTGACCGTCCCGGGAATCGTCGCCAGCCCCGTCCCGGCGATCGACCCGGTGCCGACCGACATCTCCGGCCCGATGCCCCCGTCCGCCGACACCGTCTGCACCGACAACCGCACCGTCTGCCCGCTGCACGACGGGTTGCTCTGCGTCTGGAACGCATAGACCCCGTTGTTCACCTGCGCCGCGGTGATCAGCGCCGGGCACGCCGACGGCCGCGTGAAGCCGATGCCACAGCCCGACAGCACCACGCTCACTGCCACGCTCGTCGTCGTCGTGTTCCCCGCGAGGTCCGCCACCTCGACTTCGATGGTGTACGTCCCATCGAGCGGGAACGGCACGTCGATGCTGACGGCGCCCCCGCTGACCGGCGCGCAGTCAATCTGCGTCCGCGTCGTCCCCTGCACGCGGAACGCACACGCCTGCGCCCCGTCCTCGGCGTTGGTCATCACCTGCACGACCGTCGGGCTGTCCGTCACCGTCGTCGCGCCGCCGTCCGGGTTCGTCGTGGGCTGCGTGATCGCCGCCGTCGGCGCCACGTAGTCCACGCGCACCATCCGCGTGTCGGTCGCCACGTTGCCGAAGTTGTCCGTGCAGCGCAGCTCCACCGCGTACGTCGTCTCGCCCATCTTCGGCACCGACCAGCTGGCCGACACCATGCCGCCCGACGGCGTCGACGTCATGGCCTGCGCGCCGTCCAGGCGGAACTGCGCCGTCACGCCCGTCGTCGTCCCCGTCGCGGTCAACGTGTGTTCCGTGCCCGCGCCACCGTTGCTCGGCCCCTGCACCAGCGCCGTCGTGTTCTGGCACGCCGGCAGCGCGCGCTCGACGCGGATGCTGCCGCCGAGGCTCATGCCCACCGGCGCTCCACCCTGCACCAGCTCCGCCACGAGGTCGTACGTCGCCGAGTCCGAGTCCGGCAGCGTCGGCAACGTCACGGTCGCCATGCCGTTGGAGAAGTCCGCCGGCCCGCCCACCACCGTCGTGCCGCGCTTCACCTGCACCTGCACGCCCGTGGTGCACTGCGCCGTCACCCGAACCTGCAGGTTCGTCCCCTGCGGCAGCTCGGCCGCGTTGAGGATGCCGTCATTGCTCGTGTCCTGGGGAAAGGCCACCGCCGTCACCGCCGGCGTCGTGCAGGCCTCACTCTTCACCGTGACGTCGATGCTGGCCGTCCTGGAGCACGTGCCCTTGTTGATGCGCGCGGTCAGCGTATGCGGCCCGGGAGCGAGCTGCACGCCCGCGAAGTGCGCCGTCGCGTCCGCCACCGTGCCGTCCGCCGAAAACCCATCCGACGTCAACGTCGCCGTGTCGAACTTGTACGCGATGCCGGCGGAGTTGGACGCGCGCACCTCCACGTCGAACGGCGACACCACCTCCGCCCCCGCGACGGGTGACTCGAACTTCACCGAGACGTCGCTGCAGTCGTCCTGACCGCCGCACTGACACCCCGACAACACGGCCGCCGCCGTCAGCACCGCCAGCCCCCACCGGCTCACGCTCGCTCGCACCATGACGTCTTCGTCCTCCTTGAGTGCCGCACACCCCTGTCCGGCATTCACCTACAGCACCAGCACCTGCTTCTGAACCAAGAGCCTGATGAACTCGACGGTGTCCTGCTCGGCCACCTCGCGGGACACCTCGAACTCGTCCACCAACACGTCGACAATCTCCGCGACGGTGCGCCTTCCATCCACCAACTCGACGATGCGCTCGCCGACCTCCGACACCGCCCCGTCCGCGCCTTCAAACGTATGCAAACGCTCGTCCGGCGTCGCCGCCAACCAGCGGCCACCCACCTTCGACACCGCCGTCTCCGGGTGCACCCGCGGCACGTGCTCGAGCCGCACCGCCCCACCCCCACCTGGCGTCGACGTTTCGCCCATCACTTCGATGATGTCGGAGTCGCCCCCCGGCCCTCGGCGCCGCGCGTGCCGAGCGGTGCAGGTGTAGTCCGACGCCCCGGGTGAAACAAGGGCCAGAGCGCGACAGGCGCGCCGGCGCCAATGGCCCGACGCCCCGTCAACCGGCAGACGCTTCAGAAGCCGGACACGCCGAGCGCGGCGAACAGCCCCGTCAGGTACAGCAGCGACACCCTGAAGAGCTTCCGCGCCCAGCGATGGTCGCCCTTTTTCCGCCAGCCGTCGATGCCCACCCAGGTGAAATACACGCCAAGCGCCAGCGCCACCGCGAGGTACAGCCAGCCAGCCACGCCCACCACCGTCGGCAGCACGGACACCGGCAGCAACGCCAACAGGTACAGCACCGCGTGGAGCCGCGCGACGTCGTCGCCCTTTTGCAGCGGCAGGCTGGTGAGCCCCGCGGCCCGGTACTCGTCCTTCCGGAAGAGCGCGACCGCGATGAAGTGCGGCAGCTGCCAGAAGAAGAGAATGCCGAACAGCACCAGCCCCGGCACCTCCACGCGCCCCGTCGTCGCCGTCCAGCCCATCAGCGGCGGCAAGGCCCCGGGGACCGCCCCCACCAGCATCGCCAGGTGCGTGCGCGGCTTCATCGGCGTGTACGCCAGCACGTAGAGGAGCAGCGCGAAGAGCCCCAGCATGCCGGTGAGCGCGTTCACGCCCAGCGACAGCATCGGCAGCGCGAGCCCGGCCAGCACCGCCGCGAAGACGAGCGCGGGCTGCGTCGTCATCCGCCGGCTCGGCAACGGCCGGACCGCGGTGCGCGCCATGAAGCGATCGGAGTCGCGCTCGATGACGCAGTTGAGCGCGTTCGCCGCGCCCACCGTACCCGCGGTGCCCAGCAGCGCCCACAGCCACGTCCAGCCCGACACCGGCTGCCGCGACAGCCACATGCCGCCGGCGGTGGTGAAGAGCACCAGCCCGGACAGGCGCGGCTTGGTGAGGGAGACGTAGTCGCGGATCGTCGCGCCCACCGAGCGCTTCGCGGCCGGGTTCTCGCTCGGCTCCGGCAGGGCAACGTCCAGGGAAGACACGCTCACGGCGGTCCGCTCATAACCAGCCGGAGGGTCGGAACACAAGCGCATGCCCTCTCCCCGGGGGAGTGGGAGACTTCAACCGCCGATGTTCCTCATGTCCTCCGCGCAGGCGTCCCGCGGCGCCAGCTTCAGGAACTCGCCCGCCAGCGCCTTCGCCTTGTCGCGCTCCCTGGCGTCGCCCAGCTTCACCAGGAAGCGCGCGTAGTGACAGTACGCCATCGGGTAGTCCTTGTCGGCGTTGAGCGCCTTCTCGTAGCTCGTGCGCGCCTTGTCCTTGTCGCCCTTGAGCTCGTAGGTCTGGCCCAGCTCGTCGTAGGACGCGGCCGATTGCGTCGGATCCTGGAAATACTCCTGCGCGGCCTTGTCGAAGAGCTCGGCGGCGCGGGCGTAGTCCTTCTTCTCGTCGCGGAGGAGCTTCCCGAGCAGGAAGCGCGCTTCGGGGTTGCGCGTCTTGACGTCACTGACGGCCTTCTCGAGCGTGCTCCTGGCGTCGTCAAACTTCTTCTGCCGGTACTGCGCCTGGCCGAGGAGCGCGAGCAGCTTCGGGCTGTTGGGCACGAGCGAGAGCGCCTTCTTGAGCGCCTCTTCGGCCGCCGGTTCGCCGCCCTCCTTGCGCATCAGCACCTTCGCGAGCTCGACGTGGAAGTGCGAGGCGGAGCTGTTCATCTCGATGGCCTTGCGGATCTCCGCGGCGGCGTCGTCCAGCTTGCCTTCGTACGCGAGGCGGCGGCCGCGCAGCATCAACAGCTCGGGGTTCGCGCGATCGAGCGCGAGGCCCTCGTTCTCTTCCTTCTGGATCTCCGAGCGCGCCTTCGCCTCGTCCGAGGTCACGCCGGTACCGTCCTCCAGCTTCTTCACGAAGTCCTTGTCCGTGTAGAGCTTCAAGTCGCCCGACAGGCGGCTCACCAGCAGCGCGCGCACGAAGTGGGCCTGGGCCAGCTGGCGCGGGGACGGCGGCGGCTCCATCTCGAGCAGCGTCTTCAGGTACTTCGCCGCCGTGAGGTAGCCGTTGCCCGGATCTTCCTGGTCGAGGATCAGCTTCGCGGTGCCGAGCAGGCCGTCCGGGTGGGAGTTGCGCGTGTACTTGAGCGCGTTGTTGAACGCGGTCAGCGCCGACATGTCCGAGCCGCGGCGGCGGTGCAGGTTGCCGAGCGCCACGAAGACGCGCGGATCGTCCGGCGTGATGGTCTGCGCCTTGTCCAGACTCTCCTTGGCCGCTTCGAGGTCACCGGAGTTCATCTGGATGATGCCGCGGGTCAGGTAGAACAACCCGACCTGCTTCTTCTCGGACTCGGCCTGGGCGATCCACTTCTGGATCGACTCGAGCGCCTCATCGTTCTTGCCCGAGTAGAACTTGAAGAGCGCGTCGGCGGCACGGAGGTACGCGCTCGACTCCCTGGCGTCGATGCCTTCGCGGATGTGCTTCTCGGCGGCCTCGCGGTTCGACTCGTCGCGCTGATGCTCGCCCCAGCGGATGGTGTACGCGTAGGCGAGCAGGCCGCGGGCGAGGCGGTTGGTGTCCGCGGAGCCGTCGATGTTGAGCGCCTGCTCCGCCAGCTCGATGCCCTGCTGGTAACCCGCGTAGGTGTCGGCCTTGATCTTATCGGTGGCCTCGCGGAGCTTGCTGTTCGCTTCCTTGATGTTGCGCGCGCGCCACTGGCCAATGCCGTAGTAGGCGGCCGCCGCCACGGGCACCGCGAAGATGAGCAGGAAGAAGATCGCCTTCGACGAGCCGCCCTTCTTCCTCGAGCTGCTGCGGCGGCGGTACCCCGGGTCGCTGACCTCAGA
This sequence comes from Myxococcota bacterium, assembly GCA_040755835.1. Lineage (GTDB taxonomy): Bacteria > Myxococcota > Myxococcia > Myxococcales > Myxococcaceae > JADLDB01. The sequence continues at coordinate 274,173 of JBFMAB010000059.1, forward strand.
CAGCTCGCTGATCGGCTCCTCGTCGTCGTCCTCGTCGTATGCGGGGCGACGCGCGGCCGGGCGCGCCTGCTGGGCGGGCCGGGCCTGCTGCGGGGGACGCGACGGCCGGGGTTCGTGCTGCTGCTGGGAGGCCGGGTGCTGCGCGACGGGTGCCAGCCGCGGGCTCGAGCCAGGAACCTCGACGCGGGACGTGGCGCCGTTGCCGGACGCAGGCGTGGCGACCACCGGCGGCGCGACGGGCTGCGGCGGAGGCGGCGGCTCAGGCGCGGCGGGCTTCGGCACCGGGACGCCGGCCTTCGTCATCGCGTCCAGCGTCTCCTGGTCGGCGGGATCCGCCTCGTACGCCTTGAGCAGATTCGCCCTTCCGGCCTCAGGCTCGCCGTTGCGCATCTGCAACGTGCCGATCAGGCGCAGCGCCAGCTTGTCCGACGGCGCCACCTGCAAGGCGCCGTTGAGCTCCTCGACGGCCTTCTTGTCCTTGCCCTGCTCGGCGTAGACGCGGGCGAGCAACACGCGAGGATCCGCCAGCTGCGGGTGGGCCTTCACGCCCTTCTTGCAGACCACCATCGCTTCCATGAAGCGACCCATGCCGAGGTACGCTTCGGCGAGGGGTTTGTACGCCTCGGATCCCGGATCGGTGGCGAACGCGTGTTCGAGTTTCGCGAGCTCGGCCGGGCTCAAGGTCTTCGTGGGGGGCGGCATCGACGGAGCGATTTTTATGGCACCCGTAACGATGCGCGTCAAATGTCAAAACCGCGAGAGTGCGAGGGAATCTCACGCCTTGACACCCCCCCATGATCCAAGTAGTCAGCCGCCCGCCTCTGGCGACGTCCGCAGAGAAAAGCAGTTGCCGTATGCGGGGGTGTAGCTCAGTTGGGAGAGCGTCGCGTTCGCAATGCGAAGGTCAGCGGTTCGATCCCGCTCACCTCCACAGCCAGCCGGTGAAGAAGCCCCGCTCCTCGAAAGAGGGGCGGGGTTTCGAGTTTCGGGCCACCGATGACGCCGCGACGGACCACGTCGGCGCGGCGTGCGAGCGCCCGCCCCGCAGCGCGCTTGAGGTCGATGGCCAGCGATGCCTTGTTGCGGTTCACCGACGAGAAGGAGAGCGACGGCTCGTGCGCGTCGCCCGCCGGCCGGAAGTGCCGCGCGTCGTCGCCGGTCAGCGGCTCCACCTTCCACACCGTCGCGCCGAGGTCCGCCGGCTGCATCGTGCAGAAGGGGCCCGACAGCACGCGCGTCAGGTCGAGCACCGCGATGCCCCGCCACGGGAGCGACGACGACTTCCGCGACGACGACTTCCGCGACGACGAGGCCCCCGACGACGAGCTCGCTCGGGATACCGGCCGGCGCCCGCTCACCCGGCTCCCGCGCTGGCGACCACGACGCTGCGCACGCCGGGGAGCGGACACACCACTCCTCCGCCCGGCGACGCGCGTGGCGTCAACGGGCCTGGGGACGCGGAACCGCTGGAGCAACGGGCGCTTCGCCGGACACGCGCAAGGCGCGCTTGCTCACGCCGGCGCGCGTTCGGAGGCGTCGGCGATCGCCGCGGTGGGCGACACGCTGGGCTCGGCCGACGCGGGCGCCGCGGCCGGCGTCGTCACCGGCGCCGCGACCGTCACCGTCTCCGGGGCCTCCACCGCCTCGACCGTCTCCGCCGGGGCCTTCTTCTTCCCCGACGACGCGCCCGAGCGGCAGGTGCGGCACCACGGCTGGTTCCGGATCGCTCCGTCCGCCATCTTCCGCAGCCCGAACATCGCGAGCGGCTTCATGGAGCGGCACTTGAGGCACATCATCGTGATCAGCACCTCATTGCCGTCCGCATCGTACACCGCGGACTTGCGGCGCTTGCGCGGCTCCTTCGGCGCGTCGGGATCGGCGTTCTTCGCTGACCGCTTCTCCTTCACCGGAGGCGTCAGCATCGGCGTGACCTTGTAGAGCACGAATTGCCCTCCTCGCGGGTGGCGCCCCGACCGCGGGCCCACACGCCCCCATTCACATAGCAGAGGGGTCTGACATCGAGGCCCCCGCGGAGGCCGGAATATCGGCCTCCGGCGCGATTTCCAACGTCATTTCAAAAACTTCCGGACGAAGGCCGCCGCGTCAGGGCGACCCGGCCTCGTCCGACGCCTTGCACTTCGCCGCCACCTCCGTGAAGGCGATGCGGCCTGGCCGCGGCGCGCGGAACGGGGTCTTCGCGGTCTGCCAGTAGGCCACGAGCTCGTCGCGCAGGTTCGCGGCGCGCGTCTCGCCGAGATTCACCCGCGCTGGCTCGATGGTGGCGAGCACCGGCGCCAGGCCGTCGCCGCCGCGCGCGAGGAAGTCGGGCATCACCAGCGTGTACTTGCCGGCCGGGTCGAGCGGCTTGCCACCGGGCAGCGTCGCCTGTTTCAGGCGATCCGGCGCGGGGCAGCGGCCGAGCTTCACCTCGAGGCCCGACACCTGGAACACACCCTTCTTCGAGCCGTACGCGGCGGTCAAAAGCCGCAGCAGCTGGTCGCCCGTCAGCTCCAGCGTGGCGACCTGGTTGTCGAAGGGCAGCACCTCGTACACCGCGCCGTACTTCACCGCGCCGGCCTTCAGGTCCGCACGCAGCCCGCCCGGGTTGAGCAGCGCCACGTCGGCCTTCGTCATCGAGCGCAGCGAGTCGGCGAGGAAGCTGCCGAGCGCGCTCTCGCTCTCGTAGTTGCGGCCGAGCGGCACCGGCACCTTGATGTGGAGGTCCTTTTCCTGAAGCTCCGCGACGCGCTGCTCCGCGGGCTTGAGCGTGGCCAGCACCGTGGCGTCGGGGGTGATCTCCCGCCCGCGGAAACGCGCGATGACCGGCGTCACCGGGTTGCCCTGCGCCTTCAGCCGGCGCACGTCGCAGCTGCTCGTCGCCTGGTCCTCCGTCTCGCAGACCTCGATGCCCGAGTGGATCTGCGTCTTGCCGGGCAGCACCTTCTTCGTCTGCGGGTCGAGGTAGAGCTCGATCATCCCGAAGTACCTGCCGAGCGCCCAGCTCTCGATGATCGGCGTGCCCTTGATGAAGTGACCGATCTGCGCGTGGGTGTGGCCGGCCACCACCGCGTCCAGCGTGCCCTCGGGCAGGCCCTTCATCATCTCGAACACCTCGCCCGAGTCGAGGTCGCAGCTCGACGCGTCCTCGGCGTGCGAGACGTCGGTGCAGCGCCCGCCGGCGTGCACGACGGCCACGACGACGTCGGCGCCGCGCTCACGCAGGCGCCTCGACGCGGTGAGCGCCTCGGTGGCGAGCGCGCCGAAGCGGAGCGAGGCCACGTTGATGGGCAGCGTCACGGTGGGCGTGGTGGGCGTGGTGAGCCCGAAGATGCCGACCTTCACGCCGCGCCGCTCGATGATGATGCTGCCCTCGCCCGGCAGCCAGCTCGGCCGCAGGCCGGTGTCGGCCTCGTAGATGTTCGTCGACAGCAGCGGGAACTTCGCCTGCGCGATGCGCGCCTTGAGCGCGCCGAACGGGTCCATGGCGATGTCGGTCGCCGCGGAGACCGGCCCCACCGGGCCGTAGTCGAACTCGTGGTTGCCGATCGCCGCGGCGTCGTATTTGAGGAGGTTGAAGGCGTCGATGACGACCTCGCCTTCGGTGATGTTCGACATGAGCGTGCCCTGGAACAGGTCGCCGGCGTCCACCAGCACCACGCCGCCCGGGTTGTCCTCGCGGAGCACCTGCAGGTAGGCCGCGAAGGTGGCGATGCCGCCGAAGCGCAGCTTGCCGCCTTCGAGCTGCTCTTCCTGCGTCATCACCCAGCCGTGGACGTCGTTCGTCCCCACCAGGGTGAGGCGAATCGGCGCGCGCTCGGGCGCCTTCGTCAGCACCGGCGAGACGGGCTCGGGGACGGGGTTGGGGGCGGTCGTCTCTTTCGGCGTGGCGCAGGACAGCGCGACCACGCACACCAACAGCACGCTCTCTCTCATGGTTCTCCAGTCCGGCGACGCCGGCTCCTGTTGAGGATCCACAGGCCCCAGAGGGCCGGGAAGAGGGCCGTGGACACGCCGGTACAGCCACAGCCCGTCGGCTCCAGCGGACGCGCGGGCGGGCCGGCCCCCGTCCCGGAGCTGCCGCCGCCGGTACCACCGCCGCTGCCGCCGTCGATGATGCCCCCGTCGGCCGCCCCGCCGTCGGCGGTTCCTGCGTCGGAGGCGCCGGCGTCGGCCACCACGAAGTCCTCGGGCACGTTGACGGGCAGCGGCACCGGCGTGTTCTGCGCGAGCAGCTCCCAGGGCACCAACTTGTAGTTGGCCGCGGAGGTGTCGTGGATGACGAAGAGGCCGGCGTCGAACCCGTCGAGCCGGTTGGCGACGACGTCGACGTGCTGGGGCGCGCGCACGACGCGGGCGCCCACCTCGACGCGGAAGCGGGTGACGTAGACGGCCTGGTTGGGCCCGGCGAGCTCGTGCACCGTCACCTCGTCGCTGGCGGGCACCGTGGTGAGCAGCAGACCGCCGCCGTCGAAGAGCGGGTAGAACGTGAGGCCGCCGACGAGGCTGCCGAAGCCGCCGCCGTCCATCGGGACGAGCGAGTTCACCTGGCCCTGCGCGAGGTCGACGCGAAAGACGCCAAGCGACGGAACCGCCGCGTAGAGCGTGGCCGTGCGGTCGTCCACGACGAGGCCCGAGGGCACACCGGGCAGCGCGATGGTCCCGGCGGCGACGCCGCGCAGCGCCCCGGAGAGGTCGTCCTCGACGGTGAGGCGGCGCAGGGTGCCGGCGGAGTCGTCGGCGATCACCTCGAGCCCACCGTCCGGCGGCCGGTACAGCGCCAGCGCGGCGACGGTGGGGACGGCGGTGGTCCCCGACGTCACGTCGGTCAGCCCGCCGTCGCCGGGCGCGCCGAAGACCACGCTCTGGGTGACGGCGGCGCCGGCGGCCACGATGCTCGACGGCGCGGTGGCGAACGCGAGGCCGGTGCGGCAGTCGACGCCGCGCAACGCGCCGTACGGCACCACCTGCCGCAAGCCGCCGTCGGTGGCGTACACGTACAGCCCGTTCTGCAGCGGATCGGCCGCGGCGATGAGCGGCTCCGGCGCGGGGACGATCGCCAGGTCTCCCGCGGTGGCGGTGGGGATGGCCGTCGTCTCCGCGACGAAGGGGACCTGGGCGGGCGCGGCGACGGCGCCGAGCAGCACCACGGCCAGGAGCACACGCTGGATCATGGAGGACCGCATTGTGACACACCTCACCCGGGTCCGGGACACGCCAGCGCCGCACACACCGTCCCGCTGAAGCAGACCCGACCGTCGCAGTCGAGGTCGGCGCAGTCGACCAGCCGATCGCCGTCGTCGTCGAAGCCGTTGGAGCAGTCCGTCTCGGGCGCGAAGCAGCCGCGCACCAGGCCCGCGTCGGCGCCGCCGTCCTCCGTCCCGCCGTCCGCGCCCGCGTCGGCCCCGCCATCGGGGCCCGCGTCGGGCACCACCGCGCCGCAGCGGTGCGTGGGCGGCATGGGCGTCACGCACGGCTGGCCGAAGCACGTGTCGTCGTCGCAGTCGGTGAGGCTGTTCAGGTCGTTGTCGATGCCGTCGTCGCAGGCCGTCTCGAGGCAGCGCCCGGTGAGGCACGACGTGCCGGCGTCGCACGGTTGGAAGCAGCCGCCGCAGTGCAGCTCGTCGGACGAGAAGTCGAAGGCCTCGTCCACCCGGCCGTCGCAGTTGTCGTCCTTGCCGTTGCAGAACTCGGCGATCGGCGTGTGCGTGCGGGTGCAGCCGAGCGTGCCGACCGAGCAGGTGACGGCGCCGGCGGCGCACTCGCCGGGCTCGCCGGTGAGGCACGCGTCGCCTTCCTCGGGGAACGTCTCGTCGGTGCGGCCGTCGCAGTTGTCGTCGGCGCCGTTGCAGGTCTCCTGGTCCTTGCACTCGCCCAGCTTGAAGCAGCGGCCGCCGCCGGAGAACTGCAGCCGGCACTCGAAGCCGTCGCCGCAGTCCTTCGTCTCGGCGCAGGAGAAGCGGCCCTGGTTCGGGTCGACCGACGAGCGGCAGCCGGCGAGGCCGAGCACCGCGAGGCACAGCGTGAGACGGGCGAGCATCTAGCAGGTTGCTGAAAAACGCCTCGAGACGATCGACTGGCCGTACCGAGGCGTGATCTGGTGCTGGCCATGCGTGGAACGAACGACGGACAGGGCTCGATGCTGGTGCTGATGTCGCCGGACTCCC